>NZ_JBFTMV010000010.1:0-150802 GCF_056397145.1 Stenotrophomonas sp. 05N423
CGAAGGCTCCATGGGCGGCACCGTCCGCACCCTGACCCGCAAGCCCGACCTGGATGCCTTCGGCGCCGCCTTCGAGGCCTCGGCCTCCACCACCCGCGACGGCGGCAACGGCTGGGGCGGCAAGGCCATGCTCAACGTCCCGCTGCTCAAGGACAAACTCGCCGCGCGCGTCGCCGTCACCGACGAATCGCTCTCCGGCTGGATCGACGAGATCCGCAAAGACGGCAGCAGAGGCCGCAGCGACATCAACGAGCAACGGGTCAAGACCGAGCGCATCAAGCTGCGCTTCACCCCCACCGAACGCTGGGACATGGACCTGGCCTACTGGAAATACGACTCCGACGCCCCCGGCGGCGGCAACGGCGCGCTCGACAACCGCACCACCAATTCCTTCTACGCCAACACCGACACCTGGGACGTGGTCAGCTTCGCCACCAGCTACGCCTTCGACGGCTCGCAGCTGTTCTACTCCTACGCCGACGCGGACCTGACCTATGCCAACGACGGCATGCTCAATCCGACGACGACCTACGTGAGCAACATCCAGATCGGCGTACGCACCCACGAACTGCGCTGGTCCTCGACCGGCGAGCACACGTTGGACTGGACCGTGGGCTACTACCTGCGCAAGGCCGACCGCCACGACCGCTCCAGCGTCGGCGGCGTGCCGCCCAGCCGCTCGGTGCAGTTCAACGACGCCTACGCGCTGTTCGGCGAGACCACGCTGAAGCTGCCCAACCCGGCCTGGTCGCTGACCGCGGGCCTGCGCTATTTCAAGGACGACGTGGATGCCGAATCGGTAGCCGACGGCCGCACCTCAACCCTGGATGCGAAGTTCGACAGCTGGAACCCGCGCCTGGCGCTGTCGTTCAAGCCCAATGCGGACAGCACCCTCTATGCCAGCGTCGCCCGCGGCTTCCGCTCCGGACAGCTGCAACCGATCACCTCCATCCTGCTGGCCGAGGCCAATGGCGTCGAGCTGCCGGCGACCATCGCCCCGGACAGCATCCTGACCTATGAGCTGGGCGCCAAGTCGCTGCTGGCCGACGGCAGGCTGATGCTGGAAGGCGCGCTGTTCTACAGCGACTGGAAGGACGTGGCGGTACGCGTGCCGATCACGAGCAGCATCAACGGCCTGACCAACTCCAAGGGCACCAAGAACAAGGGCGTGGAGGCGAACCTGATCTACACGCCCAACGCCTCGTGGATGCTGCAGGTGGGCGGCAGCCTGATCGATGCGACCTACGCCGAGGACGTCAAGGACACGCCGCTGCACAAGGGTACGCCGGTGTACAACGTGCCCAAGTCCAGTTTCAGTGCCTCGGCGGCCTACAACTGGCCGGTAGGCGACACGCTCAAGGGCATCGCCCGGGTGGGTGTGGTGCATGACGCGCGGCGCGAGACGGCATTGACGGCCGGAACGCCGGGCGACGCGGTCACCTCGGCCAATGCCCGCATCGGCCTGGAGTCGCCCAGCGGCTGGTCCGGCTACCTGTACGGCGAGAACCTGACCGACGACAACGGCGCGCTCAACGCACGCACCGCCCTGGGCGTCGCCAACCGCCTGCGTCCGCGCACCTTCGGCATCGTGCTGCGCTACGACTACTGATCCACACAGGCCGGGCATGCGTTACCGCTGCCCGGCCATCCCTGGAGAGACACGAATGATCAGGAACATGCTGAAACTGGCCATGCTCGCGACCGCGTCCATCGCGGTTCCGGCCATCGCCGCCGGAAGCGACGACCAGTGGCTGGAACAACCCCACGGCGAACAGGCCCTGGCCTGGGCACGCCAAGCGACGCAGTCGTCCACCACCGCGCTGCGCGGCCTGCCAGCCTATGCCAGCGTCAGGAAGGAGCTCGATGCGCTGCTGAAGGCACGCCCGGCCGAGCCGGACGTGGTGCTGCTGGGCGCGCGCGCCCTGCGCTTCCTCAAGGACGCAGCCCATCCCCACGGCCTGCTGCAGACCACCGGCCGCGACGCGGAAGGTGCGCCGTTGCCGGACTGGACGACCGTGCTGGACGTGGCGCGCCTGCGCGACGAAGAAGGCATCGCCTTCGAACTGCAGGCCTACGATCTGGGCAACAGTTGCCTGGCGGAAACCGCGCGTTGCCTGCTGCGCCTGTCGCCGGGCGGCGGCGACGAGGTCGAGATCCGCGAATTCGACCTCGGGCAGAAGCGCTTCGTCGCCGACGGCTTCCGCGTTCCGCGTTCGCGCGCCTTCGTCCAATGGATGGGACGCGACACGCTGCTGGTGGAAACCACGGCCGACGGACGTCCGCGTACCGCCGCCGGCTGGCCGGCGCAGGTCGCGCTGTGGAAGCGGGGACAAGCGCTGTCGCAGGCCCGGGCCGTATACGAAGGCGACGCCCGCGACGCCATCGTGCAGCTGTCGGCGAGCCACGGCGCAACCGCGCCGCGTGGCGTCATCACCCGCGCCATCGACTACTCCACGTTCGAGATCCACGTCGTCGAGGCCGACGGCCGACGGCACCAGTTGCCGCTGCCGCGCGACCTTGCGCCGATGGGCGCCATCGACGTCACCGATTCGCACGTCATCGTGCAGCTGGGCAGCGCGGCGGATATCGACGGCAAACGCTACGAAGCGGAAACCGTGCTGGCCTATCGCCTGGACGACAGCGCGCGCAACCGCGCCAGCGTGATCTTCGCCCCCGGCGCCGGCGAGTTCGTCAACGGCAAGGCGGATGTGGCATCGGTCGGCGGCAAGGTCGCCCTGGTCAGCAACCGCAACCTGCGCCAGCGCCTGCTGCTGGCCGCGCCGGAGGGTGATGGCTGGAAAACCCGCGAGGTATTCCAGGCCGAACCCGGCGACACCATCGGCGTCCGCGGTGGCGGCGAACTCATCGTCACCACCGATGGTTTCACCACGCCACGCCGCCAGGAACTGTATCGCGACGGGCGCCCCCCGCTCCTGCTGGCCCGCGACCCGGTGATGTACGACGGCGACGACTACGTGACCGAGATCGGCAGCGCCACCTCCAGGGACGGCACGCCGGTGGACTATTTCCTGCTGCGCCCAAAGCACCTGTCCGACGCCCCGCAACCGCTGCTGGTCACCGGTTATGCGGCCTTCGCCACCTCGTTCCGGCCAGGCCACTTCGGCTACATCGTCGGCGGCCCCGCCTTCAGGCTGTGGCTGGACCGCGGCGGTTCGCTGGTCATCCCCGCCGCGCGCGGCGGCAATGAGCGCGGCGAGGCCTGGCACCGTGCGGCCATGCGCGGGCAGCGCCAGAACTCCTACGACGACTTCATCGCCGTCATCGAGAAACTGCAGCACAGCGGCTACACCTCGCCCGGGCATACCGGGATCTTCGGTTCGTCCAACGGCGGCCTGCTCGCCGCCACCCTCGGGATCCAGCGTCCGGACCTGTTCAATGCGGTGATCAGCGACGTGCCGCTGACCGACCTGATCCGCATGCGCTACATGGGCATGGGCGCGGCGTGGATGAACGAGTATGGCAATCCGGATGACCCCGCCGAAGCCAAGGCCATGCTGGCCTATTCGCCCTACCAGAACGTGCGCGACGGAGTCTCCTATCCGCCGTTCCTGGTGACCATTTCCACCGAGGACAACCGGGTGGGCCCGGGGCATGCCCGCAAACTGGCCGCGCGGCTGCAGTCGGTCGGCGCCAGAGCCTACTTCCTGGAGGACGAGGAAGGCGGGCATGGCGTGAGCGATGCCCTGCGCAACCCCGACCTCATGGCGATGCGCATGGGGTTCCTGATCGACCGCCTGATGCTGCGGCACTAACAGGAATTCCAGGCGGCACGCGCATTGCGTGCCGCCTGGAACGGACCGGTTCCCGTATCGCCTACAACCGCACCAGCAGGTGCTTGGCCACGGCACCATGCAGCCTGCCGATGGCACGCGCCAGGTGCAACGTGCCGAACAGCAGCACCAGGCCCGCCACGACCGACACCGGCCACAGCCAGAAGCCGTCGGCCACGTTCACGCCATCGATCCAGACACCGACCGGCTGGTCGAACAGCACGTCGGCCACCGGTGCGAACACCAGCGCCAGCGATGTCGAGAGCAGGGTCGTGGCGATGCTGAAGTAGGCCACGCCCAGCGGCAGCATCAGTACGAAGTACAGCATCGTCAGCCAGGTGCGGCCGTCGGTGAACATCGTGCCGATCCGCGCCAGCCAGCCCTGGCTCCTGTCGGTATACGCCGGCCGGCGCGGCATGCGCACGCCCAGCAGCGCCTCGATGATGCGGCCCTCCACCAGCGACAGCACCCGCACCGAGCCCAGGAACAGCAGCAGCACGGGGATGCCGACGATCAGGATCAGCAGCGACACCGAGAGCGACAGCCCCGTCACCACCCAGGTGAAGAAGAAAACGCCGGTGACCAGCGACAGCAGCATGTAGAACAGCGCGCCATAGGTGTGCGGGTCCAGCACCACGCCGAAGAAACGCGCCACCGTCGAGCGCGGCTTCGCCGTTGCCGCCGCCGCGGCGGTCGCGGTGGCGACGCCTGCCGCCACCGGCGGCAACGGCGCCGGCCCGCGCCCGGGCAGCGGCGTGCGCAGCGCGCGGTTCACCGTCACCTCGGTCTCGCGGTAGATCTCGGCCACTTCCTCCGGTGCGCCGTAGCTGCCGGCGACGCCGGCGATCACTTCGGCCTCGCCCCTGCCCGGTTGTTCGGCCAGTTCCGAGCGCAGGTATTCCTCCGCGTCGTACAGCGCGTCCTGGATCATCGCCGGGTCCGCACCGGCCAAGGCCGCGCGCAACTGCTCCAGATACTCGGGAATCGTGGTCGGCAGCGGTCGTGCGTTGTTCTCGTTGTTCATCGTTCGACTCCCTCCAGTACGGACTCCAGCGAGTCACGGGTGGCGTTCCAGGCGGCGATCCACTGCGTCAGCACGGCGCGGCCCTCGTCATTGATGCGGTAGTAGCGCCGTGGCGGCCCGGCCACCGACGGCTCCACATGGCTTTCCAGCAGGCCGGCGCCTTCCAGGTTGCGCAGCACCGGATACAGGGCGCTCTGCTTGCCGCTGAGCACACCGTCGCCGGTGCGCTCCAGCTCCTTGGCGATCAGGTAGCCGTACAGCGGCTCCCGCGCCTTGGCCAACACCGCCAGCAACGCCAGCGAAACCGTGCCGGCGCTGAGCTCCTTCTGGAATTTGCGCAATTGGGCTTCGAAGTCGCCCATGCCCTTGCTCCTGCCAACTAGCCTGAAGCCAACACTATTACTCACTTCGCTATAGCGGATGTGCCGGTAGTCACCCCACTCCCGGCACGGTCTGGCGGTGGCACCGGGCGATCCCGCAGAATCGGCCCACACCCGACCACGGAACGCGCCCGATGACGCTACGCCCGACCCTGCTGGCCCTGGCCCTGATGCTGTCTCCGCTGCCGGCGCTGGCCGCCGATGCGCCGGCCAAGTACCGCAGCGTGCAGGAAATCCTCGCCGCCTCGCCGGACAGCGACTGGCACGTTCCAGCCGCCGACAACCTGCTGTACATGGACCTGGAAGCCGGTCGCGTCATCATCGAGCTGGCGCCGGAATTCGCGCCCGAGCACGCCGGCAACATCCGCACGCTGGCGCGCGAGGGCTTCTGGAACGGCACCAGCATCTACCGTTCGCAGGACAATTTCGTGGTCCAGTTCGGCGACGTCGATGGCGACGACCCGGCCAAGGCGCGGCCGCTGGGCAGCGCCAGGACCCATCTGCCGGCCGAATTCCAGCGCGCGTCGCGCGGGCTGTCCTTCACTCCGCTGCCCGACCGCGACGGCTGGGCCGCGCAGACCGGCTTCGTCGGTGATTTCGCCGTGGCCAGCGACGGCGAGCACACCTGGCTGGCGCACTGCTACGGCGCGGTCGGCGCCGGCCGCAACAACGACGAGGACAGCAGCATCGGCGCCGAGCTGTACGTGGTCACCGGCCAGTCGCCGCGCCAGCTCGACCGCAACATCACCCTGGTCGGCCGTGTGCTCAAGGGCATGGAGCTGCTCAGCGCGATCAGGCGCGGGCCTGAGCCGATGGGCTTCTACGAGGACGCCGCGCAGCGCACGCCGATCAGATCGATCCGCCTGGCCAGCGACGTGCCCGCCGACCAGCGCACGCCGCTGCGGGTGCTGCGCCCCGATTCCAGGACCTTCGCCGATGCGGTGGAAGCCCGCCGCAACCGCCGCGACGACTTCTACAAGCGTCCGGCAGGCCACATCGACCTGTGCAACATTCCGCTGCCGGTGCGCTGAGCAGGCCCGCGTGCGCTGACGGCAGGCCGCCGCCAGCGCATGCCTTCATGATGGCCGCCTAGCGCTGGCTCACCGCCACGCTGCCCAGGATCAGGCCGCCGGCGATCAGCATCTGCACGGTCACCGGCTCGCCGAGGAACAGCCACGCGAACAGCGCGCCGAACAGCGGGATCAGGTAGGTGACGGTGGCCGCGCGCGAAGGCCCGACGCGGCCGATCAAGCGGTAGAACACCAGGAACGCCAGGCCCGTGCAGAGGATGCCCAGGGCGACGGCGCTGGCCCAGGACGTCGCGGGCACCGGCTGCCGCGGCCAGTGGCTCAACGCCATCGGCAGCATCCACAACGAGGCGCAGCCCAGCGTGGCCGCTGCCGCCGCGGCCGGCGGCAGGCCGCTCATGTGCCGGCGGACCAGGTTGGCGCCCAGCCCGTAGAGCAGCGCCGCCACCGTACCGGCCACCACCGCCGCGCCGATCGCCAGCCCGGAGACCTTCGCCGTGGCCAGCACCACCACGCCGGAAAAGCCGACCAGCAGGGCGAACGCGCGGCGCGGGCCGATCTTCTCACCGAAGAACAGGAAGCCGATCAGCGCGGCGAACAGCACCGTCATCGCGTTGCAGATCGCACCGATCGCCGCCGGCGCGCGCTCCGCCGCCCAGGCGAACAGCACGAACGGCAGCGCCGAATTGATCAGGCCGATGGGCGCCAGCCACAGCCAGCGCCGCGCCGGAAACTGCGCACGCGCGCGCCACAGGAAGGGCATCAGTACCAGGGCGCCGAGCAGCAGGCGCACTTCCACCAGCGCGTACGGCCCGAAGTCCGGCACCGCGATGCGCATGAACAGGAAGGACGAGCCCCACACCATGCCCAGGCCCAGCAACTCCAGCGGTGTGGACCAGTCGCGCGAGGCCTGCGCCGGCGGCGCGCCGCTCATCGTGCGTCTCCTGTCGATACCACGCTCATTCCCGCACGCACCCCGCACGCCATGGACATCCCTCCGCAAATGGAACGCAAGCATCCGCCCAACCGGGCGCGCTGACAAACAGCGCGGCGGCATTCATCGCGTTTCACGCCCCCTTGCCCGCCGACTGCCCAGGCTGGACGCCCCTTCCCACGGAGATCGCCATGTCCCTGCTGCGCATCCGCATCACCGGCAGCGCCGACGACGCCCTGGCCGTGGGCGACCTGCTGCACGGCCTGGAGGGCATCGAGCACGTCGAGGAAACCGACGACCTGATGTCGCACATGGACGACGAGGATTCCAGTTCGGCCGGCCTGTCCGACGACATCGGCCCGGGCATCCACGAACTGGAGGTCGAAGTCGGCAACGACGCCACCGCACGGAAGGTGCGGCAGGCCGTGGAACTGTTGGCGCGCGAGCGCGGGCTGGTGATCGAGTACGAGCACGACGAAGGCTGAGCCGCACGGCGCTCGACGCGGCGGCCGGCAGCGGCGAAGCATCACGCGGGCGGCTTGATCCAGGTCAAGACGGTATGGCCGGTGGCGGCGCACATTCGCCTGTCCGCACACCGGTACAGGAGATCGCCGCGATGACCGACCACTGGCTCGACACCCTCATCACCGCCACGCCGCAGCAAGGCTTCGAACTCGCCGTCCTGCTGAGCCGCCGCGGCGTCAAGTACACGCAGCCGGACCTGTCCATCCTGCAGAAACTGCGCCCGGAATACGCCGATTCCGCCGACGGGCTCACCGCCGCCTCGCAGGTCGTGGCCATCAACTTCCAGACGGTGGCCGCGGCCAACAACTACTGGCGGCCTTATGCCCTGTAGGAGCGCACCTTGGTGCGCGATGGGCTTCACCGGGAAAGTCCCATCGCGCACCAAGGTGCGCTCCTACAGGCGATCAGTCGCGCCTGCGCCGCCGGCGCCACAGCTTCAGCCCGCCCCACAGCAGCACGCCACCGACCAGCAGCAGCGGCAGCAGCCCGGCGAAGATGCGGATCAGGTAGGCCAGGCTGGTGGTGAAGATGTCGCCGAACTCGCCCAGCGCGCGGCCGATCTCGCTGCGGTTGCGCTGGCTGCTGGTCGAATCCAGCTGGATCGTCACCTTCTGCGTATCGATGCGCCGGTGTTGCTGGGCGGCATCGCGGTCGGCCTGCTCCAGCCCGGCCTCGATCTCGGACAGGCGCTGGGAAATGGTCAGCAGGTCGGCCACCGCCAGATCCCTGCGCTGCTGGTAGTCGCCCAGCCGCGCATGTTCGTTCTTCAAACGCGCCTGGGTCAGGCGCGTGTCGGCCACCTGCTGCGCGAGGTCCTCGGCGCGGGTGTCGCGCCGGGTCACTTCGCCCTTCTCGCTGGCCAGGGCGATGATCGGCTCCACGCCCTTCGGCGCGATGCGCACCTCGATCGAGCCGGAGGCGGTATCGCCGCCGCTCTGCGACAGCTGCAGCACCGCGCAGTCGCCGAACCTGCCGTCCTGGCAGGCCTGCGCCACGGCCTTCAACCGCGGCGCGATCTGCTCGCCGGGCAGGCGCAGCTGCACTGTGTGCTCATAGGCCAGAAACGCGCCTTCCGGCGAAGCCATCGCAACGTCGGCTGCGACGCCCGCGATGCGCGCGTCGTGTTTGGCACAGCCCGCCGCCAGCATCAGCGCGAGCAACATGCCCAGCGTCGCACAGGACCGGTGCAGCGCAGCCATCATCGGCTGGCCCCGTCATAGCGCCTGACTTCCAGCGCATCCAGGTCGATGGCCGGCACGCAGCGCAGGTTGATCGCCACGGTCGGCTCGCCGCTGCGCGGGTCCACCGCTTCGCTGAACGGGGCCACGCCGCAGACGCGGCAATGGTGATGATCGATGTGACCGGAATTGAAGCGGTAGCTTTCCAGTCCAGCCGGATCGCTCTTCAGCTCGAAACCGCTGCGCGGGCCGAACCACAGCAGCGAACCGCGTCGCCGGCAGATCGAGCAGTTGCAGGACAACGCGCTGGCGACCGGTTCGGCCGATTCGAACGCGAACGCGATGCGCCCGCAGTGACAGCTGCCTTCGTAATGCATCGCACGACCTCCAGGGCACGGGCGGCCATGGTAAGCCAATGGCATGGGCGCCCGCCCGGCGGCTGCCCTATGCTCCTGCTTTCCCTCCGCAACAGGTATCCCAATGCGCAAGCACCTGCTCGCCGCCGCCCTGCTCGCCAGCCTGGCCGGCTGCCAGAACAGCGACGCCCCGACCGCCCCGTCCACCGCCGCCGGGCAGGCCGGCCAGAGCCAGGCCGACGCGCAGTTCGCCGAACTGTCGAAGAAGGCACTCGATACCTGGATGCAGCTGTCCCCGGTCGGCGCCACCCAGATCGGCGACCACCGTTACGACAGCGAACTCGACGACCTCAGCGCCGCCGGCCAGCACAAGAGCCTGGACGCCAGCAAGGCGCTGCTCGCCGAACTGGACAAGATCGATGTCAGCAAGCTCGGCCGCGAGAACCAGGTGGACGCCGCGATCCTGCGCAACCAGCTGCAGTCCGACATCTGGAGCAACGAAAGCCTGCAGTCGTGGCAATGGGATCCGCAGGTCTACAACGGCCTGGCCGGCAGCGCCATCTACGGCCTGATGGCGCGCGAATTCGCGCCGCTGCCCGAGCGCCTGAAATCGGCCACCGCGCGCATCGAGAAGATCCCGCAGCTCTTCGCCGCCGCCCGCGCCAACCTCGACCCGGCACGCGTGCCGAAGATCCACGCCGAGACCGTTGCCAAGCAGAACAAGGGCATCCTCAGCCTGGTCGAGACCTTCATCACGCCCAACATCGGCCAGCTCGAAGCCGCCGACCAGCAGCGCCTGAAGACCGCCATCGACAACCTCGGCAAGGCCGTCGCCGAACAGCAGGAATGGCTGGACAAGACCCTGGTGCCCAATGCCAAGGGCGATTTCCGCATCGGCGCGGAAAAGTACGACCAGAAGCTGAAGTTCTCGCTCAACTCCTCGCTGTCGCGCGCGGAGATCGGCGAGCGCGCCCGCGCCGAACTGGCGCGCGTGCGCAAGGACATGTACGGCATCGCCCAGGTGGTGCTGAAGGACAAGCCGGGCGCACCGGAGATGCCGGCCGAGCCGAGCGATGCGCAGCAGCAGAAGGCCATCGAGGCGGCGCTGGAACTGGCCTATGCCGACAAGCCGGCGCGCGACAAGGTGGTGGAAGACGCCAAGGCCTCGCTGGCGCAGTCCACCGAGTTCGTGCGCACGCACGACCTGGTGACCCTGCCCGACGCGCCGGTGGACATCATCCTGATGCCGGAGTTCCAGCGTGGCGTGGCCGTGGCCTACTGCGATTCGCCGGGCCCGCTGGACAAGAACCTGAAGACCTTCTACGCGGTCTCGCCGATTCCGGATGACTGGAACGACAAGCAGGTCGACTCGTTCCTGCGCGAGTACAACAGCCGCATGATCCACCTGCTCTCCATCCACGAGGGCACGCCGGGCCATTACCTGGAAGGCTGGCACTCGGGCAAGTTCCCCTCCACCCTGCGCGCCGTGCTGCGCTCGGGCCTGTTCGCCGAAGGCTGGGCGGTCTATACCGAGCGCATGATGCAGGAACAGGGCTACCTGGATAACGACCCGCTGTTCCACCTGGTGCAGCTGAAGTTCTACCTGCGCACGATCGCCAACGCCATCCTCGACCAGGGCGTGCACGTGGACAACTGGAGCCGCGAGCAGGCCATGCAGCTGATGACCCACGACGCCTTCCAGCAGGAGAGCGAAGCGGCCGGCAAGTGGGTGCGCGCGCAGCTCACCTCGGCGCAGCTGCCGACCTATTTCGTCGGCGCGCAGGAACACTTCGACACCCGCAAGGCGGTGCAGGAGAAGCAGGGCGCCAACTTCAACCTGAAGGCCTACCACGACCAGATCCTGTCCTACGGCGCGCCGCCGGTACGCTTCGCCCGCCAGCTGATGCTGGACCAGCCGATCGAGTAATCACGCGGTTCGATGGATGCGCAAAGGCCCGGGATTCCCGGGCCTTTGCCGTTGCGCCGCCGGGAACCGGGAGGCCAGCGAGCATCGACGCCTTCACATCCAGCCGCAGGGACCCGATACTCCGGGCACGCAAGGGGGAAGGAAATGGGCGGCTTCAGCATCTGGCATTGGATCATCCTGCTTCTGGCATTGGGCATACCCACCGCCCTCGTGGGCCTGGCCATCCGGCTGGCAGTCCGCGCCTCGGGGAAATCCGCCCACGCCACCACACCAGCGCCCTCGATGCCGCCGCCCCCGTTCTCATCGACCGGAGCGCGACTGCAGGAACTGGCCACGTTGAAATCGCAGGGGCTGATCAGCGAGGCGGAGTACGAGCAGAAGCGCACCGCGCTGCTCGACGAGCTCTAGTCCCGCCAACCTGGGCCCGCCAGCGACGCGATGCGACGCCCATGGCATCCCATCGCCGCCACAGGGGAAGAAATGGACGGCTTCGATTTTCTGTTTTCGCTCTATTCGCTGCTGCTCGGCCTCGCCGTAGCGCATGTGATCACCGGTTTTGCCGACAGCTGGGTCGACCGCGCCAGGACGGCTCTCGGCACATCGACGATCCTGCTCGGCCTCCTCATCCTGTTGCGCGCTGCCGGGCAATGGACATCCTTCTGGGAAGGGCGCGGCGGCCTCGCGATGGACCCGTGGATGGTTCTGGTCTGCCTGGGGATGGCGTTGCCCTACATCTTCATCGGCCGCGTCATGTTCCCGCGGGCGGACGCCGGCTACACCGCCATCGACGATTACTACCTGGGAAACAGGCGTGCGCTGATGACCGCGCTGCTGATCCCGACATGCGTCAGCTTCGCCAGCAACCTCGCCGTGTCGGGGCTCGCGTTCCTGCAGGAGCCACTGTTCATCGCCATGAAGTACGTCCTGCCGCTGGCCATTCCCCTTGCCTTGATCTTCGCGGAACGCCAGCGCTGGCACCGTGCAGGCGTGGGGGTGCTGACCGCCTGCACGCTCGCCCTCATGTTCTGGACGTGAAGCGCGGGCCCGCCGTTCACCCATGCCGATGCCGAACCGGGGCATGATCCGCTCCAGGCACCCGTGTTCCACCTACACCCCGATGGAGGTCGCATGAAAGTGATGCTCGCTGCGCTGCTGTCCGCCGCCGCCCTTGCCGGCACGCCCACCTCCGCCGCGTCGCCGGCCGACTCGCCGCTGGTCGGTCACTGGGTGCTGGAGGTGGACAGCCTGCCGATGCCGCCCGAAGCACGCCCGAAAAGCGTCAGCCTCGCCTTCGCCGCCACGCCCGACGGCCGGTGGAACGAACGCGTCGAAATCGTCGACCAGAGCGACAAGACCCTGCATTCGGAGTCCACGCTGTCGCTGGACGGCACGCCCGGCCGCGCATCCGGCACCTACTGGGTCGATGTCCTCGCGGCCAAGATGCCGGCACCCGGCGTCCTGGTCATGCAGTTCGTCTACGAGGGCATCCCGCGCTCCACGCGCGTCTATTCGGTGAGCGAAGACGGGAAGGTCATGACCGAGACGGAAGCCTATTTCAAGGATGGAACGCCGATGCTGCGGACCGCCTACTTCAGGCGCGCGCCCGGCGGATCCTGAGGCCGCCGTCACCCCGCCGCTCCCGCGCATCCTGTGAAAACGGAGACGGAAGCCGGCCGCAGCATCCGCGCCGTCCCCCCCCATTCGCGCGACAGGAACGCACATGCACAATGCCCTGATCGTCCCGATGGCGGCCCATGTCGCCCTGGCTGCGGTCCTGTATGCCCTGCTTACCATCGCCCGGGCACCGGCGGTCTGGGGCATCGGCCGGCGTGCCGACGGCGGCAATCCCTGGGCCGAAGTCGAGCCGCGCATCAGCGCCAATCTTTCCAACCAGTTCGAATGGCCGCTGTTCTTCCACATCGCCTGCCTGGTTCTGCTGCAGTTCCCGGCGGACCCGACGGCGCTCGCGCTTGCCTGGATCTTCGTCGCCGGCCGCATCCTGCACAGCGCCGTCCAGATACTCACCCGCAACGTCCGCCTCCGGGGAATCGTCTTCACCCTCAACTTCCTCGCCGTGCTGGGCCTGTGGATCGAAGCACTGGGAAGGTTGTCGCGCTGATGCTGCATCCAGTGGGCAAGGCGGTAGCGGCGCTGCCCTGGTTCCAGCTTCCAGCAATGGAGTGTCCATGAAACGCCTGTGGACGATCATCGCCGTCGCCGACGTGGCGCGGAGCTTCGCGTGGTACCAGTCGCTCCTCGGACTGCCTGCTTCGCAACCCGCGCACGAGCATTTCGGCCAGCTCGTCGACGCCGACGGCACGGTGCTCCTGTGCCTGCACCGATGGCAGGCGCATGACCACCCCACGCTCGCCAGCCCGGCGCATGCCGAGCCCGGCAACGGCCTGCTGCTGTTCTTCCGCGTGGACGACTTCGACCAGGCCCTGCAACGCGCCCGACAACAGGTCCCGGCGCTGGCGCTCGCGCCCGGCCTGAATCCCGGCACGGGAACCCTGGAATTCGCCGTCCGCGATCCGGACGGCTACTACGTCATGATCAGCGCGCAGGATGCGGCCTGACACGTACAGGCGCAGGGTCATCACGCCATGGCGGACGATGGCCGCCATGCACTTCACTTTCCCGCCGCCGCGCAGCGGAAGGCGGCTCCCTTTCCAGCGTCCACTCCAGCGGTGCACCGCGACAGGAAACAGACCATGACCGCCGCCGATCCCTATACCGTCATCCACCAGACCCCCTCGGCGGAAACCTACCGGTATCTGCGCCAGGCGGCCGGACTCAGCCCCAAGACGCTGGAAGCCGCAGAACGCGGGCTGCCCAACACCCTGTTCGGCGTGCAGGTGCTGTGCCATGGACAGACCGTGGCCATGGGCCGCGTGATCGGCGATGGCGGCGCGTTCTACCAGGTCGTGGACATCGCCGTGCTGCCGGCGCACCAGGGCCGGGGCCTCGGCAAGAAGGTCATGGCCGAGATCGCCGCCTATATCGAACGGGAAGTGCCGCCTTCCGGCTATGTCAGCCTGATCGTCGACGGGCAGGCATTCCGGCTCTACGAGCAGTTCGGCTTCGCCCTCACCGCGCCGGCCAGCGTCGGCATGGGCATGAGGAAGCCCACCGCATCGGCCGGCAACTGAAACCTCACCGGCATTTCACGTGGTCGCCGCGCACCTGCAATAGGCTGGACAGACGGGAGGGAATCGACCATGCGCGACGATGAACAGGAAATCCGGCAACTGGTCGCCACCTGGCTCGCCGCCAGCCGCGACGGCGACGTGGACGCCGTGCTCGCGCTGGTCGCCGACGACGCGGTCTTCCTCACGCCCGGCAACCCGCCCATGCGCAAGGCCGATTTCGCCGCCGCCATGCGGGCGCAGTCCGGCGCCGGTGCACCCAGGGTCGAGGGTCGCAATGCGATACAGGAAATCCACGTGTCCGGCGACTGGGCTTTCCTCTGGCAGCAGTTGACCGTCACCCTCACGCTGCCGGACAGTGCCGCGGTTTCCCGCGAGGGCCACACGCTGACGATCCTCAACCGCCGGAATGGGCGCTGGGTGCTGGCACGCGACGCCAACCTGCTCGGCCCGGCCGCATGACGCTCACGATCGCGCGTATTGACGGCCCGCGGCCATCGGCGCTATTGATCGACACCCCCGAACGAGGCATGCGCGTGGAAACGATCGACTGGAGCGACTTCACCAAAGTGGAACTGCGCGTGGGCCGCGTGGTGGCCGCCGAGCCGTTCCCGAAAGCGCGCCGGCCGGCCTACATCCTGCAGGTGGATTTCGGCCCGGAGATCGGCGTGCGCAAGTCCAGTGCGCAGATCACCGACCTGTACTCGCCGGAGACACTGGTCGGCAAACAGGTGGTGGCCGTGGTGAATTTCCCGCCCAAACAGATCGGGCCGATCATGTCCGGATGCCTGGTCACCGGTTTCCACAACGCCGGGGGGCAGGTATCGCTGTGCGTCCCCGAGCATGAAGTCCCGCTCGGCACCCGGCTGCTGTAGCGGGCCACCCTCCTTCCCTGCGGAGCCCTTCCATGGACAGCGATTTCCTCTGCCGTTTCCTGCTGTGGTCGCTCGCCTTCAACTACGCCGTGCTGTTGATCTGGTTCATCGTCTTCCTGTCCGCGCGCGGCGCGCTGCGGCGGCTGCACGGCCACTGGTTCGCACTGCCGGACGCCACCTTCGATGCGATCCACTACAGCGGCATGGCCGTGTACAAGATCGGCATCCTGCTCTTCAATCTCGCGCCGCTGGTCGCGCTCTGCCTGGCGCGCAACGGCGGTTGACCCGCGACCTTCGCCGGCATCCGCCGGTTCCCCGACGAGGATTCCCATGACCCGCTCCACCACCGCCAAGAGCAGCCCGCGCAAAAGCACGGCCACGAAGAAGGCCGCCAGCACCTTCACCGCCGAAGAACAGGCCGCGATGAAGGCGCGGGCACAGGAACTGAAGGCCGAGGCGCGCGCCAACCGCAGCAGCGTCGAAGGCGAGGCCGACCTGCTGGCCCGCGTCGATGAAATGCCAGCGGCCGAGCGCGAGGTGGCGCGCCGCATCCACGCGCTGGTGATGGCCACCGCGCCCGGCCTGCAGCCCCGCACCTGGTACGGCATGCCGGCCTGGGCGAAGGATGGCAAGGTGCTGTGCTTCTTCCAGAGCGCGGGCAAGTTCAAGACACGCTATGCCACCTTCGGTTTCAGCGACCAGGCCAGGCTGGACGATGGCGGCCTGTGGCCCACGTCGTTCGCCATCCACCGCCTCGGCGACACGGAGGCCGCCTCGCTGGCCTCGCTGGTGCGCAGGGCGGTCGGTTGAGCCGCTCGAGCCGGAATCGGCAGTCCATCTCTCCCGCGGCGGGAGAACAACGCGAAGACAGCGACCAACGGGGACATCACATGGGCAAGGGGCGTCTGGAAGCATTCAGCGACGGTGTATTGGCGATCATCATCACCATCATGGTGCTGGAGATCAAAGCCCCGGAGGGCGCCACGCTGGTCGCGCTGAAACCACTGGTCCCCACGTTGTTGGCCTATGTGCTCAGCTTCGTCTACGTGGGCATCTACTGGAACAATCACCACCACCTGCTGCAGGCCTCCACCCGCGTTTCCGGCAGCGTGCTGTGGGCCAACCTGCACCTGCTGTTCTGGCTGTCGCTGCTGCCGTTCAGCACCCGCTGGATGGACGATTACCACAGCCAGGCACTGCCGAACGCAGCCTATGGCGTCGTGCTGCTGGCCGCCGCGCTGGCGTACTGGTTGCTGCAGCAGCGCATCATCGCCGCCGAAGGCGACAGCTCGGCACTGAAACAGATGCTGGCCGGGGACTGGAAAGGCAAGCTGTCCCCGGTGCTGTATCTGCTCGGCATCGGCCTGAGCTTCGTGCAGGTGCACCTGGCGCAGGCGACCTATGCACTGGTGGCGCTGCTCTGGCTGATCCCGGACCGCCGCATCGAACGTCGCCTCGGCTGAGTCGCCACGGCGCGCCGGCAGCGCCCAGCCGCTGCCCCCCCTGGCCTCCGGCGCATATCGAGCGCGCACAGCCTATGCTGTCGGGGTTTCAGCACGCGTGCGGCCACCCCGCCGTGCCGGTTTTCCCTCTGACGGAGTTCCACCATGTCTCTTTCGATGTACAGCGCCTCGGTTCCCGTTCTCAAGCAGATGCTCGGCGCCTTGTCCGGGGTGTTGGCCAAGGCCGAAGCCCATGCCGCCGAGAAACAGATCGACCCGGCCGCGCTGCTCGGAGCGCGTCTGTTCCCGGACATGTTCCCGCTGGTGCGCCAGGTGCAGATCGCGGCCGATTTCGCCAAGGGCATCAGTTCGCGCCTGGGCAATACCGAGGTGCCGTCCTGGCCGGACGACGCCGAGGCCGGCTTCGCCGAGCTGCAGGCGCTGATCGCCAAGGCGCTGGCGCACCTGGATTCCTTCACTCCCGAACAGTTCGAAGGCGGCGAATCGCGCGAGATCGTGCTGCGCGCCGGCACGCCGAAGGAGAAGAAGCTGCAGGGCAATGTGTACCTTCTGCAGTACGGCCTGCCACAGTTCTTCTTCCACGTGACCACCAGCTACGCGATCCTGCGCCACAACGGCGTGGAGATCGGCAAGCGCGATTACATGGGCAGCTACTGAGTCCGCCGACCCGGCCAGGTCCTGCCTGAAAGCCTCCGTCGGCGCTGCCATGGCGGAGGCTTTCCCTGGCGCTGGTCAACGGCCGCCGGCGCCACCTCAGTCTTCGGCCGCGACAAAGCCACCGGTCTGCCGCGCCCACAGCCGCGCGTACAGGCCACCGGCGTCGAGCAGCTGCGCGTGGGTGCCGGTCTCGACGATGCGGCCACGGTCCATCACCACCAGCCGGTCCATGCGCGCGATGGTGGACAGGCGGTGGGCGATGGCGATCACCGTCTTGCCGCCCATCAGTTCGTCCAGGCTGTCCTGGATCACCGCCTCCACCTCCGAATCCAGCGCCGAGGTCGCCTCGTCCAGCACCAGGATCGGCGCGTCCTTGAGCAGCACGCGGGCAATGGCGATGCGCTGGCGCTGGCCGCCGGAGAGCTTCACGCCGCGCTCGCCGACATGGGCGTCGTAGCCACTGCGGCCCGCGCTGTCGCGCAGTTCGGCGATGAAGTCGTCGGCGCGCGCCTTGGCCACGGCCGCGCGCAGCTGCTCCTCGCTGGCATCGGGGCGGCCGTAGAGCAGGTTGTCGCGGATCGAGCGGTGCAGCAGCGAAGTGTCCTGGGTGACCACGCCCACCTGCGCGCGCAGCGAGTCCTGCTGCACGGAGGCGATATCGACGCCATCGACGAGGATGCGGCCACGCTCCACGTCATGGAAGCGCAGCAGCAGGTTGACGAGGGTGGACTTGCCCGCGCCGGAGCGCCCGACCAGGCCGATCTTCTCGCCGGAGCGCACGTGCAGGTCCAGCCCTTCGATCACCCCGTGGTTCTTGCCGTAGTGGAAGGACACATCCTCGAAGCGGATGTCACCCGCCGACCGCGCCAGCGCCGGGGCGCCGGGCATGTCGTCCACCGTGGGCGGCAGCGAGATCGAGTTGATACCGTCGTGCACGGTGCCGATGTTCTCGAACAATGCCGACAGTTCCCACATGATCCACTGCGACATGCCCAGCATGCGCAGCACCAGCGCCACGGCAACGGCGACCGCGCCGGCGCTTACCGAACCGCCGTGCCACAGCCACAGGCCCAGCACCACCGCCGAAAACAGCAGCAGCATGTTCAGCGCATACAGCAGCGTGTAGATCCGCGTCGCCAGGCGCATCTGCGGATGCACCTTGTCCAGGAAGCCGGCCATCGCCTCGCGCGCGTAGGCCTGCTCGCGCCGCGAATGCGAGAACAGTTTGACCGTGGCGATATTGGTGTAGCTGTCGACGATGCGTCCGGTCATCTCCGAGCGTGCGTCGGCCTGTTCACGCGAAATGCGCTCCATGCGCGGAACGAAATGCCACATCAGCAGCGCATAGCCGACCAGCCAGGCCACGAACGGCAGCATCATCCGCCAGTCCGAGGCGCCGGCCACCGCCAGCGTGCCGATGAAGAACACCAGCACGTAGTTGCCGATATCGAACAGCTTGACGACCGTCTCGCGCACCGCCAGCGAGGTCTGCATCAGCTTGGTGGCGATGCGCCCGGCGAATTCGTCCTGGAAATAGCCCATCGACTGCCGCAGCAGATAGCGATGCACGCTCCAGCGGATCCGCATCGGAAAGTTGCCGAGCAGGGTCTGGTGCTGCACCAGCGAATTGACCAGCACCAGCAGCGGCAGCGCGACCAGCACCAGCAGGCCCATCCACAGCAGGCGCGTGCCTTCGACATCGAGGAAGGCGGCCGGCGTGGTGGTGCCAAGCCGGTCCACCAGCGAGCCGACATAGGCATAGAGCGCCAGCTCGGCCACGGCGATGCCGGCGGTGGTCAGCGCCATCAGCAGCAGCCATTTTTCAGCGCCGCGCGTGTAGTGCCGGCAGAACGCATACAGCCCGCGCGGCGGCTGCGCGGGCGGGTCGGGCGGGAACGGGTCGAGGCGGGATTCGAACCAACGGAACATGGAGGAGGACCAGCGGACGGACAATGCCGGGCATTGTCGCGTATGTGCGCCGGTCAGGTGGTAGCCGGGAGAACGAACCGCCGCCGGCCAGCGGCCACCCGCCCTGCATCCATCAGTAGGAGCGCACCTCTGTGCGCGATGGGGCTTTAACGGAAAGTCCGCTTTCGCGCACAGATGTGCGCTCCTACGGGTACGCGGCGCCCGCTATCGGCCAGGCGCCGCGGAGACCATCATTCCTTCACCGGTACCAGCAGCAGATCCTGGAAATCGAAGCTGAAGTCGGTCAGCGACGAGATCGCCTGCATGCGTACCTCGCGCACCTTGCCATCAGGGTCGAGGCTGAAGTTGACGAAGGCGTCGGCGTTGAGCGAGCGGTTGTCCCAGCGCACGACGAAGGTGTCGTGCTGCCAGTGCTCCATCGTGCCCTGCAGATCGGCAGTAGCACCGAAGCGCAGGCGCAGCCTGCCGCCCTTCTGCTCCACGGACACGTCGCCGTACCACGCATCGCGGTAGGCGCCGGCATAGCCGGACAGCGCCAGCGACGGACGGCTCTTCGCATCGCGCGCGGCCAGGTGCTTCTGCCAGCCTTCGTCGGCGTTGTCCTGCGCCTTGGCGACGCTGGCGGCGTAGGCGCCCACCCAGTCATGCACGGGGGCACCCAGCATCGCGTCGAGCACGCTCAGGGTGATGGCGTTGAACGCCGCGCCGGATTCCTGGTTGGTCAGCACCACCACGCCGAGGTTCTGGCCGGGCACCAGGGTCAGCCGCGAGACCTGCCCCGGCCAGCCGCCGGTGTGCCACACCAGCTTCTGCCCGCGGTAGTCGCTCAGGCTCCAGCCCTCGCCGTAGCCTGCGAAATTGGGTGTGGCGTCGGCCAGCTCCGGCACCGATGGCTTGCCCACCACCTGCGGGATCTGCATCTGCCACATCTGCTGTCGGGTCTTTTCCGAGAACAGCGGCGTGCCGTCGGCGAGCCGGCCTTCGGCCAGTTGCACGTTCATCCATTTGGCCAGGTCGTGCACACTGGAATAGATGCCGCCGGCGCCGGCATTGTTGGACCAGGTCAGCGGCGCCACCGGGCGCAGATCCTTGAAGTCGAACTTGGCATGGCCGATGGCCGGTTTGTCGCCGGGCTTGAGGTGATCGGCGTTGTAGCGGGTGCCGGCCATGCCGACCTTGTCGAAGATGCGCTGCTGCAGGAAATCGGCGTACGACAGGCCGGACACCTTCTCGATCACCTGCTGCGCCACCGCGTAGAGGATGTTGTCGTAGGCATAACGGTCGCGGAAGCCGTTCTTCAGCGGCACCTGCGCCAGCCGTGCCACCACCTCGGCGTTGCTGTAGGTGGTGGTCGGCCAGAACAGCAGGTCGCCGGCGCCCAGGCTCAGGCCGCTGCGGTGCGAGAGCAGGTCGCGGATGCGCATTTCGCCGGTGACGTAGGGATCGGACATGCGGAATCCGGGCAGGTGATCGATCACCCGGTCGCTCATCTTCAGCTTGCCTTCCTCGGCCAGCAGGTTCAGCGAGGTGGCGGTGAACGCCTTGGTGTTGGAAGCGATGGCGAACAGCGTATCGGCCTGCACCGGCTCGGGCTTGCCGATCTCGCGCAGGCCCCAGCCGCGCTCCAGCACCACCTTGCCGTCCTTGACCACCGCCACCGCCACGCCGGGCACGTCGAACTGCTGCCGCACCCGCTCCACGGTGGCATCGAGTTGCTGCAGTTCCCCCGGCATCGCCCTCTCCTGTGCGTCCGCCACCTGCACCGCCACGCCCATCGCGAGCACCAGCCCGCTCCCCAGCCACTTGTTCAATGCGTTCTCCCTCGGGATCGATGCCGGCAGGCCGGCCTTCTCGCGATGGTAACGCGGCCACGGCCACCCTCGCCTTCCTCGCCATCGGAACGACGCCATGGATCTCGCCGCCCGCACCACCGCCACCATCATTCCGTGCCTGCGTTACCGCGACGCGCCGGCGGCCATCGACTGGCTGTGCCGCGCTTTCGGCTTCCGGCGCCACGCCGTCTACCAGGATGGAAACACCGTCCACCACGCGCAACTGGTGTTCGGCAACGGCATGGTGATGCTCGGTTCGGTGCAGCCCGGCGCCTGGGGCAGCAACATGATCCAGCCCGACGAGGTCGGCGGCATGGAGACGCAGAGCGCCTGCGTGATCGTGAGCGACGCCGACGCCCACCATGCGTGCGCCGTGGCGGCCGGCGCGGAGATCGTCATCGACATCGCCGACCAGGACTACGGCGGCCGCGGCTATGCCTGCCGCGACCCGGAAGGTCACCTGTGGTGGTTCGGCAGCTACGACCCGTGGGCGGCGGAAACGGCGTAGGCCGGCGATGGCATGGACATGCGTCGCCACGATGCATGTGCGGACCCTGCCGATAGAATCGGCGCAATGACGCCCCGCCCGGATCCGCATGCCCATGGATGACCTGTTCGCTTCCGCTCCCGCCACGACCGCCGCCGTGCGGGGCGTGCACGTAGGCATCGGTGGCTGGACCTACGCGCCCTGGCGTGGCGGCATGTTCTACCCGTCGGGGCTGGTGCAGCGGCGCGAGCTGGAATACGCCAGCCGCCAGCTCACCGCCATCGAGATCAACAGCACCTACTACGGCACGCAGAAGCCGGCCATCTACGCCGGCTGGCGCGATGCCACGCCGGAAGGCTTCGTGTTCTCGGCCAAGGCGCCCAAGCGCATCACCGGCGCGCGGCGGCTGGCCGGCACCGCAGCACAGGTGGAAGACTTCATCGCCGGCATCGCCGCGCTGGGCAACCGGCTGGGGCCGCTGGTCTGGCAGTTCGAGGCCGGGCGCACGCTGGACCGCGACGACTTCGCGGCCTTCCTCGACCTGCTGCCGCCGCAGGTGGACGGCCGTGCGCAGCGGCACGCGCTGGAAATCCGCGACCCGGCCTTCCTCGACGCCGGGCTGGTCGCGCTGGCGCGGCGGCGCGGGATGGCGCTGGTCCTCACCGATTCGCCGGACCATCCCAATGCCGCCGACCTGTGCGCCGACTTCGTCTACGCGCGGCTGATGCGCAGCCGCGACGACTGCGTGACCGGCTATCCGCCGCGGGAACTGGTGCGCTGGGCCGGACGCATCGGCGACTGGCGGCAGGGCCGCGATCCGCACGACCTGCCGCATGCCAGCCCGGTGGCAGCCACGCCGGCGCCGCGCGAGGTGTTCGTCTACTTCATCAGCGCGGCCAAACACCGCAACCCGGCGGCGACGCGCGAACTGCTGCATCTTCTGCACGAAAACTGAAGCCCCGGGTACGGCGCCGGCAACGCACATCGGCGACAATTTGCCGATGCCCAATCCCGATACCCGCAAGGCCCTGCTGCAGATCCATTTCTGCGTGTTGCTGTGGGGCGTGACCGCCATCCTCGGCAAGCTCATCACCCTGCCCGCGCTGCCGCTGGTGTGGTGGCGGATGCTGCTGGTGGTGGCGATGCTGGCGCTGCTGCCGCGGGTCTGGCGCGGGCTGTCGGCGCTCACGCCGCGGCTGGCGCTGGGCTACTGCGGCATCGGCGCGCTGGTGGCGCTGCACTGGCTCACGTTCTACGGCGCGGTGAAGCTGGCCAATGCCTCGGTGGCGGCCACCTGCATCGCGCTGGCGCCGGTGTTCACCGCCATCGTCGAACCGTGGATCGCCCGGCGGCCGTTCCAGCCGCGCGAGCTCGCCTTCGGCCTGGCGGTGCTGCCGGGCGTGGCGCTGGTAGTCGGCGGCGTGCCCGACGGCATGCGTCTGGGCGTGGCGGTGGGCGCGCTGTCGGCGCTGCTGGTGGCCTTGTTCGGGTCGTTCAACAAACGCCTGGTCAGCCACGCCGATCCACTGACCGTCACCGCGCTGGAACTCGGCGCCGGCACCCTCACCCTGACCCTGCTGGCGCCGGCCCTGCCGCTGCTGCTGCCGGCCCTGGCCAGCCCGCTGTGGGTGATTCCCGACCTGCACGACGGCGTCCTGCTGCTGGCGCTGTCGGGCCTGTGCACCCTGCTGCCGTTCGCGCTGGCGCTGGTGGCGCTGCGCCACCTCAGCGCCTACACCATGCAACTGGTCACCAACCTGGAACCGGTCTACGCGATCGTGCTGGCGATGCTGTTCCTGGGCGAGCAGCGCGAGCTGACGCCGCTGTTCTACCTGGGCGTGGCGATCATCATCGGCGCGGTGTTCCTGCACCCGCTGCTCAACCGCGCGCGGCCCCTGCCCGCCACGGGCGCGGGGCTGGAATAGGCGCGCTCAACCCGCGACCACCACCCGGTCGCGGCCCTGCGCCTTGGCCTGGTAGAGCGCTGCATCGGCGCGGCGCAGCGTTTCCTGCGCCGATTCGCCGGGGTGCTGCGCCGCCAGCCCGATACTGATCGTGACCGGCAGCCCCATCGGCAGGTGCGCCACCGCTTCGCGCAGGTACTGGCATTGCAGCTCGGCCTGCGCCAGCGGCGTGTCCGGCATCAGGATCACGAACTCCTCGCCGCCGTAGCGCGCGGCCATGCCGCGCCCGGCGAACTGGGCGCGCAGCACGCCAGCCAGTTCGACCAGCACCCGGTCGCCTTCGTCGTGGCCATGGATGTCGTTGACCTGCTTGAAATGGTCGATATCGACGAGGGCCACGGCCGGCGGCGCGCCGATGCCGCGCTCGATCGCCTCGGCCAGCGCCGAGGACAGCGCGCGCCGGTTCGGCAGCCCGGTCAGCGGATCGGTGCGGGTCTGCTCGGACAGCTCCAGGTTCTGCTGCTCCAACTGCACGTAGTACTCGGCCAGGCGTGCCTCGTACCACTCGTGCTCGCCCTGGTGATGGTCGATCCGGCGACGCAGGCTGCGCATCTCCAGCATCTGCCCCACCTGCCGCGACAGCGCCTGCAGCGCTTCGGCCTGGGTAAGCGCAAGCTGTCCCGGGCTCGAATCGAACACGCACAGCGTGCCCAGCGCATGGCCGTCGCTGCTCAGCAGCGGCGCGCCGGCGTAGAAGCGGATGAAGGGATCGGCGGTAACCGAGGGATTGCCGCGGAAGCGCTCGTCCTGGCGCGCGTCCTCGACCACGGTCAGGTGCGTCGGCTGCAGGATGGCGTGGGCACAGAACGCCTCGTCGCGCGGGGTCTGCTCGCCCTCCAGCCCCTGCAGCGACTTGAACCACTGCCGTTCGCTGTCGATCAGGGTCACTGCCCCCATCGATGTGCCGCAGATGGCGCGGGCGATGGTCACCAGGTCCTCGAACTCCTGTTCGCGCGGGGTATCGAGGATGCGATAGCGCTGCAACGCGGCCAGGCGGTCGGCCTCGTTGGCGGGAAGGGCGGGCTTGATCATCCGGGTCCGGGCCTGTGTCCTTGGGAGCGGCGGAAACAGGCCGAGTCTAGCCGCTGCACGCGCCGGTCAGCGCGGCGAGCCGGTCACACTTCACCACTCGCGGTGCTGCGGCAACAGGCCGCGCAGTTCCTGCTCGGTGAGGTTGCGCCACTGCCCGGGCTTGAGCGCGCCCAGCTTGATGTTGTCGATGCGCACGCGGCGCAGCTGGGTGACGCGGTAGCCGAAGGCGGCCGCCATCAGGCGGATCTGCCGGTTCAGGCCCTGCTCCAGGACGATGCGGAAGCCGAACTTGGCGATGCGCGAGGCGCGGCATGGCAGCGTCGTCTGGTCGTGGATGCGCACGCCGCGCGCCATGCCGCGCAGGAACTCGTCGGTGACCGGCTTGTTCACCGCCACCAGGTATTCCTTCTGGTGGCCGTTCTCGGCGCGCAGGATCTGGTTGACGATGTCGCCGTTGCTGGTCATCAGGATCAGGCCTTCCGAATCCTTGTCCAGGCGGCCGATCGGGAAGATGCGCTGCTCGTGGCCGACGAAATCGACGATGTTGCCCTTGACCGCGCTCTCGGTGGTGCAGGTGATGCCCACCGGCTTGTTCAGTGCGATGTAGACATGCCTGCGGCCGGTGCTCTTCTGCACGGCACGGACGCGCAGCGGCTGGCCGTCCACGCGCACCTCGTCGCCCTCGCCGACCACCGCGCCGGTGCCGGCGACGATGCCGTTGACGGTCACGCGGCGGGCGCCGATCAGGCGGTCGGCCTCGCGGCGGGAACAGAAGCCGGTTTCGGCGATGTGCTTGTTGAGTCGGTTCGTCATCGGCGGATTATCCGCCATCGCCCGGGTCGCCGGACAGCGCGGGCGCATCGTCGCCCGCGGCGACCACGCGGTCGCGGCCGCCACGCTTGGCCTGGTACATGGCGTTGTCGGCGCGGCGCAGCAGTGCGGTCAGGTCGTCGCCCTGTGCGAGCATTTCCGTCAGGCCGATGCTGACAGTGACCACCAGCCCGTCATGGCGCAGCCCGGCCGCCTGCCGCGCGATCTTCTCGCGCAGATGCTCCAGCCGCGGCTGGGCCGCATCGGCGTGCGTGCCCGGCAACAGCACCAGGAATTCCTCGCCGCCCATGCGGATCACATCGTCGCGGTCGCGCACCGCGGCAAGCAGCGTGTTGGCCACCGACACCAGCACCGCATCGCCCACCTCATGGCCGAAGCGATCGTTGATCTGCTTGAACAGGTCGATGTCGAGGAAACCGATCGACAGCGGCTGCCCGATCTTCCGCGCACGGAGCATGTGGCGTTCGAGCTGGCGCAGGCCGGCGCGGCGGTTGGGCAACCCGGTCAGCGCGTCGGTGTCGGCCAGCTGGCGCATCTCGTCGCGCTGCTGGCGCAGGTGGCCGAGCCGGCGGTTGAGGCCATAGGCATACATCATCAGGAACCAGGTCACCGACAACTGCACGGCCTCGACCCGGAACCGCACCAGTTCGCGGCTGCCGGCAATATCCGCCAGCGCCATCAGCAGCAGCGGCGCCACCGCGGCGATGCCATCCACCACCTGGTAGTCGCCACGCCGCAGCGAGACGATCCCGGTCACCAGCGCCAGCACGCAGACCAGGGTGAAAGCATGGTCCAGCGCGGCGGCCACCCAGGCCAGTCCGGCCCATGGCAACAGCGGCGTGGCCAGCGCCAGCACCAGCAGCAGCTGCGCGAAACGGCGCACCCAGGGGCGCGAACGCGGCCAGGCCTGCAGGCCGCCACACAGACGCCACAGCACCCAGCCCATCACCGCGATGCTCAGCGCCGAGGCCGACACCATCCACCAGGAGGCGAAGCTGCCCACCGGCAGCCAGGGTTCGGGGTAGCCGCTCAGGCCGCTGAGCACCGATTGCCAGACCACCAGCAGCGCGGTCGCCAGCGTGTAGATCAGGAAGTCGCGGTCGCGGGTGGTGAAAAAGCCCATCAGCGCCGACAGCGCCAGGGCGATGGCGATGGCGATACAGGCGGTGCGCACCAGCAGACGCATCGTATCCATCTGCTGCACCGGGCTGGGCGCGCCCAGCCGCAGCGTGGGGACCCAGCGCGCCTTGAGCGGCGTTTCCCAGGCGACGCGGATCGGCTCCATGTCGCCCGGCTTCGGCACCATCACCATGCCGATGCCGGCGCGGAACCGCGAATCGCGGGTGCGCGCATCCTGCATGTTGCCGCAGATCCGACGGTCGCCGTGGGAGATCATCACCTCGCCGGCGAACACGTTGAACACGTCCACGGCCTGCGGCGCGCCGGACCAGCCTGCGGCGGGCGCGGTGATCAGGATGCCTTCGCCCAGCCGTTCCAGCGCTTCGGGCGGACAGGCGCGGATCGGCGTCTGTTCGTCGGTCGGCTCGCCGATCAGCAGGTAATCGCGGCCGGACTGCATGGGCTGCGCGGCGGCGGCGAGCGGGAGCAACAGAAGCGCCAGCAGCAGGGACAGCAACATCCGTCCCGCCATCGCCTGCGCATTCACCCTATTGCCCGCGATCACCATCCCTTCCCCTGCGCACATCCCGATGCATCCGCAATTGTCGCATGCGGCTTTTCCACCCCTGCCGGGAAAAACCCGATACCGGCCTCATTGCCAGGCCGGATCGCACGGATCCACCGCGATGGCGGTGGAACACGTCATCCGGAAGGGCTCAGGCGCCGCGCGGACCGCGCGGCTTGAAACCGCCCGGACCCGAGCGCGGGCCACCGGGACGGCCGGCGGGCTTGGGCCCCTTGCCGAAACGCGGCTTGAACGAGGGCGCGGCGCCCTGCTCCTCGCCCGGCTCGACCCTGCGCATGCGCAGCTGCTGGCCGGACACCCACACCTTCTGCAGGTGCTGCAGCGTGTCCGACGGCATATCCGCCGGCAGGTCGAGCACCGAGTGGTCGTCGTGGATGTCGATGCGGCCGATGTAACGGCTTTCCAGCCCGGCCTCGTTGGCGATGGCGCCGACGATGTTGGCCGGCTTCACGCCGTGCGCGTGGCCGACCTCGATGCGGTAGGTCTCCATGCCGAACTCCGGCGCGCTGCGCGGCGGCATCTCGCGACGCGGACGTTCGCCGGACTCGCCTTCGCCACGCGGCGGACGCGGCGCGCGCTCGCTTTCGTCATGGCGCGGGCCACGCTCGAAACGCGGTTCGAACCGCGCCGGCCGCTCGCCGCGCTCCTCGCGCTGGCGCGGGAAGCCGCCGTCGCGCGCAGGGCGCTCGGTGCGGCCGGCCTGCGGTTCGCGGCGCTCGCGCACCGGCGGGGCCAGCAGGAACGGGGCATCGCCCTGCAGCAGCTTGGCCAGCGCGGCGGCGATCTCGATGGCCGGCACGTTGTGTTCGCCTTCGTAGCGCTGCAGCAGGTCGCGGTAGAAATCCATGTCGCCGCCGGCCAGGGCCTGGCTGATGCGGTCCATGAACTTGCTCACGCGGTGGTCGTTGACCGCATCCACGGTCGGCAGCTGCATTTCCTCGATCGGCTGGCGCGTGGCGCGCTCGATCTGACGCAGCATGCCCTTCTCGCGCGGGGTGACGAACAGGATCGCCTCGCCGCTGCGGCCGGCGCGGCCAGTACGGCCGATGCGGTGCACGTAGCTTTCGGTGTCGTACGGGATGTCGTAGTTCAGCACGTGGCTGATGCGCTCCACGTCCAGGCCGCGCGCGGCCACGTCGGTGGCGACCAGGATGTCGAGCTTGCCTTCCTTCAGCTGGCCGATGGTGCGCTCGCGCTGGGCCTGCTGCATGTCGCCGTTGATGGCGGCGGCGGCCAGGCCGCGCGCCTGCAGCTTGCCTGCCAGCTCCTCGGTACCGGCCTTGGTGCGCGCGAAGATGATCATCGCATCGAAGGTTTCCACCTCCAGGATGCGGGTCAGCGCGTCCAGCTTGTGCATGCCCGCCACCCACCAGTAGCGCTGGCGGATGTTGGCCGAGGTGGTGGTCTTGGAGGCGATGGTCACCTCCACCGGGTCGCGCAGGTAGGTCTGGGCGATGCGGCGGATCTGCTGCGGCATGGTGGCCGAGAACAGGGCGACCTGGCGGGTCTCCGGCAGCTTCTTGAGCACGGCCTCGACGTCGTCGATGAAGCCCATGCGCAGCATTTCGTCGGCTTCGTCCAGCACCAGCGTCTTCAGCTCGGACAGGTCCAGCGTGCCACGATCGAGGTGATCGATCACGCGGCCCGGGGTACCGACCACGACGTGCACGCCGCGGCGCAGGGCCGACAGCTGCTGGCCGTATGGCTGGCCGCCGTACACCGGCAGCACGCGGAAACCGGGCATCGAGGCCGAATAAGTCTGGAACGCCTCGGCGACCTGGATGGCCAGTTCGCGGGTCGGCGCCAGCACCAGCACCTGCGGCTTGGTGGCGTTGAGGTCGATGTTGGACAGCACCGGCAGCGCGAAGGCGCCGGTCTTGCCGGTACCGGTCTGCGCCTGGCCGAGCACGTCGCGGCCTTCCAGCATCGCCGGGATGGTGGCGGCCTGGATGGGCGACGGGGTCTCGTAACCGACATCGGCGACCGCTTTCATCACAGGCTCTGAGAGGCCGAGATCTGCGAACAGCAGCGGCGCGGGGAATTCTTGGGACATGGGGGCTCCGGGGGCACCGCGGCGAACGCAGCGGGCAGGAAAATGGGGCGTATTGTGCGCCTTGCGCCGGCTGCTGTCGAAATCCCCGATGGCATCCGTTCAGCTGTGATATCCGGCGGCGGCCGGCGAATCACCCGGCATCGTCCCCCTTGCGACCGTCATGGCCCCGTCCCAGCTGCTTCCCGCGCCCCCGGCCCGCTTCACCGAACTGCTGCAGCGCCATCGCGGCATCCTGGTCAAGGTGGCCGGCAGCTATGCGCGCCAGCTGGAGGACCGCGAGGACCTGGCCCAGGAGATCGCCGCCCAGCTGTGGCGGGCCTGGCCGGGCTACGACCCGGCGCGGCCGTTCTCGACCTGGATGTACCGGATCGCGCTGAACGTGGCGATCTCGCAGCTGCGCGGGCGGACCCGGACGCCGCCGCTGCAGGGCGCGGGCGACGACCTGCTCGACACCCTGGCCGACCCGGCGCCGCACGATCCCGACCGGGCGCAGCAGGTGGAGCGCCTGTACCGCTTCATCCATGCCCTGCCGCCGCTGGACCGCGCCCTGATGCTGCTCCACCTGGACGAATGCCCGCAGCGGGAGATCGCCGAGGTGCTGGGCCTGAGCGTCACCAACGTCGCCACCAAGATCGGCCGCCTGAAGGCGCGCCTGCGCAACGAACTCTGACCGCCCCGAGGAGATCATCATGGAACCGGACGAACTGAAGACCACCTGGCAGACGCTGGCCCACCACCTTGAACGGCAGCAGGCGCTGGACCTGCGGCTGCTGCGCGGACAGGCCGGCCAGCGCCTGCACGACCGCCTCACTCCCCTGCGGCGCGGCCAGTGGCTGCAGCTGGCGTTCGGCATCGGCCTGGTCGTGCTCGGCATCGCCTGCTGGCGGCGCAACCTCGATATGCCGGCCTACCTGGCCGCCGGTCTGGCCGTGCATGCCTTCGGCGTGCTGACCGCGGCCCTGGCCGGCGTCGTGTTGGGTCGGCTGCGCCACCTGGACCCCACCGCCCCGGTACTGGAACTCGAGCGCGGCCTGGGCCGGCTGCGCCGCCTGCAGACGCTCAACGGCATGCTCGCCGGCTGGCCGTGGTGGGTGATGTGGGTCGTGGTGCTGGTTGCGCTGGCCGGCATCGCCGGCGTGCCCGCCTGGCCGGGCATGGCGCCGTGGTTCTGGGCCAGCATGGGAACCGGTCTGCTCGGCTGGCTGGGTACCGCGGCGCTGTACCGCTGGGCGCTGACATCGCCGCGGCCGGGGCTGGCCCGCCGCGTCGAGGATGCGGTCAGCGGCTACAGCCTGCGCCAGGCACAGGCTGTGATCGAGGAGCTGCGCCGGTTCGAGCAAGAGTGACGGGCAGGAGGGATCCACGGCAGGCGATAATCCCTCCCTTTCCCCACCGGCATGGCCATGCAGACCATCGATTTCGAACTGGACCGCGAATACGTGGAACTGAAGCAACTGCTCAAGCTGACCGACCTGGTGTCCAGCGGCGGCGAGGCCAAGATGACCATCGGCGAAGGCCAGGTCCGCGTCGACGGCGAGGTCGAACTGCGCAAGGCCTGCAAGATCCGCGCGGGCCAGCAGGTGGAGCTGGGCGAGGTGCGCATCCGCGTGCGGGCCGCCGCGTAGGAGCGGCTTCAGCCGCGACGGGGCTTTCCCGCCGCTCTATTTACCTGCTGCAACCGGCGCAGCTCAATGGGAAAAGCCCCGTCGCAGCTGAAACCGCCCCTGCATGCAGGCCAGCTCAGGAGCTGGCACGCTGGGTCAGGTGCGAGGCGATCATCTTCCGGAAGGGTGCCACGCCGTGCGCGGCGCGCAGCGCGGCGCCACGCAGCAGGCGTGCCGGCAGGCGGCTATCGTTGTACAGCGCGGCGATGGCATTGGTCGCCTCGTAGAGCGGCCGCGTCGCCAGCCGGTGCCCGCGCTCATAGCGGGCCAGCACCGCAGCAGCACCGAGATCGCCGCCGCGTGCGGCCGCGGCGGCGATCTCCTTCACCAGCCGTTGCTGGCTCTGCAGGCCGAAGTTGAAGCCATGCGCGGTGACCGGATGCATGCCCACGGCGGCATCCCCGGCCAGCGCGTAGCGATGCGCGGCGAAGCGGTGGGCGTACACGCCGACCAGCGGATAGACATGGCGCGCGCCCAGCGGCCGCATCCGACCCAGGCGCTGCTCGAAGAAGCCGGTGACGGCGTCGCCGAACGCCGTATCGTCCATCGCCATCAGTTCCTGGATGCCCTGCGGCGGCAGGGTGATCACCGCCGAACACTGGTCACCCGGCAGGGGCAGCATCGCCAGCGTGCGGCCGTAGCCGAACCACTCCCAGGCGGCGTGGTGGTGCGGCTGTTCATGCTCGAGCCGGCACACCAGCATCGACTTGCCGAAGTCGCGCATCCGCGCGCCGATGCCCATCATCCGCCGGGTCGCCGAGAAGCGGCTGTCGGCGGCCACCACCAGCCGCGCCGACAGGCGGCGGCCATCGTCGAGCACCACCGTGTTGGCCGCATCGCCGGTCTCGATCGCCGTCACCTTCGCGCCATCGACCAGTTCCAGCCCCGCCTGTCCCTGCACCGCCTCCCAGGCGGCACGGCGGATCAGGTGGTTCGGGACCAGCCAGCCCAGTTCGTCCACGTTCTCGTTGCCGGCGGCAAAGCCGAGCGCGAACGGGGAGGCGCCGTTCATGACCCTGGCGCTGCGCAGCGGCGAAACCTGCGCCGGGTCCAGGCGCTCCCACAGGCCCAGCGCGCGCATGATCTGCCGCGACGCGTGGGTCAGCGCGATCTCGCGGCCATCGAAGGCCGGTTCGGCCAACGCCGCGGCCGGCTGCAGCTCGACCAGCGTCACCGACAGCCCCGTATCGGCCAGTCCACGCGCCAGGCACAGCCCGGCCGGACCCGCGCCCACCACCAGTACATCGACAGCACGCATTTTCCGCCTCCGCATTCCATGTCCGGCACAGCCTACGGCCCGCGCACGGCGCCGACCTTGATCCGGATCAGGCGCGGCGGAGATCGCCCACCCCGGGCCGACAGGTCCCGATCGCAGGACACCGGCCCGCAGGCGCGGACCGGAAGGTCACGGCCCGCTGCGGCGCGGCTCCACGGTCGCCGCCGCTGGCGCCACCACCGGCAAGGGCGCGGCTTCGACCGGCATTTCCAGCAGCGCCGTGTCGATCTCCGACAGCGGGCTCTCGTCCGGGCAGACCTCGTCCGGGAAACCGAAATGTTCCTTCAGCGCCTGCCCGCAGGTGGTCACCGCCTCCAGATCGGCGCCCTCGACCTTGCACTGGCGGTCGAAGGCGATCAGGAACGCGTCCTTGCGGCGCACGAAGTCGTCCCCGCATTTGCGCATCTGCTTGATCCGCTCCAGGTCGTCCTGTACCGCATTGGTGCCGTCCAACCCGTACTGCTTGAGTTCCTCGCGGGTAAGCAGGCGCAGGCTGCGGTTGGGCACGGTCATCATCAGGTCGGCCACGCCCACCGCCACGCCGTTGCGCTGCAGGTAGTCCTTCACGTTGTCGTAGACCTCGTGCAGTTCCTTGTTCAGTTCGGCGCGCGAGGTGGCGGTGGAGCTGATGCGCATCATCCGGTGGATGCCCACCTTGCCGGAGATCAGGCGGTTGTCGCCGGCGGCCAGCACGAATACGCAGGCGCTGTGGCAGATGGAGCCTTCGCGCACCCATATGGTCCAGCCGGCCTCGCCAATGCTGTCGCCGGCGACGATCGCCGCTTCCACCTGGCCGCCGCTGGAATCCAGGTCGAGCACGCGCTTGCCGATCTTCATCGCATCGGCCACCACCGCCAGGCGCGAGACCAGCGCAGCGAAGGACGGGTTGATCTTGCCGGCGTAGCGCACCCGCACCAGGCCGCGCTCGCGGCACGGCTCCAGCGCGGCGTCGAGGGTCTTGCGGTCCAGCGCCTCCAGCGCTGCGCCATCGCCGGCCTCGCCGGTGTAGTCGGTGTCGCAGCTGACCCAGGCCTTGCCGTTCTCCAGTGTCACCTCCGGCCAGGCCTTGTCGCGCGCCGGTTTCACCGGCGGCGGTGGTGGCGGCGCATCGGCCGCGTTGATCGACACCATGTGGTCGCCATCGGCGGCCAGCGCCGCGGCCGGGTCGGCGGCCGCGAGCGGCTTGCCCTTGTCACCGGGATTGCAGGCCAGCAGCCCGACACACAGCAGCGGCGACCACCAGAATCTGCGCAACATGGAGAACGATCGGATCCGTACGATGGCGCCGCGCGCCGGGGAACGGACAGTCTAGTGCGCATTGCCGCTCCCGCCGCAATGCCTCCTGAACTGTCGATCCTCCATAAGCATTGATGTCCGGAAATGGCCAGTACATGCCCGCCGGCGGGCCTAGACTGGGCGCCATGAACGGTCCCGCCCTGCCCAGCCACGAACAATGCGAACAGGCCCGCCTGGCCCGCGATGCGCGCTTCGACGGGCTGTTCTTCACCGCCGTGCGCAGCACCGGCATCTACTGCCGGCCGGTATGCCCGGCGCCACCGCCGCGCCGCGACAACGTCAGCTATTACCCCACCGCCGCCGCCGCGGCCGCCGCCGGTTACCGCCCCTGCCTGCGCTGCCGGCCCGAACTGTCGCCGGACGACGCCAACTTCATGCAGGACCACACCCTGCACCGTGCCCTGGCGTTGCTGGACGAGGGCATCCTGCAGGACCAGCCGGCCGCCGCGCTGGCCGAAGCGATGGAACTGAGCACGCGCCAGCTGCAGCGGCTGTTCGTGGCGCGGCTGGGCGCGACGCCCGCGCAGTTGCACGCCACCCGCCGCCTGCTGCTGGCCAAGCAGTTGCTGACCGAAACCCACCTGCCGGTCACCGAAGTGGCACTGGCGGCCGGCTTCAACAGCCTGCGCCGCTTCAACGATGCCTTCCTCGCCGGTTGCGGCATGCCGCCGAGCGCGCTGCGCAAGCGCCACGGCGCGGTGGCCGGCGGCGAGCCGGTGTTGCGGCTGGCCTACCGGCCGCCGCTGGATTTCCCGGCGATGCTCGGTTTCCTGCGCAGGCGCGCGATCCCTGGCATCGAACGGATCGACGCCGACAGCTACCAGCGCGTGATCGTTGCCGACGGTCGCGCCAGCCTGATCCGCGTCAGCGCCGACCCGAAACGCCCGGAGCTGCGCCTGCAACTGGGCACCACCGATGCGCGCGCGATTCCTGCGATCGTGGCGAAGGTGCGGCGCGTATTCGATCTTGATGCCGACCTGGCTACCGTCCATGCCTGCCTGATGCACGAACCACTGCTGGCGCGCGGTATCGCCCAGCGCCCGGGCCTGCGCATTCCCGGCGGCTGGGACGGCTTCGAAGTCGCCGCGCGCGCCGTGCTGGGCCAGCAGGTCAGCGTCGCCGCGGCCACCACGCTGGCGCGGCGGCTGGTCGACCGGTTCGGACACGTCCTGACGGACATGCCCGAAGGCCTGGACCGGCAATTCCCCACGCCCGGCGTATTGGCCGAAGCACCGCTGGAAAGCATCGGCCTGCCGCGCACCCGCGCGGCTACCCTGCGCGCGGTGGCGCGGGCCTGCGCCGAAGGCCGGCTGGAATTCAGCCGCGCACAGACGCTGGAACAGTTCGTCCACCAGGCTACCGCCCTGCCCGGCATCGGCCCATGGACCGCGCACTACATGGCGCTGCGCGCACTGGGCATGCCCGATGCCTTCCCCGCCGGCGACCTCGTGCTGCAGCAGGTGCTGGGCGAAAGCCAGCGCCTGAGCGAACGCGCCACCGAAGCCCGCTCGCAGGCATGGCGCCCCTGGCGCGCCTATGCCGTGCTCCACCTTTGGCACCTGGCTGCAGAATCGAACAAGGAACCCGAGCAATGACCCTCTATTACGACCGTTTCGATACTCCCATCGGCCCGCTCACCGTCGCCGTCGATGCCACCGGCGGCCTGCGCCACATCCTGTTCGCCGAGAACCGCCACGACGCCAGGGGCCGCGAGCAGTGGCAGCACGACCCGGACGCCATCGCCGAACCGCGCCGACAGCTGCTGGACTACCTGCATGGCCGGCGCCGCGGCTTCGACCTGGTGCTGGCCCCGGTCGGCACCGAGTTCCAGCTGCAGGTCTGGCATGCGCTGGCCGAAATTCCGTTCGGCGGCACCTGGAGCTATCGCCAGCTGGCGCAACGCATCGGCCGCCCCACCGCGACCCGCGCCGTGGGCGCCGCCAACGGCCGCAACCCGCTGCCGATCGTGCTGCCGTGCCATCGGGTGATCGGCAACGACGGCTCGCTGACCGGCTTCGGCGGCGGCCTGCCGACCAAGGCCGCGCTGCTGCGTCTGGAAGGCGCCCTGCCCGAAGAGCCGGCGGTACCTTTGCTGTTCGACTGAGCATGGCGGCAACGGCTTTCCGCGCCGTAGCTGCCCACCGGACACCGGCATCGCACGCCGCATCCCGCCGCAGCGGGACATGGTCGCGTCGCAGCGCTGCTCCTTCGCAGACATTACAGCTACTCCCGTCACAGACAGCGCCGCAGGACGTGCAGGACCTCACCGCCACGCTCCTGCCGCCCGCCGATGTATGCCTGCTGTCATCGGGCCGGGACTATCATTGGCGCATGATTCAGTTCCGCACTTCCCTCGCGCTGCTCGGCGCCAGCCTGCTCGCCGCCTGCGCCTCGACCGGCCCCGCCCCGTCCTCCACCTCCGCAGCCTCGGCACCGCCCACAGTCCTGCTGTTGTCCATCGACGGCCTGCGCGCGGACATGGTCGAACGCGGCCACAGCCCCAACCTTGCCCGACTCGCGCGCGAGGGCGTGCGCTCGGTCGGCATGTCGCCGTCCTACCCCTCGCTCACCTTTCCCAATCACTACACCCTGGTCACCGGCCTGCGCCCGGACCACCACGGCATCATCCACAACAGCATGAGCGCCGAGGACCTGGGCGACTTCCGCCTCGACGACCGCGACGCGGTGACCAACCCCGCCTGGTGGGGCGGCGAGCCGATCTGGGTCGGCGTGGAAAAGGCCGGCTACAAGAGCGCGACCTGGTCCTGGCCGGGCAGCGAGGCCGCCATCCAGGGCGTGCACGCCAGCCAATGGCATTCATACGACGAAAGCGTGCCCCTGCCCGAGCGCATGAAGCTGGTGCTGTCGTGGCTGGAAGGCGCGCCCGATGGCCACAAACCGCGCCTGGTTGCCGCCTACATGGAGCAGGTCGACAAGGCCGGGCACAGCCATGGCCCGGATTCGCCCGAATACGCCGCCGCGCTGCATGAAGTGGATGCTGCCATCGGCCAGTTGCTGGACGGCATGCGCCGCGACGGCCTGCTCGACAGGACCAACGTGATCGTCGTGTCCGACCATGGCATGGCCGGCGTCCCGGACGGGCAGGTGATCGCCACCGAGGACATGGTCGCGCCGGAGATCGCGCGCGAGGTGTCGGTCGGCCAGTCGGTGGGCTTCGCCCCGCAGCCCGGCCGCGAACAGGAGGCGGAGAAGGCGCTGCTGGGCGCGCACCCGCACTACGACTGCTGGAAGAAGGAACAGCTGCCGGCGCGCTGGCACTACGGCACCCATCCGCGCATTCCGCCCATCGTCTGCCAGATGCACGAGGGCTGGGACGCGCTGACCCGCAAGAGCATCGCCAGGCGCTCGCCCGGCGACCGCGGTTCGCATGGCTACGACCCGGCGCTGCCATCGATGCAGGCGGTCTTCGTCGCCCACGGTCCCTCGTTCCGGCAGGGCGTGGTGCTGCCGCGCTTCGACAACGTCGACGTCTACCCGCTGCTGGCGCGGCTGACCGGCATCACCGCCACTCCCAACGACGGCAACCCGCAGACCCTGCTGCAGGTGCTGCGCAAACCGGACTGAACGGCGTCGGCCTGTACGGCGAGCCGGCAGCGGCCCGGCAGAACTGAATCCTTCCGGAGACAGGGCACAAAAACCGCCAGTAGCGGTTTTTGACATCGCCTGTCGAGGGCCCGGAGGGTTGCCGCCACGGATGGCGGCATCAAAAAAAGCGGCGCAAGCGCCGCTTTTTCGCTGATGCCAGACCGGGATCAGCCGGCCTTGGCCACCGCCTTCTTGGCAACGGCCTTCTTGGCCGGCGCCTTGGCGACAGTCTTCTTGGCGACCGGCGCAGCTGCGCCCACGGCCACCTTGCTCACCGAATGCGAACGCGCATTGCCGTAGCTGGCGTTGTAGCGCTTGCCCTTGGCGGTCTTGCGGTCACCCTTACCCATGTCGTCAACTCCTTGGTTTGAAATCAGATTGCCCCGTACTGACACGGGTTCGGCGAGGCCGCTGTAGCAGCGCCCCCGCGCGTGAAGTGGAAGCCTACCATGCGCCCCTCAATGTGCGCAGCTGGCGTCGTGTACGTGCCGGTGGTTGAGCCTCAGGTTCATCAGGTGGGCCAACCCCACCAGCACGCCGCCGAGGGTCATCACCACCGCATGCGGCACCTGCGAATGGTGCAGTCCGGCATGCAGCAGCCCCGCCCAGAGCAGCGCCAGCCCCGGGACCAGCAGCGCCAATGCGCGCAGCGCGCGATGGCGACGGTAGCCCCAGAGCAGGCTGAACAGGCCAAGGAAGGTCACGAAGACCACCACCGCCTGCTCGATGCCGTCGCTCAACCAGAACGACAGCCCCAGCGAGGGGGCCAGCGCCAGCAACGCCGGCAACGCCGCGCAATGCACCGCGCACAGCAACGAGCCGGCGGCGCCGAAGCGGTCGAGGAACTGGCGGGACGATTTCGGCGGCATGACTTCCAGCAGGGGCGGTGGCGCGTTATGGAATAATATAACATTATCGTCCTGCCCGCCTCTCCCCCTTCTCCTACCGCAGTCCGTTCAAGCCGCCCCGCACCCCTCCATTGATACAAAGTAACAACACCATGACCCGACCGATCCCCTCCCGCGCCATGCCGCATCTCGCCCGCCACGCCCTGTTCCTGGCGCTCGTCGCGGCCTTTCCCGCCGCCCAGGCCGCCGATGACACCGACGGGCAGAGCCATCACCTGACCGAACTGTCTACGGTCAAGGTCACCGCCTCCCCATTGCAGAGCGATGCCGAATCGCTGGCCCGCCCCGTCGCCGTGTTGACCGGCGAAGAGCTGGATGCGCGCAAGGGCGCGACGCTCGGCGACACCCTCTCGCGCATGCCCGGCGTGCAGACCACCTATTTCGGCCCCGGCGTGGGTCGACCGGTCATCCGCGGACAGGAAGGCCCGCGCGTGGCGGTGGTCGCCAACGGCGTTGGCAACATGGACGCCTCCACCGTCAGCGCCGACCACGCCACCAGCATCGAGCCGTTCCTGGCCGACCAGATCGAGGTATTGAAGGGGCCGGCAACCCTGCTGTTCGGCAGCGGCGCCATTGGCGGCGCGGTCAACGTGGTCGACGGGCGTATCGCCAGCGACCTGCCCGACCATCCGCTCAACGGCCGCGCCGAACTGCGCGGCAACAGCGTCAACAACGAACGCAGCGGCATGTTCCGGCTCGATGGCGTCAACGGCGACAACCTCGTGCTGCATGTCGATGGCCTGGTGCGCAATGGCGACGACTACCGCATCCCCGGCTATGCAATCGACCCGGCGGCATTGGATCTGGACCATGACCACGACCATGACGACCACGCTGACGAGCTCGGCCCGCGCGGGCGCCTGGAGAACAGTTCGATGCGCACCCGCGCCGGCGGCGTCGGCGCCACCTGGCTGGGCGAGTCGGGCTTCCTCGGCGCCTCGCTGGGCACCTACCGCAGCAATTACGGCATCCCCAACGGCGCCCATGTGCATGCCGACGACGACCATGACGATCACGACCACGCCGCGGACGACGCCAGCGCCGAAGGCGAGCACGACGTGCGCATCGACATGGTGCAGAACCGCTTCGACGTGAAGGGCGGCCTCTACGACCCGCTGCCGTTCCTGCAGAGCCTCACCGCCCGCGCCGCCTGGACCGACTACGAGCACACCGAACTGGAAGCCGGCACGCCGTCCACCCGCTTCACCAACAAGGGCGTGGAAGGCCGCGTGGAAGCGGTGCAGCGCCCGCTCGCCGGCTGGAGCGGTGCGTTCGGCCTGCAGTTCGGCAGCAGCGACTTCGGCGCGCTGGGCGAGGAGGCCTTCGTGCCGAGCACCAGCACCGACACGCTGGGCCTGTTCGTGCTGCAGGAAAAGCGCTTCGGCCCGCTCAAGCTGGAACTGGGCGGCCGCCACGACCGGATCAAGCTCAGCCCCGACGATGGCCAGCGCGGGCGCGATTTCGGCGCCACCAACCTGTCCGCCGCCGGCATCTGGACGATCAGCGATGGTGTCGACCTGCGCTTCGGCGTGGATCGTTCCGAGCGCGCGCCCACCAACGAAGAGCTGTACGCGGCCGGCGCCCACATCGCCACGCGCTCGCTGGAGATCGGCGACGCCAACCTGGATACCGAGCGCGGCCAGCGCATGGAGCTGGGCCTGCACGCGCACAGCGACCGCGTCGATGTCTCGGCGTCGATCTACCAGACGAAGTTCAAGGACTTCATCTACCTGGCCGACACCGGCGTGGTCGAACAGGGGCTGCCGGTACGGGTCTGGACCCAGCACGACGCCACCTTCAAGGGCGCCGAGGCCGAAGCCATGTTCCACCTGGTCCAGGGCGACAGCGGCGACTGGGACCTGCGCGTGTTCGGCGATTACGTGAAAGCCGAACTGGACGGCAGCGGCAGCCGCCGCGCGGACATCGCCGTACCGCACGGCGACCACAGCCACGACTACAGCGTGGACCTGGCCAATGGCGGCTACCTGCCGCGGATCTCGCCGGCGCGCGTCGGCGCCGACCTGCGCTGGGCCCGCGATGGCTGGCGCGCCTCGCTGGGTGCGATCCGCTACGGCAGCCAGAAGGATGTTGCACTGAACGAAGCGCCGAGCGCCGGCTACACCCTGGTCGATGCGCACCTGGCGTACCGTTGGGGCCGCAGCGGCAGCAGCAGCTACGAGGTGTTCCTGGATGGCAGCAACCTGACCAACCGCGAGGCCCGTCCGCACACCTCGCTGCTGCGCGACTATTCGCCGCTGCCCGGCCGCGGCGTCGCCTTCGGCATCCGCGCCTGGTTCTGACCGTCACACTGACGAAGAAGCAGTGAAGGAAGGGGCCGCAAGGCCCCTTCCTTGCTTTGCGGCATCGGATGCCCTTCCTGCCGCAAGGCTGAATGGCCGCTTTGCCGGACACGGCGTTTCACACCGCCCTCATTGTAAGCGGACATTTTTGTCCGGATCATGTGCGCATGACCTCGATCCGTTCCGATGCCGCCGCGCGTCGCGCCCAGCTGTTGGACGCGGCCGACGCCGTGTTCGGCGAACACGGCATCACCGCCCCGCTGGACCTGGTGGTGGAACGCGCCGGCGTCGGCCGCGCCACGCTGTACCGCAACTTCCCCGACCGCGCGGCGCTGATCGAAGCGCTGCTGCAGCGCACGGTCGAGAAATTCAAGGCGCATGTGGCCGAACTGGGCGAACGCGACGATGCCCTGTTCGAACTGGTCGACGGCATGGCCAGGCGCATCGTGCACTCGCCGGCGCTGGCCGATTACTGGCGCGCCGTGGACCAGAACGACCCGCCGATCCGCGCCGCCCGCCAGCGGGTGCTGAAGCTGATGGAACCGGCCCTGCAGCGCGCGCGCGCCGCCGGGCTGTGCCGGGCCGACCTGGAACTGGCCGACCTGTCGTTGATATCGAGCATGCTCGGCGCCGCGCTGCGTGGACGCACCCGCGCCGACCGCGCCCGCCTCGCCACGCGCGCGCTGCAGTTGCTGCGTCCCGGGCTGGCGGCATCCACCGGAGCGGGCACATGAAACCGCTCAAGCCGATCCCGGACTGGGAGGAGCACGAAAAGCCCACCCTGCCCGGCTCCGCCTCGATGCCGTGGCATCCGCCGCACCGGCGCGCGGCCTATGCGGCGGTGGCGGTGCTGGTGGCGATCACCGGCGGCCTCGGCAATGCGCTGCTCAGCGCCAACCTGCCGTGGATCCAGGGGCAGATGGGCCTGCAGCCGACCGAGGCCAACTGGCTGGTGGCGGCCTACCTGATGGTCAACGTCACCGCCAACCTGCTGGTGTTCAAGTTCCGCCAGGAATACGGCATCCGCCTGTTCGCCGAACTGGGCCTGGGCGTCTACGCCGCGCTGGCGGTGCTGCACCTGGCCGTGGGCGGGCTGACGACCACCATGCTGGTGCGCGCGGCCAGCGGCTTCGCCGGCGCGGCCTGCACCACGCTGGGCACGCTGTACATGCTGCAGGCGCTGCCGAAGAAGTACGTAGGCAACCTGCTGGTGGTCGGCATGGGCCTGTCGCAGCTGGCGGTGCCGCTGGCATGGCTGGTCTCGCCCGGCCTGCTCGACCACGGCGAGTGGCACAACCTCTATCTGTTCGAGGCCGGGCTGGCGCTGTGCGCGTTCGCCGCGGTGGTGATCCTCAAGCTGCCGCCGGGCATCCAGATCAAGGTGTTCGAGCCGCTGGACTTCGTCACCTTCGCCCTGCTCGCGCCGGCGCTGGCAATGTTGGTCATCGTGCTCAGCCAGGGCTACCTGCACTGGTGGTTCGACACGCCGTGGCTGGGCTGGCTGCTGGCCGCGGCGACGGTATTGATCCTGGCGGCGTTCCTGATCGAGCACTACCGCCGCAACCCGCTGCTGCAGATCCGCTGGCTGATGGGCCCGACGATGCTGCGCTTCATCGCCGGTGCGTTCCTGATCCGCTTCCTGACCAACGAGCAGTCCTACGGCATGGTCACGATGATGCGCACGCTGGGCATGGGACCGGACCAGATGGCGCCGCTGTTCGCGGTGATCCTGCTTGGCGTGCTGGCCGGCATCGCCGCCGGCGCGTTGACCTTCGGGCCGAAGGCGCTGATCCCGCAGTTGCTGGCCTCGATCATCCTGCTCGGCAGCGCCGCCTTCCTCGACCAGCACCGCACCAGTCTGGACCGGCCGATGGATTTCGCACTGAGCCAGTTCCTGGCCGCAGTGGGCAGCGGCATGTTCATGGGCCCGCTGATGCTGATGGGCATCCGCCAGGCGATGGCGCGCGGGCTGGATCACATCGTGTCCTTCATCGTCGTGCTGTCGCTCACCCAGACCTTCGGCGGCCTGGCCGGCTCGGCGCTGCTGGGCAGCTACCAGCTGCACCGCGAGCATGTGTATTCCAGTCAACTGGTCAGCCAGCTGGATCCGGCCGACCCGGTCGTCGCCCAGCGCCTGCGCACGCAGCAGCAGGGCTACGCCCGCCTGGTCACCGACCCGGTACAACGCCAGGCGCAGGCCGCTGCGTCGCTGGCGCAGGCCGCCAGACGCGAGGCCAACGTGCGCGCGTTCAACGACGTGTTCGCACTGAGCGGCTGGCTGGCCATCGGCTTCCTCAGCTGGCTGCTGCTGGAAGTGTTGTTCCGCAATCCCACCGTGAAGAAAGCGATACGGCCGACCGCGGCCGCCACGCCCTCCAGATGAAGCAACCGACATGAGCCACAAGCAGGAAAACCCCGACGAGCCGATCACCGACGCCAGCGATGGCGAGGCGGCGGCAACGGCACCGGTCTCCAAATACAACACGCCCAGTCGCACCAGCGTGGTGGTGATGGTGGTCATCGCCCTGGTCGGGCTGACCCTGATCCTGCGTGCCTGGCAGCTGTGGCCGTTCAACAGCAGCCACGTGCATACCGACGACGCCTATGTGCGCGGACAGGTCACGGTGCTGGCGCCGCAGGTCAGCGGCTACGTCACCGACGTGCTGGTGAAGGACTTCGACCATGTGAAGCAGGGCCAGCCGCTGCTGCGCATCGACGACCGCACCTACCGGCAGAAGATCGACCAGGCCGAGGCGGCGCTGGCCGATGCGCGCGCGCAGCTGGACAATTCCGACCAGAGCCAGGCGCAGAACCGTGCGCAGATCGCCTCCGCGCGCGCCAACCTGTCGGCCGGCCAGGCCGAGCAGCAGCGCAGCCGCACCGAGCTGCAGCGTTATGAAACGCTGGCCGCGCAACAGCTGGTATCCAGCAGCGACCGCGACAGGCTCCGCGCCGGTGCGCAGTCGGCGACCGCCGGCGTGGCGCAGTCGCAGGCGGCCATCCGCATCGCCGAGGAGAACCTCACCGCCACCCGCGTCGCGCGCCAGGGGCTGGAAGCCAAGGTCGCCAGCGCCGAGGCGGCACTGGAACTGGCGCGGATCGACCTGGACAACACCGTCATCCGCGCGCCGCGCGACGGCCAGTTGTCCGAGGCCTCGGTGCGGCTGGGCCAGTACGTCACCGCCGGCACGCAGTTGCTGTTCCTGGTGCCGGACAGCCTGTGGGTCGTGGCCAACTTCAAGGAAGGCCAGACCTGGAAGATGGCCATCGGCCAGCCGGCGACCTTCAGCGTCGACGCCTTCCAGGACCAGCGCCTGCAGGGCCGTGTCGAGCAGATCGCCCCGGCCACCGGCTCGGAGTTCGCCGTGCTCAAGCCGGACAACGCCAGCGGCAACTTCACCAAGGTCGTGCAGCGCCTGCCGATCCGCATCGCCATCGACCCCGGCCAGCCACTGGCCGCGCGCCTGCGCCCCGGCATGTCGGTGGTGGTGGAAGTGGACACGGCCGGCGGGCCACGGCGCTGAGACGGGCGGGCGCGCATCCCGGCCTCTCCAGCAGCGCGCTCACCTCCCGCATGCCCGCGACCCGCTAGGCTGCGACCTTGTCATTCGTCATGGAGAACGCCCATGAAACTGCTGTTGGCCCTGCCGATGCTGGCGGCACTCCAGGGCACCGCCGATGCGGCGGACACGCTGTACACGGGCGGCCCGATCATCACCATGGACGACCGGCAACCGCAGGCCGAAGCCGTGGTCGTGCGCGGCGGCGACATCGCCTTCGTCGGCACGCGCCGGGCCGCGCTCGCCTTCAGCCCGCACGCGCGGCGGGTGGACCTGCAGGGCCGTACCCTGGTGCCGGGCTTCATTGACAGCCACGGGCATGTCTCCGGTGTCGGCCTGCAGGCGCTGTCGGCCAACCTGCTGCCCGCGCCCGATGGCGAGGGCAATTCGATTCCCGCGCTGCAGGAGATCATGCGCCGCTTCCGCGCCGCGGCCACGGTACCCGGCGGCTACAAGGTGCTGATCGGCTTCGGCTACGACGACTCGCAGCTGGCGGAAAAACGCCACCCCACGCGCACCGAGCTGGACGCCATCGCCACCGACATCCCGGTGATCCTGATGCACCAGTCCGGGCACCTCGGCGCCTACAACAGCAGGGCGCTGGAACAGGCCGGCATCACCGCCGACACGCCCGACCCCGAAGGCGGGGTGATCCGCCGCGAACCCGGCAGCCGCGTTCCCGATGGCGTGCTGGAGGAAAGCGCGCACAACCTTGCCCTGGCCCGGCTGATGCCGGCATTGAGCCTGGAACAGGCCATGACCATGCTCGAAGCGGGCCAGGCGCTCTACATGAAGTACGGCTACACCACCGCGCAGGACGGCAAGACCGATGCCGGCACGCTGGCGATGCTGCCGATGGCCGGCAAGGCGGGCAGACTGAAGATCGACGTCGTTGCGTACCCCGACATCCAGGTGGCGCTGGACAGCCCGGCGATGCGCGGCCCCTACTACGGCCCGGACTACATCGACCACTTCCGCATCGGCGGGGTGAAGATCAGCCTGGACGGTTCGCCGCAGGGCAAGACCGCGTGGCTGAGCCAGCCCTACTACAAGGTGCCCGCGGGCGAGAAGGCGGATTACGCCGGCTATCCCGCCTACAGCGACGCGCAGGCCGACGCCCTGATCGGCAAGGCCTGGGACAACGGCTGGCAGGTGCTGGCGCATGCCAATGGCGACGCCGCCATCGACCAGTTCATCCATGCCGTGGCTGCCGCCGAAGCCGCCTATCCGGACCGCCACCTGCTGCCGGTGCTGATCCACGGCCAGACCCTGCGCAAGGATCAGGTGGGCCAGATCAAGCGGCTGGGCATCTTCCCGTCCCTGTTCCCCATGCACACCTACTACTGGGGCGACTGGCACCGCGATTCGGTGCTCGGTCCGGAGCGTGCGGAGAACATCTCGCCCACGCGCTGGGTGCTGGACGCGGGCATGGTGTTCACCTCGCACCACGATGCGCCGGTGGTGTTTCCCGATGCGATGCGCGTGCTCGACGCCACCGTCAACCGCACCACGCGCAGCGGCCGCGTGCTCGGCCCGGCGCAACGGGTGACGCCGGAGCAGGCGCTGAAATCCATCACCCTGTGGGCCGCGCGGCAGTATTCGGAAGAAGCCCGCAAGGGCTCGATCGAAACCGGCAAGCGCGCCGACCTGGTGGTGCTCTCGGACAATCCGTTGACCATCGCGCCTGCCGGGCTGCATGCCATCAAGGTGCTGCGGACCATCAAGGATGGCGAGGTCGTCTACAGCGCGGACGAATCGACAAAGTAAAGCCCCAGGTCGGCGGGCGGTACCTGGCGACAAGCAGGAACGTCAGGTCCGTGGCTTCCGCCTCGCCAGGAAGGTGGTTGCCAGCGCCGCCAGTCCCAGGATGGCGATCACCGGGATCAGCAGCGCCGCGCCGGTGATCGCCGCGATCGGCAGGGACTCGGGGTAGTCGGACATGCTCCGGCAGACGGAACCGGCGCCGCCCAGGCTGAGGCACGAGTCGGAAAATACGACGAAGCAGGCGATCCACAGCACCACGGCGGCGGCCGTCGAACCCCACAGCATGCGCAGGCTTCGCGGGGAAACCCTCATCGCAGTCAACTGATGCCGACGGTGCGCCATGCCCCCACCGTCCGGCCTTCGCTCACCCGGCGCAGTCCGCGCACAGGCCATGCACCTCAAGCGTCTGCGCCTGCGGCTTGAAACCCAGCTCGCGGGCGCGCGTTTCGAGCTGGCGGACGATGTCGCGGTCCTCCAGCTCCACCGCGCTGTGGCAGCGGTCGCAGATCAGGAACGGCACCGAATGCTGGTTGCTGCTGGGGTGGTGGCAGGCGACGAAGGAATTGACCGAGGACAGCTTGTGCACGAAGCCATTGGCCATCAGGAAATCCAGCGCGCGGTACACCGTGGGCGGGGCGTCGGCGCCCACGCCCTTGCCTTCGCGCACCAGCTCCAGCAGTTCGTAGGCCTTGACCGGCTTGCCGGCCTCGGCGATCAAGCGCAGCACGTTGGCGCGGATCGGCGTGAGCCGCAGTCCGCGCTCGCGGCACACCCGTTCGACCACCGCGATGAAGCCCGCCGCGTCGTCGACGTGGTGGTGGGGGGCGGTACAGCTGTGCTCGTGCTCGGTCATGTCGGCCTCGGCGGAATCAGTCCTTCGCAACCTTGATGAGTGCGGCGTCGATGCGTTTCAAGGCTTCGTCGCGGCCGGCCAGGTACACCGTATGCGAGATGTCCGGGCTGACCTGGGTGCCGGTGATGGCCACGCGCAGCGGCTGGGCGACCTTGCCCATGCCGATCTCCAGCGCGGCGGCGGTATCGTGCAGGGCGACGCCGACGCTCTCCGCGCTCCACTGCGGCAATGCCGCCAGCAGCTCGCGGGCCTTGCCCAGTGCCACTTCGGCGCCGGCCTTGAAGTGCTTGGCCACCGCGGCTTCGTCGTATTCGGTCAGCGGCTGGTACCAGACCACCGCCTTCTCGGCCATTTCCTTCAGGGTCTGCACGCGCTCGCGCAGGGCGATGACCACATCCACCGGCGCCGGGCCGGCGGCCACGTCCAGGCCCAGCTTTTCCAGCTGGTAGACCAGGTGCGGCACGATGCTGGCCGGCTCCTCGGCCTTCAGGAAGTGCTGGTTGACCCAACCCAGCTTGGCCATGTCCAGGCGCGAAGCCTTGGAATTGCAGTTCTTCACGTCGAACAGGTCGATCAGCTCCTGGCGGCCGAACAGTTCCTGGTCGCCATGCGACCAGCCCAGGCGCGCCAGGTAACTCAGCAGTGCGTCGGGCAGGTAACCGGCGTCCTTGTACTGCATCACGTCGGCCGCGCCGGTGCGCTTGGACAGCTTGGCGCCCTGCTCGTCGAGGATCATCGGCATGTGGCCGAACTTCGGCACCGGCGCGCCGATGCCTTCGTACAGGTTGATCTGGCGCGGGGTGTTGTTGATGTGGTCGTCGCCGCGGATGACCTCGGTGATGCCCATGTCCCAGTCGTCCACCACCACCGCGAAGTTATAGGTGGGGTAGCCGTCCGGGCGGAAGATGACCATGTCGTCGAGCTCGCTGTTGGCGATCTCGATGCGGCCCTTGATCAGGTCATCGAACACCACCGTGCCTTCCAGCGGGTTCCTGAAGCGGATGACGCGGTTCGGGTCGTCCCTGTACGGCAGGGCCAGGTCGCGCGCGGCGCCGTTGTAGCGCGGCTTCTCCTGCTTCGCCATCGCGGCCTCGCGCATGGCGTCCAGTTCTTCCTTCGTCTCGTAAGCGTAGTACGCCTTGCCCGATGCGATCAGCTGCTCGGCCACTTCCCTGTAGCGGGTGACACGGTCGGTCTGGTAGATCGGGCCCTCGTCGTAGTCCAGGCCCAGCCATTCCATCGCCTCCAGGATGGCGTCGATCGCCGCCTGGGTACTGCGCTCGCGGTCGGTGTCCTCGATGCGCAGCACGAATTCGCCGCCACGGTGGCGGGCTTCCAGCCAGCAGTACAGCGCGGTGCGGGCGCCACCGATGTGCAGGTAGCCGGTGGGACTGGGGGCGAAGCGGGTGCGGACGGTCATGACGGGCGCGGAAGTGGGAATCGGCGCATTTTACCGCGAAGGCGCGACCAGCCTCTCTTCCTGGGCAGGAGGCGTTGGCGCAGGGGACGGAATGCTGCCCCGGGCCGGTTCAACGCCGCCCTGTCCCGGCCCGGTGCGCCGTGCGTTCACGTACGCCGGAGCCAGCGGCCCGCACAGGCACCCTGCCTTCGCCCCGGAGGGAAGGAAAGAAATCAGGGCTTGCGCACCACCAGTTCGCCCCGCACCTCGGTGCCGTCGGACAGGCCCAGCGACAGCGGCACGCGCTGCCCTTCCTGCAGCGGCGCAGTTCCGTCCATCAACATCAGGTGCAGGCCGCCGGGCTTGAGCTCGGCGCTCTTCCCCGCCGCCACCGGCAAGCGCTCGACCTCGCGCATGCGGCTGACGCCATCGACCAGGGTGGTCTCGTGCAGGGACACGTCCTTGAACGCCGCGCTGCGCACCGAGGTTACTGCCACGTCCGCCTTGCAGGCATTGTCGATGCGGCCGAAACCGCCGGCCATGTGCGCCATCGCCGGGAAGCGGATCCAGCCCTCGGTCAGGCGCACGCAGGTGGATTCGGCCGCCTGCGCGGTGACAGTCGCCGCGAAGCTCGCCGCCGCCAACAGTACGCACGCGAATGGTTTGGTTATCATCGGACCATCGACTCCCTGCCGTATTCGAGGCCGCAGCATGACAACGCTCATCGACACGATCAACCACGGCTCCATCCGCGAACTGCGGCTGGCGCGCCCGCCGGTCAACGCGCTGGATACCGAACTGTGCCGCGCGCTCATCGCTGCGATGAACCAGGCCATGGCCGATGACGTGCAGGGTGTGGTGCTGTCCGGCAGCGAGCGCGTATTCACCGGCGGCATGGACGTGCCCTACCTGCTGCGCCACGGCGAAGACCGGCAACGGCTGATGGACAGCTGGCAGGCCTTCTTCGGCGCGGCGCGCACGCTGGCCGAAAGCCGCATTCCCGTCGTGGCCGCGCTGACCGGGCATTCGCCGGCCGGCGGCTGCGTGCTGGCGCTGTGCTGCGACTACCGGGTGATGGCGCGCAGCGTCGATCCGGCCAGGCCCTATGTGATCGGCCTGAACGAAGTGCAGGTGGGGCTGGTCGCGCCGGAAGGCATCCAGCGGCTGATGCGGCGCGTGGTCGGCATGCACCGCGCCGGCGTGCTGCTGGCCGGCGGCCAACTGGTCAGCGCCGAGCGCGCGCTGGAGATCGGGCTGGTGGACGAACTGGCCGACGGCGCCGCCGGCGTGGCCGCGCAGGCCATCGCCTGGCTGCAGGCGCAGCTGAAACTGCCGCGCCAGCCGATGCTGCAGACCCGCGCCATCGCCCGCGCCGACCTGCACGAAGCCATGCAGCCGCAGCACATCCAGCTGGAGCGTTTCGTCGAAGCCTGGTATTCGGCCGATGCGCAGGCCGCGCTGCAGGCGCTGGCCGCAAAGCTGGGCAAGGCCTGATCCTCGGGTAGGAGCGCACTTCAGTGCGCGAGGGGGCTTTCCCGGTGAAGCTCCTCGCGCACTGAAGTGCGCTCCTGCCGGTTCACGCTTGGCGGCATGGCCGCCTGGCCCTGCCCGCTATAATCGCCGCCTGTCGAAACCCAGGCCCGCCGTCTTGTCCTCCAACGCCGACCCCGTGGTACCCGAACTGATCGACCTGCTGTCGCTGGAGCGGCTGGAGGACAACCTGTTCCGGGGCCAGAGCCGCGACATCGGCACCAAGTACGTGTTCGGCGGGCAGGTACTGGGCCAGGCGCTGGCCGCTGCCCAGGCCACCATCGACAACGGCCGCCACGTGCATTCACTGCACGCCTATTTCCTGCGCGCCGGCAATATCGACCACCCGATCATCTACGACGTGGACCGCACCCGCGACGGTGGCAGCTTCTCGGTACGCCGGGTCACCGCGATCCAGCACGGCAAGGTGATCTTCTTCTGCGCGGCCTCGTTTCAGCAGGCCGAACACGGCGCCGAGCACCAGCACAAGATGCCCGAAGTGCCGCAACCGGAAGACATCGAGCCCAACCGCCCGCTGCCGCCGGAGGTGCTGGAGCGCCTGCCGGTGAAGGTACAGCGCTGGCTCTCGCGCGGCGGCCCGTTCGAGTTCCGCCATGTGTACCCCCGCGACGAACTCAACCCGCCCAAGCGCCCGCCTTACCACCAGGTGTGGATGCGCCTGAACGAGCGCGTCGGCGACGCGCCGGAACTGCACCAGGCGTTGCTTGCCTACGCCTCGGATTTCCACCTGCTGGGCACCGCCACCTTCCCGCACGGCATCAGCTACTACCAGCCGCACGTGCAGATGGCCTCGCTCGACCACGCCATCTGGTTCCACCGCCCGTTCCGCGTGGACGACTGGCTGCTGTACTCGCTCGACAGCCCCAGCGCGCAGGATGCGCGCGGCCTGGCACGCGGCCAGTTCTTCACCCGCGAAGGGGTGCTGGTGGCCAGCACCGCGCAGGAAGGGCTGATCCGCGTCGCGCCGCCGGCCGCCGGCGAAGGCAGCAAGGAATAAGCATGCGCAAGATCTTCACCAGCCAGCGCGTGGAGAACGCCGAAGGCGTGGCCAACATGCTGCGTGCGGCCGGCATCGAAGTGCGGCTGACCAACGGCCGTTCGTACCACAGCAAGCGCCGCGGCCAGTTCAGTTACCTGGACCGGAAGAAGGACGAGCAGCTGCCGACGGTCTGGGTGGTGCGCGCCGACGACCAGCCGCGGGCGCGCGAGATCCTGCGCGACGCGCGCCTGCTCGATACCACCCGCCGCGACCATCCGGTCGCCGAGTACGCCTTCCGCGATGTGCCGGCGCCGTCCGGCAGCCGCGGCTGGGCGTGGCGCATCCGCATCGCCCTGCTGGTGGTGATCGCCGGCGTGGCGCTGGTGATCATGCTGCGCCATCGCGGCACACAGGCGCCGCCGTCCACGCCGGCCCCGCAGGTACAGCCCGGACCGGGCCAGGACAGCGAGGACGGCTTCCGCGTGCGCATCCAGCCCCGCGATCCAGCGCCCGCCCCGGCTCCGCCGCCGAAACCCTGATCCGCGACGTGGCGGTCACATCGGCCGGCGGCCTCCGTCCTGTCCTGCAGACCACCGGGAGCCGCCCATGACCGCCACCACGCTCGAATCCCTGCTGCACCACGAACTGCCCGCCGCCCGCGGCGGCTGCGCGCAGTCCTACGGTCGCATCGTGGTGGCCTGCCAGAACACGGTGACCGCCATCGCGCTGGCCATCACCCGCGACGTGCAGGCCAGCGAGGACATCGCCCAGGAAGCCTTCATCAAGGCCTGGCAGCAGCTCAACCAGCTCAACAACACCGCCAGCTTCCTGCCCTGGCTGCGGCAGATCACCCGCAACCTGGCCCGCGACTGGCTGCGCGCCAACCGCAACCGCCCGCTCAGCGGCGAGGCCGCCGAGATCGCCATCGGCATGGCCGCCGACCCCACGCCCGGCGCCGCCGAGGCGATGGCACGCGTGGAGGAAGAACTGGCCGCCGAGGAAATCATCTCCGCCCTGCCCGAGGACAGCCGCGAAGCGCTGCTGCTGTTCTACCGCGAAGGCCAGAGCTCGCAGCAGGTCGCCGCGCTGCTGGGATTGAGCGACGCAGCGGTGCGCAAGCGCCTGTCGCGCGCGCGCGCCACGGTGCGCGAGGAAATGCTGAGCCGCTTCGGCGAATTCGCGCGCTGCAGTGCGCCGGGTACCGCGTTCGCCGCGGCGATCGGCTCGCTGCTGATGGTGGCCGCGCCGGGTACCGCCAGCGCCGTGGTCATCGGCAGCACCGCCGGCCTTGCCGGCGCCGGCAAGCTCGGTGCCGGCGGCATGGGCGCCACCGCCGTGGGCGGCGGGGCGGCAGGCGGCTCATTGGGCATGCTCGTCAATACGCTGATGGCCGACGGCTTCCACTTCGGCCTGGCGCTCGGCGCCACGATCGGCGGCACCGCGGCCGCCTGGCTGGGCGGGCTGTACCTGCTGCGCTACGCCGAGTCATCGGCCGAGCGCGCCCAGGTCCAGCATTTCATGCGTCTGCACACCACCACCGCCGCCGTGTTCTGCGGCAGCACGCTGCTGGTCGTGGTGCTGCAACTGGGCCTGGTCACGTCGCTGGCGACGCTGGCGCTGGGCATGTGCGCGATCAACTACCAGTACCTGGTGACGCTGCCGCGGATCATGGGACCGATGCTCGCCCGCGACGCCGCCCGCCACGGCCGCAGCGGTCCCAGTCGTGTGTACAACAGCCTGTTCGGCCGCAGCGCGGTGATCGTTTCCAGTGCGCTGGTCATCGCCGCGGTGCTGTTCGTGCTGCTCAAGCGCTGACGGCGGACCCAACGACCATAAAGAAGAACGCCCCGCCTGCTGGCGGGGCGTTCTTCGATCGGCCACTGCGTGTGGGTTACTTCGCCGCCGGCGCCTGCATCGGGCGCGGCCCGTGCGATCCCATCCTGGCGCGCGCGGCCTCCAGTTCGGCCGGGCTCAGCTTGCCGTCCTTGTCGGTGTCGGCATTGCGGAACCATTCCTCGCGGCGCTGCTTGGCGCGCGCTTCGCGGTCTGCCTGGTCGATGAAGCCGTCCTTGTTGACGTCCATGCGCTCGAAGAAGGCCTGGTACTCGGCGGCGCTGACGCGGCCGTCGTGGTTGCTGTCCATCATCCGCAGGAAGCCCTGGCCACCGTGCCCGCGATGGTGGCGCCCCATGCCGCGGTGGCCGTCGCCGCCACGGGCATGCCAGCGCGGCATCTCATCGCGCGACAGCTTGCCGTCCTTGTTCTTGTCCAGTTCGTCGAAACGCTGCGCCAGGCGCGGGTTGGCGGCAGCCTCCTGGCGGTCGATCACGCCATCGCCATTGGCGTCCAGCCGCGCCGGGGCCGCTTTCTGCGCGGATGCGGGTGCAGCCAAGGCGACGCCGGTGGCGGAGGCGGCCATCAGCACGGCCAGCAGGATCAGGGGTTTGCGGTGGGTCATGGGTCTGGCTCCGGTGGTGGAAGATCGGACGCATCATCTGCGGCCTCGGGGTAATCAACGCCCGCCGGCCGCATGCGTTGACGCCGATGCGGATGTGTTCATGGCGCAGACAGGCCGCCCACGCGCAATCCGCCGGGTCCGCCACAGGAATTGAGACTACCGGCCGTTATGCTGTCGCCATGGCCCTGCACGGCGACTCCAACGAAGAACTGCGCCTGTTCCAGACCGGCGAACACCCCTGCGGCTATTTCCCCGAGCGGCGCGCGCGCGATCTCGTGCTCGATCCGCAGGACAGCCGGCTCGGTGAGTTGTACCCGATGGCGCTGGGCTGGGGCTTCCGCCGCTCCGGCGACCTGGTCTACCGGCCGCACTGCCAGCAGTGCCGCGCCTGCATGCCGGTGCGGGTGCCGGTGGAGCGCTTCACGCCCGACCGCAGCCAACGCCGCTGCCTGGCACGCAACGACGATCTCGAATGCCGCGTGCTGCCGGCCGAGCGCACCGACGAGCAGTTCGCGCTGTACCGGCGCTACCTCGCCGCGCGCCACGCCAAGGGCGGCATGGACGACCACGGTCCGCACGAGTTCGACCAGTTCCTGATCGGCGGCTGGTCGCATGGGCGCTTCCTCGAAATCCGCACCGCGGGCAGCGATGGCCGGCGCGGCCGGCTGCTGGCGGTCGCCGTCACCGATGTCACCCCGCTGGGCTTGTCGGCGGTCTATACGTTCTTCGATCCGGACGAACGCGCGCGCGGCCTGGGCACCTACGCGATCCTGCAGCAGATCGACTGGGCGCGGCGCAACCGCCTTCCCCATCTGTACCTGGGCTACTGGATCGACGGCCACCGCAAGATGGACTACAAGCGCCGCTACCGGCCGCTGGAATGTTTCGATGGCAGGCGCTGGCTCGACGCGGACATGAGTGACGACGCGCCCCCATAGGCGGCGCCGCTGCCATCCCGTCTTCATCATCCGGATGCGAGAATGCCGCCATGAACAGACACTCCCTGCTCCTGGCCCTGACGATGCTCTGCGCCGCCTGCACCAGCACCGTCCCCACCGCTACGGACACGCCCACCGCCACCGCGCAGCTGCGGCTGGCGACCTACAACACCTCGCTGTACTCGGACGACGCCGGTGGCCTGATCCACGAACTCGAAGGTGACAGCGCGCACGCGCGCAAGATCGCGGCGGTGCTGCAGCGGGTCCGCCCGGACCTGGTGCTGCTCAACGAATTCGATTTTGACGACGCCCATCGCGCCGCCGACCTGTTCCAGCAACGCTATCTGGAAACGCCGCAGGCCGGCGGCGGCCAGGCGCTGCGCTATCCCTATCGTTACCTGGCCCCGGTCAACACCGGCGTACCCAGCGGACTGGACCTGGACAACAACGGCACGGTCGGCGGCAAGGGGCGCGAACGCGGCAACGACGCATGGGGCTACGGCCTGCACCCGGGCCAGTACGGCATGCTGGTGCTGTCGAAGTACCCGATCGACACCGCGGCCGTGCGCAGCTTCCAGTTGCTGAAGTGGAGCGCCATGCCCGGCGCGATCCGCCCGCTCGACCCGCAGACCGGCAAGCCGTTCTGGAACGACGCGGTCTGGTCGCAGCTGCGGCTTTCGTCCAAATCGCATTGGGACGTGCCGGTGCGCACGCCGCTGGGCACGGTGCACGTGCTCGCCTCGCACCCGACGCCGCCAGTGTTCGATGGCAGGGAAAAGCGCAACGCCGCGCGCAACCATGACGAGCTGCGGCTGTGGAAGGAATATCTCGACGGCGGCGACACGCCGTGGCTGTGCGACGACCAGGGCCGCTGCGGCGGGCTGGCGGCGGATGCGCGTTTCGTCATCGTCGGCGACCTCAACAACGACCCGGTGGACGGCGATGGCCGCCACGATGCCATCCTCGAACTGCTCGAACACCCGCGCGTGCTGCGCTACCCGACCCCGACCAGCATCGGCGGCGAGCAGACCAGCCTGGCCTATGCGGCAAAGGGCATCGTACGGCGCGGCGCACCGCAGCACGCCACCGGCGACTTCGGCCCGCGCTCGGGCACGATGCGGCTGGACTACGTGCTGCCCTCGACCGGTTTCAGCTACGTCGAAGGCGGGGTGTTCTGGCCGGCCGACGGCAGCCCGGAAGCGGCGATCGCCGACGGCAGCGACCATCATCTGGTGTGGGTGGACGTGCGCTGAGGCTGCACGCAACGCAACGAAGGTCATAACGAAGAACGCCGGCGATCGCCGGCGTTTTTCATTACACCTGCAGGAGCCGGTCAGCGCAGTTCGATGCCGATGGCCGCAGCCGCCTCGCGGGCGATGGCGCGGGCCTGGTCCACGTCCGCGGCGCGCGCCAGGGTGACGCCGACGCGGCGCTGGCCCTGCACCACCGGCTTGCCGAACAGGCGCAGCGCGGTATCCGGCGCGCGCAGCGCGGCATCGACGCCGCTGAAGAACGGCACGCCACTGCCCTGCGCCAGCATCGCGCACGAAGCCGCCGGGCCATGGTGGCGGATGGTCGGAACCGGCAGGCCGAGGATGGCGCGCGCGTGCAGCGCGAATTCGCTCAGTTCCTGCGAGGCCAGTGTCACCAGCCCGGTGTCGTGCGGGCGCGGGCTGACTTCGCTGAACCACACGTCGTCGCCCTTCACGAAGAACTCCATGCCGAACACGCCCCAGCCGCCGAGATCGTCGGCGATGGCGCGCGCCACGTCCTGCGCGCGTTCCAGCGCCTTGGCCGACATCGGCTGCGGCTGCCAGCTTTCGCGGTAGTCCCCGTCCTTCTGCAGGTGGCCGATCGGATCGCAGAACGAAGTACCGCCGGCGTGACGCACGGTCAGCAGGGTGATCTCGTAGTCGAAATCGATGAAGCCTTCGACGATGCAGCGCCCGGCACCGGTGCGGCCGCCGGTCTGCGCGTAGTCCCAGGCCGGCCCGATGTCGGCGACGCCGCGCACGGTGCTCTGGCCCTTGCCCGAGGACGACATCACCGGTTTGACCACGCACGGCAGGCCGATGGCGGCCACCGCGTCGCGGTATTCGGCCTCGGTATCGACGAAGCGGTAGGGCGATGTCGGCACGCCCAGCGTCTCGGCGGCGAGCCGGCGGATGCCTTCGCGGTCCATGGTCAGGCGCGCGGCGCGCGCGGTGGGGATCACCCGCAGGCCCTGCGCGGCTTCCAGTTCCACCAGGGTCTGGGTATGGATGGCCTCGATCTCGGGCACCACCAGATGCGGCTGTTCCTGCGCGATCACCGCGCGCAGCGCCGCCGGGTCGAGCATGTCGATGACGTGGCTGCGGTGCGCGACCTGCATCGCCGGCGCGTCCGCATAGCGGTCCACGGCGATGACTTCCACCCCGAAGCGCTGCAGTTCGATCGCCACTTCCTTGCCCAGTTCGCCCGAACCGAGCAGCAGCACGCGGGTGGCGGAAGGAGACAGCGGGGTACCGAGCGTCGTCATCGGGCAGGTCCAGGCAGGGAGGAAGGGCCGCACATTCTAGCCATCCCCCCTCGGTCAGCCGGCACTTGCAACCTGATATCAATTTGATATCTTTCCATCCAACCACCACGGAAGACGTGCCATGAAAGAGAAGTCCATCGGTTCCCTGCCCGGTATCCCTACCCTGCTCGGCTCGCTCGTCCTGATGCTGGCCGGCGTCGCCGCCCTGGTCTACGCGGTGGTACTCGCCAAATCCGGCAGCGGCGGCGGTGGCGTGATGGCCGGGAGCGGCATCGTGCTGCTGCTCGCCGGCCTGCTCCTCAGCAGCGGCCTGTACATGATCCAGCCCAACCAGGCCGCGGTGCTGAGCCTGTTCGGCAAGTACGTGGGCACGGTCAAGGACAACGGCCTGCGCTGGAACAACCCCTTCTTCACCAAGAAGAAGGTCAGCCAGCGCGTGCGCAACTTCGAGAGCGGCAAGCTCAAGGTCAACGAACTGGACGGCTCGCCCATCGAGATCGCCGCGGTGATCGTGTGGCAGGTGGTGGATGCCTCCGAGGCCGTCTACAACGTCGACGACTACGAGAGCTTCGTGCACATCCAGTCCGAGTCGGCGCTGCGCGCGATGGCCACCAGCTACCCCTACGACCAGCATGAGGAAGGGCAGCTCTCGCTGCGCAGCCATGCCAGCGAGATCTCCCAGCACCTGAAGGACGAACTGGCCGAGCGCCTGGCCGATGCCGGCGTGCAGGTGCTCGACGCGCGCATCAGCCACCTCGCCTACGCCCCGGAAATCGCCCAGGCGATGCTGCAGCGGCAGCAGGCCAACGCGGTGATCGCCGCGCGCCAGCGCATCGTCGCCGGCGCGGTGGGCATGGTCGAGATGGCGCTGGCCGAACTGCAGAAGAGCGGCGTGGTGCAGCTGGACGAAGAACGCAAGGCGCAGATGGTCGGCAACCTGCTCACCGTGCTGTGCTCGGACCGCGGTACCCAGCCGGTGGTCAATACCGGTTCGCTGTACTGAGGCACTCCGGATGAATGATGTACTCGCCCCGCTGATCATCGCCCTCACCGGTCTGCCGGCCCTGGGCATCGCCGCCTGGAGCAGCCGTGACGGCAGCCCGCACGCGCGCGGCCTGGGGCTGCGCTGGGCGCTGATCGGGTTGAGCCTGTTCGTCGGCGCCATCGCCCTGTACCTGGCCGCCGGCAACCGCATGGCCACCCATGCCGTGGTGATCGCGCTGGTGGTGGCCGTCAACGCGCTGGGCGTCGCGCTGGTCCTGCACCTGCGCCGCGCACCGGCGGGGACGAAACGGCAGTGAGCGAGAAGAAGGCCTACCCGCTGCGCATCAACGCCGACGTGCTGGCGGCGGCACAGCGCTGGGCCGACGACGAGCTGCGCAGCCTCAACGCGCAGATCGAGTACGTGATACGCGACGCCCTGCGCAAGGCCGGGCGGCTGCCCGCACCGAAGAACCAATCCAGCGAGGAAGAACCATGAATAAGCAGTGGAAGTATCTCGTCGTCAAAGTGGACACCAGCGTATTCGGTGGTTTCAAGATGGAAACCCTGCAGGAGGAACTGGACAAGCAGGGCCGGCTCGGCTGGGAACTGGTCAACGTGGTGCACTCCATGCCCGGCTACTCCTCGCCGACCCTGCTGTTCAAGAGGGAAGCCTGAGATGAAACGCCTGCAGGCATGGATCGCCAGCGCGGCGATCGCGGTCGCGGCCACCGCATCGGCCGCCGATTCTCCCGTCGCCCTGGCCACGCGCCTGCTCGACCAGTTGGACGCCGGCCAGTACGCCGCCGCCGAAGCCATGTTCGCACCACAGATGAAGGCCGCCGTACCCGCCGAAAAACTCAAGGCCGTGTGGGGGTCGCTGCCCGCGCAGATGGGTGCGGCCGGCAAGCGTGGCGCGGCGGAAACCAGCCAGGCCGATGGCTTCCGCATCGTCGTCGTTCCACTGGAGTACGCGCACGGCGGCCTGCAGGCGCGGGTGGTGCTGGACCAGGACGACCGCGTCGCCGGCTTCCTGGTGCAGCCGGCGCCACCGCCGCCGCCCCCGCCGGTCACCGATGCCGCCGTCACCGAGCAGACCATCACCCTGCCCGCGCCGGTCTCGGGCAAGCCGGGGCTGCCGGGCACGCTGACCCTGCCCAAGGGCAAGGGACCGTTCCCGGCGGTGGTGCTGGTGCATGGATCGGGGCCACAGGACCGCGATGAGACCATCGGCGCCAACCGTCCGTTCCTCGACATCGCGCGCGGCCTCGCCACGCAGGGCATCGCCTCGCTGCGCTACGACAAGCGCACGCAGGCGCGGCCGCAGGATTTCCGCGACGGCATCGACGTCGACGGCGAGACCACCGACGATGCCGTCGCGGCTGTTGCGGCGCTGGCCGGCAATGCCGGCATCGACCACCGGCACATCTACGTTCTTGGCCACAGCCAGGGCGGACTGCTCGCCGGCCGCATCGCCAGGAACAGCCAGGGCAAAGTGGCGGGCCTGATCCTGCTGGCCGCGCCCGCGCGCCCGATCCTCGATCTGCTGGGCGAACAGAACCGCTACATGGCCAACCTCGACGGCAGCATCAGCACCGAGGAGCAGGCGCACCTGGATGCGCTGGACGCGGCCATCGCCAAGGTCCGCCAGGACCCCGAGGCCAGGCTGCTGGAACTGCCCGGCCGCTATTGGCAGCAGCTGGAACAGGTCGATCCCGTCGCCGACGCGCGCGACAGCACGCTGCCGGTGCTGCTGTTGCAGGGCGGCCGCGACTTCCAGGTGATCGATACCGACTGGCAACGCTGGAAACAAGGGCTGCAGGGACCGCGCTACAGCTTCCATCTCCATCCCTCGCTCAACCACCTCGGTATCGCCGGCGAGGGCAAGGGGACGCCGGACGAATACAGGAAGCCTGGCCATGTCGATACCACGCTGATCGACGACATCGCGCACTGGGTGAAGGCACAGCCGTGAATCCGCACGCGGCCACGCCGTCGTGGAAGATCGACCTGAAGATGGCCAGCGTGCTCGCGCTGGCCGCGGCGCTCGCCACGGCCGGACTGTTCCCCTACCTGCTGCAGCTCATGCCGGAAAAGCTGGCGCGCATTCCGCTGCCCCTGCCGGTACTGGTGATCGCACAATCGCTGCAGGCCTTCGTGCTGCTTGGCGTGCTGTCGCTGCTGGGCCTGCGCATGGGCCACCGGCTCGGCCTGGGCGCACCACTGCTACAGCGCTGGTGCGGCGGCGAAAACAGCAGCGCGCAGCGCCCCGTGCCGCTGCAGGCCATCCTGCTCGGCGGCGTGTCGGGCATGGTCGTGCTGCTGTGCGCGCAATGGATCGATCCGTGGCTGCCGGCGATGCTCAATCCGCCGCAGCCCACGCCTGCCGGCTCGTCGGCACTCAATGGCCTGCTGGCCTCGTTCTACGGCGGCATCGCCGAAGAACTGCAGCTGCGGCTGTTCCTGATGACACTGATGCTGTGGGTCGTGGCCCGCCTTCGCCGACGCATGCCGGGCGATACGGGCTTCCACATCGCCATCGTGCTGGCTGCCGTGCTGTTCGGCGTCGGCCACCTGCCTGCCGCCGCGCACATCTGGGGGCTGGATGCCGTGGTCGTGCTGCGCACCCTCACCCTGAACGCCCTGGTCGGCATCGTCTGCGGCTGGTTGTACTGGCGGCGCGGGCTGGAGATGGCGATGCTCGCCCATTTCAGCGCCGACATCGTGCTGCACGTGCTGGCGCCCCTGCTGGGGACCGGTGCGCCATGACGTTTCCCGGAGGAACCCGAGCCATGCCAACCGCAACGCAAGCCCCGAAGAACTACCCGGTCGCCCCGCCAACCGGCGTGCCGATGGTGATCCTGTGGGCAATCCTGCTGGCGGCGATCGGGCTGCCGCTGGCCTTGATGCTCGGCAACAAGGGAGTGACGTATCTGGCGAGCGCCCGCGCCTGGCTGGGCCCGGCACTGGTGTCGCTGACCGGCGTGATAGTGAGTCTGGCCTACCTGCGCCGGCGCATCACGCTCGATGGCGGCGGTCTGGTCATCCGCTCCACGTTCTATACCAGGACCGTGGCCGTCAGCGCGATGCGGCTGGAGCGCGCGCGCATCGTCGACCTGGCCGAACACGGGGAGCTGAAGCCGGCGATCAAGACCAATGGCTACAGCCTGCCGGGCTTCCGCTCCGGCCACTTCCGCATGCGCGATGGCGGCAAGGCGTTCTGCCTGATCACCGACAGCAGCCGCGTGCTGGCGCTGCCGCTGCGCGACGGCAGCCTGGTACTGCTCAGCCCCGAACAACCGCGGCAGCTGCTGCAGCAACTGGAACAACTGGCCGGTATCGGCCACCGCGATTAAGCTGGCCGCATGCGCCCTGCTCCACGCCTGCTGCTCAATACCCCCGACGTCGAACTGTGGCCCGGCGGCCTGCTGCGCGCACGCAGCAGCCACGACGCGCGCCTGCTCGCGCGCGCGCGCGCGGTAGTGCGCCGCAAGCGTGACGGCCGCTATCTGGCGGCGCTGCTGCCGGAAGGGCTGATGCCGATGGTCGAGCGCCTGGCCCGCGAACCCGGCGTCGAAGCGGCGCTGCAGCGCCTGGACGACCCGCGGCTCCGGCGCGGCCCGCCCACGGAAACGCCGCTGCCGCTGGATCGCCTCAACGAACGTCTGCACTACCTCGGCCTGGACGAAAGCTATGCCGACAGCAGTGGCCTGGCCCTGATCGCCGAGCCTTCGTGCCTGTCCTTCGCCGGCCTGGACCGCTATCGCCGCGCCCTGTGGCTGACCCGCGCCGCCGCGCACGCCTGGCAACGCCTGCGCGATGCCGCCGCGACCGACGGCATCGCGCTGGATGCGATCTCCGGCTACCGCAGCCACGACTATCAACTGGGCATCTTCGAGCGCAAACGCGCGCGCGGCCTCAGCGTGGCGGAGATCCTCACCGTCAATGCGGCACCCGGCTACAGCGAACATCATGGCGGCAACGCGCTGGACATCGGCACACCCGGCGAACCGCCTGCGGAAGAATCGTTCGAACGCACCCCTGCCTTCGCCTGGCTGCAGGCAAAAGCCGGCGACTTCGGCTTCCGCATGAGCTACCCGCGCGACAACCCGCACGGCATCGTCTACGAGCCGTGGCACTGGTGCTTCGTCGGCGCCCCCCGGTGAACGGACCACCGGTGCCGTCGCCCGGGAATCCGCGCCGGCTCGCCGCGCGGATCCTGGCGATCATCACGACGGGGATCGCCGCCCTGCTGGCGGGCATCAGCTTCTACTCGCTTTCCGGCCTCATGGGCTGTGGCGGCGGCTACCTGTTCGTATCCGCGCTGATCGCACTGGGCGGCCTGCTGCTGGTCACGCTCGCCATCACCCTCGCCGTGGACTGGCGGGTGATCCGATGGCTGCTGCCGACACTGTTGCTGATGGGGCTGGCGGCTCGCATCGCCCTGTTGCTCATGCCCGTGGTCCATTGCCCCTATCCGGGCTGACGCTCAATCCTGCGAGCGGTTGGTCTTCGCGCCGCCGGCCTCGGCGAAATCGGCGATCCGCCACAGGTAGAGGCTGGCCCAGGTACGGTACGGCCCCCAGCACTCGCCGCGGGCCTGCAACTCGCGCGGCGTGGGCATCGTCTCGCCACCATCGATCCGCTGCGCGCCCTTGCGGATGCCCAGGTCGTCGATCGGCAGGATGTCGGGCCGGCCGAGCCGGAACATGAGCATCATCTCCACCGTCCAGCGGCCGATGCCGCGGATCGGCACCAACGCCTCGACGATGGCGTCGTGGTGCATCCAGGCCATCTGCCGGGTCGAGGGAATTTCCCCGGCCTGCTCGCGCCGCGCCAGATCGCGCAGCGCCAGCGCCTTGTTGCCGGACACGCCGCAGGCGCGCAGGTCGGTGTCGTCGATGCGGGCCAACGTATCGGCATGCAGGCGCGGGCTGCCGATCGCTGCCTCCACCCGCCCGACGATGGTCGAAGCCGCCTTGCCGCTGAGCTGCTGGAACAGGATGGCGCGCGCCAGCGCATCGACCGGATCGAATGGACGCCGCCATCCCGTTGGCGCCTCCAGCGGGCCGACGCGCCGGATCCAGCCGGCCAGGCGCCGGTCGCGGCGCTGCAGGTGCGCCAGCGCCTGCTCCACGTCGAAACCACGCGGATGTCGGGGCATCGGGCTTACCGCCTCAGCGCGCTGAGCGCCAACAGCACCCAGCCGGCCATCAGCGCGGTCCCGCCGGCCGGTGCCAGGCGTGTCGGCCACAGCCCCAGCGCGCCGCCAGCCACGCTACCTGAGAACAGTAGAACACCCAGCAGCAGCACATAGAGCGCCGTGCGCCCGGCCGCGTTCAACGACGCCGGGCCGAGCACCGCCAGCACGGCGCCATGGCCGAAGGCATACAACGCGGCGGTATCGAGATGGGATTGCGCCAGCGGATCGCTCACCGCATGCGAAGCATAGGCCGACAATCCCACCGCCGATGCCGCCAGCAGCGCCCCGCAGAACGCCAGCAGCGAGGGTTTGCGCACCCTCCGTTCCAGTCCCAGCATCATCATCCCCCCCCGGTTGGTCGGCCACCGCAGCGTGGCCCATGATCGCCCGGACGCTGATCGCATCGCCTGCCTGGACGCGCGTCCGCTTGTCGCCAGGCAGGGAAGAGGCAACAAAAAACGCGCCGCTGAAGGCGGCGCGTTTTCTGTGCATCACTTCATTCTTTCCGCGACGGGCCGGTTACTTGACCGACCAGTACACGTCGTAGGTGCCGTCGGTGGTGAAGGCCTTGTCCACGCCACCCTTCCACGATTCGTACGGACGGTCGATCACTTCGTAACCGGCGGTGGTCGCCCAGGCGCGCAGCGCGTTGCGTGCGACATCCAGGCCCGCCATGTGGCCGGTGTAGGACGCGAACGCCGAGCGATGCGCATCGGCATGCACGTAGGTGACCGGGTTGCCGGACGGGATCTTCACCTCGAGCTTGGCGTCGGCCGCGGCACCGGCCTTGCGGACCGGCTGGGCCACGTCGAACGCGTACTTCTCGGCGCCGAAGTCGGTGGTCACGATGCGCACCGGGCCGGCAGCCTCAAGGCCGTTGGCTTCCATCGCACGCTTGATCCACTCCTGGTTGTCCTGGATCGACTTGCGGATGCTCTCGTTGCTGCGGTCGATGTTGCCGGCGTTGACCACCAGCAGCTCTTCGGCCGGCACGTCCACGACCTTCAGGTCGGTCAGCGGGGCTTCGGCGGCGCGGTAGTCGACGTTCGGCACCGAGGCGAGCATGTTGGCCAGGCGCGACAGGCCCAGCTTCAGGTCGTCGCCGATGTGGCGGCTGACGTACAGGCCGGCGTAGCGGCCGAACAGGTCGAAGCCATAGTCGACGGTGTAGTCCTGGGTGATCTTGACGTTGCGGTCGTTCTTGCCCGTCGGCTCCAGGGTGAAGGTGGTGACCTTGTCCTTGCCCTTGGTGGCGTCCTGGATGGCGATCGCGACGCGCTTGTTCTGCTCGCTGTCGGTGATCTCCCAGCTGCCCGAGCCCAGCTCCTTGGAGCTGAAGTCCATGCGGGCGCCCTTGCCGGCGTCCGGGCCGCTGTACTTCAGCTCGATGCCCTTGTCACGCAGCACCAGCGGGTTCCAGTCCTTGAAGCGGCGCAGGCTGTTGACCGTGTCGTACACGATCGTCATCTTGCGGTTGGTTTCGATGCTTTCGGAAATATGGCGCTCGCCCGGCAGGCACACGCCAATGAGGACGAACAGGCCAGCCACGATCCCCAAGGCGATCAGGAACTCGATAATACGGGTCATTCAGGAGTCTCCGGGGCCGATCCCACGGCCGGGTTGATGAAGCGAAGCCCCCATCCTATCAGGCTTTGCGCAGGTTGTTGACGGATTTGGCGCACCGGTTTCCATGTCCGGTGCAGGCATGCGGGCCGAAGGCCGTAAAGGGCACCCCCTCGGCCTCCGCGGCCATCCACGATGTCACGCGATGGCCTGGATGGCGAGGGGTCCGGCTCGGAGCATTTTCCCTCCACTGGCGGCCTTCGCACCAGTCATTCCATGAGATTCATTCGAAAGCAGGTTCCGCCATGTCGGCTGCCCGGCCGGTGCCTGCCACCGGACATGACCGTATGGCCCGCCGCTCACACCAGCTGCAGCTCGAACGCCTTGAGCACCGCCCGGGTGCGGTCGCGCACGCCCAGTTTGCTCAGGATGTTGGAGACGTGGTTCTTGATGGTGCCCTCGGCCACGCCCAGCGAATTGGCGATCTCCTTGTTGGAGAAGCCGCTGGCCATCAGCCGCAGGATCTCGGTCTCGCGGTCGGTCAGCGGGTCCGGCCGGTCAAGGCTGACGAACTCGTTGCGCATGTGCTCCAGCCCCGACAGCAGGCGCTGGGTCACCGCCGGCTGCACCAGCGAGCCGCCATCGGCCACGGTGCGAATCGCCCCGACCAGCTGCTCCAGGGTCACGTCCTTGAGCAGATAGCCCTTGGCGCCGGCCTTGAGCCCGGCCAGCACCAGCTGGTCGTCGTCGAAGGTGGTCAGGATGATCGCCGGCGGCAGTTGCCCCAGCCGCGACAGGGTCTGCAGCGCCTCCAGGCCGGACATCACCGGCATGCGCATGTCCATCAGCACCACATCCGGCGCCACCTGCGGGATCATCTCCACGGCCTGTCGGCCGTCGGTGGCCTCGGCCACCACCTCGATGCCGTCATCCAGCGCCAGCAGCGAACGGATGCCCTGCCGTACCAGGGTTTGGTCATCGACCAGACAGACGCGGATCATCAGTTCACTCCTTGCGGCCCGGAGGCCAGCATCATATTGGTTGCCACCGGCAGCGAGGCGCGAAGGTGGAAGCCTTCGCCACGCCGTGCCGACACGTCCAGTTCGCCGCCATATTGCGCCAGGCGCTCGCGCATGCCGCGCAGCCCGTTGCCGGGCAGGATGTCCTCCACCTCGCCACCGACGCCGTCGTCGCGGGCGTCGATCACGATCCGCTCGCGGCTGCGCTCGACCCGGATCCACAGGTTGCGGGCGCCGGCATGGCGCACCGCGTTGGTGATGACTTCCTGGGTGCAGCGCAGCAGCACATGGGCGCGCTCGGGGTCTTCCACGCTCAGCGGGTCGTCCATGTCCAGGTGGATTTCGAGCGAAGGCACCCGCTCGGCCAGCGGCCGCAACGCCGCGGCCAGGTCGATCGCGCCGCTCTCGCGCAGCTGGCTGACCGCCTCGCGCACGTCGGTGAGCAGCAGCTTGGCCAGGGTATGCGCCTGGCGCACGTGCTCCTGCGCCTGGCCCTCGGTGATATGGCCGGCCACTTCCAGGTTCAGGCTCAGCGCGGTCAGGTGGTGGCCGAGCAGGTCGTGCAGTTCGCGCGAGATGCGGGTGCGCTCGTTGACGCGGGCGCTCTCGGCCAGCAGCAGGCGGGTGGCACGCAGCTCGGCGTTGAGCCGGCGTTGCTCTTCGCGGGCCTGGGTCTGTTGCCGCGCCACCAGGCTGGTCACGAAGATGAACATCGAGAACCCGGCGTACAGCAGCGACTGCAGGAGCGCCTCGAACAGCGGCAGCCCCAGGATCAGGTTGTAGACCGGCAGCACCGCCAACTGGCTGAGCACCAGCCAGACGATGCCGACCCGCCGGCTCAGCAACCAGGGAATCACCCCAGCCGCGACCATCAGCAGGATGCTGCCCAGCCCGGTGACGCTCAGGTAGCTCACCGCCAGCCCCGACAGGGTCAGCACCAGCAGCGCCAGCCGGTCGTACCAGCTGGTGTGACCGCCGGCGCTCAGCCCACGGGTCAGCCAGAAGTAGCAGCCGCCGAACGACAGGTAGGCGGCCAGCAGCCAGGTCGCCTCGCCCAGGCTCGGCGGCAGCTCGCCTTCGGCCGGCGCGTACTGGGTATAGAGCAGCGGCAGGCTGACCAGGCCCCAGGTGAACAGGCCGGCCAGGCGCAGGACGCGGGTATGGCTTAGATATCCCAACATGCGTGCATGGTAAGGAGCGCGGAGCGTTTGCGCCCTCCCACGGAAGTCATGCCCGGCCAGTGCTCGCCCGGTCCGGCCGGCCATGCGATAATCGCCGGCCAGCCCCACTCCTCACTCGGGGCCGACCGTTTCACCCACGGAGTCACAATGTCGATCGTCATCCGCGACGTGCGCGAGCACGAGCTCGATTCCGTCCTGGCACTGAACAACAACGCCGGCCTGGCCATCCTGCCGCTGGATGCCGCCAAGATCCGCCGCTTCTACGAAACCGCCGAATATTTCCGCGTCGCCGAGCGTGACGGCAACATGGCCGGTTTCCTGGTCGGCTACGGCAGCGACAGCGAGCACGACAGCTGCAATTTCGCCTGGTTCCAGCAGCGCTACCCCAGCTTCTTCTATATCGACCGCATCGTGGTCGCCAGCCGCCGCCGCGGCGGTGGCGTCGGCCGCGCGTTCTATGCCGACGCCCAGAGCTACGCCGAGCTCCGCTACCCGCAGATGGCCTGCGAGGTGTTCCTGGACCACGGCGCCGACGCCGCGCTGCTGTTCCATGGCAGCTTCGGCTTCCGCGAGGTCGGGCAGAACACCATGCCCGAAGTGGACGTGCGCGCCAGCATGCTGCTCAAGGACCTGTGCAGCTACGAATGGGTGAAGGAAACCTATGGCGACAACCTGCCCGACGTTCCATGGGTGGGCCACACACGCCGGCCCATGCAGCAACGGCCGACGGGAACCTGAGATGGCAGTGAATCCGGATTACGAACAGGCAGGCGAACTGAAGATCGGGCAGGTAGGCATCGCCAACCTGCGCATCCGCACCCTCGATGTGGAACGGCTGGTACAGGAAATGCGCGAGCGCGTGGCGCGCGCGCCCAAGTTGTTCGGGCGCGCCGCGGTCATCCTCGACTTCGGCGGCCTGAGCCGCGTTCCCGACCACGCCACCGCCCAGGCGCTGCTGGACGGGCTGCGCGATGCCGGCGTGCTGCCGGTGGCGCTGGCCTATGGCACCACGGAAGTCGAACAGCTTTCCGTCCAGCTCGGGCTGCCGCTGCTGGCCAAGTTCCGCGCCCAGTACGAGCGTGCCGAGGCCGCGCCCGCCGCCACGCCGACGCCGCCCCCCGCACCGGCACGCCGCGCGCCCGAACCGGCGCCAGCGCCCGCGGCTCCCTCCGCTCAGCCCGGCCGCATGCAACTGGGTGCCGTGCGCTCGGGCCAGCAGCTGTATGCCGAGAACGGCGACCTGACCGTACTCTCAACGGTGGGTGCAGGCGCCGAGGTGATCGCCGACGGCAGCATCCACATCTACGGTACCCTGCGTGGCCGCGCCCTCGCCGGCGCGCAGGGCAATACCGGCGCCCGTATCTTCTGCCGCGACTTCCACGCTGAACTGGTCGCGATTGCGGGACGATACAAGGTGCTGGACGATATTCCCGACAACCTGCGCGGCAAGGCCGTGCAGGTCTGGCTGGAACAGGACCAGATCATGATCGCTGCGCTGGATTGACGCGCAGCCCACCACGGAACATTCAGGAGAAATCCTTTGGCTGAAATCATCGTAGTCACCTCCGGCAAGGGCGGCGTCGGCAAGACCACCTCCAGCGCCAGCCTCGCGTGCGGCCTGGCCCGCCGCGGCAAGAAGGTCGCCGTCATCGACTTCGACGTCGGCCTGCGCAACCTGGACCTGATCATGGGTTGCGAGCGCCGGGTGGTGTACGACTTCGTCAACGTCGTCCATGGCGAGGCCACGCTGAAGCAGGCCCTGATCAAGGACAAGCGCTTCGACAACCTGTACGTGCTGGCCGCCTCGCAGACGCGCGACAAGGATGCGCTGAACAAGGAAGGCGTGGAGAAGGTGCTCAAGGACCTGGCCGCCGACGGTTTCGACTTCATCATCTGCGACTCGCCAGCCGGCATCGAGAAGGGCGCCTTCCTGGCGATGTACTTCGCCGACCGCGCCGTGGTCGTGGTGAACCCGGAAGTGTCCTCGGTGCGCGACTCGGACCGCATCATCGGCCTGCTCGACTCCAAGACCGCCAACGCCGAGGCCGGCAAGAACGTGCCCGCCTTCCTGCTGCTGACCCGCTACAGCCCCTCGCGCGTGGAAAGCGGCGAGATGCTCAGCATCAGCGACGTTGAGGAAGTGCTGGGGCTGAAGGCCATCGGCGTGATCCCCGAGTCCGGCGACGTGCTCAACGCCTCCAACAAGGGCGAGCCGGTGATCCTGGACACCGAATCCATGGCCGGCCAGGCCTATGAGGACGCGGTCGGCCGCATCCTTGGCGAGGAGCGCCCGATGCGCTTCATTTCCGTGGAGAAGAAGGGCTTCTTCAGCAAGCTGTTCGGAGGGTGACGATGGGACTTTTCGACATCTTCAAGGCCAAGAAGAGCACGGCCGAGACCGCCAAGAACCGCCTGCAGATCATCATCGCCCAGGAACGCAGCACCCGCGGCGGCCCGGACTACTTGCCGCTGCTGCAGCGCGAGCTGCTGGAAGTGATCAAGAAGTACGTCAACATCGACGCCGAGGCGGTCAAGGTCGATCTTGTCAAGGATGGCGAGCACGACGTGCTCGACATTTCCGTGGCCCTGCCCGAAGGCCCGCAGAACTGATTCCCGTGCCCGGGGCCGCATGCCGGCCCCGGCTGCCCATGCCGATGTCCATATCGCACGCCACCGAGCCCGCCGCCATCCTGTGCGTGGGCGATATCGCCTGGGACGACGCGGCCGCCCTGCTCGCCCGCCACGGCCTGCGCCTGAACCGGGTCGAGGACGGGCAGAAGATTCCCGGCAGCTACTGGGGCGAACCCGAGGCCGGCATCATCGCCACCGACGTCCATGTGCGCGCCGACACGCCGGTGCACTCGATGCTGCACGAAGCCTGCCACCTGATCGTGCTGCCGCCCGAGCGGCGCGCGCTCGTGCATACCGACGCCACCGATTCGGTGCCCGAAGAAGACGCCACCTGCTACCTGCAGATCGTGCTGGCCGGGCAACTGCCCGGCGTCGGCAGCGCGCGCCTGATGGCCGACATGGATGCATGGGGCTATACGTATCGGCTCGGCTCGACGCAGGCATGGTTCGAGCAGGATGCCGACGACGCGAAACAGTGGCTGATCGAACGCGGGCTGCTGCCGGCGTAAAGAGAAAGCCCCCTCCCCTGGGGAGAAGGGACGCCACTGCAATGTAGAGGCGGGGGTTGCCCCGTGGGACTTCACTCGCAAGGCATCACACTGCAGGAGCGCATTTCAGTGCGCGATCGGGCAATCCCGGGAAAACCTCATCGCGCACTGAAGTGGGCTCCTGCACGGTCGCGGTGTCACGGCAACGACGCGCCCATGTCCAGCGTGACACGGGTGCCGCGCTCCGGGCCGGAGTGGATGTCCAGCTTCCAGCCCAGGTGCTCGCACAGGCGGCCGATCAGGTCCAGGCCGATGCCGGTACGCATGTTGCGTTCGCCGCGTGCGATCTTGGCGTAGGCCGCGGCCACTTCCTCGGGGCTCATGCCATGCCCCGGGTCCTCGATGGTCACCACCGCCCGCGGCGTCAGCGACATGCGGATCACGCCGCGGTCGCTGTTCTCCAGCGCGTTGCGCAGCAGGTTGCCGACCGCCGCCTGCACCACACCGACCGGCGCCACGATCATGCAGGGCGCCGATTCCGTCACCTGGACCGACAACTCCTTGCCGCCAGCGAGATACGCATGGTCGGCGACGATCTCCGGCAGCAGCTGGTCCAGCGCCAGCGGCTCGCTCAACGCCGCCAACCGCGCCGGTTCGCGGGCCAGCAGCAACATCAGCTGGATCAGCTGCTCCATGCTGGACGCGGTGCTGCGCACCCGCTGCAACTGCTGGCGCGCGCGCGGCGGCAGCTCGGGCTGCTCCAGCGCCAGTTCGGCCGCGCCGGTGATCACCGCGATGGGCGTTCGCAGTTCGTGGCTGGCCGTGCTGATGAAGGCGCGCTCGCGCTCGACGAAGCGTTCGTTGCGCTCCAGGTAGTCGTTCACCGAGTCGGCGATCACCTCCATCTCGGCGCTGCCGCGCGCGGTGACCTGCACCCGCTGGCCGCTGCGCTCGGGCTGCAGTCCGCCGATGTCGCCGGCCAGTTCGACCAGCGGCCGTACCAGCCGGTTCATGCCGACCCAGGCCATCACCAGGGTGACGATCGCCATCGCGATACCGGCCAGTACCGCCCAGCGGGTGATGAAGTGCTCCAGTTCGGCGAAATCGGTGATGTCCAGCACCAGCATCGTGCGGCCGAAATCGCTGGTCTCGCGCACCATGACCGCGCTGCGGTGCCCTTCCAGCCACACGCCGTCATGCAGCCCCGGCATCAGGTGCGCCAGCACGTCCGGAATCCCGTGTGCGTCGTGGTCGCTGAAGAAATGCAGGGTGTCCGAGTTCTGCCAGCGGTAATCCGGATCGATGCGCTTGTTGGCGATCACGCTGTCCAGTTCGGAATTGAGCAGCGCCCGCCATACCGAATGCTCGGCGCGTTCGTGCACGTAGTTGGCGGCGCTGAACACCACCAGGGTCAGCAGCGCCAGATAGCTGGCCAGCCAGCCCAGCAGCTTGCGCCGCAGCGTCCGCCGCTTCATTGCCCGTCCGTCCCGGCCATCGCCGACGCGCTGGGCGCGCACAGGCGATAGCCCACGCGCGGCAGGGTGTGCAGCAGCTTCTCCTCGAACGGACCATCGACGCTGCGGCGCAGTTCGTAGATGTGCGAGCGGAGCATGTCGCCGTCGGGCGGCTCCTCGCCCCACAGCGCGTACTCGAGCTGGTCGCGCGGCACCGCGGCCGGGCTGGCACGCATCAGCACTTCCAGCAGCTTTCTGCAGGCTGGATACAGGTGCAGCGGCTGGCCGGCACGCTGTACTTCCAGCGTGGCCAGGTCCAGGCGCAGATCGTGCACTTCCAGCACCTTGCGCGGGTTGCGCCCGTACGTGCGCGCCAGCACCGCATCCAGCCGCACTTCCAGCTCTGGCAGGGCGAAAGGCTTGGTCAGGTAGTCGTCGGCACCGGCGCGGAAGCCGGCGATCTTGTCGGGCAGTTCGTCGCGGGCGGTGAGCATGATCACCGGCACCTCGGAGCGGTGCTCCTCGCGCAGGCGCCGCAGCACCTCCGGCCCTTCCATGCGCGGCAGCATCCAGTCCAGCAGGATCGCGTCGTAGGCCTGGGTCGCGGCCAGATGCAGCCCGGTCACACCATCGGGCGCGACATCGAGCACATGGCCGCGCGCCTCGAAATAGTCGAAAAGATTGGCGATCAGGTTGCGATTGTCTTCGATGACCAGCAGCCGCATGTGCAGAACCCTTGGAAGAACGATGCCCCGCCCCGCCGGTTGGGCACGCTCCAGCGCCATTGAGAGGCATCCGGGCAGCAGCGGGACGGGAAAGCGCGCCCATCGTAGCCGCAGCGGTGGTCGGAGCGACGTCGAAACAGGTGACAATGCGTCCTACGACGCGCTTCCCACGCCGGCCGCGCGATGATCCCCGACCACCCTGCAGACGAGCCCCGCGTGCGCCCGACCCGCCTCCGATCCTCCGCCCCCTGGTTGCTGTTGCTGGCCCTGATCGTGGCCAGCCTGCTGGCCGGGCTCGGCATGCGCGAACCTTCCCCGCCGGACGAGCCGCGCTTCGTGCTGGCCGCGCGGCAGATGGTGGAGACCGGCCAATGGCTGCTGCCGCACCGCGGCAGCGAGCTGTACGCGGAGAAGCCGCCGACCTTCATGTGGATACAGGCTGCCACCTACAAGGTGCTGGGCAACTGGAACATCGCCTTCCTGCTGCCGTCGCTGCTGTCCGCGCTGCTGACCCTGTGGCTGACCTGGGATCTGTCGCGACGGTTGTGGAACCGGCGCGTGGCGCGCTACGCGGTGCTGGGCTTGTTCGTGTGCATCCAGTTCGGGTTGATGGCCAAGCGCGCGCAGATCGACATGGTGCTGGTGGGCATGACCACGCTGTCGTTGTGGGCGCTGCTGCGGCACCTGCTGCTGGGGCCGGACTGGAAGCTGCTGGCACTGGGCGCCTTCGCCGCCGGCGTCGGCACGGTGACCAAGGGCGTGGGCTTCCTGCCGCTGCTGGCGCTGCTGCCCTGGGCCATCTGGCGCTGGCGGCACCCGGGGGCGGCCGGCGCCGGGCGCGGCTGGGGCTGGTGGCTGATCCTGCCGCTGTTCATCGCCGGCACCTGCGTGTGGCTGGCGCCGCTGGGCATCGCCCTGCTGCACAACCCCGACCCGCATCTGCAGTCCTACGCGCAGGAACTGCTGTTCAAGCAGACCGGCACCCGCTATGCCAACGCCTGGCACCACAAGCAGCCTGCCTGGTACTACCTGCAGGTGATCGCCACGCTGTGGCTGCCCGGCAGCCTGCTGTTGCCGTGGCTGGTACCGGCCTGGTGGCGCCGCCTGCGCCGCGCCGATCCACGCTACATCGTGCTGCTGGGCTGGGCGCTGCTGGTGCTGCTGTTCTTCAGCGCCAGCCCGGGCAAGCGCGAGGTCTACATCCTGCCGATGCTGCCGGCGTTGGCGGTAGCGGCCGCGCCGCTGCTGGCCGGGCTGCTGCGGCGCACCGGCGTGCGCTGGGCGCTGCTGCTGTACGTGCTGCTGCTGGCGGTGGCGACACTGGCCATCGGCTATGGCGCGCTGCACGGCGACGGCTGGGCGCAGCGCAACGCGGCCAAGCGTGCGATCGACCCGTGGGTGCTGCCGCAGGTCGGCGCCTGGCTGCTGGGCTTCGGCATCGCGGCGCTGGCGCTGGTGGCATCGCTGCGCCTGCGCCGCGCCGGGCTGGCGGCGGTGCTGGCCACGGTGCTGCTGTGGGCGATGTACGGGCTGGGCCTGATGCCGGCGCTGGATCCCTACAGCTCGGCCGCGGCGGTCATGGACAAGGCGCGCCAGCGCATCGGCGACGGTGAACTGGGCATGGTCGCCTGGCGCGAGCAGAACCTGCTGCAGACCCACCCGCAGGCGGCGGACTTCGGTTTCAAGCGCCCATGGTCCGAACAGTGGGAACTGGCCGGGCAGTGGGTGGCAGCCGCCCCGGAGCGACGCTGGCTGTTCGTCCTCAAGCAGGCGATGACGCCCTGCGCCGACCCGGCCCGGGTGATCGATATCGGCAGCGCCAACCGCAACGAGTGGCAGCTGCTGCCGGGCACCGCGCTGGACACCGCCTGCGTGGCCGCCAGCCACGGCCAGGTGCCCGAAACCCCGGACGAAACCAACGACGACTGAACCCGGCGGGGCATCAACGCCCCGCCAACGCGCTTCCGACCAGTCTCCGACATGCCGGGAACGACCATGCCGCCATTCACCGTCGATGGCGTACCGCTCCTGTGCCTGCCGTTCCTTCCTCGCCTACCCCCTATGCATTGCCGGCCGGTGGGCTTGCCGCCACCCGGCGCGGTTTTCTTGCCCGCCACCTGCTGGTTCCGCTCCTGCTCGCGCTGGCCGCGAGCGCGGTGCTGATGGCCGGCAATGGCGACCAGTGGCTGGCCGACCTGCTCTATCGCTGGGAAGGCAGCCAATGGGCACTCAAGGAATCCTGGTGGACCAGCCATGTGATCCATCGCGGCGGCAAGAACCTGAGCACCCTCGCCGCCCTGCTGGTGATCCTGGCCCTGCTGCGCGCCTGCTTCGACGCCCGCTGGAAGCCGCTGCGCAAACCACTGCTGTACCTGCTGCTGGCGGTGGGCCTGTCCACCGGCATGGTCGCCCTGCTCAAGTCCATGACCCAGATGGATTGCCCCTGGGACCTGCAGCGCTACGGCGGCCTGCGCCCCTTCATCGGCCTGTTCCAGCCGCGCCCGGTCATGCTGGGCCATGCCGCCTGCTTCCCCGCAGGCCATGCCAGTGCTGGTTATGGCTGGGTCGGGCTGTACTTTTTCGTCCTGCTGGTGCGCCCAGGCTGGCGCTGGGGAGCGCTGGCGGTGGCCGTGGCCACCGGTCTGGTGTTCGGCATCTCCCAGCAGCTGCGCGGCGCGCACTTTCTCTCGCATGATGTGTGGTCGCTGGCGGTCAGCTGGACCGTGGCGGTACTGCTCTACCTGCTGATGTTCCCACCGGCCAAGGCCACCATGTCCAAGGAAGAAGCACGCGCATGAGCACGGCCTCCCCGCACCTGCCCGCATCGACCACCGCGTTCGCGCGGCTGCGCCAATGGCGCCCGGAAATCACCACCGAAACGCTGATCCTGCTGGCCAGCGCGTTCTTCGCCCTGGTCTGCAATGGCCTGTTCTGGCGCGACGCCATGGCCACCAACCCCGGCAGCGTGCTGTTCGCGCTGTCGCTGTTCGCCCTGCTGATGGGCGTGCACGCGCTGCTGTTCGGCCTGCTGGTGTGGCGCTGGAACGCCAAGGTGCTGCTGACGATCCTGTTCGTCACCACCGCCTTCGCCACGCATTACATGAACAGCTTCAACGTCTACCTGGACGCGGACATGCTGCGCAACGTGCTGGCCACCGACCACAAGGAATCGCGCGAGCTGATGACGCCCGCGCTGCTCCTGCCGCTGATCGGCTACGCGCTGCTGCCGTGCGTGCTGCTGTGGCGCGTGCGCCTGCGCCGCCGCAGCTGGGGCCGGGCCCTGCTGTGGCGCCTGCTGTTCCTGGTGGGCGTGGTGGTGGTGACCGGCGCCGGCACGCTGGCCTCGTTCCAGAACGTGTCGGCGCTGATGCGCAACCACCGCGAGGTGCGTTACCTCGCCACCCCGGTGAACTACCTGATTGCGCTGAAGCAGAACCTGGTCACCTCCAACCCGATCAAGAACCAGCCCAAGCTGCCGCTCGGTACCGACGCCAAAGCCACGCCGCGCGCGGCCGGCAGCAAGCCGCGCCTGCTGGTGCTGGTGGTCGGCGAAACCGTGCGCGCGCAGAACTGGGGCCTCAACGGCTACGACCGCCAGACCACGCCCGAACTGGCGCAGGCCGGCGTGATCAACTTCCCCGACATGCATTCCTGCGGCACCAGCACCGAGGTCTCGCTGCCGTGCATGTTCTCGCCGTTCGGCCGCCACGACTACGACGAGAAGAAGATCCGCTCCCACCAGTCGCTGCTGCACGTGCTCGAACACGCCGGCATCGCCACGCTGTGGCGCGACAACCAGTCCGGCTGCAAGGGCGTGTGCGAGGGACTGGCCATCCAGCGCCTGGACGATGCGACCAAGCACGGCCTGTGCGCCGACGGCCGCTGCATGGACGAGATCCTGCTCGACGACCTCGCCGCGCAGGTGCGCGCCAAGCCGGGCGACCGCGTCGTCGTCCTGCATCAGCTGGGCAACCACGGCCCGAGCTACTTCCAGCGCTACCCGGCGCAGTTCCGCCAGTTCGCGCCGACCTGCGACACCGCGGACCTGGGCAAATGCAGCCGCGAGCAGATCGTCAACGCCTACGACAACGCAGTGCGCTACACCGACCACTTCCTGGCCCAGACCATCGCCACCCTGCGCGGCCTGGACGACTACGACACGGCCATGATCTACCTCTCCGACCACGGCGAATCGCTGGGCGAGAAGGGCCTGTACCTGCATGGCGTGCCGTATGCGATCGCGCCCGACGAACAGACCCGCGTACCGATGGTGATGTGGTTCTCGCCGCAGTTCGCCGCCGACCGCGGCCTGGACCTGCAGTGCCTGCGCGACCGTGCGCACCGCCGCACCGACCAAGACAACCTGTTCCCGTCGGTGCTGGGGCTGATGCAGGTCACCACCTCGGTCTACGCACGCGACCGCGACCTGTTCGCCGGTTGCGGAGGGTAAGCCCTCGTCTCCCGCAGGAGCGTCGTCGGTCACGACCGATGTCGCTCCTGCAAGGAAAGCGAGGGAAGATGGATCCGCCTGCACCCGGAGAACCACCATGGCCACCTTCCCGCAATGGCTGCCCTGGGCCCTGCTGTCGGCCGCCTTCGCCGCGCTGACCGCGATCTTCGCCAAGCTCGGCCTGCAGCAGGTCGATGCCGACCTGGCGATGCTGCTGCGCACCGTCGCCATCGTCGCGGTGCTGGGCCTGTTCGTGGCGGCGACCGGCAAATGGAGCAATCCGCTGATGCTGCCGGGCAAAACCCTGCTCTGGCTGCTGCTCTCGGCGCTGGCTACCGGTGCCTCGTGGCTTTGCTATTTCCGCGCACTGCAACGCGGCCCCGCTTCGCAGGTGGCGCCGGTGGACAAGCTCAGCGTGGTGCTGGTGGCGGTGTTCGCCTTCGCCTTCCTGCACGAACGCCTGGCCTGGCGCGAATGGCTGGGCGTGGCGATGATCGGCGGCGGCGTGCTGCTGATGGCGCTCAAGCGCTGACCGCCCCCGCTCCCCGCGGGAGCGCCTTCAGCTCACCCGGCGCAGCTCCTCGCCCCGCTCCACTTGCCGCCGTCGCCGCGGCCCTCTAGCCTTCGCCGGTCCAACACCACCGGGGAATCGCGTGAAACAACGTCATCTGCTGCTGGCCCTCGCCGTGAGCGCCGGCGTGCTGTCGCTGGCCGCCTGCAACAAGGAAGCCGCCACCGGCACCACCGCGCCGGCGGCGCAGACCGCGCCGGCCGAGAGCGCCGACCAGTTCATCGCCCGGGTCAACGCCGAGTACAAGGCCATGTACCCGGAAATGACCTCGGCGCAGTGGCTGTCGTCCACCTACATCAACGACGATTCCGCGCGCGTGGCGGCCAAGGCCAACGAGCGCTGGCTGACCACGCTCAACGGCTGGATCGAACAGGCCGGCAAGTACGAAGGCCAGCCGATGAGCGAGGACACCAGTCGTGCCCTGCACCTGCTCAAGCTGATGACCGCCATGCCCGCCCCGCGCGACCCGGCCAAGCTGGCCGAACTGGCCGGCATCGCCACCAAGCTGGAGGGCGACTACGGCGCCGGTACCTACTGCACCGGCGAAGGCGACCAGCAGAACTGCCGCCAGCTCGGCGAACTGGAACAGGTGCTGGCGCGCTCGCACGACTACGACAAGCAGCTCGATGCCTGGCAGGGCTGGCACTCCACCGCCGTGGCCTCGCGCAAGCCGTACCAGCGCTTCGCCGAACTGGTCAACGAAGGCGCGCGCGAACTCGGCTACACCGATGCCGGGCAGATGTGGCGCGCCGGCTACGACATGCCGGCCGAACAGGTCGGCCCGGAAACCGACCGCCTATGGGAGCAGGTCAAGCCGCTGTACGAACAGCTGCACTGCTACACCCGCGCCAAACTGGACAAGGAATACGGCAAGGACAAGGCCGAAGTCGGCGGCGGCCTGATCGCCGCGCACCTGACCGGCAACATGTGGCAGCAGGACTGGAGCAACCTGTGGGACCAGCTGCAGCCTTACCCCGGCGCCGGCAGCCTGGACATCACCGCCGCGCTGGAGAAGCAACACCAGGGCAACCTGAGCGCCGCGCTGGCCAAGGCCGGCACCAATGCCGACGTCGCCGCCCGCTTCAAGGCCCAGCGCGAGGCCGAACTTGCCACCGCCAAACAGATGACCGAGCGCGCGCAGGACTTCTACGTGTCCCTGGGCATGCCCAAGCTGCCGCCGGGCTACTGGCAGAACACCCAGTTCATCAAGCCGCTGGACCGCAACGTGGTCTGCCACGCCAGCGCCTGGGACATGAACATGGGCGGCGACGGCAAGGACGTGGGCGCGGACGTGCGCACCAAGATGTGCATCACCCCCACCGAAGAACACTTCACCACCATCTACCACGAGCTGGGCCACATCTATTACGACCTGGCCTACAACCCGCTGCCGCCGCTGTTCCAGGGCGGCGCCAACGACGGCTTCCACGAAGCCATCGGCGACACCATCGTGCTGGCGATGACCCCGCAGTACCTGAACTCCATCGGCCTGGTCGACAAGCCGCAGGAAAGCCGCGAGGCCACCATCAACGCGCAGATGCGCATGGCGCTGAGCGGCGTGTCGTTCCTGCCGTTCGGCCTGATGATCGACCGCTGGCGCTGGGGCGTGTTCGACGGCTCGATCAAGCCCGAGCAGTACAACCAGAAGTGGTGGGAACTGAAGGCCCAGTACCAGGGCGTGGCGCCGGCCAGCGCGCGCGGCGAGGAATACTTCGACGCCGGCGCCAAGTACCACGTGCCGGGCAACACCCCGTACCTGCGCTACTTCCTGGCGCGCATCCTGCAGTACCAGTTCTACAAGGGCCTGTGCGACGCGGCCGGTTACACCGGCCCGCTCAACCAGTGCACCTTCTACGGCAACAAGGAGGCCGGCCAGAAATACTGGGCCATGCTCAGCAAGGGCGCCAGCCAGCCGTGGCAGGCCACCCTCAAGGAACTGACCGGCACCGAGAAACTGGACGCCGCGCCGATGCTGGAATACTTCGCCCCGCTGCAGGAATGGCTCAAGCAGCAGAACGAAGGGCAGATGTGCGGTTGGCAGGCGGGCACCCCGCAGCCGGTGAAGCCGGCGGCGCCGTAAGGCTGGATTGAAGCGTGGAGACGAAGGGCGCCTCAAGGCGCCCTTCGTTCAAGTGAAACCCGCGCGTGCCCCGCATCTCGACATCACCTTCAAGCACCGCCCATGACCGACATTTCCGCAAGCAGCCTTCCTGAACTTCCTCCTGCCCCGGTAACACCACCGTCCTCACGGGGAATCATCTGGCTGCTCACCGGCCTGATCTCCAGCATCGTCGCTGCCATCGCCATCACCCTGATCGGCGTGTGGGTTTTCCCGCAGTTCTCCGACACTTTCACCGCCTTCAGCCTGTCCGGCAACAACCTGCCGCTGCTCACGCGGCTGACCACCCGCTTCTACCCCACCATCTGGCTCGCCCCGGTTCTCGTGGTCCTGATCCGCCTGCTTTGGCCCAGCAAGGCCCACTGCGTGATCGCCGCCGGCGTATTTGGGCTGCTTACGTTGTTCGGCGGAGTACCGCTGGTCTTTCTGTCGGCCTACCTGCCGATTTTCCAGTTGTCCTCGACGTTGTAGCCTCCATGGCCCCGGACCGACGCGAGCGGCCAAGAGCCGATGCAACCAACAGGTTGATATCGAAACACCGGCAGCACCGTGAAGCCGGGGCAAAACCAGAGCACGAAGGGCTCCCTATGGAGCCCTTCGCTTTTCTGCATCGAACCACGCCACCATCCTGGCTAAGCCACATCCCGTTACACCCGCAGACCGGCGGGTGTATTCGTTACAACGTCATTCCCGCGGCATAACGCCTATGCAAAGCCATCCTGCCAAAACGCTCAATATCCCCCCAAGCAACTGACGTATAAGGGGAAAGCCATGCGTTGCCAGCCCAATGGAAGTGGGCCATGATCCGCACTACACCGCACTTAGGCGGTCCAATAGGCGTTAGGCCTCATGGAAAGTTTCGCTCTAGCCACACTGCTCATGTTTGCTCTCGTCGCACCTGCTGGCTCTAGTGAGCCTCCGGAGTTGCTTTCAGTGTATGACGGGTGGGGTACTCATTACATCCCCGGCTTTGGCAAAGTATCGGGCACTTGGTCAGTTCAGTGCGGTAAGGTCCAGGTCCCTGTGCGAGCCATCGAGAACTCTGAGGAGGGGCCACAGCCGTCTGCTGAGCGCATCCATGAACTTCGAGCTACCAATACGGCAACTTTGGCTTCCTTGGCCGCTGCAGGAAATGCGTGCCCCAAGCCCGCGTTCTCTGCTGAGGCCTAACAATTCATTCAAGCCGAACCCGCCTCGCGGGTCGGCTTAATTCAGGCGTTAGGCAACTTATGGAGCATCAATGAGCGCAATCCGAAACCAGTCGTTTGCTATCGCCAGTGAAGAAGCATGTCGTTTGTGGGCATACTGCGGCGCTCAATATGTGGAAGATGACGCATTGCTCAAAGAGATCGCACACCAAATCCTGAGGTCGATTAGCGTATTTTCGCTTAACGCGCGCCGTGTGCTTGAGACTTTCCCTAAAGAAACTAAGTTTGCTGCTACAAGCTCACCCTGGTCAGGCAAGACGACCATCGAAGGCTTGGAGACAGATCTTTGGGAAAGTTTGGCACTAGCAATCCATGCAACTGACCTGAAAGTTCAGTTCTCGGAGCTGACAGAAGGAACGTATATTGCCGGGGCAAAGGTGGTTAGCCATGCATCCGTCTCTACCGATCGAAAATTTGGGAGAGCTATTTCACCCTTCGCAATGGCATACAGCTTTCTCGCCAATGTCGCACCACACTTCAAAGCGCAGGCGGCGTCGCAAGTTGCCTAACAATTCATTCAAGCCGACGCCGCTTCGCGGCGCGGCTTAATTCAGGCGTTAGGCCGCAGGAGTTGCAAACATGGATTCACCCGAGCAGCCAAAGGAATCCAATCTCGAACATGTAGTGTCACTTAGTGGCAGCGATGTTCAGGCTATTGATTCGGCTCTACTCAGCAAGTTGCGTTCAAGTTGGAGCGAGGCAAGAACCGTTGTAGATGGCGCATACTCTGTGCTGGCTTCCCTGTATCCGGCGGTGCCGGACGTATTCCTCTCATACAGGCTTCGCAAGCTCGTGGCGACGGGAGCTGTGGAGGCAATTGGTCAAGTAGATCGACAGCTCAACTATCAAGTCCGGATCAGCCTCCTTGCACCGGCGGCCTAACAGTTCATTCAAGCCAAACCCGCTTCGCGGGTCGGCCTAGTTCCAGAGCTAGGCTGCATGGACACATCTCAGTCAACAACACAGATAGTGGGACGTGGTTTCAGCCGCGTTTCCGCCGACTTCACCAAGCAAATCAAGCAGCACGGGTTTTCCAAGCACCGGACCAGGTTCTGGATCCGCGCGACTGACGGCAGGGTTGATGTCATCCATTTTCATCGCTACGGGATCAGCTATGGAACCCCTCTCAACAACTCCGTAAGCATCCGCGTCCACTTTGCCAGCCATCCCAATGAGCTTTCCGACCCCATTTATCTCAACGGCCCGTCAAGCGATGCGCTTAGAGATTCAAGTGGAGCCGCATATCACCTTGCATTCGACGCGCTGAGCTGGGACACATATGACCGCTGCCTTGAGGACCTGGTTCGCGTCACGCTTGAGCATGGCTTTCCCTGGTTTGCCAGTCAGCATGCACAGGCCTAACAGTTCATCCAAGCCGAAGCCGCTCGCAGCCCAGCTTTATTCTGGTGTCAGGCTGCCGGGCAAAGCGATGAACACCATATTTTTCATGGCCACATTGCTGCTGCCGCTCTCGACTCTTGCGGGCGACAACGCGACCACTGCGCCGGAACGCCTTGTCGGACAGTGGGCCGGGAGCCCCGACTCCTGCGGATCGGACACCGATGACCTGACTCTTCGCATTGCCCGCAACCATATTACGTACTGGGAAAGTAATGGCCCGATCAAGGCGGTCGTGGTTCGCGGAGACACCGAGATCGCCCTGATGGGTGAAGGCGAAACGTAGCTTTCCGCCACGCATTTCATGCTCTCCCGAGATGGAAGTCGACTGGTCGACAATACGACTTTGCCGGGTACGGAATTGGTACGTTACAGGTGCCCAGGCGCTGCCGACATGCAACCTGAAACCTCATCCAAGCCTGCATTGCCTCGCGGCGCTGCTTAGTCCAGACCTCGAATATCGGTCCAGCCCATGCAGATCCGACAAGCGCAAGACTCCGACCTCGACGCGATGTGGCACATATGCCAGGCGGTCATTGCCGCGGGTGATGCGCTGCCATTCTCGGACGACTTCGACCGGGACACCTTCCGGTCGCACTGGTTCGGGTCGCAGGTGTCGTTCGTTGCCACGACGAAAGCGGGCATCGTGGGCATGTACAAGTTCGGGGCGAACTACCCCGGACGTGGCGCGCATGTGGCGAGTGCCACCTATCTGGTCAGCCCGGAGGCGCAGGGCCGGGGGATCGGGCGGGCGCTTGTCGAGCACAGCCTTGCCCAGGCGCAGGACGCCGGCTACAGGGCCATGCAGTTCAACTATGTGGTGAGCACCAATGCGCCAGCGGTCGAACTGTACAAGCGGCTGGGGTTCGACATCGCTGGCACTCTGCCCAAGTCTTTTCGTCACAAGCAATTGGGTCTGGTGGACGCTTATGTCATGTACAAGCACTTGTCACAAGGCACTTGAACAACTGCTCCAGCCTGCGCCGCCCGGCGGCTTGAATTACGGAACGGAACTGAAAGAGGGGCACCGTGATCCCGTTGATCATGTTCATGTGCGCTCCAGCCCTCGCTTCTTCGTATCCGCTACTTGCACCCTGGCGAAGATCCAGTCTCTGCATAGGGCTGATCACCTGGTTTGCAGGCCGGCTTTTCGATTCAAACCAGTACGGTCGGCCGCAGAATTCCGTGCTTATCAGCGTCGTGCTGGCCGTCTTTGCCATCGGCACCCTCATCCCGATCATCCATCATGATCTTTCTTCCCGTGTCCGCCACCGTCAACGCCCACGATCAGGATTGCGAGAAGAGAGATCCTGGGAACTGGCCATGCCGACACGGCTTCGCAGGACGGTATACATGCGAAATGCTTGATGTATCGATCAGGTACACAGCCGGCTTCGCGAAAATGACCGGAACCTCGCCACGGCGATCCGTTCGTCCCTGCGTGCCATTGCGGCATGATGGACTCATCCGGTAAAACGCCGAAGCGCCCTGCAGGAAACCCGCATCATGTTCCTTTACTACGGCATCAGCTTCGTCATCAGCCTGCTGGCATTGGCGGCCTGGACGATCGTCGCCGTGACGCATGTGCCTGCGTATCACGGCGACGGCACCGGCTCCGACGGCGTCGTGATTCTGCTTTACCTGTCGCTCTGGCCTGTCGGCCTGCTGCTGGCGCACTCCGCCGGGCTGGCATGGATCGTACGCGCGAGACATCCCGCATCAATCCTGCAAGGCCGCAAGGGTCTGGCTCTGCACGGTGTGCTGGGCACCGGCTTTTCCCTGTATGCGCTGTACCTGTTCCATCTTCCATCCAGGCTGAAGCCACACGCCTCCTCATACGACAAGGGCGCCTTTCGGCGCCCTTGTCCGTTCACGCCCGGCCACAATTCAATGCGTAGCCACAGCGTCCTTCCCGCCGATGCCAAGCTCCACAGCCAGATTGCGCTTCCAGGTGTCGAAGTCGATGCCCTGCTCCGCCGCTTCAGCATGGGCGGCATCCTTCAATGCGTCGGAGTACATCAGCCGCACGGGGGTACCACTGCGTTCATGCAGTTCGGCGGCCTGCATGATCAGCGCCAGCACGCGGGCGGCGCTGGGGGTTTCGCCGGCGATCTTGCCGTCCATGCCCAGCACCCATTCGCCGTCGCGGCGGACGATGCCGGCCAGCAGGGTGCGCTGCTGATCGCGCAGTTCGGCATGCGGTTCCACCGCGGCCTTCGGCGCCGGGTTGGCGGCGGCCTGGTTGCGCTCGCGCTCGGCCAGCTTCTTCTTCGCCTCGCGGCGACCCTTGGAATGGATGGACATGGTGGCAGCTTCCGGTGACGGCCGCGGTGGCCGGTAGTGGGGAGAGTGACGCAGGCGAGGTGATGCGGAAATGGACGCCGGGCCTAGATGTGCATGTGCGGGCCAGCCAGGTGGCGCTCGCGGCGGTGTTCCCAGTACCAGAACGCGAAACCCAGCAGCATGAAGCCGGCCATGCCCAGCGCCAGGTGCAGCGGCCGGCCGCTCAGCAGCGGCGAAACCACGCCAGCCACCAGGGTGCTGATCATCAGCTGCACGAAGGCCTGCAGCGACGAGGCCAGACCGCGCTGCTGCGGGTACATGTCCAGCACCGCCAGCGCCAGCACCGGGAAGATCAGCGCGGTGCCCAGGCCACCGAGAAAGATGGGCAATACCGCCCACGGCAGCTGCAACTGCTCCACCGATGCGGCGTAGGCGATGTTCAGCACCGCCGAAAACGCGCAGCAGGCGAAGCCGATGCTTATCTGCCGCACCGGCAACGTGCGCCCGGCCATGCGCCCGGACAGGAACGCGCCGGTGGTCATGCCGCCGATGGTGGGGATGAACAGCCAGGCGAAGCCACCTTCGCCCAGGCGTAGATGCTGCATCACGAACACCGGCGCCGAGGCGATGTACAGGAAGATGCCGCCGAAGTTGACGCTGCCGGCCAGCGCCAGGCGCAGGAAGCGCGGATTGAAGCCGATGCGCACGTAGTCGCGCAGCAGGCCGCGCGGCGACAGCCCGGTACGCGCCTCGGCGGGGTGCGTTTCCGGCAGCCAGCGCGCGGTGGCGGCGAGCAGCAGCAGCGAGAACACCACCAGGAACCAGAAGATCAGCGGCCAGTCGCCGCCGCCGAGCAGTATCCAGCCGCCGATGATGGGCGCGATGGCCGGGGCGATGCCGAAGATCATCGACACCTGGCTCATCAGCCGCTGCGCGTCGGCGCCGTGGTACAGGTCACGGATCACCGCGCGGCCGACGATCATGCCCACGCCGGCGGAAACGCCCTGCAGCGCGCGGAACACCAGCAGCGTGCCCAGGTGGGTGGACAGCGCGCAGCCAACCGACGCCACGACGAACAGCACCAGCCCGCCGAGGATCACCCGCTTGCGCCCCCAGGCATCGGACAGCGGGCCGTGCGCCAGGCTCATCAGGCCGTAGAACAGCAGGTAGACGCTGATGGTCTGCTGCACCGCCACCTCGTCCACCGCCAGCTCCCGCGCCAGCAGCGGGAACGCGGGGAAGATGGTGTCGATGGAGAACGGCCCGAACATGGACAGCCCGGCGAGCAGCAGGGCCAGGCGGCGGGTGGAGGGCGAAGCGGCAGTCATGGGGTATCCGGCGGGGCGTGCGCGGGACGCACGACAGGCGCCGGCCCTGTTCGGGCGGCGCCTGGGGAAAACGGGAAGCTGCGCATGATAGGCGCCCGGCGGCGGCGGCGCCATGCGGGCCGGCCGGATGCGCCCACCGAAACCCCGCACGTTCAGCCTGGCGGCCGCGCAAGCGACCGGGGCCAGCGGCTATAATCGGCGCGCAACACGGTGGGAGAAGCGGTTCATCGCTGCCGAAGGCGCAAACGCCCGTAATCGCTCAGGCCCGATACCACCTGCGTCAAAACTCTGGAGAGACCGGTTCAATCCGGCGCCGAAGGTGCACGAGGCGCGCGACCCGCAGGTCGCGCCTTCCAAACTCTCAGGCAAAAGGACAGAGGGGCACGAGGCGAGCCGCCGGCTTGCCGGCCGTGGTGCCGCGTGCGCGGAACCCCCGCCGGACCGGAGGGGCTCGCCGACCCAGCCCCGCACGCCACCCTCCGGACGTCCGTCATGCCCCAGAACACGCCTTCGCTGCGCGAACTCGAACACGCCTCCGCCTTCGTCGACCGCCACATCGGTCCCAACGATGCCGAAATCGCGCAGATGCTGCGCGTGGTCGGCCATGACTCGCTCGATGCGCTGACCGATGCCATCGTCCCCGGCGCGATCAAGTCGCCCGCCCCGCTGGCCCTGCCCGAGTCGCTGACCGAAGTGCAGGCGCTGGCGAAGATCCGCGCCATCGCCGGCAAGAACAAGGTGCTGCGCAGCTTCATCGGCCAAGGCTATTACGGCACCCACACGCCGAACGTGATCCTGCGCAACATCCTCGAAAACCCGGCCTGGTACACCGCCTACACCCCGTACCAGGCGGAAATCTCGCAGGGCCGCATGGAAGCGCTGATCAACTTCCAGCAGATGGTCGCCGACCTGACCGGCATGGAGATCGCCAACGCCTCGCTGCTGGACGAAGCCACCGCCGCCGCCGAAGCCATGACCCTGGCCAAGCGCTCGGCCAAGTCGAAGTCGGACGTGTTCTTCGTGCACGACGCGGTGCACCCGCAGACGCTGGAACTGCTGCGCACCCGCGCCGAGCCGATGGGCATCGTGCTGCGCGTGGGCACCCCGGCAGAAGCGCTGGAAGCCGATTCCTTCGGCGTGCTGCTGCAGTACCCGGACAGCTTCGGCCACATCGGCGACCACAAGGCGCTGGTCGAGGCCGTGCACGCCCGCCAGGGCCTGGTGGCGGTGGCCACCGACCTGCTGGCGCTGACCCTGATCGCCGCGCCCGGCGAATGGGGCGCGGACATCGTGGTCGGCAACAGCCAGCGCTTTGGCGTGCCGTTCGGCTTCGGTGGCCCGCACGCTGCGTTCATGGCCTGCCGCGACGCCTACAAGCGCTCGATGCCGGGCCGCCTGATCGGCGTGTCGGTCGATGCCGAAGGCAAGCCGGCCTACCGCCTCACCCTGCAGACCCGCGAGCAGCACATCCGCCGCGAGAAGGCCACGTCCAACATCTGCACCGCGCAGGTGCTGCTGGCGGTGATGGCCTCGATGTACGCCGTCTACCACGGCCCGGAAGGCCTGACCCGCATCGCCCGCCGTACCCACCGCCTGGCCGCCCTCCTGGCCGCGGCGCTGCGCACCGCCGGCGTGGACGTGGGCGAGCACTTCTTCGACACCCTGCACGTGCGCAACGTCGACGCCGCCGCGCTGCAGGCCAAGGCCGTGGCCGCGGGCATCAACCTGCGCGTGATCGACAGCGAAGCGGTGGGCATCAGCCTTGACGAAACCGCCACCCGCGATGACATCGTCGCGCTGGGCGCGGTGTTTGGCGCAACCGTCGACGTGGACGCGCTGGACGCGACCACCGCCGACGCGCTGCCGGCCGCGCTGGTACGCCAGTCCGCGTTCCTGACCCACCCGGTGTTCAACACCCACCACAGCGAGCACGAACTGCTGCGCTACCTGCGTTCGCTGGCCGACAAGGACCTGGCGATGGACCGCACGATGATCCCGCTGGGCTCGTGCACCATGAAGCTCAACGCCACCGCCGAGATGATCCCGGTGACCTGGCCGGAGTTCGCCAACATCCACCCGCTGGCCCCGGCCGACCAGGCGCAGGGCTACAAGGAACTGATCGACGGGCTGGAAGCGATGCTGGTGGAATGCACCGGCTACGACGCGGTGAGCCTGCAGCCCAACTCCGGCGCGCAGGGCGAATACGCCGGCCTGCTGGCGATCCGCGCCTACCACCAGTCGCGCGGCGAAGGCCACCGCGACATCTGCCTGATCCCGGATTCGGCGCACGGCACCAACCCGGCCTCGGCGCAGATGTGCGGCATGAAGGTGGTGGTCACCAAGACCGACGCCAACGGCAATGTCGACGTCGAGGACATCCGCGTCAACGCCGAGAAGTACAGCGACCGCCTGGCCGCGATCATGATGACCTACCCCTCCACGCACGGCGTGTTCGAGGAAGAGGTGGTGGAGATCTGCCAGATCATCCACCAGCATGGCGGCCAGGTGTACACCGACGGCGCCAACATGAACGCCCTGGTCGGCGTGGCCAAGCCCGGCAAGTGGGGCTCGGACGTGTCGCACCTGAACCTGCACAAGACCTTCTGCATCCCGCACGGCGGCGGCGGTCCGGGCGTGGGCCCGTGCGCGGTCAAGTCGCACCTGGCGCCGTTCCTGCCGGGCGCGCTGGTCGCCGACGGCCTGCGCACCCAGGGCGTGGGCAACGGCGCCATGGTTTCGGCCGCCACCTTCGGCAGCGCCTCGATCCTGCCGATCAGCTGGATGTACATCGCGCTGATGGGCGCAGCCGGCCTGCGCAAGGCCACCCAGGTCGCCCTGCTCAACGCCAACTACATCGCAAAGCGCCTGGCCCCGCACTACAAGACCCTGTACACCGGCCGCAACGGCCTGGTGGCGCACGAGTGCATCCTCGACGTGCGCCCGCTGGAAAAGACCTCCGGCATTGGCGCCGAGGACGTGGCCAAGCGCCTGATCGACTTCGGCTTCCACGCCCCGACCCTGAGCTTCCCGGTCGCCGGCACGCTGATGGTCGAGCCGACCGAGAGCGAATCGCAGTGCGAGCTGGACCGCTTCATCGACGCGATGATCCAGATCCGCGCCGAAATCCAGGCGATCGAGGACGGCCGCCTGGACCGCGAGGACAACCCGCTCAAGCACGCCCCGCACACCGCCACCGCGGTATCGGCCAGCGAGTGGACCCACGCCTACCCGCGCGAGCTGGCGGCGTTCCCGCTGCCGTCGCTGAAGCAGTCCAAGTACTGGCCGCCGGTGGCGCGCGTGGACAACGTGTACGGCGACAAGAACATCATGTGCGCCTGCATCCCGGTGGATGCCTACAAGGAAGACGTCGAGGCCTGATGGGGCCGAGATAGATGGAAAAGAAACGGCCCGCGCAAGCGGGCCGTTTCCTTATGTAGCTCACCACCGGAACGCCTGCCCCGGATCAAGGTGAAGGCCAGTCGAACGCCTGTGCAGTGCCGCCATCAGCCTTGTCCATGCCCTGCGAGCGCGCCTGAATCTGCTCGCGCGAGGCGTTGCAGAACAGCACGGCGTTCTGCAAGCCGCCGAAACGGCTGTTGCTGACGGCGATGCACATGGTTTCGCTGGGAAACATGTTGGACGTGGTCTCGCATTTGACCTCTTGGTCGCGCCAGTCGCCCGGATAGACCTGCCTGGCTGCGGCATACAGGGACGCCAGTGTTTCTCTCAGAACCATCGGATCTGCGTCGGCCGTCGCCTGCTGGCGGATCGGCGTGCGCAACAGCAACGGCGGCTTGGAGCGCTGCACCGAGCCCAGGCAGTACAACGTCGCGGGCTCCACCACGGCCGCCTGCCGGCGGACGGCCTCCGGCGAAGGCGAAGCCACCGCATCCGCCACGACCGGAGCCGCCGGTGCCTGCGGCAAAGGCACGATGAACTTCAGTTCGCGTAACGCTCCCGCACGCCATACATGTACCTGCGCCTCGAAACCGGGCCGCAGGCGTTCGATGATGGCCGCCACATCGCCGGGCACGGCAACTGCCTGCCCGGCGATCTCGAGCACGATATCCATCGTCTCGAAACCACCCTGTCGTGCCGGGCTGCCATCGGCAACCCCGATGACCCAGGCGCCCCTCGGCGCCCCCAATCCCGACGCCTGCGCCAGTTCCGCGCCGACCACCCCGATCCTCATGCCCAGTCCCGCAGGCTTGGCATTGACGTCCACTGTTTGCGCCGTTGCCGATGGCATCACCGGTGGTGGTATCGCCTTGCCGCTCGGTACCCAGGCGATCACGTTGTACTTCGTGTTGAAGCCGCCGATCAGGCGGCGGTAGTCGCGCTCGGCCTTGTCCGCCTCACCGCGGGTGTCGTAGGGAAAGCACGACGAAAGTTCGGCTGGAATACCCGCGGCCTGCGCGACCTTCTTGAACTCCTCCCGATAGGAATGCGCCTGCTCCAGCGCCGCTGCCAAGGCGCGATCTCCCGGTACCGGCTTCTCGAATACGCCGCTGCTCACGGTCCATGCGATGTCGATGCGCCCTGGCACATCGGTCATGGTTGCATGGCAACGGAAATAGCGCGTCTGTGCCTGCTCCGGATTCCTGGCGACGAGTACGTCCGCTGGCGGCGTCCACGGCACGTCATGCCAGCTGCCGGCCTTCACGAAGAACGTGCGCCTGTCCCACAGCGCACGCTGCTCCTGGCGCAGTGCTTCGGCTTCGGCCCGTGTGCTCGTCGCAACACAGCTCTTCTCGCCCGCACCGCCCAGTCCCGCCGCATGGCGATGGAAGGCACCCGCCAGGCGGTTGAGGGCCTCCATGTCGTACGCCGCCACATCGGACTCGAATACCGGCGACGCCCATATCCGCGCGGGCGTATGCCCGATATCGGTCAACGTGCACAGGACGTAGCCCGTCGTCGGCGACTGCGCGGCGGCAACCCACGGCGACAGGCTCAGCGCAACAAGCGCCAGCACGACAAGACGATGCATGTTCGTTTCCCCTGTGATGCGGAGCCCCCTCCGCACCGGCCCGGTGGGCCGGCGAAGCAGTGTGCCATGAACCCTGTACCAGCCATGCGCTTGCCCCGCGCATTACCGAGTGATAACGTTCGTTATAACAATCACGAAATCCCGCCATGAAGCTCAAGATCACCAGCATCGGCAATTCGTCCGGCATCATCCTGCCCAAGGAGCTGCTCGCGCGCCTGCGCCTGGAAAAAGGCGACGAGCTCTATGCGCTGGAAACCCCCGACGGCATCCGCCTGACCGCCTTCGACCCGGAGCTTGCCGCGCAGATGGAAGTGGCCGAGTCCGTGATGCGCAAGCGCCGTACCCTGCTGCACAAGCTCGCGCAGTAAGGAGCCGCCATGATCGTCTGGATCAACCGCGCGCTCGCCCTCGCCGTCCACGACCGGCAACTGGCCGAGCATGGCGGCGCCAGCGGCGTGCGCGACGACACCCTGCTCGACTCCGCGCTCGCCCGCCCGCAGCAACTGCATGCCTATGGCGACCCGCCGCCGGATCTTGCCGATCTGGCGGCCAGCCTGGCCTATGGCCTGGCGCGCAACCATCCCTTCGTCGATGGCAACAAGCGCATGGCGGCCGTCGCCTGCGAAGTGTTCATCATGCTCAATGGCGGCGAGCTCGAAGCCGAAGACCTCGAGCTCTACCCGCTGTACCTCGGCCTGGCCGAAGGCTCCACCAGCGAAGCCGAATTCGCCGCCTGGCTGCGCCCGCGCATCCGCATCGATGCCGGTGGCCGCGTGCAGGAACCGCGTGCGAACTACGCCGGCTGAGGCGCGACGGTCGCGTCGCGCCCCAGCCCACCACGAACCTCAGTAACCGTTCTTCTTCAGCCAGGCGTCGATCTGCGGCTTGCGCTCGGCGCGCAGCTTCAGCTTGGTCTGGATGCCGGTGATCGCGGTTTCCGCATCGCGGCGCGAGGTCGGGGCGATGTGCTTGTCGGCGAACGCGCGGATCTTGTCCACCATCTGCGGGTTGTCCGAACTCCTGGCCAGCCCCGGGTAGTAGCGCGCGCGCGAGGTGCTGTCGACCAGGGTGTCCACCTTCTCGCGGTGGGCCACGGCGAAGTCGAACGCCATGTCCGCATGCTCGTGCGCCACCAGGCCGATCATCTCGGCGGCGTTGGTCGCGCCCGGCTCGCCGGTCAGCGCCATGTCCAGCGCACGTTGCGCCAGCGCCTTGTCCTTCGCCTGGGCCAGCAGGCCGTAGTACTGGTCGCGCACCATTGCCGAGGTTTCCTTCTTCGCCAGGGCATGCAGTTTGTCCCAGGTGGCGGCGTCGGCATTGCGCGCGACCACGCCCAGCACCGTGCGGCGCAGGTCGGCCGGCAGCGACTCCGGGTTGGCCAGGAACGCGTCGAAGCGACGGCGCGCCTCGGCAACCACCTGCTCGTCGCCCATGGTGCTGAGCATGCGGATCAGGCCGCCGCGCAGTTGGCGGGTCTGCGCCGAATCGTCCTCGCGCGCGTCCCAGCCCAGCGACTGCAATACCGGCGACATCCGCGAACGCGCGTACTTGCGGAACGCCGCCTGGCGCGGCGCATCGCCCTTGAACAGCGCGTCGATGCCGCCCAGCGTGCCGGACACCATTTCCCACAGGTCCGACGGCGCATCGGCCGGAACCTGCGCGGTCAGGTCCAGCACGTCCGATTCCGGCTGCAGGCCCACCGCCGCCAGCGCACTGGCGTCCATCATCACGCCCAGCTGGTCCACCACCGGCAGGCGCGCGAAGCCCTGGCCCAGCGCCTTGAACTGCTCCGGCGCGTACAGCGTGCGGTAGTAGCCCTTCTGCCCGGCATTGACCAGCACCGGCCCGGCGCAGCCGGGCAGTTCCAGCGCGCCGTTGCCGTCCACCAGCGTGCGCGCGACGCTGCCGTCGGCGCCGCGCACGGTCACCGGCACGCGCCAGCGCAGCGGCACCTTGTCCTTGCGGTCGATGGTGTACTCGCCCTGCGACAGCGCCACCTGCGTCCTGCCGTCCACGCACTGGCTGGCGACGCGGATCAGCGGCACGCCCGGCTGCAGGGTGAAATCGTGCGCGACCTCAACGAAACGCTTGCCCGGCGCGGCCCTGTCCATCTCGCGCCACAGGTCGTCGGTAACCGCGTTGCCATAAGCATGCGCGCGCACGTAGCTGCGCACGCCTTCGCGCCAGGCATCGGCGCCCACGTAGTCCTCGAACATGGCGATCACCGCCGCGCCCTTGCCGTAGGTGATGCCATCGAAGGCCTGGCTGGCCTGCTCCACCGTTGCCACGTGCTGCACGATCGGGTGGGTGGTGGCGTAGGCATCGCGCCCCATCGCGCCGCGGCTGGTCATCGCCGCGCCGACATCATTGACGTCCCATTCCGGGTGCAGCTTGCGGGTGGTGCGCTCTTCCATCCAACTGGCGAAACCTTCGTTCAGCCACAGGTCGTCCCACCACGCCATCGTCACCAGGTTGCCGAACCACTGGTGCGCGATCTCATGCGCGGCCACCGAGAACACGCGCTGCTTGTCCGACACGCCGGACACCGCCGGGTCGAGCAGCAGGGTGTGCTCGAAGGTGAAGATCGCGCCCCAGTTCTCCATCGCGCTGAAGAACTGGCTGCTGCCCGGCGCGGCCACGTTGTCCAGCTTGGGCAACGGATACGACACGCCGAAGTAGTCGTTGTACTCGCGCAGCACATCGCGGCTGCCTTCCATCGCGAAGCGTGCCTGCTCCACCTTGCCCTTCTGCGTGATCACGCCGATCTCGGTGCCGTTGTCATCCTTCATCGCGGCACGCTCGAAATCGCCGGCAGCCACGAACAGCAGGTAGGTGGACATCTTCGGCGTGGTCTGGAACACCACCTGCTTCAGCCCGTTGCCCAGCGCCTTGCTGCTGGCCACCGGCATGTTGCTCACCGCCATGTCGGCCTCGGGCACGTTGATGGCCAGGTCGAAGGTAGCCTTGAAGCCCGGCTCATCCCACGAGGGGATGAAGCGCCGCGCATCGGAATTCTCGAACTGGGTGAACAGCGCGCGGCGGCTGCCGGCCTGCGTCGGGTAATCCAGCGCGAACAGGCCGTTGGCCTGGGTGTTGATGACGCCGCTGTAGTCGGTGGCCAGCGTGTAGCGCCCGGGCGAGAGCGGTTTGTCGAAACTGAAGGTCGCGGTCTGGTTCCCGGCGTCGATGCTCACCTTGGCCGGCATCGGCTTGCCGCCGGTGGCGGTGAGGGTGCTGTTGGCAAAGCGCAGGTCCGCCGCCTGCAGCACGATGCTCGACGTCCCCTCCAACACCTCCAGGTCGATGCTGACCTTGCCGTCGAACGCCATCTGCTGCGCATGCGGCGTGACTTCAACGCGGTAGTGCGTGGGCCGCGCGGTGCGCGGCAACTGGGTCGTCACCGCCTGCGACTGCGCGGCCGGCGCGGCAGGCGCCTGTCCTTGTGCGAATGCCGGAACGCCCGTGCCGGCCAATGCCAGCGTGACCGCGGTTGCCAGAATACGACGCATGCCTGTTCTCCCTGTTGTCGATGGAATCCCCAGCCATCCATCGTCATCGTCAGGAAGCCGGCCCGACAGCGCCGGAAGTCATGGTCCGTTCACATTTCCAGCACTCTGCCTTCCTGCCGCGCCGCGATCATCGCCCGGTACTGGCGTGGCGCCATGCCCACCTCGGCCTTGAACTTGCGGGTGAACGCGCTCTGGTCGGTGAAGCCGCAGGCCTGGCCGATGCTGGCCACGCTGTCCTGCCCGTGCAGCAGGTGCAGCGCGATCTGGATGCGCAGGCGCGTGAGCACCTGCTGCGGCGTCATCTGGAACACCTTGCGGAAGCTGCGCTCCAGCTTGGACAGCGAGAACCCGGTGATGTCCAGCAGGGTCTGCATGCGCACGTTTTCGGCGTAGTGCGTGTTGAGGTAGTCCAGCGCCAGCCGCAGCGGCTCGTACTGCGATTCCAGCCCGCCGCGCTGGCCCAGGTCGCGCGAGATGCCGATCAGCCCCACCACCCTGCCGTTCTCCACGATGGGCCGCTTGCAGGTCAAGCACCAGCCCGGCTGGCGGTTGGCGAACAGCTGCAGCTCCATCACGTTCTCGATCACCTCGCCGGCCAGCACGCGCGCGTCCTGGGCCACATAGGCCTCGCTCATGCCGGCCGGGTACAGCTCGTCGGCGCGCCGGCCGATCACCTCGCCGCGCGAGCGCACGCCCAACCGCTGCATCATCGTCATGTTGACGTGGGTGTAGCGGCCATCCACGTCCTTGGCGAAGAACAGCACGCTGGGAATGGCGTCGAACAGGGCTTCGATCTCGGCGGGGTCTATGCGCATCAAGCAAGGTCCAGCAGCGGTGCAATCGCCGCATTCTAGCCAACCCCTTCTCCACCGCCGGACGGTGGGCAGCCATAACGCGCCGCCAACGGCTGCTTCACCCTCTCCACCTACCGCCCGGCCTATATCTGCAAGCCCCACACACCAAGGGAGCACGGCCATGACCCAGGGCGACAAATCCAGCTACACCGACAAGCAGAAGCGCCAGGCCGAACACATCGAAAAGAGCGAAAAGGCGCGCGGCGCCAGCACCAAGACCGCCGAGCGCATCGCCTGGGCCACGGTCAACAAGCAGGACGGCGGCGGCAAGAAGTCCGGCAGCGGGCGTAGGCACGACACCCGGCACTGAGCGCATCCGGCCCGATTGCGCAACGTCAGGCCGGCGGCCGCAAGGCATCATCGGCGGTCCACCCACCGGACCATCACCATGAGCCAGCCGCCCGTTCCCACCGACTACGCCGCCGGCCAGCTGTGGCGCTGCAACGGCCGCGGGCCCGACGAGCAGCCCACGCTGCTGATCAATCGGGTGGAAACGCACCCGCTGGGCGGGCGCATCTTCCACGTCACGCTCGATGGCCTGCGCGTGCGCCACCCCGGCCTGCCCGGCGGCGTGATGACGCGGCTTGCACACGCGCCGGTCATCGAACAGACCTTCGAGCGCAGCGGCATGGCGTACGTGGGCCCGCAGGCGCCGGCCGCCGATTACCGCAAGGGCTACGACGAAAGGCGGCAGGCCTTCGACGCCGGCCGCGCCGGTTCCTTCGGTGTCAGCGTGCCGACGATTCTGGAAATCGTGGAGCGCCAGCTCAACGGCATTCCGCTGGACCAGGCGTAAGCAGATCAGCGCGTAGCGGGCGAAGCGGCGGGCGCCGGTTGCGGCGCCCTGGTATTCCGGGATGATTTCGGCCTGCCCTGCACCTGCCGCACCGAGGTGATCGGCAACGCCTCGGCACGCTGCTGCGCGGGCCACCACAGGTAGACGAAGGCACTGCTGGTGCCCAGCAGCCGCGCCTCGCCGGGCAGCGGCGCGGCATCGCCCAGCATGTGCACCCGCACCGGCGTGCCACGGCCCTTCTCGCGCACCAGTTCGCCCTTGGTCTGCACATAGACCGCCGACCCCATCAGCATGAAGGTCGCCACCACCATGCTCACGCCGGTGATCGGGTGGATGCCCACGCCATCCCAGGTCATGATCCGCGCCTGCGGGAACGCCATGCGCGCCCACCAGCGGCGGCGGCGCAGGTCGGCCACATACCCGGGGTAACGGCGGCGCAGCGCCTCCGGCCAGCTCACCAATGCCGCCAGCAGCACGCCGATGGCGAAGATCAGCACATAGGCCGGGTCGCGCAGGCCCGCCACCAGGAAGTCGCTGGCCTGCAGGTAATCGAGGATGCTGATGCCGAAGCCGTAGTAGAACCACGCGCTCGACCACAGCCCCAGAAACCCCACCAGCACATACGCGGCGGAAAACATCAGCGCCGGCTCGCGGCAACCGCGCCGCCACAGGTCCAGCACCCAGGATTCATCGCCCGCACCGACATCGGGAATCGGCGACCAGTTGATCGGTCCGGCGGGCAGCGCACCGCCCTCGGCAGCCCCGTTGTCGTCCAGCTTCCCGTGCGTCATCCCTTCCCCCTTTTCGCTGCGGCAGCATCGCCGATTTGCCGTACCCGTGGGAAGCGACGTGGGCGGCGCCCGCCATGTGACACAGACTGCCCACAGCGGCGTGCCAACAGCCCGGCCGCCCGCAGCGGCACGGCCATGGGCCGTGCGGCCGCGGCGCCTCCGCCCTCAGTGCAGGTAGTCGCCGTACGACAGCTCCGCCTCCACCCGCGCCTGATCCCTGGACACCCTTGCCGGCAACGCACGCGGCACTGCATACACCGCCGGCGCCTCTTCCACCCGCAAGCGTGCATCCGCGCCCGCCGCCAGCCGCTGCGTTTCCACCGCATCCAACACCCCGCGCACGGCCGCCGCCGCGTCGAACACCGCGCGCCCCATCGACGGCAACGTACCACCCGCCAACCCGGCCGCATCGGTACCCGCCAGCACATCGCCATGCGCGGCAAGCGTGCGCACCAGCCCATCCAGCGTATCGACCTGCGCCAGCGTGACGCCGAAGGCGTAGCCCTGCGCCTCACCTGCAGCACCACGCGCGGGCGCGTCCACCTGCGCCGCCGGCCACGACACCTCGTCCAGCACCAGGTCCACTTGGTCGCCCAGCAGTTCCAGGCAGAACGCCACCTCGGCCATGCGCACCTCGCGCGCCGGCTCGCCTGCCGCATCCGCCAGCGGCTGCATCAACCGCAGCAGGAACTTGATGTGGTCGCTCAGCCGCACCAGCCGCAGCTGGCTGTCCTCGGGCAGGTAATAGCCCGGCCGCTCATCATCCAACGCGTGCTTCGCCATCGTCGCCGCCTCCTTCCATGAAGTGGCCGCCCGCCGGGAACGGCGGACGGGAAGTCGGGAGGCTAGAAACCGCGTACAGACGGCGGGCTTATTCCCCTTGCGGGTGTTGTATTCACCGCCCTCCCGACGCAGACATCGCGTCGGCTGTGCCTGCTAGACAGGCACAAAAAACCCACCGGTTTGTCGGAGGTGGGTACCGCTGTACGGGGAGTTTCTAGGCTCCGTGAGCCAAGACTGCTACTGAAGAATACGAGTGTCAAGCAGAAGAGATCTCTGTAATTACTTCGACCAAACATTCGACAGCGACTCCGCCTGCTTTAGCACCAACTCGATAGCCGCATCTTCCCCTACCGGTGGGTACTTCCACTTCTTCAGCGTGCGTCGCACCAGAATCCGCAGTTTTGCGCGTACGCTCTCGCGTACCTGCCAATCCACCGTGGTGCTGTTGCGCAGTTTCTCGGTGATCTCGACGGCGATCTTCTTCAAGGTATCGTCGCCCAACTCCCGCACGGCGCTTTCGTTGTTGGCCAGCGCATCGTAGAAGGCGATCTCGTCCGGATTCAGCCCCAGCGCTGCTTCACGCTCCAGCGCTGCCTGGAAGTCCTTGGCCATCTGGATCAACGCCTCGATGACCTGTGCCGTCTCCACCGCTCGGTTGTGGTACTTGCGCAAGGTTTCCAGCAAGCGATCGCCGTACTTCTTCTCCTGCACTACGTTGTTACGCGCCCGTGCCTTGATCTCGTCACGCAACAGTTTTTCGAGCAGTTCCACCGCCAGGTTGCGGCTCTTCATCTGTCGCACGTCTTCCAGGAATTCTTCCGACAACAGGCCGATGTTGGGCTTGTCCAGGCCCGCCAGGGCGAAGATGTCCGCCACCCCGTCCGCCACGATAGCGTTGTCCAGGATCTGCTTGAGCGCACTGTTCTTGTCCGCGTCGGAACGCTTGCGATCTACCGTGGTGAACTTGACGATGGCAGCCTTGACAGCGGCGAAGAAGGCAATTTCCGTGCGCAGCGCCGCGGCTTCATCCAGCGTGCTGCACAGGGAAAACGCCTTGCTCACAGCCAGCATGGCATCGAGGAAACGCTGCTTGCCGTCCTTCAGCCCCAGGATATGGTTGGCCACCGGCACCAGCAGCTTCATCGCATCGGTCTCGAACCCGCTGTAGTCGAAGCCGTGCATCAGCCCGCGCACGATGTCTAGCTTCTCCAGCAGCACCGCCAGGGCTTCGGCCGCGTTGTGCGCCGGGTCGCCCTTGCCCTTGGATTCGGTATAGGTCTTGAGCGCCGCTTTCAGTTCGTTGGCGATGCCAATGTAATCCACCACCAGCCCGCCGGGCTTGTTGCGGAACACTCGGTTGACGCGGGCAATGGCCTGCATCAGGTTGTGGCCCTTCATGGGCTTGTCCACGTACATAGTGTGGCAGCAGGGCGCGTCGAAGCCGGTTAGCCACATATCGCGCACGATCACCAGCTTCAATGGGTCGGCCGGGTCCTTGAAGCGCTTTTCAAGGCGTTTCTTCACCTGCTGGCTGTACAGGTGTGGTTGCAGCAAGGGTTTGTCCGCTGCCGAGCCGGTCATCACTACCTTGATTGCGCCCTTCTCCGGGTCGGCATCGTGCCAGTCCGGGCGCAGGGCGACGATAGCGTTGTACAGCTCGGCGCAGATGTCGCGGCTCATACACACGATCATCGCCTTGCCTTCCAGCGTGGCGTTGCGTGTCTCGAAATGCTGCACGAGATCGGCAGCCACCTGTTCCAGACGCGGCTGCGCGCCGACCAGCTTGGTCAGCGCAGCCCAATCGCTCTTGGTCTTCTCGCGGGCGGTGAGGTCTTCCTCGTCCTCGATGACCTCATCTACCTGGACATTGAGTGCATCGATCTCGGCCTGGTTCACGTCCAGTTTGGCCAGGCGGCTTTCGTAGAAGATCGGTACCGTGGCACCATCGTCCACCGCATCCTGAATGTCGTAGATGCTGACGTAATCGCCGAACACCGCCCTCGTGTCTTTGTCTTCCAGGGCGATGGGGGTGCCGGTGAAGCCGATGAAGGTGGCGTTGGCCAGCGCGTCGCGCATGTGCTTGGCGTAGCCAAATACGTACTTGCCGGTCTTGGTATCCAGTCGCCCTTTCATGCCGTACTGGCTGCGGTGCGCCTCGTCGGAAATCACCACGATATTGCTGCGATTCGACAGCAGCGGGTGCTGTTCCTCATTGTCCAGCAGAGCGAACTTCTGCACCGTGGTGAAGATGATGCCACCTGCCTCGCGCGAAGCCAGCATCTCGCGCAGTTCCTCGCGGCTACCAGCCTGAACCGGCATCTGCCGAAGCAGATCTTCGGCGGCGCAGAAAGTACCGAAAAGCTGCCCGTCCAGATCGTTGCGGTCGGTCACTAGCACCAGTGTGGGGTTCTTCATCTCCGGCTGCTGCAACAGCTTGCCCGCGTAGCAGGCCATGGTGATGCTCTTGCCCGAGCCTTGCGTATGCCACACCACGCCGGCCTTGCGGCTGCCGGGCTGCACTTCCTTGCCGTAGGTGGCACGCGGCTCCTGCACTTCCAACAAGCCCTTGCTCGGGTTGCTGGCGGCAATCACCGTGGCATTCACCGCCTCGCGCACCGCATGGAACTGGTGGTAGCCCGCGATCTTCTTGATGATCTGGTCGGCGTCCTGTTCGAACAGCACGAAGTGGCGCACGTAGTCGAGAAACAGCGCAGGCTCGAAAAAGCCGCGCACCAGCGTTTCCAGCTCGAACTCCAGCAGCGGCCGGTCGTCCTCATTGGCAATCGCCCGCCAGGGCTGCATGCGCTCCTGATTCGCCGTCAATGAGCCCAGACGCGCCGTAAAGCCGTCGCTGACCACCACCGCCACATTGGCATTGAACAGGTCGCCGATCTCGTCCTTGTAGGTCTGGATCTGGTTGAAGGCATCCCAGATGTCGGTCTGCTCGGCGGCTGGGTTCTTCAGTTCGATCACCGCCAACGGCAAGCCGTTGACAAAGGCCACCAGGTCGGGGCGGCGCGGCTGTTTGGTACCGGTCACGGTGAACTGGCTGACCAGCAGGAAGTCGTTGTTGCGCGGGTTGGCAAAGTCGATCAGGTTGACCAGGTCGGTGCGCTTTTCGTCGCCTATGGAGAACTCGACCGGAATGCCAGCCAGCAGCAGTCGATGTACATGACGGTTGCGTGCAATCAGCAGCGGCTCGCTGACCGTCAGAAGCTCGTGTGCCGCCTGCTCTAGCGCCGCAGCGGGGATGTGCGGGGTGATGCGGGTGAGCGCGACTAACAAGCGTTCCCGCAGTACGGTCTGGCGATAATCAGTACGCGCAGGGCTTTCTCCATCAGGTGCAATGCTTGAACCCTGAACGTACTGCCAACCAAGCTCCTGAAACCAAGCGATGCTGTGGTCTTCGAGTTGCTGCTCCGTGATCATGCCCCATCCTCCATCAGCGCCAACAATAGGGCTTCGATAGATTCATCATGCTCTCCCTCCGGATACCAGATGGGAAATATGTTGGCTCTTGCCAAATCCTTTTTCCGCTCTACACGATCGGCCCCATCTTTTAACTCAAGGAAAGCGTAGTGCTGTGGAAGCGTGTGGGAACCTTCGGCTGAGACTACTTCTTCCATTGCCCGTAGCGTGCGGTCCGTCAAAAGGCTGCAGCCGATAAATAACAATGACTTCCCGAACAAGAAGCGTGAAAAGAATCTCTTAACAACTCCTGAGTCGCTATAGGCGTGCTCGTACTCGCCATGAAGTAGCACGCGATTTGCAATCGATTCGCATGAACCATGCAGCTTTAGAAGATATCTTCCACCAGCACTCAAAATACGCAGTGCCTCTTCCAAGTTAGTGCCAAGCACCACTTGGTCAAAGCCTTGTGATTGCCCAGAAAAGACAGACTCAAGCAATTTGTCGAAATTGGTGGTAATGATATTTGAGTCTGAAAACACAAGCGGGAGCAAATTTATTGCGCCAGCAGTCGTGCAATTTCTATCAAAGCACTCCTGTAGCTGCTTGTTGAATAACGCAGACCCAAGATCATCGTAAATTAGCTGAACTGCGCCTTCATAGTCTCCAGAATTTAACAACAACTCCAGATCATTCTCTTTGACGTGCGACTCAGACTGTAGGTCCCATAGAAATTTCGTCCACCCCGGATAACCACTAGGTATTGATATACCCGCACCAAGAAATGGAACAACATTCCGAGACTCACATGCTCTCTTGAGAGCCTTGAAACGGTTTTCGTTGTCGTGTGTGGTCAGCACTTGACCAGCCAACTCACGTAAGCCAGCCTTTCTCTCTTCAACCCAATCTTCAAAAGATAGTTGATAAGTTTCAGGCTCTAAATCTTTGAGTATTCGACTCCGCTGAAAGGTAGAACCAATGATGGTCACATCCCCTTCGGAGTTGAGATATTCATGGTACTTGGGGCGCCAGAATTCCATGGTCATCCCTCAAGTGTTTCAGAAAGCTCAACTTCACCCGACAGCAATTTAGGCAGTAAATTGTCTCGAGTATCTGCGAGAGTTGAACTTTGTTCCGCCAGTGCCTGCATCATCGAAAAAATCGAAGATGCTTTCCGCTCAAAAGCACAACCGACGTCGTGCGGCGGACGAACAATAGGGATCTTCTTAAGGTCAGAAACGTTGAGATACGGCAAAGCAGTGCCTGAAACCAATGTGTTGAAATCAATCGCGCTAAGCATCGAGTACAAAAAATATACTCCCGACTTACCTTCAACAGGACTGGCTGACATCAAATTGTTGTCAATGATCGTTGGGGTAGTCAGTAATCTGCGACGATTCGAGATCAGCGCCACGCCAATCTTGGCAAAAACTGTCGCCCCTAATGAGTGCAGTTTGGCTTTCATTTCAGACTGCTGTGCTTTGCTCACATAGTTGTTAGCTGATTGAATGAATACCTCGTTGCCAGCAAGGTTCATATCGCTAACCTTGATGAACGGATAGTCTCCCTCTGTGCTTCCCTGATGTTCTGGCTTAAATGCGCTACCAGCCGTAAAGCTGCAAACGTCACCCAGAACACCGTGCGTCCATCCCTTCGGAATATCTCCTAACTCCGACTCTTCCATGGCATCGGGAAACAGCGCGGCGGTGGTGGCGAGTTGGTCGTGGTGCTCACGGGGCATCTGGTCGAGTTCGGCATCGGTCTTGTCGCTGATGGCGCGCATGGCGGCACGCAACGGGTCTTGGCCTTGTTCAATGGCGGCTATCTTGGCCTTGACCGGGTCGAAATCGACAAACCAGGATTTGAAGATGGCCTGCGCCATGGCTTCGAGGGTTTGGTTGATGCGGCGGTTGAGACTTATCTTGTTAGTAAGTGAAAACCTAACGTTTGCTATCTCCTCCTGTTCTTCTTTGGAAGGCAGATCAACTTCTATTTTTAAAAGTTCAGATTGACGAATTCCTTGAACTGTTGACCCAGAAGCTCGTGTTGCCATCTGCCGCTGGCCCTCTGAAGAGGTTAGCCAAGCTGCTAGGTACTTTGGATTGATCAGCTTGGGATTAGGTCGCAGCCCAAACACTCGCTGCCCTAGCACGTATTTTTTATCATCTTGAAGGTAGAAGACCTCCCCCATTGGCGCTTCAGAAGTCAAGATAATGTCGCCTCCTTGCACCTCCACTGTCATCCATTTTTTATACATCTCAGGAGATGCGTACCGCATTGATTCGAAGTCAATTAAGCCGTCCGTTTTGACATGCTTTGCCGACAGAACAGGGACGCCACTTTGGGAAAAATCATCAAACCCCATCTTATTTGGAGTCTTACCGCGATGATCAATGATTAGCTCCAAGAGCTCAGAAAGCGGGAGCTTTGCTGGATTAGATGGCATAACCCAACCCCGCCAAATTTTTCCTGATTTCTGCTTCCAGCTTGGCACTCTCCGCAAACTGCTCCGCCAGTTGCGCAGTCAGCCGCTGCATCTTCTCCGCAAAGGGTTCGCCGTCGTCTTCCTGTTCAGCTGCGCCCACATAGCGCCCCGGCGTGAGCACATGCTCATGCTTGCGCACATCGTCCAGCTTGGCGGAATAGCAGAAGCCAGCCACATCCTCATACCCCTCGCCTTGCTGCCAGGCATGGAAGGTATCGGCGATTTTCTCGATGTCGTCGGCGGTGAAGTCTCGCAGCACGCGGTCTTTCATGTAGCCCAACTGGCGGGCGTCGATGAACAGAAATTCGCCGCGCCGGTCGCGCTTCTTCTTGTCCAGCGCAAAGCCGTTCTGTTTGTCGCGGGTCAGGAACCAGATGCAGGCGGGGATCTGGGTGTTGGTGAACAACTGGCCGGGCAGCGCGACCATGCACTCGACGTAGTCGTCCTCGACCAGCCGCTTGCGGATTTCGCCCTCAAAGTTGGTGTTGGAACTCATCGAACCGTTGGCCAGCAGCAGCGCCATGCTGCCGGTGGGCGCCAGGTGCCAGAGCATGTGTTGCAGCCAGGCGAAGTTGGCGTTGCCCTGGGGCGGCGTGCCGGCAATCCAGCGCGGGTCGGCGGCCAGCTTTTCGCTCCACCATTCCTTCATGTTGAAGGGTGGGTTGGCCATGACGAAATCGGCGCGCAGGTCCGGGTGCAGGTCGTTCAGCAGAGTGTCGGCCGGGCCGCTGCCGAAGTTGAAGTCGATGCCGCGAATGGCCATGTTCATCGCGGCCAGGCGCCAGGTGGTGGGGTTGCTTTCCTGCCCATAAACGCTGATCTGCCCACTCTTGCCGTTGGCGGCTTTGCCGCCGTGCTGTTCGATGAACTCCTCGCTCTGCACGAAGAAGCCGCCGGAACCCATCGCCGGGTCATACACGCGGCCCTTGAACGGCTGGAGCATTTCCACGATCAGGGTGACGATGCTCTTGGGCGTGTAGTACTGGCCGCCCTTTTTGCCTTCGGCCAGGGCGAACTGGCCGAGGAAGTATTCGTAGACGTGGCCGAGAATGTCTTTGGATTTCAGGTCCAGCGGTTGGCCCTTGCATTCCTTTGCGCTGAAGTCGGTATCCGAGAAGTGGCTGATCAGCCCGGCCAGCTTGCTGGAGTCGAGCTGCACGCGAGCGAAGTCCTTGTTGAGCACGTTCTTCAGGCGGGCGTTCTCGCGCTCGACAGCCTCCATGGCGTTGTCGATCAGCCAGCCGACCGAGCGCATTTCCTCCGGCTCGTCCTTGCCCGGCTTGTTCCACGGCAGCGCCGCCTTGGGTGGCAGTTGCGCGCAGTCGCGCAGGGTTTGCCAGCGCGCTTCCACCGGTACCCAGAACACGTTCTTCTCGGTGTAGTAGTCACGCACTTCCAGCTCGGCGGCGATGTTTTCTTCGTACTCCTGGGTGCCTGCGCCGCCGTATTCGGCCGGATCCATGTAGTAGTCATGATCCGGGTTGGTGAGCTGCTCGCGTAGTTCGCGCTGCCGTTCTTCGAAGGCATCGGAAACGTACTTGAGGAAGATCAGCCCGAGTACGACGTGCTTGTACACAGCGGCGTCGAGGTTGGAGCGCAGCTTGTCTGCGGCAGTCCAGAGCTTCTTTTCCAGGTCGTTGAAGAACTGTTGTTCTATGGGCTTCATGCACAAATGCCTTGTTCTATATATTTCATGCCGTTATGCGATCACCGGCCTACGCCCGGTGCAATACGCACCGGCTGCTTGATACGGGCACGGACTTGCTGGTAGATCGGAATGTCTTCCTTCGCTTCCAAAGTCACAGCGAGCCCGTAGGGAATGACAGCATCAAGGCGTGCGGTCGCGTCGTTTTTGCAGGTGACGCGAATGCGCAAGGTCTCACCATCCTCGAAGGCCTGGATCTGCTTCTTGCCTTCCAGCACTTCATGCTGCACCGTGCCACGCTCCACCTGATTGTGGTCACCGTCTTGACGATCCAGTTTAAGGATCTGACTGGACCATTTCCCTCCTCCGGGCTCTAGCGTCAGCTTGGCTTCTCGAAGATTGCGGTGGTCCGGATTGATTGGTGTCAGCCAAGCCAAGGTCACTGCCAGCCGCCGCCAAATCTTTTGTGAAGATAATCCGGGAGGGATCGGAAATGCATATTCATGCACCTCGTTCTCCCGTATCTCTCCGCAGCCTAGGACGGTTGCTCGCTGCGCAGTGCAGGTCAGTACACGCTCGATATCCACGACTCCATAGCCAAGGTAGCGCGTGATTACCTGCTTGAACTGACGAGAGTTGCGCGCGTCTTTCAACGCTTGTTCGATGTGTTGCTTGCCAGCGTCGTCCTGTTTGGCGCCATGTACCAGTAGCGCCTTCATCAGCACCGACATCAACGTCTCGGGAATATCCTCCCCCTCCTCGTTGCGTAGTCTGTCCAGCATGTCGTACAGCCGCACCGCACCTCGTGTGGCCAGCGCCGCCGCATTGCTGGTGCCACGCCAGAAGGCTTCGTTGTTCAAAACGCCTTGCTGTCTGCTGTCCAACGCAACTTTTTGGCCTGGTCCGACGATGGAGTTGTCGACGCTGTACAGGGTAGATCTAGCTAGCACAGGGGCGTTGTAGAGTTGCCGCCCTCCGGGCATGAGGATGTCAGGCTTTATGGAGCGTTTAAAACCAAAGCCCAGACGGGTGGCAGGACTGAACAGTGTTTGCGAAGGCAGCACATCGACACGCTGGCCAAATTGCGGATATGCATCTCCAGAATCATCGGCGTGAGCGGCGCCTACCGTAATGGCATTCATCGCTTCTGCCGGCGAAAGCAGACGCCGGGAAGCCAAGCTATTTGATATCGCTTTAACGGTGGCGCCTATCTTCTCTCCATCAGAAAGAGCGGCGAACTGCTGCTGATTGAGTCCGATATCGATCTCGCCGCAGTAGTTACCTGCGCTGACGCAGAACAGCACGCGGTGGCGGTAGGCCAGCCAGTCGAGTAACCGTGCCCAAGGACTTGGCGTATGGATAAATTCCCGCGCTGCATCACCAATGGAAAGATTGATGACTTTGACTGTAGGCGCTTGCGCGGGCACATCGCCAGAGCCTTCGAACATGCGCCGAACGGCAACATGAATACGGTCTTCAAAGAAAACATCATCCGGCATATGTTCATCGTGTTCGCGCGCATGATGATCAGGCTGCATCACCGGAATACAATACAGTTTGTGCGGTAGCGGTTCGGAATCGGGATTGCTGCGCCCCCCATGGAGAATCAAGGAAGCCATGGCAGTGCCATGCTTGCGCTCGCCAGGTTGATAAGTGGCCTCCAAACCAAAGATGTCATCAACCAGCAGTCGGTCTTTCAGCGCTTCATGCAATTGCAATGGAGCACCATCAAGGAGCGCTGCGACAGGAGGAAGGTCACTGACACTTTCGGGGAACGCAGCCGGCTCTCCCTCGCCCTCCTCAGAAACCGCCAGGCTTTGCCCGGTAGGGCGGAAATACATGATGCCGGCGAATCTGAACAGTTCTATGTCGATATCAGCTCCATCTGCAGCTACTTGACGGAGCAGCGACTGAATGGCGTGAGCAGGCAATTCGGCCTTGACCGCATGGAATGCGATCTGAGGCATATCCAGGAACGCCGAAAGCGTTTGGCCTCCGAGGCGATCCAGCAATGAACGAATTACTGCTTCATTATTTCGACGCGTCTCAATCCTCTTGCGGTAGAAAAGCTCAATCTGAAATCTGACCTTCTCTTCGGGATCAAAGGGTTCAAGCAGGTCCTGCCAGCGGTCGATCATTCCGGTTTCGACCAATGTCTCCTCGATGCCCCAGCGCCTCAGCACGTTCAATTGTTCGAAAACAGCTTTCCACTTTGTCTTTCCGTGGGGCAGGTTCCTATTGGCTTTCCATTGATCCCAAAGCGAGAGAATCTCTTGCAAGCCCGCCATGTTGCTCATGGCCAGAAACATGCGACCGCTCAGCGGCTTAACCGCAGGTTGACCGGCAGCATCTCGCTCATGGAAGCCATCATCCTCAGCCTCCAGGTCATCGATTTCCGTCTCCCCTAGCCACTCCAAGCCAGCCGCTTCAACGGCTTGTCGGAAGTCGTCCAGACGTCCAACGATCTCGATGACCAGAACCATTTCAGGTTCGAGCCCAGCCAAAGCACCAGTCAGGCTGGCCTGATAGCGTGCGAAGTCTTCTTCCAGATGTTCGATCTGTCTTCCAATACGGGCTACCTGGGTACCATGGCCGGGCAAATTCTGTTTTCCCGGAGGAAAACCGTTGCCCTTTTCTGGCTGAAGAATTCGCTTTTCAGGAAAAACCAGTAATGGCAAGTACTCATCAGGCATATCCCCCTCCTTGTGCCTTATTCGTCTGATACTTCTTTATTGGCAGGTTTCAACCGCTTCTTCCATTGTTCCAACCTGGAAGAGACGATGGTTCTGGCGTCATCCACCTTCTGATCTAGTACCGCCTTCCGGACTACTCCCAAGCAGAATTCTTCCACCTCTGAAAAACTGAGGCCTAAAAGTCTTTTTGCGACAGTCTCATTGGCCAAGCCAAAATTGACCTTGCTGCGTTCACTGATAGAGGCGACGAATGCGGTCAACTGTGCACGTGTAGGAAGAGGGAGTTCCAGTCGAACCTGAAAGCGCCGCCAAACGGCCCTATCCAAAAGTTCTGGGTGATTGCTAGCAGCAACGACAACGACATAATCTGGAAGATCGTCTAGTTGAAGCAGCAAAGAGCTAACGACACGCTTTATCTCCCCCGTTTCATGAGTATCACCTCGCTCTTTGCCCAATGTTTCGAACTCGTCAAAGAACAACACGCAGCGCCGTGTTCGAGCGTAGTCAAGCAAGGCTTTCAAGCGGATAGAAGTTTCGCCCAGGTAGCTGCCAATCAACGACTCATAGCGCACAACGATCAGCGGCACCATCAACTCGAATGCCAACGCTTCAGCAACCGATGTTTTACCGTTCCCTGGCGCCCCAGCCAGTAGGATTCGATGCCTTGGACTTAAGCCGTGAGCATGCAGCAACTCAGCACGATGCTGTTCCTCAACAATTTCTCGTAACTGCCCGCGAATACTATCGTTAAGCACCAAACTTTCCAGCGAACGCTCTGGTGTCAACTCGGCAATCAGATCTTTCTGCGCGATGCCCCCAGTTTGGGCTGGTCGCGTCGCTGTTGCAGAAGGCTGGAACAAGGTCGACTGATGGGCAGACGCTCGCAATGCCTTTTCCAGGCGATCGGCCAAGATTCGGTGCCCCTTGCCACGCTCTTCTTGAATCAAGGCTTCGGTCGACTTCCGAAAAGAAGGTTGGTCGCCACTGCTGGCTGCCTTTACCAGGGCGACCAAGGTATCAGCTTGTGCCATATGTGTTCACCTTGACGACGTATTTAGGTGGCATTGTCGTACTCCGAATGGGCGTTTGTTCAGGGGTTGTCAAACACACGTCTTGCATTGATAACTCAAGCAGGCCAGTACAACCGCTTCAAAGGCACGATCCGTTTGGTTTCAGCGTCGGTCTCGTCGTAGTGCTCGATCAGCGCGCGCACCACGTGATCCAGAGTCCACATTGCCAGCGGAATAGGCGCCCGGTCCGCTTCGTACTGCGCATCCTTGGAGAAACCACCGGTGCTGACGTATAGCCCACGATCATCCTTGTGGCGGCCGCCGAGGAAACTGCGGATCTCCGGGCTGCCCATCTGCTCCTTGCGGTGCTTGACTTCTACGACGATGCGCGGGTGCTCAAAGCCAAAACCATCCGGCGAGGCAACGATGTCCTTGCCCCGATCAGAGCCAGGCGACGAGACCTGGGTTTTGTAGCCCATAGCACGCAAAATGCCGGCGACCAGTTGCTGCATGTCGTCCCAGCCAAGTTCGTTGACCCGATCCTTGATGCGCTCAAGCGCCTGCGACTCGATGTCCGCAAGCGGGTCAGCCATGACCTCCTCAGTTTCATCTTCCACAACAGGCACCGATTTTCCCTTCAGGGCCGCCAGCACTTCTGCTGCTGCCTTGGTTGGAACCTCGAAGAGGGTCAGGGTGGAACCCAGGCTGTTCTTTGTGCTGCTGCCCAGGCTGTCGCGCAGTAGTTCCTGCGTTTGCCACTGGACTTTACGCGCCAGCGACATGCCTTGCTCGGCCCACTCCGAGTGGTGCTCAGCCGGACCGATGATCTTGCCGATCGAGTACAGGCGGTTGGCTGGCGAATAGGTGATAACCCAGTCGCCCTCCTGGACGTCATTGACGAAGCGCCAGACCTGGGATGCGCCCGACACCATTGTGCCTTGTTTGGCCTGAGGTTCGGCGGACTGATACAGGGCAACCAGCTGCTTACGCTCGACGCCTGGTTTGGCATAGGGAGCCAGTTGGCTCCAGCCCACGGCCGCGACGCCGCGCTCCCGAAAAGCCTCGTATAGGCTGCCACCTTCGCCGCGCACCATCCACATGCGTGCCATGTATATCCCCCAGGACTCTGTCCACCACATCATAAGTAAAGAAGCCCCGCTTTCGCGGGGCTTCCGGGCACAACTTCATTCCGCCAGTTCTATCCGCTCTCTTCACACATACAGGTGCGGGGATCTGCTCAACCCCACGGATCCTGCAACACCATCGTGTGATCCCGGTCCGGGCCGGTGGAGACGATGCTGATCGGGCAACCGGCCAGTTCTTCCAGCGAGCGCAGGTAAGCGCGCGCGGCCGGGGGCAGGTCGTCCCAGTTGGTGATGCCGTGGGTGTTCTCGCTCCAGCCCGGGAATTCCAGGTACACCGGGGTGCACTCTTCCCAGCCCTGTGCGTCCAGCGGGGCGTATTCGGTGCGCTTGCCGCGGTATTCGTAGGCAATGCAGACCTTGAGCTTTTCCATGCCGTCGAGCACGTCCAGCTTGGTGATGCACAGGCCGGAGATGCCGTTGATGGCCACGGCGCGCTTGAGCGCGACGATGTCCATCCAGCCGCAGCGGCGCGGGCGGCCGGTGGAGGCGCCGTATTCGGCGCCGCGGTCGCGGATGCCCTGGCCGATTTCATCGTCCAGTTCGGTGGGGAACGGGCCGCCGCCGACGCGGGTGGCGTAGGCCTTGGCGATGCCCAGTACGTAGTCGATGGCGTCGGCGCCCACGCCGGCACCGGCCAGTGCGCCGCCCACGGTGGTGTTGGAGCTGGTGACGTACGGGTAGGTGCCGTGGTCGATGTCCAGCAGCGCGCCCTGCGCGCCTTCGAACAGCACGCGCTTGCCCTGCTTGCGCAGGTCATGGCATATGCCGGCCACATCACTCTTCATCGGCTCCACGTACTCACCGAAGGCCAGCGCCTCGGCGTAGACGCTGTCGAAGTCCACCGGTTCCACGCCCAGGTACTTGGTCAGCACGAAGTTGTGGTAGTCCAGCGCGGCGCGCAGCTTTTCGGCCAGCTGTTCCGGGTAATGCAGGTCGGCGATGCGGATGCCGCGGCGCGCCACCTTGTCTTCATACGCCGGGCCGATGCCGCGGCCGGTGGTGCCGATGGCCTTGCCGCCGGCGGCCTTCTCGCGCGCCTGGTCCAGGGCGATGTGGTACGGCATGATCAGCGGCGCGGCCGGGGAGATCTTCAGGCGCGAGCGCACTTCCACGCCGGCCGTTTCCAGCTCCTCGATCTCTTTCTTCAGCGCGGCCGGGGAAATCACCACGCCATTGCCGATGAGGCACAGCGCGTCGTCGCGCAGGATGCCGGACGGAATCAGGTGCAGGACGGTCTTCTTGCCGTTGATGACCAAGGTGTGGCCGGCGTTGTGACCGCCCTGGAAACGCACGACGGCACCGATTTCCTCGGTCAGCAGATCGACGATCTTGCCCTTGCCTTCATCGCCCCACTGGGCGCCGAGAACAACAACTGATTGACCCATGACGGGTGAACTCCTGAGTTGGCTGCGGCCATCGGGGCCGCGGACGGGACCGTGCGGGGCTAGTGGGCCAGCCTGTGTGGCAGCCCCATCGGGGGGCGGCCGGCAAACGCCAGGGCCATACACGGAAAAAGCCGAACGGGAGTGCCCCGGCCGGCTTTTCTGGATTATCCGGGTTTTGCCTGACGGCTACCACCCCCGCGGATTCAGGCCGGGGCGGCTGGCCGGCAGCGGTTCAGTGGCGCAGCCACCACAGCACAGCCAGGCCGATGGCCAGCATCAGCGCGCCGGACTGGCGCAGAGCCGCGGCGGGCAGTTCCAGCAGGCGCGCGGCCATGCGCTTCCACGCCAGCGGGGCGGCGAACAGGAACAGGCCTTCGAGGATGGCGACCAGGCAGAGGGCGGAGAGGAGGTCTTGCATGGGGGTGCTGTTTCTCCCCTTCTCCCATCGGGAGAAGGTGCCCGTAGGGCGGATGAGGGGCTGCGTGGGCTGGAGCGCTGGGGGCGAAACAATTCGAGGGCTTCGCCCGCTGCCCCTCACCCCAACCCCTCTCCCGAGGGGAGAGGGGCTTTTATGCGGCTCAGCGGTCGTTCTTGAGGTACTGGAGGAACGGGTCGTTCTTGTCCAGCACGATCACGCCGTTGCCGTCGGCCATGGAGCCGCGGTAGGCCTCCAGGCTGCGGTAGAAGGCGTAGAACGCCGGGTCGGCCGAGCCGGCCTTGCCGTAGATGGCCGCGGCCTGGGCGTCGCCTTCGCCGCGCAGCTGCTGGGCGTCGCGCTCGGCTTCGGCCACCAGCACGGTGCTTTCGCGGTCGGCCTGGGCGCGGATGGTCAGCGACTGTTCCTCGCCTTCGGCGCGCAACTTGGCCGCTTCCTGCTTGCGCTGGGCGCGCATGCGCTCGTAGACGTCGGTGATCACCTGGCTGTCGGTGGGCAGGTCGATCTGCTTGATGCGCAGGTCGATGATCTGCATGCCCAAGGTCTGCACCGCCTCGTTGATGCCCTTCAGCTGCCCGGCGATCAGTTCCTCGCGGTCGCCGGAGACCAGCTGCCGCAGCGTGCGCGAGTTGATCTGGTTGCGCAGCGAGTCGGTGATGATCGGCGCCAGGCGGGCGTTGGCCACCTTGCCGTCGCCGCCGGTGGCGCGGTAGTAGGCGCGCACGTCGGAGATGTAGCCGATGGCGAAGAAGTCGACGCTCACGTCCTTCTGCTCGGCGGTGAAGTAGCGCGCCGGCGCGGTGTCCAGCACCTGGAAGCGACGGTCGAACACGCGCACCGTTTCCACCAGCGGCACCTTGAAGTGCAGGCCGGGCTTGATGTCCGAGCGCACCACCTTGCCCAGGTTGAGCACCATGGCGGTCTGGTCTTCGCGCACCACGTAGACCGAGCCGAGCAGGCCCATCAGCAGCACGACCAGCAGGCCGATCACAAGGGAATTCTTCATCGGCCGGCCTCCTCACGGTTTGCCGAGCGCGAACCGGAACGGTCCGCGTTACGAATGCTGTCGGTGGCGGCCGGCAGCGCCGGTACCGCCATTTCCGGGGTCAGTTGCGGGGCGTTGCCGGTCTTGCCGGCGTCGGCCGGCATCGGCACGTAGATCAGCTGGCGGCCGTCGCCGCCGATGACCTTGCGGTTCTCGGCCAGCACCTGCTGCACGGTTTCCAGCCACAGGCGCTTGCGGGTGACTTCCGGCGCGTTCTTGTACTCGGCCTGCAGCAGGGTGAAGCGGCGCGCGTCGCCTTCGGCGCGGGCGACGATGGCCTGCTTGTAGCCTTCGGCGGTGGTGCGGGCGCGCGAGGCCTGGCCGCGCGCTTCCGGCACCACCTTGGCGGCGTAGGCCTGGGCTTCGTTGATCAGGCGTTCCTTGACCTGCTGGGCGCCGTTGACCTCGTCGAAGGCCGGCTTCACTTCTTCCGGCGGGCGCGCATCGGGCAGGGTCAGGCCGGTGACCACCAGGCCGGTGCGGTAGGCCTTGAGCGAGGCCTGCAGGCGCTGCTCGGCGGCCACGGCCAGCGGACCGCGGTTGTTGAGCACGGTGTTGAGGTCGGCGCGGCCGACCTGCTCGCGTACCGCGCTCTGCGCGGATTGCTCCAGCACCTGGTCGGCGTCGATGGTGCCGAACTGGTACAGGCGCGGGTCGTCGACGCGGTACTGCACGTTGAGCGAGACGTTGACGATGTTCTCATCGCGCGTGAGCACCGGCACCTGGCTGCTGAAGGTCTTGATCTGGGTGGCGTTGACCTTGACCACCGATTCGATCGGCCAGGGCAGCTTGAAGTTCGGGCCCGGCTGCAGGATGCGCGAGAACTGGCCGAAGCGCAGCACCACGCCGCGCTGCTGTTCGCCGATCAGCTGGAAGCTGGACAGCAGCACCAGCAGCACCACCGCCAGCAGTACCCAGCGCCAGATGCCGCCGTCGAACAGGTCGCGCAGCGGGCCGGGCAGTCCGCCCCATCCGCCGCCGCCATTGCCGCCGCGCGGCGAGCGCGAGCCGCGCCGGTTGTCGGCGGGGCCGCCACTCTCGTTGCCGCCAGGTGTGTTCCAGGCCATGCATGCTCCATCTGTCAGGGCCTGTATGCGGGGCGTTCCCGCAGTGCTGGCCGTGGTCAATCGAATCCGGATTCTACTAGATGGGGCAGACCTGACGTTTCGCAACCGCTATCTTGGTTGTCTCCCGTTCCGCCGCAGGCCGCGCCATGTCCGCCCACGCCCCTTTCACCGCCTTCCGCATCCACAACGACGACGCCGGCTACCGCGGCGGGCTGGAGCAGATCGCGCTGGACCAGCTGAGCCCCGGCGAGGTGGTGGTGCGCGCCCGCTGGTCCTCGGTCAACTACAAGGACGCGCTGGCCGGCACCGGCCAGGGCAAGATCCTGCGCCGCTTCCCGCTGGTGGGCGGCATCGACGTGGCCGGCGAGGTGGTGGCCTCCACCGACCCGGCGTTCCGCGAGGGCGATGCGGTGCTGGCCACCGGCTGCGGCCTGAGCGAGACCCGCGATGGCGGTTACAGCCAGTACGTGCGGCTGGAATCGAAGTGGGCGATCCCGCTGCCGGCGGGGCTGTCGCTGCGCGAGGCCATGGTGCTGGGCACGGCCGGCTTCACCGCCGCACTGGCGCTGCTGCGCATGAAGGACAACCGGCAGACGCCGGACCACGGCCCGCTGGCGGTGACCGGCGCCACCGGCGGCGTCGGCTCGCTGGCGGTGGACATCTTCAGCCGCGCCGGCTTCGAGGTGCATGCCATCAGCGGCAAGGCCGAGGCGAAGGACTACCTGACCATGCTCGGCGCCAGCCAAGTGCTGGGGCGCGAGGCGCTGGCCACGTCCCGGCCGATGGAATCGGCGCGCTTCGGCGGCGGCCTGGACAACGTCGGCGGCGCCATGCTGACCAGCCTGCTGGCGCAGACCGTGCCCTACGGCAATGTCGCCTCGGCCGGCCTGGCCGCCAGCGCGACGCTGGACATGACGGTGATGCCCTTCATCATCCGCGGCGTGTCGTTGCTGGGCGTGGCCTCGGCCGGCACCGCGCGCGACATCCGCGAACAGGTCTGGCAGCACCTGGGCGACGACTGGAAGCCGCGCCACCTGGACACCATCTGCACGCGCGAGGTCGGCCTGGACGGCCTGCCGGATGTCTTCGCCACCATGCTGGCCGGCGGCTCGTTCGGGCGCACGATGGTAAGAATCGACTGAAACCGCCCGCTACGGCCGCGCGACGCGCATACAGGTTGCTTCGCGCCGCCGGCAAGCCGACACTACGCGGGCGACATCATCTTGGGGAAGAACGTGGCGCGCATCCTGATCGTGGACGATTCGCCGTCGCAGCTGCTCGGCATCCAGCGCATCGTCGAAAAACTGGGGCATGAAACCTTCACCGCCACCGACGGCGCCGCCGGCGTGGAGGCCGCCAAGTCGGTCCTGCCCGACCTGGTGCTGATGGACGTGGTGATGCCCAACCTCAACGGCTTCCAGGCCACGCGCACGCTCAAGCGCGAAGCCAGCACCGCGCACATCCCGGTGGTGCTGGTGACCACCAAGGACCAGGACACCGACCGCCTGTGGGGCATGCGCCAGGGCGCAAAGGCCTACATCACCAAGCCGTTCTCCGAGGACGAACTGTCCGAGGTGATCGCACGGGTGTTCGAGGGCGGCGGCGACCTGCCCGAAGCCTGATACAGCGTAGGAGCGCACCTTGGTGCGCTCCTACCGATTCCGATGCTTCAGATTTTTTCGCCGAAGGCCTTGGCCAGTGCGCGGTAGGCCTTCTGCTGGGCCTCGTTGGTCGCCACCGGGGCGATCACTTCCAGTTCGACGATCTGGTCGCCGTCCGGCTTGCCCGGCAGGCCGCGGCCGCGCAGGCGCAGCTTGCGGCCGCTGTCCGAATCGGCCGGCACCTTCAGTTCCACCGCACCGCCCAGCGTGGGCACGCTGATGCTGGTGCCCAGCGCCGCCTGCCAGGGCGTGACCTGCAGGGTGTAGAGAATGTTGCGGCCGTCCACCTCGAACTGCGGGTGCGCGGCGTATTCCACTTCCAGCATCAGGTTGCCGCCGCCGCTGCCCTGCCCGGCCAGGCGGATCACCTGTCCCGGACGGATGCCCTTGGGCACGCGCACGTCGAGCTGGCGGCCATCGACGTTGATGCGCAGCGTGTCGCCGCCGTAGGCCGCCTCCAGCGGCACCGACAGCTTGGCGCGGGTATCGCGCATCGGCTGCGGGCCGGCGCTGCCGCCGAAGCCCTCGAAACCGCCACGCGCACGGCCGCCACCGCCGCGCTGGCGCGCGAACAGGCTCTCGAAGAAATCGCTGAAGCCGCCGCCGGCGCCACCGCCGCCGAACACTTCCTCGAAGTCGAAGCCCTGGCCACCGCCGAAATCCGGCGGCGCCTGGAACTCCTCGCCGGGCCGGTAGCCGCGCGCGCGCAGCTGATCGTAGGCCTGGCGCTTGGCCGGGTCGCGCAGCGCCTCATAGGCCTCGTTGACCGCCTTGAACTTCTCTTCGGCGCCGGCTTCCTTGCTCACGTCCGGGTGGTACTTGCGCGCCAGCCGCCGGTAGGCGGTCTTGATCTCGGCATCGCCGGCCGTGGGCTCCACGCCCAATGTCGCGTAGTAATCCTTGAATTCCATCCAGACACCTTTGCAGAAAATCGGGACCGCCACCTGGTGGCAACGGCCTTTGCCAGAATCAGGTTCCGCCGCGGAGCGGCGTCGGCCTGTCGAGTGAATTGTAAGCCTCCGCCTGCGCCTGACCGGCCATCACGCTCTCGATCCACGCGAGGTAGTGACCCAGGCGGACATTGCAGACGGTCTGGCCATAGCGGCCAGGCCGGGCGGTCACGACGTTGCCCTGGACGACCTTCCACGAAGCCAGCCCGGCCAGGCGCCATTGCCCATCGACCTGGATGAGCACCGGACCGCCACTGTCGCCGTTGCCGATGACGCCTTCCAGCGGCAGGGCCGCGGGCGGCTCGTCGAACACGTAGCAGAACCAGCGGTCGTAGGCACTGGTGACCTTGTTGAACGCGCGGCGCAGCTCCGTCCGGTTCGGGCCGGCGGGATCATGCCCGGTGGCGCCCGTGCCGGTGGCGCCCTTCCCCACGATCTGGACGACCTGGCCCGGTTCGTCGCTGTCGCGGTAGAGGGCGACGGGAGCGACATCCGTCACCGGCTTGGTCAGCCTGACCAGCGCGATGTCGTCGGATGAGGCGAGGAACACCACGATCAGCATGGCCTCCCCGCTGGCCATGGCCTGGTCGACCAGTTCCTTCGGCAGCGTCCTGTAGCCGGCATGCGTGACAACGCGCTCCACCTCCCGGGCGACGCCGCCGATGTTCACCTGCCTGAGCGGCGCATGCATCGGGATCGTATGGGCCGCAGTGACGACCCATTGCGGTGCGATCAGGACGCCGTGCCCTTCGCCAGGCATGTCGGCCAGGGCGGGAAAACCGGAAGCCGGGATCCGGTACTTCGCGTCATCGACATCGTGCCGGATCACGACGGCAGCGGCGGTCGATGACACCGCGGCAAGCAACAGGAGCAGCAGGAGTCGGGTCACGTGCGATGCCTTGGTGTGGACTGACATGGCGCCGGAAAGCGTCGGAACGCCATTCTAGCGGCGACAATGCCGGTATCGTTCCCATGCCGGGAAATACGGTGTGAAGACGGTCTTTCCAAGCCGTTGACGCGCTCCTGAGCCCCCGGTCCATAGACTTCAACCCAGAGCAGGAGAACCCCATGACCATCCACGTCGGCGACCGCATCCCGGAAGTGACCCTCAAGCGCATCCGCGAAGGCCTGGAAACCATCGACACGCAGGCGCTGTTCGATGGCCGCAAGGTGGTGCTGTTCGCAGTGCCGGGCGCGTTCACCCCGACCTGTTCGGCGCGCCACCTGCCCGGCTATGTCGAGCACTTCGAGCAGTTCCGCAGCCGCGGCATCGAGGTGTTCTGCATGGCGGTGAACGACCCGTTCGTGATGCAGGCCTGGGCGAAGGCGCAATCGGTGCCGGACGGGCTGATGATGCTGTCCGACGGCAACGGCGACTTCACCCGTGCACTGGGCCTGGAGATGGACGCCAGCGGGTCGGGCATGGGCATGCGCTCGCGCCGGTTCGCGCTGTACGTGGACAACGGCATCGTGCGCGGCGTGCATGTCGAGGAGCCGGGCAAGTTCGAGGTGTCCTCGGCCGAGTACATGCTCGCCCATCTTCCGGAGTAGCGCCCCCTTTCCACCACGGAGCACGCCAGCCATGAGCAAGCAGCCCGCCAGCAAGAAGGCCATGACCGTCCCGGCGACCGTCATCACCGACCGCAAGACCCTGCGCGCCAACGCGCGCAAGAGCATCGAGGACGGCGCGATCACGCCGACCTACAGTGCCGACCGGAAGATGGTGATCAGGCTGCTCAACGACGCGCTGGCCACCGAGTGGGTCTGCGTGCTGCGCTACTACCGCCACTACTACATGGCCAAGGGCATGCTCGCCGACGCGGTGAAGGCCGAGTTCCTGGAGCACGCGCAGCAGGAGCAGGCGCATGCCGGCATGCTGGCCGAACGCATCGTGCAGCTGGGCGGCGAGCCGGACTTCAACCCGGATACGCTCACCGCCCGCTCGCACGCCGAGTACAAGGAAGGCGGCAACCTGCGCGACATGGTGCGCGAGAACCTGATCGCCGAACGCATCGCCATCGACAGCTACCGCGAGATGATCAACTTCGTCGGCGACAAGGACACCACCACCAAGCGCATCCTCGAACAGATCCTGGCGCAGGAAGAGGAACACGCCGACGACTTCGCCGACATGCTCGACGGGTGGATCGGCGAGTAACGCGCCGCAGGTGCCGGGCTTGCCCGGCATGTGGCTTTCTCCGCATCGGCCACGAAAGGCGTGCGAGGCGAGCCTCGCACCTACGCAGGCACGATAACCGCGCCACGCGGAAACGCAGACGCCGCGGCCGAATCGGCGAGTAACCCGTAGCTTTCCCGGCATCGGTCACGAAGAGCGTGCGAGGCAAGCCTCGCACCTACGAGGGCGCACCGTTTAATGCGCCACGCGGAAGCGCACGCGCGTCCAGGCGCCGTCGGCGGCCAGCGCGGTGAGGCTGTGTTCGCCGGGTTCGTCGAAGTCGCGTACGAAGGTGCGCGCGCCTTCGGTCTGCGCGATCCAGCGCCCGTCCAGCAGCCACTGCACCGTCGCCTCGCTGCCGATCGCCCGCAGTTGCAGGCGCGGGCCGTGCGTGGCGCCGGGCGCGCGCGCCAGCGTGGCGCGGTCGGTGAGCCCGTCGATATGCAGCATGCCGTCGTTGCCGCGGCCATCGTCGGGGCAATCCGGCGCCAGCGGCGGCAGGCGCTGCGCCTGCCGCTGTGCCTGCGACAGCCAGGGCGAGGCCAGCGCCGGCCAGCGCGCCACCTCGCGCGCCTGTCGCTGCGGGTGGCCCTCGCAACCGGCCGACAGGCGCTGGCCGCTGCGTACATCGACCTCGAAGCGCACCTGGCCCGACTGCCACAATCGCGCATCGCGTTCGGCGAAGGTCGGCGGCACGGTTCCGTCCAGCGACAGCGCTTCGAGCCGCCGCTGGCACATGGCCGGCGGCGTATCGGCGGCGGGCAGGCCCAGCGGCCAGCACACCTCGACCTCGCCGACGCTGGCCGGCATCGCCGGCGCGGCGCTGTCGCCGGGCTGGCGCGGCAGGCTGTCGATCACCTCGAACATCAGTGGCAGCGCGGTGACCGCGCCGTATTGGCCGGGCAGCGGCGTGCCGTCCGGGCGCCCCACCCAAACGCCGACCGTATAACGACGGGTGCTGCCGATCGCCCAGGCGTCGCGGTAGCCGTAGCTGGTGCCGGTCTTCCACGCCACCGGCGGCCGGCTGCCGGTGTCGAAGGTACCCACGCCGTAACCGGGGCGCGGATTGGACTGCAGGATGTCGCGCACGATCCACGCCGCGCCCGGCGACACCAGCCGGCGCTCGATCCGCGGATCGTCCGGGGTGTAGCGCACGCGGCCGGCGATGCCCTCGCGGTTGAGCGCGGCGAAGGCGCCGACCAGGTCTTCCAGGCGCGCGCCGGTGCCGCCGAGGATCAGCGCCAGGTTGGGCGCCACCCCGTGCGGGAAACGCAGCCTGATGCCGGCGTTGCCCAGTCGCGCGGCGAAGCGCGACGGGCCGACGCGGTCGAGCAGGTCCACTGCCGGCACGTTGAGCGACAGCCGCAGCGCGGTGGCCGCGCCCACCGGGCCGTTGAAGGCGGCATCGAAGTTACCGGGTCGATAGCCGCCGAAGCTCTGCGGCGCATCCACCAGCAGGCTTTCCGAATGGATCAACCCGTCGTCCAGCGCCATGCCGTACAGGAACGGCTTGAGCGTGGAGCCGGGCGAACGCCAGGCCTGCACCATGTCCACGTGGCCCAGCCGCGGCTTGTCGCCGAACGCCACCGAGCCGACGTAGGCGCGCGCCTCCAGCGTGGTGTTGTCCATCACCAGCAGCGCGGCCGAGGTGCGCTCGGGCAGCTGCGAGAAGTACGCGGCCACGCGTTCTTCCAGCGTGCGCTGCAGGCTGCTGTCGATCGTGGTCTGGATGTGCGCCGCGCGCGGCTGGGCGCTGCGCAGGCGCTGCGCCAGCAAGGCGGCGTGCAGCGGCTGCTGCAGCGAGCGCGCCACCACCGGTTCGACGCGCGCGTCGGCCACGTCCTCGGCCGACCACGCGCCGAGTTCGGCCATGCGCGCCAGCACCTTGTCGCGGGCACGCTGCGCGGCTTCGGGATGGCGGTCCGGGCGCAACCGGCTCGGCGACTGCGGCAGCACCGCCAGCAGTGCCGCTTCGGCATGCGACAGGCGCGACGCCGGCTTGCCCAGGTAGGCCCAACTGGCCGCCTCCACGCCCTCGATGGTGCCGCCGTAGGGCGCGCGCTCCAGGTACAGGTCCAGGATCTGCGCCTTGTCCAGGTGCGCTTCCAGCTGCAGCGCGCGCAGCAGCTGCTTGACCTTGCCCCACGGCGTGCGCGTGTGCGGATCGAGGATGCGCGCCACCTGCATGGTCAGGGTGGAGCCGCCGGAGACGATGCGGCGCTCGGCCAGCATCTGTCCGCCGGCGCGCAGCAGCGCCCACGGATTGATGCCGGGATGGCGCCAGAACCAGCGGTCCTCGTAGGTCAGCAGCGCCTGCAGGTACAGCGGCGACACGGCCTTGGCATCGGCCGGATAACGCCACACACCCTCCGCATCGGCGAAGGCACGCAGCGGCGTGCCGTCGCGGGCGACCACCAGGGTGCTGGTGTCGCGCGACTTCGGCAACGGTGGCGGGAAGGCGAGGTCGAGGACCAGCAGCAGCGACAGCGCGGCCACCGTGCCCCAGCGCAGCCATGGCAGGAGGCGGCGGAACAGGCGTGGAAAACCCTTGGATTCCCTTTTCTTTTCGGGACCGCTATTGCTTCCGGCCCTCACCCCAACCCCTCTCTCGGGCGGAGAGGGACTTTGTGCTGCTGGTGTCCGTGATGTACCGCTCGCCATCCGCTGTCCATTCGTTGCAGCGCGGGCGCCTGTCTGGGAAGGCGCCCGCGGTGGCCGTCACGGCTGCACGACGGTGATCGTGGTCGGGCTGGAGCGCCCGACGCCGCGCAGCTCGGGGCGGTACATGTCCTCGGCCAGCGGCGGCGGCACGGTGTAGGTACCCGGGGTGACCGCACGCACCAGGTAGAACACCCGCGCGGTGCTGCCACGCGAGAGATTCAGCGCGGCCACGTAGCGGTCGTCGCGGAACTCCTCGTGTTTGGCATCGGCGGCATTGGAGCGGTCGTTGATCTGGATGCCGTCCACCACCACGTCGGCCCACTGCTTTGCATCGCCGAGGTTGAAGTTCTCGATCTCCAGGCCGGCCGGCAGCAGGTCGGTCAGCAGCGCGTCGGGCATGGCGGTGTTGGCGGTGACGCTCAGCCGCACGATCAGCGCCTCACCTTCCTTCAGCGGCCGCGGGCTCCACGGTTTGCCGTCGGTGGTGAACCAGTCGCGCTCGATGCCGATCACGCTGTTGTCCGGCGCCGGTGCCTGCCGCGGAATGCCGGCCACCTCCAGGCTGGCGAACATCGGCGCCTGGCCCTGCGGCGTGAAGCGCACGCCCTGCGCCAGCTGCGCGGCATCGAACACGCGCGCGAACAGCTTGCGCGCGTCGATGGCTTCGCGCGCCTCGCCCACCGCCAGTTCGCCGGACACCAACTTCTTCTGGTCGGCCATCAGCGCCTTGCCCAGCCGCGCCAGCGCCACCTGCTCCTGCGTGCTCAGCCACAGCCAGCCGCTGTTGCGGCGCGCATCCAGCGTGCGCCCCAGGCTGACCGCGCGCGCGTCGTACTCGGGCTTGGCCAGGCCGCGCTCGTGCAGCAGCGCGATCATCAACGCGTCGTCGCGCAGCGGGCTGCCGTAATCGCCGAAGTACGCCGGGCGGTCCTTGCCGGCCATGCCGAAGCCGGCGGCGATGGCGGCCTGGCCTCGCTTGCCGTCGCCCTGCAGCGACAGCGCCGCGCCCAGGTGCACCAACGACAGGCCGGTCACCGCCTTGCCGCGTTCGTTGTCGTACAGCGCGCGCAGCGTGCCCAGCGGAGCGCGGTTGACGCGCGCCAGCACGTAGCCCGAGTAGGCCTGGTTGGCGAACTTCAGCGCGTCGCGGCGGTCCTGCCCGTAGAACTGGTTGCCGCCGCTGAGCAGGTCCTCGCTGATCCGGTTCAGCGCCTTCTGCAGCACGTTGTCCGGCACCGCGAAGCCGGCGTCCTTGGCATCAAGCAGGAACTCGGCGATGTACGGGGTCAGCGCCGGGTTGACGTAGTCGTCGTTGCCCCACATCGAGAAATTGCCGTTGGCCACCTGCATCGAGGCCAGCCGCCCGAAGGCGCCTTCCATGCGCTCGCGGCGGGCCTTGGCGTCCAGGCCGTCGGCGCCGAGCATGGCCGAGGTCGCCTGGTCCAGCAGCAGCGCGGCGTAGCCCTTGCTGGTGGTCTGTTCGGCACAGCCGTAGGGGTAGTTCAACGCCCCCTGCAGCGCCGAGGCGAACGGGATCGGCGGCAGCGGGCTGACCAGCATGCGCGCGTTGACCGAACCGGCCATCAGCCCGCTAGCGAAACCGCCGTCCAAGGTGATGGGCGCCAGCGGGTCGAGCGTGCGGGTCTGCGAACGCAGCACCTGCGGCCATGCCGCGCGCACCGGCAGGTCGTAACGACGGTCGACCTTGAAGCCGTTGCCGTCCACACGCACCCGCACCTTGGCCACGGTGTAGCCCTCCTGCGCGGTGAGCGGGAAGCTCAGCGTCTGCTTGGCGTCGGCAGCCAGCTGCACCCGGCGCGCCGGTTCGCCGAGGGCCAGCGGGCCTTCGCCGTCCACCCGCACCGCGAACTCGCCGGGCTTGCCGGTGAAGTTCTGCACGTCCAGGGTCACCGTGCTGCGGTCGCCCGGCGCCATCACCCGCGGCATGCTGGCTTCGGCCAGGATCGGCGCGCGCACCAGGGTCTCCACGTCGCGGTTGCCGTAGCGCGCATCCGAATACACCAGCGCCGATACCCGCAGCGTACCGTTGAAGTCCGGCACCTGCAGGGCGATGCGCGCATTGCCCTTGGCATCGAGCGCGACCGGGCCGGAGAACAGGTCCACGGTCTGCACCCGCGCGGTCGGGCGCCGCGCCTGCGGCAGCGCCTGCAGCGCCATGTCGCCGCCGAACCTGAGCTTGCCGCTGTTGCCCTCGAAGCTCTCGATCACCCGCCCGTAGATATCGTAGGCATCCACGCCCAGCCGCCGCTGCGCGAAGAAATGCGCGTTGGCGTCGGGCACCGGGAAGCGGGTGATGTTGAGGATGCCCACGTCCACCGCCGAGACGGTGACGTGCGCGGGCTTGCCGGCCAGTTCCGGCGCGCTGACGGTGACCGTCATCGGCTGCTCGGGGCGCATCTGCGTGGGCGCCACCAGGCCCACCGCGACGCGGCGGTCACGGCGGTCCATCGGCACGTGCGCCACGCCCACCGCGCGCGCCGGGGTGATCTTGCTCGGCGCGCTGCCGCCACGGAACACCAGGGCGGTGACGTAGACGTCGTGCCGCTCCCAGTCCTGGGTAACCGGGATTTCAAACGTGCTGCCCGGCTTGGCCTCGATGTCCTGCACGTAGAGCATGTGGTCGCTTTCGACCATCAGCACGCCGCGGCCGGCATGCGGCGGGGTCAACGTCACCTTCAGCGTGTCACCGGCCTTGTAGCCGGTCTTGTCGAGCGCGAGCTTGACCTTGTCCGGGCGCGCGTCGAGGCCGCGGTTGTCGTCGTTCCAGCTCCAGCCGGCGCGGAACGGATAGCGCGTGGTCAGGCCGGTGGCCGGGTCGAACACGTCCACCCGGTACTCACCCCACTCCACAGGGAAATCGAACTTCGCCGAGGTCGCACCGGCATCGACGGTGCGGGTTTCCTTGTTCTCGAAGCGGCGGGTGAAGTCGTAGTCCCAGCGGTTGTCGGTGAAGGTCCAGTGGTAGTCGCGCAGTTCGCGCACCAGGGTGAGCTTCAGCCCCTTGGCCGGCTGCGGCTTGCCGTCGGCATCCACGCGCAGCAGCTCGAAGCGCGCGTTGGCATTGGCGTCGGCGCCGTCGGCATCGCTGAACAGCGGGCGCACCGCGACCAGCGCCGGCGCCGGCCACAGCACGCGCTTGAGCGTGCGGGTGACGGTGCGGCCACCGGTCTCATAGACGCTGCCGGACACCACCGCCGCCACCGTCGTGCCCTTGCCGACCTCTTCCGGCAGCGCGATGTCCTCGCGCAGCTTGCCGTCCCTGGGCAGGGTGGTGTCGATCACGTCGTTGGCTTCGCGCGGCAGTGCCACGGTCGGATCGCCGAAGAACCAGCCCGGCATCGACTCCACCGGATGCTGTTCCACCGCTACCGCCAGCTTGGCGGTGAAGCGGTTGCCGTCGGCCGGCGCACCGTACAGGTAGGCGGCGTCGGCCTGCAGCTTGAGCGGCTCGCCCGGCTTGAGCGTCTTCTGCGCGCTGTCCAGGTCCAGCTTCATGCGCTCGGGCAGGAATTCCTCGATGCGCAGGGTCATGCCCTGCACCGCTTCCTTGCTGGCCGGGTCGGTGCGGAACTCCACCTGCCAGCGGCCGGTCGGCGCCTCGACCGGGATCGCCTGCTCGAAGCTGAAATAGCCCTGCGCACCCGGCTGCAGGCGGGTCTCGCGGAAGATCTTGCCGTCGGGCTGCTTGAGCCGCAGGAACACCGCTTGCCCATCCTTCTCGGGGGCGGGGAGCGGCTTGCCGTCGTTGTCGCGCAGCAGCGCCGACACGCGCACGGTCTCGCCGGGGCGATACAGGTCGCGGCCAGACCAGGCGAACACGTCGAAGTTCGCGTCCTGGCGCCCGGCCACGGCGAACTCGCTCAGGTCCAGCGCCGGCTGGTTGAACGGCAGCATCGTGGTGTCGCCGCCGCTGGAGGCCACCAGCACGTGCGAGGCGTCAAGCGTGTAGTTGAGCAGGGCGTTGCCGTTGGCGTCGGTCTGGCCCTTGAGGATGGTCTCGCCCTTGCCGTCGAGCACGCGCAGCTCGACCTTCTTCGCCGGCGCGCCGGAGGCCAGCGAGGCGGTGTGCACGAACAGCTGCTCCTTGTAGGCGCGGGTGTGCAGGCCGATGTCGCTGACGGTGAAGAACGCGGTGTCGTACTCGCCCTCGAAACTGCCGGCGCGCTTCATCACCGCGAAGTACAGGCCGGGCTGCCGCAGTTCCTTGATGTCCTGGATCGGCAGGTAGGTCAGCACCCGCTCGTTGGGCTTGCCGCCGAGCACGAAGCGGTTGACGTAGACCGGATCGGCCAGCTGCGAGATCGGCGTGTGCTCGCCGTAGTCGCTGTCCAGCTCCCAGCTGCCGCGGCGGCCGCCGCGCTGGTACTGGCTGAAGAAGGTGGGCAGGTTCTTCTCGCCCACGCGCAGGAACTCGACGTCCACTTCCGGCACGTTGACCGACACCACCGGCAGGCCGCGGCTCTCGCGCGCCGGCAGCACGCTGCCCTGCGAGGCGAAGCCGGCGGCCGGCTTCAGTTCGCCGGTGAACACCTGCTGGCGTACTTCCTTGCCCAGGCGGCTGCCGTCGGCGGCGAGCAGGTCGGCCGAGACGATCAGGGTGTAATCCTTGGCCGCCTCGACGTAGGGATAGCGCAGGGTCTTGCCATCGTCGGACAGCGACCAGCTGCTGTCCTCGGTGCCGACCTTCTCCTCGAAGCGCAGCAGCTTGTCGAAGTCCTGGGTGCCGACCAGCGGCTGCGAGAACTCCACCGCCAGCGACAGGCCGTCGCCGCCCTTCTGGTCGGGCCACACGCGCACCAGCGCGAAACCCTTGACCTCGTCACGCTTGGCCTGGATCGCCTCGCCGCTGGCGCCGGGCAGCTGCCCGGTCTCGTTGCGCTTGCAGCCGGCGAGCATGGCCAGCGCCACCAGCGCCACCGCGGCCCACCGCATGTGCTTCCACTTCCTGTTGCCCATGGCGTCCTCCTGCAGACGCGGCGAGTATAGCCGCCGCCCGCATACGCCTTGTGTGCGCGCCGGCACGCCATCGCAGGGCGTGCCGGCAGCGCGGCGGCAGGTCAGAACACGTCGCCCGGCACCCGCACCGCGCCTTCCATCAGCACCCGCGCCGAGCGCGACATCACCGCCTTGGTGACGGTCCACTGGCCGTCGACCAGAGCCACCGCCGCGCCGACCCGCAGCGTGCCGGAGGGGTGGCCGAAGCGCACCGCATCGCGCTGCCCGCCGCCGGCTGCGAGGTTCACCAGCGTGCCGGGCACGGCCGCGGCGGTGGCGATGGCGACCGAGGCGGTGCCCATCATCGCGTGGTGCAGCTTGCCCATCGACATGGCGCGCACGTTGAGGTCGATGTCGGTGGCATGGATCGTCTTGCCGCTGCTGGAAACGTATTCCTTCGGTGCGGCGACGAAGGCGACCTTGGGCGTGTGCTGGCGCGTGGCCGCCTCTTCCGGCGCCTTGATCAGGCCCATGCGCAGCGCGCCGGCCACGCGGATGGCTTCGAGCCTGGCCAGCGCGGCCTTGTCGTCGTTGATCGCCGGCTGCAGCTCGGTGCCGTCGTAGCCGATGGCGGCGGCATCGACGAACACGGTGGGGATGCCGGCGGTGATCATCGTCGCCCTGAGCGTGCCGACGCCGGGCACCTCCAGATCGTCCACGAGATTGCCGGTGGGGAACATCGAGCCGCCCTCGCCTTCATCATCCGAGGGGTCGATGAACTCCAGCACGATCTCGGCAGCCGGGAAGGTCACCCCGTCCAGTTCGAAATCGCCGGTTTCCTGCACCAGCCCGTCACTGACCGGAACATGCACGACGATGGTCTTGCCGATGTTGGCCTGCCACACCCGCACCGCCACCGTGCCATCGCGCGGGATGCGCGCGGCCGGCACGAAACCGTTGGCGATGGCGAACGGCCCCACCGCGGTGCTGAGGTTGCCGCAGTTGCCCGACCAGTCGACGAAGGCGCTGTCGATGGAGACCTGTCCGTACAGGTAATCGACATCGTGGTCCGGCACCGAGGCCGGGGCGATGATCACGCACTTGCTGGTGCTCGACGTCGCCCCGCCCATGCCGTCGGTGTGCTTGCCGTACGGGTCGGGCGAGCCGATCACGCGCATCAGCAGCGCATCACGCGCCGGACCCGGCACCTGCGCCGCCTCGGGCAGGTCGTCGAGGCGGAAGAACACGCCCTTGCTGGTGCCGCCGCGCATGTAGGTGGCGGGGATGCGTATCTGCGGGGGAAATGCCATGGAATGGTTCCTTGCAATGAAAGACGGCCCGCTGCCGGGCCGTCGGGGGTATCACGCCACCCGGGCGCCTTCCAGGAAATCCTGCGCAAACCGCTGCAGCACGCCGCCGGCCTCGTAGATGGCTACTTCCTCGTCCGAATCCAGGCGGCAGGTCACCGGCACTTCGACGGAGCCACCGTCGCGGCGGTGGATCACCAGGGTCAGGTCGGCGCGTGGGGTGCGCTGCCCGACCACGTCGAAGGTCTCGGTACCGTCGATGCCCAGCGTGTTGCGGTCGATGCCCGGCTTGAACTCCAGCGGCAGCACGCCCATGCCGATCAGGTTGGTACGGTGAATCCGCTCGAAGCCTTCGGCGGCGATGGCTTCCACGCCCGCCAGGCGCACGCCCTTGGCCGCCCAGTCGCGCGAGCTGCCCTGGCCGTAGTCGGCACCGGCGATGATGATCAGCGGCTGCTTGCGCTCCATGTAGGTCTCGATCGCCTCCCACATGCGCATGACCTTGCCTTCCGGTTCCACGCGCGCCAGCGAGCCCTGCTTCACGCTGCCGTCGTCGTTGCGCACCATCTCGTTGAACAGCTTCGGGTTGGCGAAGGTGGCGCGCTGCGCGGTGAGGTGGTCGCCGCGGTGGGTGGCGTAGGAATTGAAGTCCTCTTCCGGCAGGCCCATCTTCGCCAGGTATTCGCCGGCGGCGCTGGAACGCAGGATGGCGTTGGACGGCGACAGGTGGTCGGTGGTGATGTTGTCCGGCAGCACCGCCAGCGGGCGCATGCCGCGCAGCGTGCGCTCGCCGGCCAGCGCGCCCTCCCAGTACGGCGGACGGCGGATATAAGTGCTCTGCGGGCGCCAGTCATACAGCGGACTGACCTTGCCGCCATGTTCGACTCGCACGTTGAACATCGGGTTGTAGACGCTGCGGAACTGCTCCGGCTTGACCGAAGCCTTCACCACCGCGTCGATCTCGGCATCGGACGGCCAGATGTCCTTCAGCCGCACTTCGTTGCCGTCGGCATCGATGCCCAGCACGTCCTTCTCGATGTCGAAGCGCACGGTACCGGCGATGGCATAGGCGATGACCAGCGGCGGCGAGGCCAGGAAGGCCTGCTTGGCGTACGGGTGGATGCGGCCGTCGAAGTTGCGGTTGCCCGACAGCACGGCGGTGGCGTACAGGTCGCGGTCGATGATTTCCTGCTGGATGATCGGGTCCAGCGCGCCGCTCATGCCGTTGCAGGTGGTGCAGGCGAAGGCGACGATGCCGAAGCCCAACTTCTCCAGCTCCGGCAGCAGGCCGGCTTCGTCCAGGTACAGCTGCACCGCCTTGGAACCGGGCGCCAGCGAGGACTTCACCCACGGCTTGCGCACCAGCCCGCGCGCGTTGGCGTTGCGCGCCAGCAGGCCGGCGGCGATCACGTTGCGCGGGTTGGAGGTGTTGGTGCAGCTGGTGATGGCGGCGATGATCACCGCGCCATCGGGCATCAGGCCCTGCGCTTCCTCGCCCTTGCCGCTCTCCAGCTTGGCTTCGTCGGCGATGCCGCGTTCGGCCAGGTCCGACACCGGCAGGCGCCGGTGCGGGTTGCTCGGCCCGGCCATGTTGCGCACCACGCTGGACAGGTCGAACTCCAGCACGCGCTCGTACTGCGCGGTCTGCAATGCGTCGGCCCACAGGCCGGTGGTCCGGGCGTAGTTCTCCACCAGCGCCACCTGGGCTTCCTCGCGACCGGTCAGGCGCAGGTAGTCCAGGGTCTGCTGGTCGATGTAGAACATCGCCGCGGTCGCGCCGTATTCCGGGCACATGTTGGAGATGGTGGCGCGGTCGCCGATGGTCAGCGCGGCGGCGCCTTCGCCGAAGAATTCCAGATACGCGCCGACCACGCGCTCCCTGCGCAGGAATTCGGTCAGGGCCAGCACCACGTCGGTGGCGGTGATGTTGGGCTGCGGCCTGCCGGTGAGCCTGACGCCGACGATGTCCGGCAGGCGCATCCACGACGCGCGGCCGAGCATCACGTTCTCTGCTTCCAGCCCGCCGACGCCGATGGCGATGACGCCCAGCGCATCCACGTGCGGCGTATGCGAGTCGGTGCCGACGCAGGTATCCGGGAAGGCGACGCCGTCCTGCTGGTAGATCACCGGCGACATCTTCTCCAGGTTGATCTGGTGCATGATGCCGTTGCCCGGCGGGATCACGTCCACGTTCTCGAAGGCCAGCTTGGTCCAGTCGATGAAGTGGAAGCGGTCCTCGTTGCGGCGGTCCTCGATGGCGCGGTTCTTGGCGAACGCCTGCGGGTCATAACCGCCGCACTCCACCGCCAGCGAGTGGTCGACGATCAATTGCACCGGCACCACCGGATTGACCTTGGCCGGGTCGCCACCCTTTTCGGCGATGGCGTCGCGCAGGCCGGCCAGGTCGACCAGTGCGGTCTGGCCGAGGATGTCATGGCACACCACGCGCGCCGGGAACCACGGGAAATCGAGGTCGCGCCTGCGCTCGATCAGCTGCCGGAGCGAATCGGTGAGCGTGGCCGGATCGCAGCGGCGCACCAGGTTCTCGGCCAGCACGCGCGAGGTGTACGGCAGGGTGGCGTAGGCGCCGGGCTTGATCGCGTCGACTGCAGCCTGTGCGTCGAAATAGTCCAGCGGGCTGCCGGGAAGATGCTTGCGGTAATCGGTGTTCATGGCTGGCCTGTAAAGATCCTGGCTTGCGGGAAGGACGGTATCGGCACGTCCCTGCTGCGCGGTGACCGCCGGCTTCGCGGCGCGGAGTGGAACTGGCCCACTCCCATTGAAGGCGCCCACTCCCGGCAGGGAGTGGGCGTTGGTACATCAGGCGCGCTTGTCCAGCGGCACGAAGGCCTGGTCTTCCGGGCCGGTGTAGTTGGCGCTCGGGCGGATGATCTTGCCGTCGATGCGCTGCTCGATGATGTGCGCGCTCCAGCCGGCGGTGCGGGCGATCACGAACAGCGGGGTGAACATGGCGGTCGGCACGCCCATCATGTGGTAGCTGACGGCGCTGAACCAGTCCAGGTTCGGGAACATCTTCTTGATGTCCCACATCACCGATTCAAGGCGCTCGGCGATGTCGTACATCTTCATGTTCTGCTGCTCGGCCGACAGCTCGCGCGAGACCTCCTTGATCACCTTGTTGCGCGGATCGGACACGGTATAGACCGGGTGGCCGAAGCCGATGACAACTTCCTTGCGCTCCACGCGCGCCTTGATGTCGGCCTCGGCCTCGTCCGGCGTCTCGTAGCGCTTCTGCACCTCGAAGGCGACTTCGTTGGCGCCGCCATGCTTGGGCCCGCGCAGCGCGCCGATGCCGCCGGTGATGGCGCTGTACATGTCGCTGCCGGTGCCGGCGATGACGCGGCAGGCGAAGGTGGAGGCGTTGAATTCATGCTCGGCGTACAGGATCAGCGAGGTGTGCATCGCCTTGACCCATGATTCGCGCGGCTGCTCGCCGTGCAGCAGGTGCAGGAAGTGGCCGCCGATGGAGTCGTCGTCGGTCTCCACGTCGATGACGCGGCCGTTGTGGCTCCAGTGGTACCAGTACAGCAGCATCGAGCCGAGGCAGGCCATCAGCTTGTCGGCGATGTCGCGCGCGCCCGGGTGGTTGTGGTCGTCCTTCTCCGGCGATACGCAGCCCAGCACCGAGACGCCGGTGCGCATCACGTCCATCGGGTGCGCCGACGGCGGCAGTTCCTCCAGCGCGGCCTTGACCGCGGCCGGGATGCCGCGCAGCGACTTCAGCTTGGCCTTGTAGGCGCGCAGTTCCGCTTTGTTGGGCAGCTTGCCGTGCACCAGCAGGTGCGCGATTTCCTCGAACTCGCTGGTGTTGGCCAGGTCCAGGATGTCATAGCCGCGGTAGTGCAGGTCGTTGCCGCTGCGGCCGACGGTGCACAGCGCGGTGTTGCCGGCGGCGGTGCCGGACAGGGCGACGGACTTCTTGGGCTTGAAGCCGGGCGCGGCGGTGGTCTGTTCTGACATGGTCTTCTGCCTCCGTGGGAAGGATTACGGTTGTTTCTGCGTGCCGTCGCCGGGCGCCGCGGTGGCGCATTCCAGCAGTCGCTGCAGCATTTCTATCTGGCGGTTCTGCTGTTCGACCAGCAGCGCCCATTCGTGGGACCGGAGTACGTCCAGCTTCTCGTGGATCTGCAGCACTTCCAGTTCCGATTTCACGTTGACCTGGTAGTCGTTCTCGGCATGCATGCGGTCCACCGCCGCCTGCCGGTTCTGGCTCATCATGATGATCGGTGCCTGCACCGCGGCCAGGCACGACAGCACCAGGTTGAGCAGGATGTAGGGGTAGGGATCGAACGCTTTGGCCAGCAGGAAACTGTTGGCCACCATCCAGATCACCAGCACCACGCCGAAGCACATGATGAAGGTCCAGCTGCCGCCGACCGCGGCGACGTGGTCGGCGACCCGCTCTCCCAGGGTGCGGGACGCGTGCAGCTCGCGCCGCACGTTGCGCGAGACCCGCCCGCCGGAGATGAAGCGTTCGACCACCACCCGTTCTTCCGGCGTCAGCTGTTCCAGTTCGCGTTGCAGCAGGCGCCGCGCGGTGTCGCGGCGGTCGACACGGGTGCTGTGGGAAGACGTCGTCGCCATGGCGGGTATCAGGTGGCCGCAGGGACGGCCATCATGCGCCCTTCTGCGCGAACACCTTGTCCAGCTGCGCTTCGAAGGCGTGATAGCCGATGCGGTCGTACAGCTCCTCGCGGGTCTGCATGGCGTCCACCACGTTGCGCTGGTGGCCATCGCGGCGGATCGCCTCGTACACGTTCTCGGCGGCCTTGTTGGCGGCGCGGAACGCCGACAACGGGAACAGCTGGATGGCGACACCGGCCGAGGCCAGCTCGTCGCGGCTGAACAGCGGCGTGGCGCCGAACTCGGTGATGTTGGCCAGCACCGGCACCTTCACCGCGTCGGCGAAGCGCCTGTAAGTCGGCAGGTCGTAGGCGGCCTCGGCGAAGATGCCGTCGGCGCCGGCCTCGACGCAGGCGATGGCGCGCTCGATGGCCGCGTCCACGCCTTCCATCTGGATCGCGTCGGTGCGGGCGATCAGGAAGAACTCCGGATCGGTCTTCGCATCGGCGGCGGCCTTCACCCGGTCGACCATTTCGCCCTGCGAGACGATCTCCTTGCCCGGGCGGTGGCCGCAGCGCTTGGCGCCGACCTGGTCCTCGATATGGCAGGCGGCCGCGCCGGCCTTGATCAGCGACTTCACCGTGCGCGCGATGTTGAACGCGCTCGGGCCGAAGCCGGTGTCGATGTCGACCATCAACGGCAGGTCGCACACATCGGTGATGCGGCGCACGTCGATCAGCACGTCTTCCAGGGTGTTGATGCCCAGGTCCGGCAGGCCCAGCGAGCCGGCCGCGACGCCGCCGCCGGACAGGTAGATGGCCTTGTAGCCGGCGCGTTTGGCGAGCAGTGCGTGGTTGGCGTTGATCGCACCGATCACCTGCAGGGGCTTCTCGGCGGCCAGGGCGGCGCGGAAGGCGGCGCCGGCGGAGGAAAGGGACATGGCGGGGCTCCTGGTCTGGCGGCGGCGACAGCGCCGTTCCGCGATGGCGCACAATCTGGCACCATCCGAATCATTGATCAATCTTGATTCAATAAATCAATATATTGAACACCATGGCCGAACCCACCGAACCGGAACTGATCCCCGCCAGCGACGCCTGCGCCCTGCTCGGCATCAGCCCGGCCACGCTCTACGCCTATGTCAGCCGTGGCCAGCTCAGTTCGCGCCCCGGTCCGGACCCGCGCAGCCGTGTCTACCTGCGCGCCGAGGTGGAGCGGCTGGCACAGCGCAAGCGCGCCGGCCGCGGCGCCGAACGCGGCGCGGCGCAGAGCCTGGACCGCGGCCTGCCGGTGCTGGAAACGCGGATCTCGCTGATCCGCCCGGACGCGCCGTACTACCGCGGCCGCTCGGCGGTGGCCGCGGCGCGCAGCGGCGCCACGCTGGAGGACATCGCGCGGCTGCTGTGGGAATGCGAGGAACAGGACCCGTTCGCCGCGGCGCCGCCGCCGGCCTGGCCGGAACGCGTGGCGGCGCTGGCGCTGGACACCACGCTGCCGCCACTGGAACGCACCATGGCCTGCATCCCGCTGCTGGCGCTGGAGCAGCGGCAATCGCTCAACGCCGCCGCGCCGGTGCGGCGCGAAGTGGCAGCGATGCTGCTGCGCCAGAATGCCGCGCTGCTGGTCGGCATCCAGCCCGACGCGCGGCCGGTGCACCGCCTGCTGGCCGATGCCTGGCGACCCGGCGATGCCGGCTTCGCCGAGCTGGTGCGCTCGGCGCTGGTGCTGTGCGCCGACCACGAATTGAACGTGTCCGCGTTCGCCGCGCGCGTGGTCGCCTCCACCGGTGCGCACCTGCACGCCACCGTCAGCGCCGGGCTGGCCGCACTGTCCGGCCCGCGCCATGGCGGCGCCACCGCGCGCGCGCATGCGCTGCTGCTCGATGCCGAGGCCAGCGGCGCGCCGGCCGCCTTCATCGCCGAACGCTGGCGCCGCGGCGACGAGCTTCCCGGCTTCAACCACCTGCTCTACCCCGATGGCGACCCGCGCGGCACCGAAATGCTGCGCCAGCTGCGTGGGCTGTGCGGTAACCAACCGCGCATGCGCCATGTCGAAACAGTGCTGGCCGCCACCGCCGAGCACAGCGGCCAGCATCCGAACATCGACGGCCTGCTTGCGGCGATCTGCTACGTGCACGGTCTGCCGGGGGCACACGCACTGGTGATGTTCGCCGCCGCGCGCCTGACCGGCTGGCTGGCGCACGCGCTGGAACAGCAGGCACTGGGCACGCTGATCCGCCCGCGCGCGCGCTACACGGGGCTGGCGCCGGGACGGTGACGCCAGCGGCGAGGCATGCGTTCGATTCATGCCTGCCGCAGCTTATTCGCGTTGGTTGCCAAGCGCAGGCCTGCCTATGCTGCTGCATCCGTAGCCGACAGGCAGATGACAGCGATGCGCCAACGTTCACTCCCGCCCTGCCGCCTTGCAGCAACCGCCCTCGGCCTCGCGCTGCTCGCTGCCTGCCAATCCGCGCAGCACGGCATGTCCGCGCCAGCGGCCGCCTCCTCGGCAGCGGCCATGCCCGATACGACCGCAGGCCGGGACATCCCCGCCTGCCCTGCCAGCGACAACGCCATGGAAGGCTGGAACGACCGCGCGCCGCCGCGCCGGATCTTCGGCAACACCTGGTACGTGGGCACCTGCGGCCTGACCGCGCTGCTGGTCACCTCCGACGAAGGCCATGTCCTCATCGATGGCGCCACCGCGCCGGCGGGCCCGCTGATCGAGGCCAACATCCGGGCCCTGGGCTTCGACCCCCGCGACGTGAAATACCTTCTCAATTCGCACGAGCACTACGACCACGCAGCGGGCTTGGCTTACCTGCAGGGCGCGACCGGCGCGCCGCTGCTGGCGCGTGCGCCAGCCGTCGACACGCTGCATACCGGCGTCAGCGGCCGCAGTGATCCGCAACAGCTGGAGTTCAAGGAAGGCTTTCCCGCCGTGCCGGTCGTGCAGACCATCGACGATGGCGGCACCGTGCGGGTCGGCACCCTGGCGCTCACCGCACACGCAACGCCCGGCCACACCCCCGGCGGCACCAGCTGGACCTGGCGTTCCTGCGAAGGCACGCGCTGCCTGGACATGGCCTACACCGACAGCGTGAGCGCCCTCTCGGACAGGCAGTACCGCTACAGCGAGCATCCGGCGATGGTGGCCGCCTTCCGCAGCGGCCTGGACACCATCGCCGCCCTGCCCTGCGACATCCACATCACCCCGCACCCGCTGGCCAGCGGCCTGTTCGCGCGCATGCAGGGCACGGACGGCCAATCCCTGGTCGACCCGGCCGCCTGCAGGCGCTATGCGGAAACAGGCCGGGCCAATCTGGAGAAGAGGCTCGGCGCCGAACGCGACGGCTCGAAGCCCTGACAACAGAACACCGACAATGAGGCGCCCCCTGCACGAAAGCAGCGCCGCCTTCATGCTGTCGCTCGCTGGCGCCGCAGCGACGGTCGCCACATGGCAGCCTGCGCCGGGCTACGTACAGGTGTCGATCCGGCCCGGCGCCGTGTCCGACGCGCCTCCCGCACCGGAGCCAGAACAGGTGGAAACCCGGCCCAGGACCATCGGCATCATCGAAGCCAGCCGATGAAACCGGCCTGCCGCGGGTGGTGCGTTACCTGCCCGCCCAGCGCTGGATGATGGCCGCGATCGCCTGCACACCGTCGGTCAGGGCCGCCGGCCCCGGCTGCAGGATCAGCGGCGACTTGATCTCATGCAGTTCGCCGTCGCGCACCGCGCGTATCGCCTCCCAGCCCGGTCGCGCGGCCACGCGCTCGGGGCGGAATTTCTTGCCGCACCACGAGCCGATGATGATGTCAGGGTCGCGCGCGATCACCGGGCCGCCATCGGCGAGGATGCGCGCCTTGGCCAGCGGCTCGCGCGACAGTTCGGGGAACACGTCGATGCCGCCGGCGATCTCCACCAGTTCGGCGCCCCACTGGATGCCGGTGATGATCGGCTCGTCCCACTCCTCCACGTATACGCGCGGCCGTCGCGGCAGGCGCGCCGCCTGCGCGGCGATGGCGTCCAGCCCGCGCTGCAGCTCATCGGCATAGGCGTCGGCGCGTGCGGCCACGCCGACCAGCGCGCCGAGCCGGCGGATGTAGTCGAGGATGCCGGCGACACTGCGGTGGTTGGCGATCCACACCTCCACGCCGCGGCGGATCAGCTCGGCGGCGATGTCGGCCTGGATGTCGGAAAAACCAATCGCCAGGTCGGGCTTGAGCCTGAGGATTTCCTCCACCTTGGCGCTGGTGAAGGCACTGACCTTGGGCTTGTCGCGGCGCGCCTGCGGCGGACGCACGGTGAAACCGCTGATGCCGACGATGCGGTCCTGTTCGCCCAGCGCATACAGGGTCTCGGTCGGCTCCTCGGTGAGGCAGACGATGCGGCGCGGTCCGCTCATGGCGCGGCGAACTCCACCGCATCGACGAACACCGCCGGACTGTTCCACGGGTGATGCGCGGCAATGCCGTCGTCGAGCAGGCGCTGCAGCCGCTCGCGGGCGCCCGGCACCTCGCACGGGATGCAGAACTCCAGCCGCACCGTGGGCTCGCTCACCAGTTCGCCAGCCTCGCCGACGGCGCTGGCGGTGCCGGGCAGCGCGCGGAACTGCTCACGCCCCGGCGCCGACTCCCACATGCCGTGCACGTAGCCACCGGCCGCCAGGTCGTCCACCGCGAGGATGCCGCGCTTGAGCGCCTCCAGCCGCGCCGGCGGCACGAACACGGTGATGCGGTAGACCGGATGCAGGCGCAGCGTGCTCACGGATACAGCAGCCGCTTGCTCCAGGCGCCGGCGGCATCGGCCTCGTAGCACCAGCGTTCGTGCAGACGGAAGGTCGCGCCGTACCAGAACTCGATGCGCTGCGGGACCACGCGGATGCCGCTCCAGCCGTCCGGGCGCGGCACGTCGCGGTCTTCGAAGCGCGTCTCGAAATTACGCAGGCGCTCCTCGAACTCCTCGCGCGAGCCCAGCGTCTGCGACTGCATCGACGCCCACGCGCCGATCTGGCTCATGCGCGGGCGCGAAGCGAAATAGGCGTCGGCCTCGGCTGCGGACACCAGCTGCGCGTCGCCGTCGATCCGCACCTGGATGCCGGCCCCGCGCAGGCTGCGCCACAGCAGCAGCAGCGCCGCCTGGCGGTTGGCGTGCAGTTCGCGGCCCTTGCGGCTGTCCAGGTGCGTGTAGAACACGAAGCCGCGTTCGTCGAAGGCCTTGAGCAGCACGGTGCGCGCCGACGGCCGGCCATCGACATCGGCCGTGGCCACGGTCATCGCGCTGGGCTCGATTTCATTGCTGGCCTTGGCCTCCTCGAACAACTCGGCGAAGGTCGAAAGCGCTTCTGCGTACAGATCGGTCATGGCTCCACTTCGGACAGCACGGGTTTGGGCTATTGTGGCGCCATGTCGTCCGTTCCGCACCGCTTCTCCGCACGCAGCTTCCCGCAGGCGCTCGCCGCGCAGGCACTGGACGAAGCGCTCGCCACCGGCCAGGCCGTGCCGGTACTGGCGATCAGTGGCCTGCAGGGCAGCGGCAAGTCCACCCTCGCCGCGCAGGTGGTGGAACTGGCGCGCACGCGCGGCCTGCGCGCGGCGGCGCTGTCGATCGACGATGTCTACCTGACCCGCGCGCAGCGCCAGCGCCTGGCCGACCGCATCCATCCGCTGCTCGCCACGCGTGGCCCGCCGGGCACGCACGATCTGCCGCTGGCGCTGGCAACGCTGGACGCGGCGCACGCCGGGCAGGCGTTCGCGCTGCCGCGTTTCGACAAACTCGCCGACGAGCGCGTGCCCGAAGCGCAATGGGAACGGATCGACGGCCTCGACCTGCTGGTGTTCGAAGGCTGGTTCCTCAGCACGCCCGCGGAAGAAGAAGACGCACTGCGCGAGCCCCTCAACGCGCTGGAACGCGACGCCGATCCGGAAGGCATCTGGCGGCGCTGGTGCAACCAGGCCCTGGCCGACGACTATCCGGCATTGTGGCGACGCTGCGACCGGCTGTGGTTCCTGCAGCCGCCGGGTTTCTCGGTAGTACCGCACTGGCGCTGGCAGCAGGAACAGGGGCTGCAGTTGGCCGCGCCGGGGCGCACCGGCATGAACCGCGCGCAGGTCGAGCGTTTCGTGCAGTTCTACGAACGGGTCAGCCGGCAGGCGCTGCGCTGCCTGCCGGACATCGCCGACCGCACCATCGCGCTGGACGCGCAGCGCCAGGTACGGTAAATGCCGACCGCCATCGCGGCAGGTGCGGGGCGTGCCCCGCACACGCGATGTACGAAAGCGGGAACCGTGCGGGGCAAGCCCTGCACCTACTCGACCAGGAACGTCACCCGCAGGTTGACCCGCCACTCGGTGATGTTGCCGTCGCCATCGGTGACCACCTTGGTCTCGTTGATCCAGGCGCCCTGGATGCCCTTGACCGTCCCGGCCACCTTCTTCAGCCCGCTGCGCACCGCGTCCTCGACGCTGGCGCTGGACGACGCGCTGACTTCGATGATTTTCGCCACTGCCATGTCCGCCTCCGTTGGTTGCACCACGAACCACTCGTGGCCGGACCGAGCTTGGCTGCTACCGTGTTAACGCACCGACACGAGGTGCTAGCATCGACCCGCAATGAACCCCGCCCCCAACGTCATCCTGGTCGGCCCCATGGGCGCCGGCAAAACCTGCATCGGCCGCCGCCTGGCCGAACGTTTCGGGCTGGAGTTCGTCGATGCCGACCAGGCCATCGTCGAGGACGTGGGCTCGGCCATCCCGACCATCTTCGAGAACGTCGGCGAGTCCGGCTTCCGCGTACACGAGAAGCGCGTGCTGGCCAGGCTGCTGGAACGCGGCGGGCAGCTGGTGTCCACCGGCGGCGGCGCGGTACTGGATGCCGACAACCGCAGCCAGATCCGGCAGCGCGGCTTCGTGGTCTGGCTGCGCGTGGGCGTGCCCGCGCAGCTGCAGCGCCTGCAGCGCGACAAGACCCGGCCGCTGCTGCAGCGCGAGGACCGCGAACAGGTGCTGCACGACATGGCCGCGCTGCGCGACCCGCTGTACCGCGAGGTCGCCGACCTGATCGTCGATACCGATCCCTATTCCCCCGCCGAGGCCACCGCGCAGCTGGTCGTGCGCCTGGCCGCGCAATGGCAGAACCCGGACTTCCCCGCATGAGCACCACACCCCGCACCGTCGCCGTCGGCGGCGGTTCGCCGTACCTGATCCATATCGCCCCTGGCCTGCTAGGCGACGGCGGCCTGCTGGCCGGCGCCATCCGCGGCCGCCACGCGCTGCTGGTCAGCGACGACACGGTGGCGCCGCTGTATCTGGCCGGCGTACGCGCTGCCCTGCTGGTCAAACACCCGGAACTGAAGATCGGCCAGCACGTGATTCCGGCCGGCGAGGCGTCCAAGACCCTGCACCACTTCGGTGGCGTGATCGACGCGCTGGCCGCGCTCGGCGCCACCCGCGACGCCTGCGTGCTTGCGCTCGGCGGCGGCGTGGTCGGCGATCTGGCCGGGTTCGCCGCGGCCTGCTGGATGCGCGGCGTGGACTGTGTGCAGCTGCCCACCACCCTGCTGTCGATGGTGGATTCCTCCGTGGGCGGCAAGACAGCGGTGGACATCGCCCAGGGCAAGAACCTGGTCGGCGCGTTCCATCCGCCGCGCGCGGTGATCGCCGACACCGCCGCGCTGCGCACCCTGCCAGCGCGCGAGCTGCGCGCCGGCCTGGCCGAGGTGATCAAGTACGGCTGCATCCGCGACCCGCTGTTCTTCCAGTGGCTGCAGGCCGAACGCGAGGCGCTGCTGGCCGGCGACGACGCCGCGTTGGCGCAGGCCATCGCCCGCAGCTGCGAGCACAAGGCCGAAATCGTCGCGCGCGACCCGCTGGAAAAGGGCGAACGCGCCCTGCTCAACCTCGGCCACACCTTCGGCCACGCCATCGAGACCGCGCAGGGCTACGGCGCCCCAAACAACGACAACCTCAACCACGGCGAGGCGGTGGCGGTGGGCATGGTGCTGGCGGCACGGCTGTCGGCCGCGCTGGGCATGGCCGATGCCGCCGATACCGATACCCTGCGCGATCTGCTGCGGGCCTATGGCCTGCCGGTGACGATCCCGGCCGGGCTGGACCCCGAAGCCCTGCTCGCGCACATGCGCCTGGACAAGAAGAACATCGCCGGCCGCCTGCGCCTGGTGCTGTGGCGCGGCATCGGCAAGGCCGAAGTGGTGCCGGACGTGGACGAATCGGCGGTGCTGGCAGTGCTGCGCGGCAAGGACTGAACGGGCCGCATGAAACTCCCGATCCGCACCACCCTCATCATTAACGGCAATGAATGGGATTTCGGCCGCCGCATCATGGATGCGGCATTGATCGACGGCGTGGTGGTGGTGACCCTGATGCCGCAGAGCGGCCTGCCCACGATCATCGCCCACGATCTTGAGCGGGGCGTGCTGTGGCGGGACATCGACCTGCCGCACTTCCCCGGCCAGGACGGCCCGTCGCTGACCGGCTATTCGATCGCCCTGGAAAAGCCGCTGTCGTTCTACATCGACGCCGGCTACCTGCTCGAAGTGGACCTGCGCAGCGGGCAGCTGCTGGACACCCGCTTCGTCAAATAGGGAGGGGGACACGCCATCGCTGCGCGCTGGCGCCCCACGGTCTGCGCCGCAGACTGCGGACCCCGTCTTCCGCTTGCCATACCCGCGCCTTGAATCGCCGCTCGCGGCTCGCCCTTCGGGCTGGCTTCGCCGTTCGTGCTTGGCGCAGTGGCGCGCCCCTGAGTCAAGGCGCTTTTCTCCAGACGCTATCCGGCAGGAGCGCACTGTCAGTGCGCTCCTGCCGGAATACCGCCCAGCGGCTACAATCGCCGCCATGCGCGTCTACCTGCAGCAGCCGCCCAGCGGCAACGAATCCCCCCGCTATGTACAGCTTTCCCTGTTGCCGGACCTGCTCGGCGGCTGGGAGCTGCTGCGCGAGACCGGCCAGACCGGCGGGCGCGCGCAGCTGCGCCGCGAGCTGTACCTGCAGCAGGACGAAGCCCGCCACGCCTTCGAGAAGGCGCGCGATGCGCAGATCAAGCGCGGTTTCCAGGTCGTCTTCGCCAGCGGCGAGCCGCACCCCTGACCGGCCCCGGCGCCTTGCGCGCCGCCCCGGCCCAACGGCCACGTTCCAAGGAGTTTCCCGTGACCAGCCCCCTCCGCAACGATCGCTTTCTGCGCGCCCTGCGCCGCGAGCCGGTGGACTGCACACCCGTCTGGCTGATGCGCCAGGCCGGCCGCTACCTGCCGGAGTACCGCGCCACCCGCGCCCGCGCCGGCAGCTTCCTGGGCATGGCCAAGCACCCGGAGGTCGCCTGCGAGGTGACGCTGCAGCCGCTGGAACGCTTCGACCTGGACGCGGCCATCCTGTTCTCCGACATCCTCACCGTGCCCGACGCGATGGGCCTGGGCCTGTACTTCGCCGATGGCGAAGGCCCGAAGTTCCACCATCCGGTGCGCGATGCGGCGGCCATCGCCCGGCTGGCGGTGCCGGACATGGAGACCGAACTGGGCTACGTGATGGACGCGGTGCGGCTGATCCGCCGCGAACTGGACGGCAAGGTGCCGCTGATCGGCTTCTCCGGCAGCCCGTGGACGCTGGCCTGCTACATGGTCGAAGGCGGCGGCAGCAAGGATTACGCGCGCATCAAGGCGATGGCGCTGAACGAACCCAGGGCCCTGCACCAGCTGCTGACGGTGGTAACCGATGCGGTCGTCGCCTACCTGGCGGCGCAGCGCGCGGCCGGTGCGCAGGCGCTGCAGGTGTTCGACACCTGGGGCGGCGTGCTGTCGCCGGCGATGTACCGCGAGTTCTCGCTGCCCTATCTGGCACGCATCGCACGCGAACTGGAACGCGGGCAAGGCGCGCAGCGCACGCCGCTGATCCTGTTCGGCAAGGGCACTGGCCAGTACGTGGCCGAGCTGGCCGCCACCGGCGCCGAAGGCGTGGGCGTGGACTGGACCATCTCGCTGGAGGACGCCGCGCGCGCGACCGCCGGCAAGGTGGCGCTGCAGGGCAACCTCGACCCGACCACGCTGTACGGGTCGCCCGAGGCCATCGCCCGCGAGGCCGGCAAGGTGCTGGACAGCTACGCGGCCGGCAATGGCGGCTCGCGCGAGGGCCACGTGTTCAACCTCGGCCATGGCATGTCGCCGGACATGAACCCCGAGCACGTGGCCGTGCTGGTGGACGCCGTACACCGCCTCAGCCGCCGCTGAGCGCGCGCGGATTCCCGGATGAACTGCGACGCCCCCGCGCATCTGCGCCGGGGCGTGCGCAGCGCCTGCACGCGCGACCGCGGACAATGGCGCCCCCACCCGGTCACGAGCGCGCCTGATGCCCACGCCCCCTTCCAGCCCCCTGCCCGCCGGCGATCCGCACCGGCCGCTGCTGTGGCTGGTGTCGCTGGCGATCTTCATGCAGATGCTGGACTCGACCATCGTCAACACCGCATTGCCGGCGATGGCGCGCAGCCTGGGCGAGAGCCCGCTGCAGATGCAGTCGGTGGTGTTCAGCTATGCGCTGGCGGTAGCCAGCTTCATTCCGGCCTCGGGCTGGATCGCCGACCGCTTCGGCACCCGCCGCACTTTCCTGGCCGCGATCGTGCTGTTCACCCTCGGCTCGCTGGCCTGCGCACTGTCGCCCTCCCTGCACTGGCTGGTGGCCGCACGCGTGCTGCAGGGCGTCGGCGGGGCGATGCTGCTGCCGGTGGGACGGCTGGCGGTGATGCGCTCGGTTCCGCGCGAGCAGTTCCTGTCGGCGATGAGCTTCATCGCGATCCCGGCGCTGGTCGGCCCGCTGCTCGGCCCGACGCTCGGCGGCTGGCTGGTGCAGGCCGCGTCCTGGCACTGGATCTTCCTGATCAACCTGCCGATCGGGCTGATCGGGCTGTGCGCCGCGCTGCGCATCATGCCCGACCACTACGGCCAGGAACGGCATCACTTCGACCTGGCCGGCTACCTGATGCTGGCCTTCGGCATGGTCGCGCTGTCGCTGGCGCTGGACGGCGCCTCCGGCTTCGGTTCGGCACATGCGCTGGTGCTGCTGCTGGCGGTGATCGGCATCGCCGCGCTGGCCGGTTACTGGCTGCACGCGGCCGGGCGCCGCGATGCGCTGTTCCCGCTCACGCTGTTCCAGATCGCCAGCTTCCGCATCGGCATCCTCGGCAACCTGTTCTCGCGCATCGGCAGCGGCGCCATGCCGCTGCTGATCCCGTTGCTGCTGCAGGTGGGCATGGGCATGAGCCCGATGGCGGCGGGCATGATGATGATCCCGGTGGCGCTGGCCGGCATGGCCGCCAAGCGCGCGGCGGTGACCCTGGTGGAACGCTTCGGCTACCGCCGCATCCTCATGATCAATACCGTCTGCGTCGGCCTGGCGATGGCCAGCTTCATGTTCGTCACCGCGCAGCAGCCGCTGTGGGTGCGGCTGCTGCAGCTGGCGCTGTTCGGCGCGTTCAACTCGATGCAGTTCACGGTGATGAACACCGTGACCCTGCGCGACCTGGATGTCGGCCAGGCCAGCAGCGGCAACAGCCTGCTGTCGATGGTGATGATGCTGGCCACCGGCTTCGGCGCGGCCACCGCCGGCAGCCTGCTTTCCGCGTTCGGCACCCATCTCACCGGCCATGGCGCCAGTGCGGCCCTGCACGCCACCTTCGTCTGCGTCGGCGCGATCACGCTCAGCTCGACCCTGGTGTTCTGGCAGTTGCCGGAAAACCGCCCGCATCCGCGCGCGGTCGAGGAAGTGGTCGAGTAGTCAGCGCGGATGCTGCTCCCGCGGTGCGCCATCGGCCGCCGCGGCGGGACGCCACGCCGCGGCGATGGCCGCCACCAGCATCTCGCCGGTCACCGGCTTGCGCAGGAAACCGTCGAACCCGGCCGCACGCGCCTGCTGCTCGGCGGCGCCATCGGATCGCGCGGTCACCGCCACCAACGGGAAACGATGGCCCTGCCCGCGCAGTTGGGTGGCCAGCGCCAGTCCGTCGAGCGCTGGCAGGTCCAGGTCGAGCAGGCCGATGTCGAAAGACCGCGCCGCCACTTCGCCGAGCGCGGCCAGGCCGTGCAGCGCGTGCACGACCTGGTGGCCGCGCGCGCGCAGCAGGCCGGCGATGACGTCGGCCACGGTGGGATCGTCCTCGACCAGCAGGATGCACAGGCTGCCCTCCGGACCTTCGCCCGGCGGTCGCGCCGTCGCCTCGCGGCCGTCTTCCAGCGGCGTCCACGGCAGCGGCAGTTCGACGATGAAGCGCGCGCCTGCGCCCAGCCGGCTGTCGATGCGGATGCGTCCGCCCATGGCCGCGGCGAGTTCCTGGCAGATCGCCAGCCCCAGCCCACTGCCACCGTAGCGCGAGGCGGTCTGCGGCCCCTCGGCCTGTTCGAAGCGGCGGAACAGCCGCGCCTGCTGCTCGGCGGTGATGCCCGGGCCGGTATCGCTGACCTCCAGGCGGATGCCCGCGCCCCCGGGCAGCAGTTCCACGCCCAACCCGACCTGTCCATGTCCAGTGAACTTGGCGGCATTGCCGAGCAGGTTCATCAGGATCTGGCGCAGGCGCATCGCGTCCCCGGTCACGCGGACCGGCATCGGCGGGCGCCGCTCGTGCACGAACAGCAGACCGCGCTTGCGCACCGCCGGCGCGATCAGCGAAGCGACCTCGTCCAGCAGTGGCGCCAGCTCGAACGGCTGGCTGTCCAGCTCCAGGCGGCCAGCCTCGATGCGCGCCAGGTCGAGGGAATCGTTCACCAGTTGCAGCAGGTGAGTGCCCGCCTGCTGGATCGAACCGGCATAGCGGCGCTGGGTGGCATCCAGCTGCGTGTCCAGCAGCAGTTCGGTCATGCCGAGCACGCCGGTCATCGGTGTGCGCACTTCGTGCCCGAGCGTGGCCAGGAAGCGGGTCTTGGCCGAGGACGCCTGCTCGGCCAGTTCGCGCCGCTGCTCGGCCAACCGCCATTCGCTGCGCCGTTGCAGGCGCGCACGGTAGGCCAGCACCGCGATGCCCAGCGCCAGCGCCGCCGCCAGTGCATAGCCGACCAGCGCCCAGGCGCTGCGCCACCATGGCGGCGCGACCTCGATCCGCAGGTCGGGCGCGCCGATCCAGCCGCCACCGGGCACCGCGCCCTGGATCTGCAGGGTGTAGCTGCCCGGGGCCAGGCGTGGGAACACGCGTTCGCCGCTCGCGCCGGCGTTCACCCAGTCCGGGTCGTAGCCGGTCAAGCGGAAGCGGTACAGGTTGTTGGTGGAATCGGCGAAAGCCAGCAGGCGCGCGACCACGTGCAGGTCGCGGTCGCCGTCCTTGATGCGCAGGGACGGCTGCGTCGAAAGATCGTATTCCTGGTCGCCGCGGTGCACGCTGATCCGCTCGATCACCAGCGGCGGCCGCCGCGCCGGCGGCCCGACCTGGGCCGGATCGAACAGCACCACGCCTTCCGGCGTGCCGCCGGCGATCTGGCCGCTGCGCGCCTGGACCAGGCCGCGGCGCCGGAACTCCTGGCCCGGCAGACCGTCGTGCACGCCATACAGGCGCACCGAACGCCGCTCGGGATCGACCCGGATCAGGCCGCGCGCACTGCTGGCCCAGGCGACGCCGTGGCTGTCGATGACCAGTCCACCGGCGGCCAGCATGGGAAATCCCTGGTCCACGCCGATGCCGTCCTCCCACAGCAGTTGCCCGCCTTCCCAGCGGTAACGCTCCAGACGCCCGAGCAGAGCGACCCATACCCTGCCGCCGGCGCCGACATCGAAGGCGTAGGCCGGCGCCTGCGGACCGCCCTGCACCGGCGCGAAAGCGCCGGCCTGCGGCTGCCAGGCGGACAGGCCGGCGGCGCCGGACAGCCACAACCGGTTCCCGGGGCCGCATTGCATGTCCTGCAGCGCACTCTCCGGCAGGCCGCGCTGGCCCGGCGCCAGCTGCAGGGTGACACGCCCCTCCATATCGCGCTGCTGGATGCCGCCGTCTTCGGAGTAGATCCATATGCGGTCATTGCAGATGCGCACGATGTCGCCGTCGCCGACCATCGCCGCATCCGCCGCATCCGCCGCATCGTCATGGCGCCAGTGGCGCACCGCGCCGTCGCGCGGGTCGTAGCGCACCAGCGTGTCCAGGCTGCCGATCCAGACCCGCCCCAGCGCATCCTCGGCCACCGACTGGGGCCAGTTGATGCCGTCGATGGGCTGCAGGTGCTGCTCCACCGCACCGCTGGCCGGGTCGAACCGGTCGAGCGCGCCGCGGGTACCGACCACCCATATACCGCCGGAGGCGGACGCCGCCATCGCCAGCGCGTAGGGATTGCGCAGCGAGGCCGGATCGTCCAGGTGCCGCGCCAGCACCGAGAACTGCCGCCAGTTCGGCGACAGGTGCCACAGGCCGGCATTGGTGCTGGCGAACCACAGGCCACCGTCGCGGTCCTCGTAGGCGGTGCTCCAGTTCGGCTTGACCAGCCCGCGCTCCTGCGCGCTGTACAGCGGCACGTTGCTCACCGCGGCGCCGTCGCGGCTGCGCCCCAGGCCCTGCAGCGTGTCCAGCCAGTAATTGCCGTCGGCCGCGTACTGCAGCACGTTGAGCACGTCGCCGGGCGCGGAACCGGGCCACTCCATCCGCTCGAAACGGCCGTCGCGGTGGCGCACCACCACCCCGCCGTTGGTCGCGATCCACAGCCGCTGGCCGCCATCGACCTTCAGGCCGTTGATGCGCGGCGACGGCAGTATCGCCTCGCCCTCGCGCTCGAAGCCGCTACCGGTCCAGCGCGCCAGCCCGCCCTTGCTGCCCACCCACAGCACGCCGTCCGGCGTGACCGCCAGGTAGGCGATCGAGGCCGACGGCAGGCTGTCGCGCTGGCCGGCGACCGGCATGAAACGCTGGATCGTGCCGTCCACGGCCAGGCGGTACAGACCGGCGGTCGGCGTGCCGAACCAGACGCTGCCATCGGGCGTGGAGGCGATGCTCCACACGGTATTGCTGGCGATCTGCGGATACGTATCGCGGTCGAAGAAGCGGAAGCTGCGGCGATCGGCCGACAACATGCCCAGGCCTGCGTTCTGCGTGCCGAACCACAGCCGGTTGGCCGCGTCCACGTGCAGGCTCCAGATCAGGTTGTCGCGCAGCCCGTCCTCGGCCCGCCAGATGCGGAAATTGCGCCCGTCGAAACGCGCCAGCCCGTCGTGGCTGGCCAGCCACAGATAGCCGAGCCGGTCCTCGGCGAATGCGTTGATGTTGGCTGACGGCAGACCATCGGCCACGCCCAGGCGGCGCGGTTGCGGCGTGATCGGCACCTCGGCCATGGCCTGCGCCGCCACGCCGCACAGCAACAGGCACAGCAACCACCGCTGCCAACCACTCATGGCGTGCCCCACAGCCGCAGGACTGCGTTGGCGGACAGGAGGAAAACACGGCCCAGGGCCGGTCGACGCCCGCCAGCCGATGTCCGTCCGCCCGTTTCGCAGTTGCCCCTGTTTTGCATCCGTCGCCCGTCGCTGTCCCTGTCCGCTGCGGAAAATACCATCCGCACCGGGATTCGGCCGACCTGTGCGGCAGCGCCGCAATCGCTCCATCGCCGGCGCGGAAGGCGGCGGTGCGCTCCACGGAACGGCCATCGCACCTGAAAGGCTACGGGAACAGCATCCGGCATCGCTCGTCGACGGCCCGAAGGGTTCCCGCCGGGGATGGCGGGAACAAAAAACCGCGGGGAGCGGTTTTTGACATCGCTCGTCGATGGCCCGAAGGGGTCCCGCCAGGGATGGCGGGAACAATCCATTGCACGACATGGCAACAATCCCTGCCGGGCATATGCCTAGAATCCCCCAACCTTTCCGGAGCCGGACCTTGCCACGTTCCCTCGCCATGCTGCTTGCCTGCCTGCTGCTGCCGCTGTCGGCGTCCGCCGCCGACCGCTACCGGCTGGACCCGGTGCATACGCGGGTGCTGTTCGCGGTGGAGCACGCCGGCTTCTCGCAGGCGCTGGGCACGGTGTCCGGCAACGAAGGCGTGCTGGAGTTCGATCCCGACGACTGGCGTAGCGCCCGTCTGGACGTGGTCATCCCCATCGCCCGGCTCGACCTGGGCGACGACAAGTGGAACCAGGCCACGCTGGCGCGCAACCTGCTCGACGGCCAGCGCCACCCGCAGGCGCGTTTCGTCTCCACCCGCATCGAGCCGGTGGATGCGCACAACGCGCGCGTGCATGGCCTGCTGACCCTGCGCGGCGTCACCCGCGAGGTCGTGCTCGACGTCCGCCTCAATGCGCTCAAGCGGCATCCGCTGCCGCCATTCCGCCGCACCGCCGGCTTCTCCGCCACCGCGACGCTGCAGCGCTCGGACTTCGGCATCGATGCATGGCAATCGGTGATCGGCGACCGCGTGGAGCTGCGCATCGAGGCCGAGGCGGTACGCGACGACAACGCCAGGGCGCCCGATGCGACCGGCCAGGCGCCTGCCGAAGACGACGACGCGCAGGCCGCGGCCGATGCCGCAACCCGACTTTCCCCGCAACAGGAATCCCATCCATGAGCCTGAAGAACACCCCTGACCGCTGGGGCAGCGTCAGCAAGAGCCTGCACTGGCTCATCGCCCTGCTGATCCTCGCCCTGGGCATCGTCGGCCTGCTCATGGGCGAACTGCCCAAGACACCGAAGTACTTCTGGGTCTACACCGCGCACAAATCGATCGGCATCACCGTGCTGGCGCTGGTGGCGGCGCGGCTGGCGTGGCGGCTGTATGCCGGCGCGCCCAGGCCGGTACCGGGCACGCCGACCTGGCAGGAACGCATCGCCGAGGCCACGCACTGGCTGCTGTACGTGCTGATGTTCGCCATCCCGCTGTCGGGCTGGCTGTACGACTCGGCCAGCGGCCTGCGCCCGTTCAAGCTGTTCGGACTGTTCGAGATGCCCAAGCTCGTCGCTCCGGACGAATCGTCCGCGCAGTTCTCCCATGCCCTCCACGAATGGGGCTTCTGGCTGCTGATCCTGGTGGTGCTGGCGCATGCCGGCGCCGCCCTCTACCACCATCTCCACCAGCGCGACGCCACCCTCGCCCGCATGCTGCCGCAAGGCTGGCTGGGCGCTCCCCAGAAGGAATCCGCATGAACATCAAGCTCACCACCCCGACTGCCGTGGCCGCTGCCCTGGCCGGCATGCTGGCGACGGCTCCGGCCATGGCCGCGGACTACGAGCAGGCCCCCGGTTCGATCCTGGTCTTCGCCACCAAGTACGACGGCGAGATCTTCACCGGCACCTTCCCCGGCTTCCAGACGCAGCTGAGCTTCGACCCGGCCAATCCGGCCACCGGCAAGCTCGACGTCACCATCCCGCTGGCCGGCGCCAGGAGCGGCAACAGCGACCGCGATTCCACCCTGCAGGGCAAGGATTTCTTCAACGTCGCCCAGTTCGCGCAGGCGCGCTACACCGCCAGCGGCTTCCGCGCCGTGGGCACGAACCAGTTCGCCGCCGACGGCACGCTGGAACTGCGCGGCATCAGCAAACCAGTCACCTTCACCTTCACCTGGACGCCCGGCGCGCAGCCGGTGCTGACCGGCAAGGCCACGGTGAAGCGCCTGGACTTCGGCGTCGGCGGCGGCGACTGGGCCGACACCAAGACCATTCCCGACGACACCGCGATCAGCACCAAGGTCGTGCTGCGCGCAAAGTAAGGCCGCCGCCCCCGGCGCGACGATCAACCGGGGGCGATGGCCGGGATGTCGAAACAGCCGCGCAGGCCGCTGGCATCGGTCAGGCAACCGCGGTGCCGCGGGTCCTGCGTCCCGCCGGGACGCACAGCCAGGCCGAACACGCCGCCATCGCGCATCAGCAGCACGGCCTCCCACACCGTGTCCGGGCCGCCAGCCTGCAAGGGCTGGCGCTCTCCGTCCACCGGCGCCTGCAAAGGCATGCCCGCCGCGTCGCGCAGCATGCGCCGCAGGTTGCGCATATCCAGCGCGGCCGGGGCGCTGGTGACCGCCTTCAGCAGCACCAGGCGCTCGATGCCCTCCACCGGCACCACCTGCGCCACCGTCCGCCCCTGCCACGCGAAGTCCGGCGAACGCGCCGGCAGCGCCTTGGCCAGGTCCACGTCCGCCGCGCCGGCGTTGGCCGCCGCCATACCCAGTGCGGCGAGCAGCGGCGGCCAGGTGCGGAAACTCATCGCAGCCACCGCCGCAGGCCGTCCGCATCGAAGGGCCAATCCAGTTCGGCGCCGTCCACGCTGTCGCGCAGCACCGGCACGCGCGTGCCGTAACGTGCTTCCAGCGTGTCGTCCCCGTCGATGAACACGCTGTCGAACTCGGGCGCGCGCGCCTGCGCGAGCACCGCCAGCGCCTGGTCGCACAGATGGCAATCGTCGCGCTGGTACAGAATCAAGCCCATTCCCTACATCCCATGCCGGTCCGATGCTGCGCTGCGGGCAGGGCCGGCAGCGGCGAACCCGTAGAATAACGGTCCTCTCCAAGCAGTACGCACAACGCAATGTCCGTCAGCACGTTCGACCTGTTCAAGATCGGCATCGGCCCGAGTTCCTCGCACACCGTCGGCCCGATGCGCGCGGCCGAGCGCTTCGTCCACCGCTGGCTGCTCGATCCGGGCAGGCTCCAGGACGTGGTGCGCATCCGTGCCGAGAAGCGCGACCTGGCCCTGAACAAGCGCCAGAAACTGCCCTACCACACCAATGGCATGCGCTTCACCGCCTTCGACGCCAGCGACGAGGTCATCGCCACCCGCGATTACTACTCCATCGGCGGCGGCTTCGTGGTCAATGCCGACGATGCCGCCGACGACCGCATCGTGCCCGACCAGACCCCGCTGCCGTATCCGTTCAAAAGCGGCGACGAGCTGCTGGCCCAGGCCGCGCGCAGCGGCCTGAGCATCGCCGCGCTGATGTTCGAGAACGAGAAGTGCTGGCGCAGCGAGGACGAGATCAAGGACGGCCTGCGCGAGATCTGGGACGCCATGCAGGCCTGCGTGGCACGCGGCATCCGCTCCGAGGGCACCCTGCCCGGCGGCCTGCACGTGGGCCGCCGCGCCCCGGCGCTGTACCGGGAACTGTCCGCGCGCCCGGAAGCGGCCATGCGCGACCCGCTGACCACGCTGGACTGGGTCAACCTGTACGCGCTGGCGGTCAATGAGGAAAACGCCGCCGGCGGCCGCGTGGTCACCGCGCCTACCAACGGCGCGGCCGGCATCATCCCGGCGGTGCTGCATTACTACGACCGTTTCTGCCCGGGCAGCAACGAGCAGGGCGTGTTCGACTTCCTGCTTACCGCCGCGGCCATCGGCATCCTCTACAAGGAGAACGCTTCCATCTCCGGCGCCGAGGTCGGCTGCCAGGGCGAGGTCGGCGTGGCCTGCTCGATGGCCGCCGGCGGCCTGATGGCCGCGCTGGGCGGCAAGCCCGGGCAGATCGAGAACGCCGCCGAGATCGGCATGGAGCACAACCTGGGCCTGACCTGCGACCCGATCGGCGGGCTGGTGCAGATCCCCTGCATCGAGCGCAACGCCATGGGCGCGGTCAAGGCCATCAACGCCGCGCGCATGGCCATGCGCGGCGACGGCAAGCACAAGGTCAGCCTGGACAAGGTCATCAAGACCATGCGCGACACCGGCCGCGACATGCAGGACAAGTACAAGGAAACCAGCCGCGGTGGGCTGGCCGTCAATGTCATCGAATGCTGA
>NZ_JBFTMV010000011.1:0-123034 GCF_056397145.1 Stenotrophomonas sp. 05N423
TCGGTGGCGAGCACGACGGAGCGGTCGCCGACGGGAATCCAGACGGCGGCGCCCAGGCCGGTGCCGGGCCCGACGATGAGGGTGGGGCCGCGCGGCGCTTCGGCCGGGCCGGTGAGCTGGAGGACCTGGCTGCCGTCGATGTGGGCGGCAGCGTGGGCGACGGCCTCGAAATCGTTGACCAGGTGCACGGCGTGGAAGCCGAGGTCGTCGCGGATGCGGTTGGCCGACAGCGGCCAGGGCAGGTTGGCGGAGATCACGGTGCCGTCGGCCAGCGCATAGCCGGCAGTGGCGATGACGCAATGCTCCACCGGCGGGTTGTGGCTGGCGAAGTCGGACAGGATCGCGCTCAGGCTCGGATGATCGGCGCAGCGGTACTTGCGGTAGGACAGGATCTCGATCGCCGGGCCTTCTCCACTGCCGGCGCGGATCAGCCCGACGCGCACGTGCGTGCCGCCCACGTCCGCGGCCAGGAACGGCCGCGACGCACTGTCGAGCGGGAAGGTCTGCAGTGTGGGGGCAGCAGCGGTCACTCGGTTTCCCTATGGCGTTGGGGAGCGCCCATCAGGCGCCATCGGGGGCCGAGTCTGTAATCGTTCTGACAACGATGTCAACGAATAATTGAAACTTTCGATGCTGCGCCGCAGCGACGTTTTGCGCATCAACGGCCTTCGGCGTTTTGTTGCATTCGAAAGCAGGTTGCTGGTGAATCCTGCGTTTGCGGGGCAAAGGCATTGGGCAACATGGCTCAGCTCCCTCCCTGGCCTTCGACGTGGCCAGTGCACGTGTGCACGCGTTGTTGACAAACCCGTCGGCACCAAACAATAAATGTGACAACGTTGTTCCCAGTTACCACCGGTCGGCGTGAGCCGTCCCTCTCGCAGCTGCAGGAGCCTTGCCAATGTCCGCTGTTCCCGCTTCCACGCCGCGCACCGGCATGGCGCCCTCGATCGCCATCGTCGGCGGCCTGTTCTTCATCCTCGGCTTCTGTACCTGGATCAACGGGCCGCTGATCACCTTCGTCAAGCTGGCCTTCGAGGTCAGCGAGGTGTCGGCGTTCCTGGTGCTGATGGTGTTCTACCTGTCCTACTTCTTCCTGGCCCTGCCGGCTTCGGTGATCCTCAACCGCACCGGCATGAAGAAGGGCCTGGCGCTGAGCCTTGCGGTGATGGCGGTAGGCGCCATGCTGTTCGGCCAGTTCGCGACGCAGCGCTGGTTCGCCGGCGCGTTGAGCGGCCTGTTCGTGATCGGCGGCGGCATGGCGCTGCTGCAGACGGCGGTCAACCCGTACATCTCCATCCTCGGCCCGATCGAGGGCGCGGCCCAGCGCATCGCGCTGATGGGCATCTGCAACAAGGTCGCCGGCATCCTCGCGCCGATCGTGATCGGCTCGCTGGTGCTGCACGGCATCGGCGATCTGGACGCGCAGGTGAAGGTGGCCGATGCGGCGACCAAGACGCAGCTGCTCAACGATTTCGCCGCCAAGATCCACACGCCGTACATGGTCATCGCCGGCGTCCTGCTGCTGGTGGCGGCGGGCGTGCTGTTCTCGCCGCTGCCGGAAGTGCGCGCGGCCGAGGCCAATGCCGGGTCCGTGGGCGGTGCGTCGGAAAAGCGCAGCGTCTTCCAGTTCCCGCACCTGTGGCTGGGCGTGCTGTGCCTGTTCGTCTATGTCGGCGTGGAGGTGATGGCCGGTGACGCCATCGGCACCTATGGCCATGGTTTCGACCTGCCGCTGGACCAGACCAAGCTGTTCACCTCCTATACGCTGACGGCGATGCTGGTCGGCTACCTGGTCGGGCTGGTGCTGATCCCGCGCTTCATTTCGCAGGAACGCTGGCTGGCGGTGTCGGCGGTGCTCGGCGTGGTGTTCAGCCTGGGCGCCTACGTCACCCACGGCTATGTCTCGGTGGGCTTCGTGGCCGCGCTGGGCTTCGCCAACGCGATGATGTGGCCGGCGATCTTCCCGCTGGCGATCCGCGGCCTGGGCCGCTTCACCCAGACCGGCTCGGCCCTGCTGGTGATGGGCATCGCCGGTGGCGCGATCATTCCGCAGGCGTTCGCGGTGCTCAAGCAGCACTTCGATTTCCAGCTGGTGTTCGCCGCGCTGATGGTGCCGTGCTACCTGTACATCCTGTACTTCGCTGTCAGCGGGCAGCGTGCGGGCCGCGCGCATGGCGGCTGAATCGAGCATCATGGCGGGCAGTCAGTCCAGGCAGGAAACCGTCATGCGCAGACCCACCATCAAGGACGTCGCCGAGCGGGCAAAGGTCTCGCTCAAGACGGTGTCGCGGGTCATCAACAACGAGCCTTCGGTGATGCAGGCCACCCGCGCGCGCGTGCTGCGCGCGGTCGCCGAGCTGGATTACGAGCCGGATCCGTCCGCGCGCAACCTGCGCAGCAACACCACGTTCGTGATCGGGCTGGTCTACGACAACCCGAACCCGTACCACATCATCGGCGTGCAGAACGGCGTGCTGTCGGCCTGCCGCGAGACCGGCTTCGGCCTGCAGATCCATCCCTGCGACTCGACCTCGCCGATGCTGGCCGAGGAACTGGCCGACTGGGTGCAGCGTTCGCGCCTGGCCGGGCTGGTGCTGACCGCGCCGATGTCCGAGCGCCCGGAACTGGTGGCCGCGCTCAACGCGCGCGGCATCAAGACGGTGCGCATCATCGCGGCCACCGAGGACCCGGCCGACGGCGCCTGCGTGTTTGTGGACGACCGCGATGCCGCCTACGAGATCACCGAGCACCTGATCCAGCTCGGCCACCAGCGCATCGGTTTCCTGTGGGGTGGTCCGGAGCACCGTTCGAGCGGTGAGCGCTATGCCGGCTACGAGGCGGCGCTGAAGGATTACGGCATCACCCTGGACAAGCATCTCGTCATTCCGGGCGACTACACCTTCGACGACGGCTTCCGCGGCGCGCGCCGCCTGCTGGCGCTGCGCGAGCCGCCCACGGCGATCTTCGGCTCCAACGACGAAATCGCCGCCGGCGTGCTGGCCGCGGCCAATTCGGCAGGCCTGAACGTGCCCTACGACCTGTCCATCGCCGGTTTCGAGGACAGTCCGTTCTCGCGCCAGTCGTGGCCGGCGCTGACCACCGCCAAGCAGGCCACCGGCGACATCGCCCGCCATGCCGCGCGTCTGCTGATCAGCCAGCTGCGCACCGACGCCTACGAGGACAACCCGGTGCAGCTGCAGAACCAGGGCTTCGTGCCGCAGCTGGTGGTGCGCGGCTCGACCGCGCCGCTGCGCCAGCAGCCGCTGCGGCCGCCTTCCCTTTCCCCCGATCTTTCCGAGTAGGACCATGTTGCCCAGCGAGACCGAAACCCTGATGTTCAACGAGGCCGCTTCCAGTGCCTCCGTGATCGCCGCGCAGTTCGCCCGCAACCATGACGTGGTGCGGGCGCTGGCCGCGGACCTGCGGAAGAATCCGCCGCCGTTCGTGGTGACCTGCGCGCGCGGCAGTTCCGATCATGCCGCCACCTATGCCAAGTACCTGTTCGAGACGCGGCTGGGCCTGGTGACCGCTTCGGCGTCGCCGTCGGTGGGCTCGGTCTACGAAGCAAAGCAGAAGCTGCAGGACGCGCTTTATCTGGTGATTTCGCAGTCGGGCAAGAGTCCGGACCTGCTGCGCAACGCCGAAGCGGCCAAGGCTGCCGGCGCGCGCGTGGTCGCGCTGGTCAACGTGGAAGATTCGCCGCTGGCGCAGCTGGCCGACACGGTGATTCCGCTCGGCGCCGGCGCCGAGCGCAGCGTGGCGGCGACCAAGAGCTATCTCGCCTCGCTGGCCGCGATCCTGCAGCTCTGTGCGTACTGGCGCGACGATCCGACCCTGATCGCCGCGCTCGATGCGCTGCCGGCCGCCATGGCCCAGGCCTGGGAATGCGACTGGACCACGTTGACCGAGGGGTTGGTCGATGCGCACAACCTGTTCGTCGTCGGCCGTGGCCCCGGCCTGGCCGCGGCGCAGGAAGCGGCGCTCAAGTTCAAGGAGACCTGCGGGCTGCATGCCGAGGGCTACAGCTCGGCCGAGGTCAAGCACGGGCCGATGGCGCTGGTGGGCAGGGACTTCCCGGTGCTGGCCTTCGCCCAGCCGGACGAGACCGGCGCCGGCACCCGCGCCCTGGCCGATGAATTTGCCGCGCGCGGCGCGCGCGTATGGCTGGCGGGCGAGGGCGGCGACCTGCCGGTCGCGGTGGCGCCGCACCCGCTGTGCGCACCGTTGCTGACCGTGCAGAGCTTCTACCGCGCGATCAACGCGCTGGCGCTGCGCCGGGGCCATAATCCTGACCTGCCGCCGCATTTGAACAAGGTGACCGAGACGGTGTGACGGCAGTTGCTTGAATCGCAGGACATCTGGAAAGCAGAACAATGAACGAATTCGCCCTGACCAACGCTCGCGTTCTGGGCAACGACGACTTCCACTCCGGCCATGCCGTGCTGGTGCAGGGGGGCAAGGTGGCCGCGGTGCTGCCGGAAGCTTCGCTGCCGGCCGGTGTGCCGCAGTACGACCTGGGCGGCGGCTGGCTGCTGCCGGGCTTCATCGACGTGCAGGTCAATGGCGGCGGCGGCGCGCTGCTCAACAACACGCCGGACGTGGACGCCCTGCGCGCGATGATGCGCGGGCACCGCCGCTTCGGCACCACCGGCATGATGCCGACCCTGATCAGCGACGACGCGGCGGTGATGGCGCAGGCCATCGCCGCGGTGCGCCAGGCCATCGCCGACGGCGTGCCCGGCATCCTCGGCATCCACCTGGAAGGCCCGTACATCGCGCCGGCGCGCAAGGGCACGCACGATGCCGGCAAGTTCCGCGTGCCGGGACCGGACGAGGTGGCGATGGCGACCTCGCTGGACAACGGCGTCACCCTGATCACGCTGGCGCCCGAACGGGTACCCGTCGCGACCATCAAGGCGATGGTCGGCAATGGCGCCATCGTCTGTGCCGGCCACACCGCGGGCAGCTACGAGGAAACCCGCGCCGGCCTGGATGCCGGCATCAGCGGCTTCACCCACCTGTACAACGCGATGACGCCGCTGCAGGGGCGCGAGCCCGGCGTGGTCGGCGCCGCGCTGGAAGATCCGTACAGCTGGTGCGGCGTGATCGTCGATGGCGTGCACGTGCACCCGGCCAGCCTGCGGGTGGCGCTGGCGGCCAAACCGCGCGGAAAGGTGCTGCTGGTGACCGATGCGATGCCGATGGTCGGCGCGGACGATCCTTCGTTCGAGCTGTATGGCGAGGTCATCACCGCCGTCGATGGTGTGGTGCGCAATGCCGCGGGCTCGCTGGCCGGCTCTGCGCTGGACATGGCCACCGCGGTGCGCAACACGGTCAACCTGCTGGGGTTGCCGTTGGCCGAAGCGGCGCGCATGGCTTCGACCTATCCCGCGCAGTTCCTGCGCGTGGATGACCGCCATGGGCATATCGCGGCGGGTTACCAGGCGGATTTCGTGCTGCTGGATGATGGGCTGCAGGTGCAGGCGACGTGGATCGCGGGGCAGCGTGATTGATGAAGCTGTTCTCTCCCCGGAAGGGGAGCGCCGATAAAGCCCCTCTCCTTGCGGGACGAGGTCGCACGGCTTGCACGCCGCTGGCGCGCGTGCGGCGGAGCGCCCATGCCGCAGGCTTGGGTCGGGGCGCGGAGTGGGAATTGGGGTGAGGGGCGATGGGGTCCAGATGTTGGATTTACAGGCAAAGCAAAGGCTTTCACTCCTGCTCCGCAGGAGCGAGTTACTTCTCTTTGCTCGTGCAAAGAGAAGTAACCAAGAGAAAGCACGCCCCTGCCTCCGCGCCCACGGCACTGCGTACCGTGGGTCCACTCCGCCGCCGGGATTTTTTGACGAGACATCCATGTCTCGTCAAAAAACGACGTGCATCCATGCACGTCGCCCTTCGGGTTTTTCCCGTCGGCTCCATCGCTGCGGAAGGGGACCCGAAAGTCAAAAGCTGGAAAGCAAAATCACAACAACAGCGCTGACATTTACCGTGCGGGGCAATGCCAATGACAGGTTTCCAATCCGTTCGCACCACACCCACCCGCTATGCCGCGGTCGATGCCCTGCGCGGCATCACCGTCGCGGCCATGCTGCTGGTCAACAATCCGGGCACATGGGGCCATGTATACGCGCCGCTGGAACACGCGGAGTGGAACGGCTGCACGCCCACCGACCTGGTGTTCCCGTTCTTCCTGGTGATCGTCGGCGTGTCGATCGCGCTGGGCGTGGTGCCGCGCGTCGAACAGGGCGCTGACCGCGCCGCCTTGACCCGCACCGTGCTGGTGCGCGCGCTGCGCATCGTCGGCCTGGGCATGCTGCTGCACCTGCTGGCGTGGTGGTGGCTGGATCTGGCGCACTACCGGCCATTGGGCGTGCTGCAGCGCATCGGCGTGTGCTTCGCCGTCGTCGGCGCGATGGCGATCTGGCTACGCGCGACGGCGCAGCGTGCGTGCGTGCTGCTGTTGCTGGGTGGATACGCGGCACTGCTGGCGGCCGGCGGCACGCTGGAGCCCTGGTACAACCTGCCCAGCCGCGTGGACACCGCCCTGTTCGGCGACATGGTCTACAAGTACGACGCCGCCACCGGGCTGGGGCATGATCCCGAAGGCCTGGTTTCGACCCTCGGTGCCCTGGCCTCGACCCTGATCGGCCTGTGCGCCGGCGCGCTGTTGCGCAGTGGGCGCCCGCTGCGTCTGCTGTTTGCCGCCGTCGTGCTGCTGGTGCTGGGGGCGCTGTGGTCGACCTGGCAGCCGCTCAACAAGAATCTGTGGACGCCTTCCTACGTGCTGTGGACGTCCGGTTGGGCGCTGGGTGCGCTGTGGCTGGCGCACATGCTCATCGACCGCGTGCAGTGGCCGCCGCTGGGCCGGCGCTTCGGCGCCAACGCGATCACCGCCTATGCAGGCTCCGGGGTGATGGTGCTGGCGATGCTCGGCACCGGCAGCTGGGGCTGGCTGTACGGCAACGTGTTCGACCGCTGGATCACCCCGCTGGCCGGCGCCGAGGCCGCTTCGCTGGCGATGGCCATCGCCTTCGTCGCCGTCTGGTGGCTGCCGATGTGGTGGCTGGACCGGCGGCGGATCTATCTGAAGATCTAGGAGCGCGTCCCAGCGCGCCAGGGATCGGCTCTATCCTGCACCGGTACCGATCAGGGGAGGGAGGCCACGATGGGCAGGAAGCGGAGCGGTGCGATGTTGTCGGCCCTGCTGGCGGTGCCGGTTGCGGCAACCCCGGTGCCTTCGTTGCCGGCCCGGGAGCAGATGATGGGCCTCCTGGAGCACAGGGCGTTGTATCGCGACCAGGTCGACTGGGCGGCACTGCGCCGCGATCTTGCCGCCACCCACGACCCGGACCGGCAACGCAGGCTGTTGTCCGGCGCCATCGACCGGGCGACCGCCGGCCATGGCGGGTGGATGTCGGCCGAAGAACTGCACGATGTGTATCGGAAGAAGGGCATCGGATCCAGCGTGGCTCCGGCCGCCGTTTCCCCCGCGGGGCCGGAGGAGACTTATCGGATCGACGCGCGGCTTGGCCTGATCAACGTTGGCCCCTATCTGCCCGATCCCGGTCTCCCGCGCGGGCAGCAGCGGGACGCGGAACGGCAGCAGGCGCATCGCCTGCAGGACGTCCTCTGGCGCCAGGACGACGGCAGCCGCTGCGGCTGGATCGTGGACCTGGGCGACAACACCGGCGGCGACATGTGGCCGATGCTGCTGGGGGTGGGGCCGTTGCTGCCCGGCCGGGCCGGCGGACCGGACGTGGTCGGGCATTTCCTGGACGCAACCGGGCTGCAGCCTTGGCGCTACCGGGAAGGGGCGGTCTGGGTGGGCCAATCCCTGAGGCTGGCGCCGGACGATGCGGCCCGCCGCCTGCGCAGGCCGGACGCACCGGTCGCGGTACTTCAATCCGACCGCACCGCCAGTTCCGGCGAGGCCATCGTGCTCGCGCTGCGCGGGCGGCCGCACAGCCGCAGTTTCGGTACCTCGACCATGGGCTATTCCACCGGCAACGCGCCGGTGACACTGGTCGATGGCAGCACCCTGCTGCTGACCAGTACGGTGATGAAGGACCGCAACGGCGTGGGCGATGGCAGCCGCATCGTTCCCGATGTGGTGGCGATGCAGCGCGCCGAGGCGCTGCGGCTGGCGCAGGCATGGCTGCTGGAGCAGCCTGCCTGCGGTGGAAGAAAAACCGGCACCGGAATGCGGTTTTTCGGGAAAACCGCCCTCTGACCCCGGTTTCCCCTCTCCTCAGCGTGCCGCGCAGATCGCGCCGGTCCGCGCCTTCTTCAACGCCTCGCCCACCGCGGGGCCGGTCAGTCCCGCGGTCGCGATGTCGCGTGCGTTGATCGCCACCGCGGCGGCATGCAGGCGCAGCAGCGTGGCGCGTTGCGGATAGCCGCTGTCCTGGAAGCCGAGCCGGCCGCGCTTGTCGCACTCGCAGGCCAGCGCCATCTGCGCGATGCGTTCGGGACGGCGGAAGCCGTCGCAGCGCTGGATCAGCTCCAGCACGGTGGCGTCGCGCAGTTCGTCGATGCGATGCACGTTGAGGTGTTCGCGACACACCGCCTCGGCCAGCTGGCGGTGGTCGGCGGGAATCTTCAGGCGTTCGCACAGCGCCGCGAGCGGCTTCAGGCCGCGCTGTTCGTGCATGACATGGCGCGGCAGCTGGTCCGCCGGCGTGAGCGCCTTGCCCAGGTCGTGGGTGAGCGCGGCGAAGCCGACCAGGTCGTCGCCCGGCGCCAGTTTTGCTGCCATGTCGCTGACCATCTCCTGGTGCACGCCGGTATCCACTTCCGGGTGGAACTCGGCGCGTTGCGGCACGCCGTACAATGCCGCCACTTCCGGCAGGATCGGCGCCAGCGCGCCGGTATCGTGCAGGGTGCGCAGGAACGCGGAAGGCCGCGGCGAGCGCAGCGCCTTGCGCAGTTCCTGCCAGATGCGCTCGGGTACCAGCGTCTCCAGTTCGCCGCTGGCGGCGATCCGCCGCATCAGGTCCGCGGTTTCGGCGGCGAGGGTGAAGCCCAGCGGTGCGAAGCGCGCCATGAAGCGCGCCGCGCGCAGCACCCGCAGCGGGTCCTCGACGAAGGCCGGGCCGACGTGGCGCAGCACGCGCGCCTGGATGTCGCGCATGCCGCCCCATGGGTCGACCAGTTCGCCGCTTTCCTCGTCGCGGGCGATGGCGTTGAGGGTGAAGTCGCGGCGCTGCAGGTCCTGCTCCAGCGTCACCGACGGATCGGCATCGACCACGAAGCCACGGTAGCCGCGCCCGCTCTTGCGTTCGGTGCGCGCCAGCGCGTGTTCCTCGCCGGTGCGTGGATGCAGGAACACCGGGAAATCGCGGCCCACGGCCTTGAATCCCCGCGCTTCCATGTCCTGCTGGGTGGCGCCGACCACCACCCAGTCGCGGTCCCCCGCCTCCAGCCCCAGCAGTCGGTCGCGGACCGCGCCGCCGACAAGATAGGTCTTCATGCGCCGCCCTTCATTGCGCCGGGCAGGCGAAGCCGCGCGACGGCGGGCCGACGCGACCGGCGATGCGGTCGCCCAGCGGCACCGCCTTGCCGCTGAGGCGCCAGTCATAGATCACGCTGAAGGCGAGTACGCGGGCGACGTACTCGCGGGTCTCCTTGTAGCTGATGGTCTCGATCCAGAAATCCGGATCGAAGCCCGGGCGCTGCGACTGCCAGCGCGCCGTCGGCGTGGGTCCGGCGTTGTAGGCGGCGATGGTCACGTAGGGCAGGCCGTCGTACTTGTCCAGCAGCTGCCGCAGGTAGGCGCTGCCGATGGCGATGTTGGTGTCCGGGTCGTACAGGCTGGCCGCGCCGCCGTAGCCGCTCAGCCCGATGCGCTTGGCGACGCCTGCGCCGGTGGCGGGCAGTACCTGCATCAGGCCCATGGCATTGGCCGGCGAGCGTGCGTTCGGGTTGAAGGTGCTCTCGGCGCGGATCTCGGCGGCGACCCAGGCTGGATCCAGCGCGTTGCGCGCCGCTTCGCGGCGGATGGTGTCGTCGTGGTACAGCGGGAAGCGCAGCGCATACAGGCGCATTTCCTGCGGCCCCTTCAGGCCGAACACCGCGCGGTCGAACCAGCCGGCTTCGCCGGCCACTTCCACGGCGAGCCGTCGCTGGGTGTCGTCGAAACGCGACAGCGCATCGGCCCATTCGCGTGCCGCCCAGGCCGCGCGGTCGATGCGGAACAGCTCCAGCGCCCGTACCAGCGCCGCGTCGCGTGCCACCGCCGCGCGCGCCTGCGCGCTGTCGCCCGGATTCCAGGGACACAGCGCGTAGGGCTGCTGCAGCTTGTCGGCGGCCAGGAAACCATGGAAGGTCGGTTCACCAGCGACGGCGCGGTAGAGCGGCATCGCCTCGGAGGCCTTGCCGGTCTTCTCCAGCAGACGCGCCTCGAACCAGCGCCAGCGCGAATCGCCACGCTGGGTCGCGGGCATCGCGCGGATCGCGGCCAGCGCCGAGGGCCAGTCGCCGCGCGCCATGGCTTCGCGCGCGCGCCATTCGTGCAGGCGTTCGTCGTAGGCGGAATCCGGTACCGCGGCCAGCCGCCGCGCCGAGTCCGGCAGGTAGGACGCCACCGTCCACAGCGCGATCTGGTAGCGCACCTGCACCTGCTGTCCGTCGCTCAGGCCCAGCGCCTGCGCGTACTGCGGCAGTTGGCGTTCGGTGGCGTCGGGATCGGTGCGCGCCAGCTTCGCCAGGCCATCGGTGGCGATGCGGCGGCTGCGCTCGGTCTTTGGCCAGTTCAGGGCGCGCGCGTCGGGCTTGTCGACGAAGGCGGCGTAGTCGTTGGCCTGCGCCAGCTCGGCGGCGGGCAGGCCGCGTGCGGCGGCGCGCATCACGCCCGGCTGCTGCGCATCGGCGGCGGCGTCGATGCGTTCCCAGCGCAGCGCCGCCGCCAGCCCGCCGCGGTCGGCGAGGCCGGCGAACACCGGGTCGCAGGCATCGGGCAGGGACTTGCCGCTGCCGCGCCACAACGCCTGCGCATCGCTGGTCCATTTCGCATCGGCCTTGCCGGTGGCAAGGCGCGCGTTGAGTTCGGCGCACTGCAGGCCGGGATCGCTGCTCGGCTGCCAGTTGGCGAGCAGGGCCGGCCAGTCCTGGCGGCGCGCCAGCGCGGGCAGCCACACCGCACGGAACGCATCGGCCACGGCCTGGCCCTGATAGCGCTTGAGGAAATCCAGTGCCTGCGGCGTGTCCACCGTATCGATGCCGCGGCGCAGGGCGCTGTATTCAAGCCAGCCATACAGCGGATGGTTGCGCAGGCTGGCGGTCGCGGCGGCGTCGAACTGGCCGCGTTCGGCGTTGTCGATGGCCATGCGCATGGCCGGGCGCTGGGCGTCGAGGGTCTGCGCGCCGGTGCCGGTACAGGCCAGCAACAGGGACGCGGCGAAAGGCGGCAGGCAGGTATTCCGTTTCATCGGAGAAGCATAGCCGGGCCGTCGTCAACATCGTCGCGGCGATGCCGGCCCGCGCATGAACGCGGCCGCCGGCAAGGCCGCGTGGCGGAACGGTGGCTGAACGCGGACGCCCCACGCCAGCAGCGGAACGGGGCCACGGCGTAGTGTCGATGACGAGGCGGGCCGCCTTGCCGAAGGAGCAGACCATGGCATTCAGTGCAGCAGGAAGTTCCGGACCGATCGCCGACATCAATGTCACGCCGCTGGTGGACGTGATGCTGGTGCTGCTGATCATCTTCATCGTCACCGCGCCGCTGGTGTCATGGCCGATCCCGGTGGATCTGCCGCAACGCACGACCATGCAGATGCAGCGCGTCGAACCGCCGCCGCCGATCGAGCTGCGGGTGGATGCCGCCAACCAGCTCAGCTGGAACGGACAGGCGCTGCCGGTCGCCGCGCTGCAGGCGCGCCTGCAGGAACAGGCCCGGCTGCATGCCGGCAACCTGCCGGAGCTGCGCATCGCCACCAGCCCGGACGCCGCGTACGACACCATGGCCAAGGTGCTGGCGGCGGCCAACAACGCGCACATGGAGCGCATCGCCTTCGTGCAATAGCGGCCTCCTGCCGGGCCGCCTGCTTCGGTGGGCGACCCGGTACGCGTATCGGCGTTGGCAGCGGCGCTACGGATGCTTCGGAAGCCGCGGCAAAGGCGATGCGGAAGGCGCGCGGCGCAATACACTATGCGCATGCAGACCTCCCGATTCGCGCCGCTGTGGCCGGTGTTGGCGGTGCTCGGCTCGGTGACGTCGCTGGCCATCGGCACTTCCTATGCCAAACATCTGTTCCCGTTGATCGGCGCACAGGGCACCAGCGCCCTGCGCGTGGGTTTTTCCGCACTTTTCCTGCTGGCGCTGTGGCGCCCGTGGCGCTGGCACACCAGCCGCGCCGATGGTGCGGCGATCCTGCGCTATGGCCTGACGCTGGGGCTGATGAACCTGCTGTTCTACATGGCCCTGCGCACGATCCCGTTCGGCATCGCGGTGGCCATCGAGTTCACCGGACCGCTGACCGTGGCGATGCTGTCCTCGCGGCGTCCGGTCGATTTCGTCTGGGTCGGCTGTGCGGTGGCCGGGCTGCTGCTGTTGCTGCCGTTGAGCGGCGGGCCGTCGCTGGACATGGCCGGCGTGCTGTACGCGCTCGGCGCGGCGGCCTGCTGGGCGCTGTACATCGTGTTCGGCAAGCGCGCCGGGCACCTGCATGCCGGGCATACGGTGTCGCTGGGGCTGGTGGCCGCGTCGCTGGTGGTGGTGCCGGTGGGCGTCGCCCATGCCGGTGTGGCGCTGCTGCAGCCGTCGATCCTGCTGGCCGGCCTGCTGGTGGCGGTGGTGTCCAGCGCGATCCCGATGTCGCTGGAGATGATGGCGCTCAAGCGCCTGCCCAAGGAGACCTTTGGCATCCTGATCAGCATGGAGCCGGCGGTGGCCGCGCTGTGGGCCCTGTTGCTGCTGCACGAGCAGCTCGGCGGCCTGCAATGGCTGGCGATCGGCTGCACCGTGCTGGCGTCGGTGGGCAGCGCGGCGACCGCGCGCCGCGCGCCGCCGGCTGCGGCCGCCATGGTGACCTGAGCCCAGCGGCCGGCACTGCGCGGATGCATCTGGAGGAAAGCCCCCTGAGCCAGGGGACGACCGCGAAGCGGCAGGGGTGTGGAGGCCGGGGCCGAAGGTGCGCAAGGCAAACCTTGGGGCGGCAGCGCTTGCGCTGACGCTACCGCAGGCTGTCGCCCGGTACCTCGACCTGCATTTCCACCGCCAGATGGTCCGAATGGGCGGCGGCGACGGCGCCGGTCTCGAGCGTGCGCAGGCTGTCGCTGACCAGGATGTGGTCGATGGCCCGTTCCGGGCGCCAGCTGGGGAATGTCGGCACCAGGCAGCCGGGCGGCTGCAGCCGCGTCTTGCGGTAAAGCACCTGCATTTCCGGGCGCTCGGCCTTGCAGTTGAAATCGCCCATCAGCACTGCGTTGGGATAATCCGACAGCAGGTCGGCGATGAAATCCAGCTGCGACAGGCGCGAACCCACGCCCAGCGACAGGTGCGCTACGGCGACCGCCAGGCCCTCGCGGCCGTCACCGAAGCGGGCCAGCAGCACGCCGCGTCCGCCGATGCGGCCGGGCAGGGCGTGATCCTGTACTTCCACCGGTTCCAGCCGGCTGAGCAGACCGTTGGCGCTGGAGGCGACGCCGCCCATGCGTCGGTTGGGCTGGTGGCTCCAGTAGTTGAAGCCGGCGCGCTGGGCCAGGTAGTGCGTCTGGTTGGTGAAGCCCGAGCGCAGGCTGCCCGGGTCGGCCTCTTGCAGGCCGACGATGTCGCGGCCGCTGGCCAGTCTGGCGATGGCGTCCAGACTGGAGCGCTTGCTGCCCGACGGCAGCGCGTGCGACCAGCTGCGGGTCACATAATCGCTGTAGCGGCGCGTGCTGGAGCCGGCCTGGATGTTGGCCGTCAGCAAGCGCAGGGTATGGGTGGGGGATTTCACGGCGGTGGAACAAGGGCCTCGCGGCGACGAGGCCCTTCATACCTTACTTGGCGTTGGCGGCGCGTTCGCGCGCGATCAGGTGGTCGGCGATGCGCAGCATGTCCTCGTAGCTCTTGCCCTTGACCAGGTACTTGCCGGCGACGATCAGCGACGGCGTGCCGGTGATCTTGCTGCGCTGGGCGAACTGCTTGGCGCGGTTGGTCTTGGCCACCACCGAGAAGCTGCCCATGGTGTCGGCGAAGGTCTTCGGGTTGACACCATACTTGGCGTAGAAGTTGGCGATGTCCTCGACCGAGTCACGGCCCAGCTCGCCCTTGAGCGAATGCTCGATGTGGATGGCCGAGTACAGCGCGTCGTGGGTCTTCTCCTGCACGCCCAGCGCCTCGGCGGCATAGAAGGCGCGGCCGTAGTCGTCCCACATGCTGCCGAACATGGCCGGCACGTAGACGAAGCTGACGTCCGACGGCAGGCCGGCCTTCCACGGTCCGATCAGCGGCTGGAAGCGGGCGCAGGCCGGGCAGACATAGCCGAAGACCTCGGCCACTTCGATCTTGCCGGTCGCCGGCTGGATCGGCTGGCCGCCTTCGATGACGACATAGTCCGTGCCGGCGACCGGCTCGGGGCCGACCAGGCGGGCCTGCGCCGGCACTGGCGTCTTGTCCGTGGCCGGTTCGGCGGAGGCTTCCTCGCCAGCGGGCGCCGGCGCGGCGGTGGTGCCTTCGGCTTCGGCAGCCGGGGCGGGCGCGGTTTCGGCGGCGCTGGCGGCCGGTTGTCCGGCGGCCGGCGCGACGGCGTCGGCGGAGCCGTCCTGCGCCTTGCAGGCGACCATCAGCGGAAGCAGGGCCGTCAGGGCCAGTACGAAGCGGATCTTCATCGGTGGATCTCCAGCAGGGATTCGTCGGGTCGTCAGGCCGCCAGCGGCGTCCGCGGGGCGCATGATGACATTATCTGTGGCAGCGGCTGAACCGGTTCGCGGAACGCTCCGGTACCGGTTCAGCGGCGCCGGGCGGCGGCGCGCTCGCGGTCCACCAGGGCGCTGGCGATGCGCAGCTGGTCCTCGAAGCTGCGGCCCCTGACCAGGTATTTGCCGTTGACGATCAGTGCCGGCGTGCCTGGAACCTTGACGCGCATGGCGAAGGCGCGCGCGGCCTTCACCTTTTCCTCGACCTGGTCGCTGCGCAGCGCATCGATGTAGCGCTGCGGCTGCACCCCGTAGGCGGCGTAGAAGGTAGCCAGTTCCTGCGGCGACACGTTCTGCATGGGCAGGCTGCGCTGTTCGTGCAGGGCCTTGAACACGTCGGCGTGGCTGCGCCTGAGCACACCGGTCTGCTCGGCGGCATAGAAGGCGCGGGCGTAGGCGTCCCAATGGCCGCCGAAGGCGGCCGGCACCGCGGTGAAGCGCACGCCGGCCGGCAGCCTGGCGACCCAGGCTTCCAGTAGCGGCTCGAAATGGGCGCAGTGGATGCAGGGGTAGCCGAACACCTCGACCACCTCGATCTTCCCCGCCAGCGGCGCGAACGGACCGGGCTCGGCGATCACCTCATAGTCCTGGCCCTCCACGGGTGCGGCGCTGTCGGCGGCGCAGGCCGCCAGCGGCAGCAGGGCTAGCAGCAGGAGGAACAGTCGCGGGAAATGTTTCATCGGGAGTCTCCAGCTGAAAAAGAGACGCCGACCGCAGGGGTCGGCGTATCCGGGAACAAGGTCCTTCGTCGCCTTGGCGACCGGCACCGTCAGGGTTGTGAGGGCGCCGAGGCCACGGCCACGTCGTCGGCCCGTGCATGCAGGCCCTGCACGTAGCTGGACAGTGCCTGGATTTCCTGCTCGGTCAGCTTGCCTGCCACCTGCGCCATGATCCGGAACTGCGACGGATCGGTTTCATTGGTCTGGCCGGCCTGGTAGTGCTGCAGGCGCTGGGCGACATAGCCGGCATGCTGGCCGCCGATGTGCGGGTAGGCCGGGCCGGGGTTGCCGGCGCCGCTCGGGCCATGGCAGGCCATGCAGGCCGGGATCTCGCGGCTGGCGTCGCCGCTGCGGTACAGCTTCTGGCCGATCTCGTAGAACTTCATGCCGGCGTACGGGCCGTCGGCGATGGCCATGTCGTCGGCGACGCCGGCACCGGCCTTCTGGCGGGCGAAGAAGGCGCCGATGTCGCGCATGTCCTGTGCAGTCATGCCCTGCACGAACGGCAGCATGGCGGCGACCGCGCCTTCGGTGCGCTGGCCGCCGGCGATCAGCGCCAGCTGGCGGGCGATGTAGCGCTCGCTCTGGCCGGCCAGCCGCGGATACATCTCCACGGCGGAATTGCCGTCGGCGCCATGGCAGGCGGCGCAGGCCTGCGCCTTGCCTTCGCCGGCTTCGGCGTCGCCGGGCATGGTCTTGCTGAGGTCGATCTCCAGCGGCGCGGTCTGCACCGGCGCATTGTCGGGCACGGGCGTGACCGAACTCTGCGCGAAAGCGACGACGGCAATCAGCGGAATGGCAAGGGCGGAAACGGCTAAGACACGAGCGTGGCGCATGCAGAAGCTCCGTGTGGAACGGGCCGGGCGGGTCCGCGCCGGCATCAACCGGATTATCCACGCCGTTTCATGGCAGGGTCAACGCACGGAGCGGCAGGGGAGGCCGCTCCGTGCGATCCTATGCCCATGTCACAGCTCCTAGAACGCGCCCGCTACCTGCTTTCCGCCCACAATGCCCGGCAATTGCCGCTGGACGAGGGCGCCGAAGTGGCGTTCGCCGGTCGCTCCAATGCCGGCAAGTCCAGCGCGCTCAACGCGCTGACCCGCCAGAATGCGCTGGCCCGTGTCTCCAAGACCCCGGGCCGCACTCAGCAACTGGTGTTCTTCCAGGTCACCCCCGACGCCCACCTCGTCGACCTGCCCGGCTACGGCTACGCCAAGGTCCCGCAGGAACTGCAGGCGCACTGGCAGGCCTTCATCGACAACTATTTCCGCACCCGCGACGCGCTCAAGGGGCTGGTGGTGGTGATGGACATCCGCCACCCGCTCAAGGACTACGACCGGCAGATGCTGGCCTACGCGGTGCAGCGCGGCCTGCCGGCGCACGCGCTGCTGACCAAGGCCGACAAGCTCGGCCGCGGGCAGCAGATGCAGACCCTGCAGAAGGTGCGCAAGGAACTGGCTGACACGTTCGGCGACTCGGTGAGCGTGCAGACGTTCTCCGGCGAGTCGAAGCAGGGCGTGGACGAGGCCCGCGCGGTGATCGGCGGCTGGCTGGGCCTGAACCCGCCGGCGGACGGTACCCAGGCGTAAGTCGCCACTCTCTCCCGTATGCGGGAGGCTACCGGATGGGAAAGCGCGCGCGGGCAACGGTGCGCGGGTCCGGTTGTCGCTGATCCGCGCGGAGGCACGACACGCGTTTCCGTGTGTGGCACCAGTGTGTCAGTGGCGGTACTCGCCTGGCACCCAGGCCGACGCTTCTGGTTGTGACGGTGCGGTGACGCCGTCGGGCATGGCATTGCCTGCGACGAAATGTCGCAGGCGTTCGATCGCGGTGTGGGGAGCTACGGCGTGCATGCCAGCGGAAACGGCGATTGCGGTGCGTCCGCTTCGCTGGCCGGCGTAGCCGGCAGGCTGCGTCAGCCCTGAGACAGCCATGTGGCCGTGATCGGACGACACACCCTGCTCGCGGCGCCTTGGCAGCCGGCCAGCCAGGCCAGTTGTGCGGACAGGGATGCGGTGGCCGCCGGCACGGGCGCCATCAGCCGGCGAGGTGGGTGTCGAACAGGGTGCCGATGGCCGCCGCCGCCGCCATCGCCAGCGCGCCCCAGAACATCACCCGCAGTGCGCCGCGCAGGCGCGGCGCGCCGCCGGCATGGGCGGCCATCGCGCCGGTGATGCAGAGCCCGACCAGGGTGGAGACGGTGGTGATCTGCGCCACGTGCGCGTGCGGGGCGAGCAGTGCGGTCAGTACCGGCAAGGTCGCGCCGACGACGAACGCGCCCGCCGAGGCCAACGCCGCCTGCAGCGGCCGGGCGCGCAGTTCCTCGGTGATGCCCAGCTCGTCGCGCGCATGCGCGGCGAGCGCATCGTGGGCGGTGAGCTGCACGGCCACCTGGTGCGCGAGCTCGGGGGACAGGCCGCGGCGCCGGTAGATGCCTGCCAGCTCCTCCAGCTCGGTATGCGGGTCTTCGTGCAGCTCGCGGCGTTCGAGCGCCAGGTCGGCATGCTCGGTATCGGCCTGCGACTGCACGGAGACGTATTCGCCGGCGGCCATCGACATGGCGCCAGCGACCGTGCCGGCCACGCCGGTGGCCAGTACGGTCGAGGCCGGCGCGCCGCTCGCGGCGATGCCGACCACCAGCCCGGCGACGGAGACGATGCCATCGTTGGCGCCGAGCACGGCCGCGCGCAGCCAGCCGACGCGCTCGGAGCGATGGGTTTCCTTGTGCGGGGAGCGTTTCATGCCCGCCAGTGTAGGGCGGCGCGTCCGCTGCATACGGAATGACTCGCAGCCGCGGCTGCGAATGCCGGTCAAGTCGCCGCCGGTGGGATGCTGAAAACCGTCACCGCGACATGCCGGCAATGGGCGCCGCGATATAGTGCGCGCTCGGAAGCTGTTCGCGATCCATCGCGGGCGAGGGCCGGTGGTCCGTGGCGGAGCCGAGCAAGCGCAGCGTACGTGGATACGCGCATTGCCGGCCCTGGACGGGGTGCGGGGACGAGCGCGACGGACCGCGGGCCGGTTCTTGTGATGCCGGGGGCAGGCCCCCATTTCCCCGCCCAGCCAGACCACTGCGAGCCAGCCCTTGTCGAGCCCCAGCCACGTTGCCGATACGCCCATTACCGACCGCTCGCAGCTGGTGGAGGTGCTCGCTTCCGGCGAGAAGCCGCGCCCGCAGTGGCGCATCGGTACCGAGCACGAGAAGTTCGGATTCCGCCTGGACGACCTGCGCCCGCCGACGTTCGAAGGCGAGCGCGGCATCGAGGCGCTGCTGACCGGGCTGACCCGTTTCGGCTGGGAGCCGGTGCAGGAGAATGGCAACACCATCGCACTGCTGCGCGACAGCGCTTCGGTGACGCTGGAGCCGGCCGGCCAGTTGGAACTGTCCGGCGCGGCGCTGGAAAGCATCCACCAGACCTGCGTGGAAACCGGTACCCACCTCAACGAAGTGGCGCAGGTGGCAGGCGAACTGCAGCTCGGCTTTCTCGGCATGGGCTTCCAGCCGAAGTGGACGCGCGCGGACATGCCGTGGATGCCCAAGGGCCGCTACCGCATCATGCGCGAGTACATGCCCAAGGTCGGCTCGCTCGGCCTGGACATGATGACCCGCACCAGCACGGTCCAGGTCAATCTCGATTACGCCAGCGAAGCGGACATGGTGAAGAAGTTCCGCGTGTCGCTGGCGCTGCAGCCCATCGCCACCGCGCTGTTCGCCGATTCGCCGTTCACCGAAGGCAGGCCGAACGGCTACCTCAGCTACCGCTCGCACATCTGGACCGATACCGACGCCGACCGCACCGGCATGCTCGACTTCGTGTTCGAGGATGGTTTCGGCTATGAGCGCTATGTCGACTACCTGCTCGATGTGCCGATGTACTTCTCCTACCGCGACGGCATCTACCACGATGCCAGCGGCAAGTCGTTCCGTCGGTTCATGCGTGGCGAACTGGACGTGCTGCCGGGCGCGCTGCCGACGCTGCGCGACTGGTCCGACCACATGACCACCGCCTTCCCGGAAGTGCGGCTGAAGAAATATCTGGAGATGCGCGGCGCCGACAGCGGCCCGTGGAGCCGCATCTGCGCGCTGCCGGCGTTCTGGGTGGGCCTGCTGTACGACGATGCGGCGCTGGATGCGGCCTGGGACCTGGTCAAGGATTTCAGCCTGGCCGAGCGCCATGCGCTGCGCGACGGCGTGCCGAAGCACGCGATGAACCTGCCGTTCCGCGGCGGTAGCGTGCGCGACCTTGCGCGGCGCGCGCTGGAGATCTCGCGCGAAGGCCTGCGCCGCCGCGCTGCGCTCAACCATGATGGCCAGGACGAGACCCGCTTCCTCGACGTGCTGCAGGAGATCGCCGATTCCGGCAGGACCGCCGCCGAGCGCAAGCTGGACCTTTTCCACGGCGCATGGCACGGCAGCGTCGATCCGGTGTTCGGCGAGTTCGCCTACTGATCCCGCGTCCACCGCGTTGCTAGACTGCCGGCTCCTTTCCTGGAGGCAGGCGCATGGGCAATACGGCGGATGAGATCGTCTTCTATACCCACCCGCAATCGCGCGGCCGCATCGTGCGCTGGATGCTGGAGGAAACCGGGCAGCCGTACCGCACCGAGGTGTTGGGCTACGGCGAGAGCATGAAGTCGCCGGCGTACCTGGCCATCAATCCGATGGGCAAAGTGCCGGCCATCGTCCATCGCGGCGTGGCGGTCACCGAGGCCGCGGCGATCTGCAGCTACCTGGCCGATGCGTTCCCGCAGGCCGGGCTGGCGCCGGCGCTGGATGATCCGCTGCGCGGCAGCTATTTCCGCTGGCTGTTCTTCGCCGCAGGGCCGGTCGAGGCCGCGGCCAGCGCCAAGGCGTTCGGCCTGCTGGCGCCGCCGGAGAAGGCGGGCATGGTGGGCTACGGCAGTTTCGAGCAGATGGTGGACGTGCTGGAAAAGGCCGTTGCCGGTGCCGCGCCGTGGCTGCTGGGCGAACGCTTCAGCGCCGCCGACGTCTACCTGGGCAGCCAGGTGCTGTGGGGCATGATGTTCAAGACCCTGCCCGAGCGCCCGGCGTTCGCCGAGTACGGTGCCCGCCTGCGTGCCCGCCCGGCATGGCAACGCGCCAGCGCGCTGGACGACGCGCTCGTTCCGCAGCAGTGAACAGCGTCGGCCGCTGTCGCGTCGTGGCTTGACCCCGGTCAGGGCGGACAGCGGCGCAGGCACGCAGTATCCGGTGTGCGGGCACGGTGCCCGCCGCCGGGACGGCCGCGGGGCGGGTCACCGGTTGCGTGCTTCGCCCCGGGAGTATGTCGATGACGCAATTCAGGATTTCCCTGTCCGGCACGGCGCCGGACCTGCAGGTGCTGGAAGACGCGCTGCAGGACGCCGACCCTTCCGCCCTGCTGGATATCGAGCCGCTCAGCCGGGTGCTGCGCATCTCCACCCTGCTGGACGAGTACAGCCTGCTGGCGGCGCTGGGCCGCGGCGGATTGCCGATCTCCGCCGCGCAGCTGGAGCGCGTGCCGTCCGAATGCTGCGGTGGTTGCGGCGGCTGAGCCGCCACGACGCGATGGACTGACGGGAGGCCGGTGCGTGGGCGCCACGCGTGCCGGTCTCCCGTCCTGCGCGGCCGGAACCGGCGGTCCGGTCGTGCCGGAGGGAAGGGGCCATCGGGCACCCTCGGCGCGATCTTGCATCGCCCGGAACAGAACGGATGCGCGAGCTGCTGAGGCGTGATGCTTCCCATGCAGAGGGGCATGCATCGGCTGGCGTAAGATCCAGCGACCCAACCCCGGAGCCTCCCGTGAAGACGTCGTCCCTGCTCGCCGCGGCCGCCTTGCTCGCGCTGCCTTTCGCCTTCCAGGCGAAGGCCGCCATCCCGATGTTCAACGGCACCTGCCCCGGCGGACTGGAGGTGCATGCCGACGATGGCGGGCCGGTCTATGTCAACGGAAAGGAAACCCGGCTCAAGCGCTTCAGCGACGATTACGTCGAGGCGCACGACCCGGCCAGCGGCGTGACCCTGTCGATCACGACGTCCGCCGATGGCGGCGTGCAGATGTCCTATACCGGACAGGGCGGCGCCAATGGCGTCTGTTCGCTCGGCCGCCACGACGCGCGCGGCGGATCGCACGCGGCGCCCACGGACCTGGCCAGGGAGGTGACCTGCGAATCGCAGGGCAACAACCTGGCCGAGTGCGACATGGACACGCGCGGCAATGTCGAGGTCGTGCGCCAGCTGAGCCGCACCGAATGCGTGGAAGGCAGGAACTGGGGACTGTCGCGCACGTCCGTCTGGGTCAAGGACGGATGCCGCGCGGTGTTCCGCAACGTCCCGGGAGACGCCGGGCATCATGCCGGGCACGGCCAGCACCACGGCTACGCGGCTCCCGCAGCCAGCGGCATCGGGGCCGAACTGCTGGGCGCCTGCAACATGCGCGCGGGCGCGTCCGGCGCCCTGGTCACGCGCGTGCCGGTGAATGACGACGTCACCGAACTGATCGTCGATTATCCGGACGGCCGCTACCTGTGCATGGCGCGCAACGATGGCCTGGTCCAGTCCCTTACCCGGCTGAAGCGACAGCCGAAGTGACGGATTGAGCAACGAGGGCGTGCCACCCGGGGGGGGGGGGCGCGGTCGTACGGCCCTCCGGTCGTGCCCGGCACGGGATGCCCGCGTGCGTTTTCATGGCGCATTGCCCGGGTGAGAGTGCTTCCACGCCGTTCCGGTGATGTGGTCCCCGATCGAGGGTGTGGTCGCCGCCATCGCATGGCAGCGGCAGCGGGGGACGCCTGCTCGTCGAGCCTCCATCCGCCATCGGGCCGGGCCCTGCCGGGCGTGGCGGCTCATGCGTCGGCGCGGCTGGATGGGGGATGGTTTTCCAATATACTATCCCCCAGTACAGGATAGGAGCGGGCGCATGCCGCATTCCCCCGAGGAAAAGAAGAAGGTGCTGGCGCGGGTGCGGCGCATCCGCGGCCAATGCGATGCGCTGGAGCGCGCGCTGGAGGCCGGCGCCGACTGCGGGCCGGTGCTGCAGCAGATCGCGGCCATCCGCGGCGCCGTCAACGGGTTGATGTCCGAAGTGATGGAAGCACACCTGCGCGAGGAATTCGGCCAGCCGGCGCAGTCGGCCGCACAACGCGCCGCGCGCGTGGCCGAGATGTCCGGCCTGATCCGCTCCTACCTGAAGTAGGAGCGGATCAGGCCGCGAAGGGCTTTCGCGCGGATATCCCCATGGCTGCCGGCATGGGAACGGAATGCGAAGGCCCGCCGCGACGGAAGCCGCTCCCGCAAAAACACCGGTGCATGCGGATGCACGCACCAACGAACAACCGCTACAGGAGAACACCATGAAATCACGTGCCGCCGTCGCCTTCGGCCCGGGCCAGCCGCTGCAGATCGTCGAGATCGACGTCGCCCCGCCCAAGGCAGGCGAAGTGCTGGTCAGGATCACCCATACCGGCGTCTGCCACACCGACGCGTTCACCCTGTCCGGCGACGATCCGGAAGGCCTGTTCCCGTGCGTGCTCGGCCATGAAGGCGCCGGCATCGTGGTGGAAGTGGGCGAGGGTGTGACCTCGGTGAAGCCGGGCGACCATGTCATCCCGCTGTATACCGCAGAGTGCGGCGAGTGCCTGTTCTGCAGGAGCGGCAAGACCAACCTGTGCACCGCCGTGCGCGCCACCCAGGGCAAGGGCGTGATGCCCGACGGTACCAGCCGCTTTTCCTACAACGGCGAGCCGATCCATCACTACATGGGCTGTTCCACGTTCTCCGAATACACCGTGGTGGCCGAGGTCTCGCTGGCCAAGGTAAACCCGGACGCCAATCCCGAGCATGTGTGCCTGCTCGGCTGTGGTGTCACCACCGGTATCGGCGCCGTGCACAACACCGCCAAGGTGGCCGAAGGCGACAGCGTGGCCGTATTCGGCCTCGGCGGCATCGGCCTGGCGGTGATCCAGGGCGCACGCCAGGCCAAGGCCGGCCGCATCATCGCCATCGACACCAATCCGTACAAGTTCGAGCTGGCCAGGCAGTTTGGCGCCACCGATTGCGTCAACCCGAAGGATCATGACAAGCCGATCCAGCAGGTGATCGTTGAAATGACCGGTTGGGGCGTGGACCACAGCTTCGAGTGCATCGGCAACACCAACGTGATGCGCGCGGCGCTGGAATGCGCGCACCGTGGCTGGGGCCAGAGCGTGATCATCGGCGTGGCCGGCGCAGGGCAGGAAATCTCCACCCGCCCGTTCCAGCTGGTGACCGGCCGCAGGTGGATGGGCACCGCCTTCGGCGGCGTGAAGGGCCGCAGCCAGCTGCCGGGCATGGTCGAGGACGCGATGAAGGGCGACATCGAGCTGGCGCCGTTCGTCACCCACACCATGGAGCTGGAGCGGATCAACGAAGCCTTCGACCTGATGCATGAAGGCAAGTCGATCCGTTCGGTGGTGCATTACTGAGATGGGCAATATGTTGAACAACGATGCATTGGCCGCCGCGCTGGCCGGTATGGACGACAGCCAGGAAGGGCGTGAGGCCATCGAACGCCTGCAGGAACAGGACCTGGTGAAGATCGACCAGGCGATCCTGGCCTCGCTGGACCGGAGCTGGAAGAAAGCCGGTTTCGTTACCGCAGGCGTCCTGATCGCCGCACCTGACGAGTACGAGGACATTCCTGAGGCGTTCTACGCCTTGCGTATCCGTGCCCTGGCCGATGGTTCGCGCATCGAGGTGAAGGGTGACCTGGACGTGCTGAAAACCTGCGAGATCCGTCTGATATGACCATCGAACGCATTGAACACCGTGCCATGCACGGGGGCTGGCAGGACGTCTACCGGCACCGCTCCGAAGCGCTGGGCTGCGACATGACGCTGGGCGTGTACCTGCCGCCGCAGGCGGAGAGCGGGGCGAAGCTGCCGGTGCTGTACTGGCTGTCGGGCCTGACCTGCACCGAGCAGAACTTCATCACCAAGGCCGGCGCGCAGCGTTACGCCGCCGAGCACGGCATCATCCTGGTCACGCCGGATACCAGCCCGCGCGGCGATGATGTCCCCGATGCCGAAGGCTACGACCTGGGCAAGGGCGCCGGGTTCTACCTCAACGCCACGCAGCAGCCGTGGGCGTCGCACTACCGCATGTACGACTACGTCGTCAGCGAACTGCCGGCGCTGGTCGAGGCGCATTTCCCGGCCAGCGACGCGCGCGCGATCAGCGGCCATTCGATGGGCGGGCACGGTGCGCTGGTGATCGCGATGAAGAACCCGGGGCGCTACCGCAGCGTGTCGGCGTTCTCGCCGATCGTGGCGCCTTCGCAGGTGCCGTGGGGCGAGAAGGCGTTTGCCGCCTATCTCGGCCAGGACCGCGAGGCATGGCGGCAGTACGATGCCACCGCGCTGGTGGCCGGCGCGGAGGAACGTCTCCCGCTGCTGGTCGAACAGGGCGGGGCCGACGAGTTCCTGGACACCCAGCTGCGCCCGCAGCTGCTGCGCGACGCCTGCACGGCTGCCGGCCATCCCCTGCAGCTGCGCATGCGCCCAGGCTACGACCACAGTTACTACTTCATCGCCAGCTTCATCGGCGAGCACATCGCCCACCACGCCCGCGCCCTGGCCTGAGCCGGGCGGGTCCGGAGCAGGCGGAAAGCGGGCGTATCGTCGCGGTTTCCACACGCCCCCCTTTGTTATCGTCCGGCCATCGGCGCTGACAAGGGGGGCGCATGCCGGCGGTGTTGGCGGTTCTGTTCGTCCTGTGCCACGGCCTGATGCTGGCAGCGTTGCCGGCATCGGCGACCGTCCTGTCGTTCTGCTTCCTCATCACCGCGCCGCTGCTGGCCGCCGCCGCCTGCCTGTGGCAAGGGAGGAGGGGGGGCGCGGCGTCGGGCTGGCGGGCCACCGCGCTGGCCATGCTGCTGTGGGCCATCGGCATGGCGCTGAACATGGTCGATACCCTGCATGCGGGCGATGCCAGCAATACTCCGCAGACCAGCCTGCTGTTCTATGTGGCCTATGGGGTACCGCTCGTGTTCGTGCTGGCGCGCGCCCGGCGCGAACGCGGAGCGATCAGCCTGATCGACGCGCTGCTGGCGGCCCTGCTTGGCATGCTGTTCTTCCTGCACACCCGTCATCACGCCAGCGCCGGCGATGCGGGCATGGACAACCTGCGCATGATGTTCGACATCCAGAACGTCTGCATCGCGGGGTTCGCCCTGCTGCGCTGGGCCAGCACCGATCTGCCGGACCGGCGCGCGTTCTTCCGCGTGCTGGCGATCTATGCGCTGACCTATCTTGCGGCGGCCGGCTACATCAACCATGTCGCCGAATACAGCCCGTTCGGCCGGTACGCCGACCTGGTGATAGACCTGCCCTTCCTGCTGCTGGCGGTGCTGGCGCTGCGGGCGCGCGAATCCGTGCCGGCCCGCGCGCGTCCGCGCCTGCGGCATGCCGTGCAGGCGGGTGGACCCATGATCCTGCCGCTGTTGCTGCTGGTGATCGCCACCCTGGTGGTGGACCACGCGCGGCATTGGGCACTGGCCGGTTTCGTGGCGGCGATCCTGGGCTTCGGCCTGCGCAGCATGCTGCTGCAGATCGGGCTGCTGGAACGGCAGGCGGCGCTGGACGCGCTGGCGCGCCTGGACGGACTGACCGGCGTCGCCAACCGTCGCCAGTTCGATGTCGTGCTGCAGGCGGAATGGAGCCGCGCTTCCCGGCAGGAGAGTGCGCTGTCGCTGCTGCTGATCGACATCGACCACTTCAAACGGTTCAACGACACCTATGGCCATCCGGCCGGGGATCGCTGCCTGCGCGAGGTGGCGGCGACACTGCGGGCCACCGCGGTGCGTGGCGGCGATCTGGTGGCCCGCTATGGCGGCGAGGAGTTCGCGGTGGTGGCGCCGGCCACCTGCGCGGAAAGCGCGCGCGAACTGGGCGAGCGCCTGCGCGCGGCGGTACAGGCGATTCCGGCAGGCATCCTGCCGCAGGCGGTGACCATCAGCGTCGGCGTGGCCGGCATGCGGCCATCGTTGGCGCAGGCGCCAGAGACATTGCTTGCCGGTGCGGACGCCGCGCTGTACGCGGCCAAACGCGCCGGCCGCAACCGCGTGGAAATGTGGATGGAGGCCAGGCCGGGGCCGGGTGTGGCGATCAGTCCGCTGGTGCCGTCCGGCGCGGATTGACACCCGCCAGCCAACCGTGACCCCTGCGCGGTTTCTTATCTCATCCACTTCAGGGAGCGGAGAGGACAGCCAGGCGCCGTGGTCAGCGCTGTGCCGGCATGACATCCGTGTAGGCATAGCGCGCCTCGCGCAGCACCGTCTCGCCGGTGCGCAGGTCCAGCGGCGCGCGGAACATCGGCCCGGCACTGACGCAGGTATGGAATTCGCCGTTCTCGCCGCAGGCATCGATGCCGGCGGGCAGCGCGTCGAGCAGGGCGTGGTCGAAGGCGCGGCCGGCGAAGGCCGCGTCCAGCACCCGGGTATCCACGCAGCACAGCCGTGCGCGCAGGCCGGCATCGACCATCTGCCGCGCCAGTGCGGCGGTGTCATGCCCGAACAGGGGGAACAGGCAATCCCAGTCCAGTGCCGCGTACTGCCGCTGGCGCCATTGGCGGATGTCTTCCAGCAGCAGGTCGCCGAAGGCGAGCGTGCGCAGTGCCGGCCAGCGTTGGCGCGCCTCGTCCAGCGACTGCGTCATGCGCAGCAGGTAGCCGGCGTTGTCGCAGGCCTGCGGGATCCAGGCGCGCAGCAGGGGCAGGCCGGCGGCATCGGCCTGCATCCGCAGCACTTCATCGCGCACGCCCTGCATCGAAGAGCGATCGTGACCTTCGGTCAAGGTGCTCAGCAGCGCGACGACTTCGACGTCTTCGCGCTGGCGCAGGACATGCAGCGCCCAGGCGGCGTCCTTGCCGCCGCTCCAGGAGAGCAGTACGGGTATCACCGCTCAGCGCACGTCGCGCAGTTCCCAGTGGCTGCCGGCCAGCCAGCGCAGGCGCTGCTTGAGGACATCGCCAGGGATGCGGGTGATGGCGACCAGGTCGATGCGCAGGTCGGACTGCCGGCCGCTCACCATCGCTTCCGGATCGGTCACGCCCCAGTGCAGGTCGACGTCGTCGGGTTCTTCCTGGGTGGCGCGCCAGCGCTCGAACAGTACCGGCGTGCGCAGGGCTTCCTGCAGCTGCTCGGCGAAGGTATCGGCGCCGTTGGCGGTGAAGGACAGGCGCGGATCGCTGCCGCGCGCGGCGGAAGGGTCGGGCAACGAGATCGAATAGTGCACGGGCATGCAGGGGTCTCCTTGGGAGGGGGCAGTGTGGCGCGGCGGGCGTCGCGTCCGCGTACACGCCGGCGCGGATCAGCTCTCGAATTCGTGCGGGACATCGGCGAAGCCGATCGTCACGGCGCCCTTGCCGACGTTGACCATGCCGGTCAGGCTCATCACGCTTTCGAGCAGGGCCACGCCATGCGCCTCGCAGGTCTCGCGCAGGGTGGCATAGCCGGGCAGGGCGCGCAGTTCGTCCAGCGGGCCGCCGTAGCTCATGCAGACCACCGGCGTCAGCAGGCCCTGCACCACGCGCTGGCCGACGAAGCCGAACAGCCGCTGCACCGCGTTGTCGAAGCCCTTGATCTTGGCCACCGGCGCGGTCTCGCCGCGGTAGCCGTGCAGCACCGGTTTGATGTCCAGCGCGCTGCCCAGCGCGGCGGTGAACAGGCCGACGCTGCGGTCGCCCTTGTGGCGCGCGCGGGCGCGCATGTAATACAGGTCGCGGGTGATCATGTAGCCGTGCACGTTGCTGGCCAGTTCCTCCAGCCGCTCGCGCATCTGCGCCACGCCGGCGCCTGCATCGCGCAGCCGCACCGCCTCCACCGCAGTCACCGCCTGCGCGGCGAACAGGTTCTGGCTGTCGAGCACACGCAGGGCGAACGGCGAGTTGTGGCCGGCGGCCTGGCGGATCGGCCGGTACTCGTTGAGGATGGCGAAACTGGCCTGCAGCGCGTTGTCGTGGATCGGGCTGCGGGTCTTGGTGATGGTCAGGCAGAACACGTGGTCGTAGTCGATCACCAGGTGCTGCAGGAACAGGTCGCGGATCTGGTTGACGCTGAAGGGAATGGTCTCGGCCTCGGCGCCGCGTTCGGCGACGTGGGTGTCGAGGAAGTTGAGCGTGGCGTCTTCCTCGCGGTGGTCGGCCAGCACCGCCTCGCCGATCCGGACGGTGATCGGCAGCAATATCAGGTTGTGTTCGCGGATGAAATCGGCCGGCAGGTCGCAGGCCGAATCCACGACGATTCCAATGCGCATGGCCGAACTTCCCCGGTGTGCTGTGTGCCTGCGGTCACACTACCCCAAAACCGCTGTCGGGGCAGTGTCGCGCCGCCCTGGCGAGAGCCGTCCCGCTCCCGGCGCCGTGGCGCCGGGAGCGGGAGGATGTCAGCGACGGTAGGCCGGCGGCGTCGCGGTGCCGTGCAGGTAGCGGTCGCGCAGTTCGGTCTGGCGCGAGCGCATCGGCACCGTGCGCCCGCCCAGCCACATCCGTTCGGCATAGTGGCCCACGTCCAGCGGGTCGCCTTCCCACAGCACCAGGTCGGCCTGCTGGCCCACCGCGATGCTGCCGATGCGGTCGGCCACGCCGAAGGCCTGCGCCGGCACCCGGGTCAGGCCGGCCAGCGCCGCGTCCCAGGGCAGGCCATTGGCCACCGCGTTGCCGGCCAGCTGGCGGATCTTGCGTGCGTTGTGCGAGGCATCGCCGTCCTGGCTGAAGGCCACGGGCACGCCGGCCGCGTGCAGCCGCGCGGCGTTCTCCAGCGTGGCGCCGATCTGGTCGAAGCTGGCAGGCAGGTTGGACAGCGCATCGACGAACACCGGCACCGCGGCTTCGGCCAGTTGCGGCGCCACGCGCCAGGCCTCGGCGCCGCCGGCAATCGCGATGCGCACCTGTTCGCGCCTGGCCCAGCGCAGCAACTGGCGGATGTCGGCAGCACGGTCCACGCGCACCACGATGCGGCCGGTGCCGGCCAGGTAGCGGGCCAGGGTGGCGCGCCCGGCCGGGGTCAGCAATGCATGTGGCGAATCGGCGGCGATGCGGCCGCGGGCCTCGGCCACCATCTGGTCGAGCAGCATCCACTGCGCGGCGCGCGAGCTGCCGGACAGCTCCGAGCCGGCCGCGCCCATGCGCACGAACAGCATGCGCGGGCCGAGCGGATCGGCGCTGCCATCCAGGCGCATGACACCGCCCTGGCCGGCGATGAAGCCGCCGCCGCTGTTGGCGCCCAGCGCGGTGAAGCCGATGCCTTCCACGCGTGCGACCGGGATCAGCACCGAATCGGGGTTGTAGGCGAGGGTGACGTCGAACTCGGGGCGTTGCGGCTGCTCTTCCAGCTTCACCGCGCTGTCCACGGTGGAGGCTTCGCCGGAGACTTCCTCCACGCCGATGTCGGTAATGCCGCCGAACAGCGCCGGGGTCAGCGGGCGGCCGCCGGCATCGACTACCTCCACGCCGGCCGGTGCGGCCAGCGCCGGGCCGATGGCGCGGATCACACCGCCCTGCACCAGCACGTCGCTGGCGTTGAGCGTGCCGTGCGCGGTGGCGGTATGCACGGTGGCGTTGCGGACCAGCAGGTCCTGCGCGCCGGCGATGCCGGGCAGGGCGGCGGTGGCGGCCAGCAGCGCCAGGCCACGCAGGATGGCGAGAGATGCGTTCATGGCAGTGCCTCCTGGCCGAGCATGAAGTCACTCAGCGGTTGTTGCCTGCGGTCGGCGCGGTCGTAGGCCTGGAAACCATCGACATAGACCTTTTCGGCCAACGCGTAGGAACTGAAGGGATTGCCGTTCCACACCACCACGTCGGCCATCTTGCCCGGCTCCAGCGTGCCGGTCTTCTCCTCGATGCCCAGCGAGCGCGCGGCGTTGGCGGTGAGCCAGCGGATGGCGTGTTCGGGCGTGATCTCGCCCATGCCGGCGCGGCGCGCGTTGGCGATGACCTTGGCCGCCTCCTGGTTGAGGCGCTGGATGCCCTCGGGCGAATCGGAGTGGACGATGGCGCAGCTGTTGGCCGGACGGTCGACCAGGGCGATGTTCTCCTGGATGCCGTCGAAGGCTTCCATCTTGAAGCCCCACCAGTCGGCCCACAGCGCGCCGCAGACGCCTTCGGCGGCCAGCCTGTCGGCCAGCTTGTAGGCCTCCACGCCGTGGTGGAAGGCGGCGACCTTGAAGCCGAACTCCTTGGCCAGGTCGAGCATGGTCGCCATCTCGTCGGCGCGGTAGCAGTGGATGTGCACGCGGATGTCGCCCTGGATGGCGCCGGCCAGCGTGTCCAGCTTGAGGTCGCGCTTGCCACCGCTGTCGCCGGAACTGTCGCCGTTGTCGCCGCCGCCGAAGCGGCGCTTGCGCTTGACCGGCGCGGCGGTGTTCTTGGCGATGTACTCGCTGGCGTCGATGAAGGCCGCGCGGTAGCCGGCGACATTGCCCATGCGCGTGGCCGGCGCGGTGCCCTTGCCGCCGTAGACGCGCTTGGGGTTCTCGCCGCAGGCCATCTTCAGGCCCCAGGGCGCGCCGGGGAACTTCATCGCCTGGTAGGTGGTGGCGGGCAGGTTCTTCAGCGTCACGCCGCGGCCGCCGACAAGATTGGCCGAACCGGGCAGCACCTGCATCGCGGTCACGCCGCCGGCCAGCGCCGCGGCGAAACCGGGATCCTGCGGCCATACCGAATGTTCGGCCCAGACGTTGGCGGTCACCGGTGCGGTCATCTCGTTGCCGTCCCCATGCGCCTGCACGCCCGGGCTGGGATACACGCCCAGGTGCGAATGCACGTCGATGATGCCCGGCGTGACCCACTTGCCGCGGCCGTCCACGCGCACGGCGTCGGCCGGTGCCTGCAGTGCGTTGCCGACCGCGACCACGCGGCCTTCGGCGAACAGCACGTCGGTGTCCTCCAGGCGGCGCCCGGTGCCGTCGAGCACGGTGGCGTGGCTGATCAGCACCGGTGCCGAAGGCACGGGGCGATAGGTGCTGGGATAGGGATCCTGCACGAAGCGCGAGGCGGCGGGAGCGGGCGCGGAATGTGCGCAGGCCAGGGCCAACCCCAGCCCGGCCAGCAGTCGATGTCGCATGGAATCTCCGTATGCGGCGTGGATGGTGCCTGAACGCTAGCCGCGGCTCCTGCGTTTGCCAAGTGCATGGATTGGCGCGGAAGCAGGCACGATCCGCGTTTCCAGCAGTGGTGCCGGCGGGCCGTACCCGCGGTGGTATCCAGATGCGCGCCGGCCGCTTAAGCTGCACCGGCGCGGGCGGGCCCGCGTGCTGCCGGCGCCGCCTTGCAGGCGGCCGAACGATCAGGAAAGGGAGTGATGGAAGCAGTACAGACAGTGGTGGAGTTCTGGCGTTCGGCGGGGCCGCGGCGGTGGTTCGCGCGCGACGACGCCTTCGACGACGAGTTCCGCCGGCGCTTCCTGGACCTGCACTGTCTTGCCGCGCGCCGCGGCTGCGAGGAGTGGCTGCACAGTGCCGATGGCGCGCTGGCGCTGCAGATCCTGCTCGACCAGTTCCCGCGCAACTGCTTCCGCGGCACCGCGCATTCCTTCGCCACCGACGGACTGGCGCGGCACTACGCCATGCGCACCATCGAGGAAGGACTGGACCGCGAACTGACGCCGCAGCTGCGCGCTTTCATCTACCTGCCATTCGAGCATTCGGAAGACCCGCAGGACCAGGAGCGCTCGGTGGCGATGTTCGAAGTGCTCGGCGACCTGGAATACCTGCGCTTCGCCGAACTGCACCGCGACATCATCCGCCGCTTCGGCCGTTTCCCGCACCGCAACGCCGTGCTGGGGCGGATTCCCACGGTGGATGAGCTGCATTTCCTGGCCGAGGGCGGTTTCGCCGGTTGAAGCTCCCGGTAGGAGCGCACTTGCAGGAGCGCACTTCAGTGCGCGACGGCGCATTACCGGTGAAGTTCCATCGCGCACTGAAGTGCGCTCCTGCAGGGGGCCAGATGATGTGCTGGTGGTCGAAACGAAAACACCGGCCTTCGCCGGTGTTTTGGTGCGTTCGCGATCCGCTGGATCAGTAGCGCGGCACGCTGTTGTCCACGTCCTGCGCCCAGGCGTCGATGCCGCCGGTGACGTTGTGGACGCGGGTGAAGCCCAGCGCGCGGAACTGCTCGGCGGCCTGCGCGCTGCGCCCGCCGCGGTGGCACAGGAACGCCAGCGGGGTGTCCTTCGGCAGCGCTTCGAGGCGAGCGCGGTTGTCGCCGTCGAAGGTCTCGAACGGGGCGTTGATCGCGGCGATGGCGCGCTCGTCGGCCGGGCGCACGTCCACCAGGGTCAGGGTGCCGGCGCGCAGCTGGTCGTCGGCGCCGCGCACGTCCAGTTCCTGCACCGGCTTGGGCGCGTTGGGGTTGTCGATGGCCAGGCCCTGGCCGCGGATGTCGTCCACCCAGTCGATGGTGATGCCGTTGGCGCGGCGCGCGCTGGCCGCGTCGAACTGCACGCGCAGGCCGTTGGATTCGGCGGCGATGGCGTTGGCGTCGAGCGGGGCCAGCTGGAAGTTCGGCTGGAAGCGCGCGTCGATGCTCAGCTGCAGCGCGGCGCCCGGGGCATCGGCCAGCGCGCCCTTGAGCATTTCCACGGCGGCCGGGGTGACGGTGATGGATGGCGGGGTGCGGTCCGGCGGTGCCACGCCGAGCAGGGCGCTCAGTTCGCCGCTGTTGGCCATCTGCAGCACGATGTCGCTGCCGCCGACCAGTTCGCCGTCCACGTATAGCTGCGGGATGGTCGGCCAGTCGCCATAGGCCTTGATGCCCTCGCGGATTTCCCCGTCGGCCAGCACGTTGACGTGGGCGAAATCCACGCCCAGGTCCTGCAGCGCGCCGACCGCCTTGGCCGAGAAGCCGCACTGCGGCATGGCCGGCTGGCCCTTCATGAACAGGACGACGCGGTTGGCGCCGAGGATGGATTCGATGCGTTCGCGCAGGGCGGGATCCAGGGACATCGTGAACTCGTGAAGTAGTCGAAGACAGGAGGCGATTCTACGCCGCATGGCATCATGGGACATGACCGCCACGGGAACCCTGCATCGCACGCCGCCCCATCCCTGGCGCTGGATCGGATGGCTGCTGCTGTCGCAGGCGCTGGTGGCGCTGGCCTGGGCGTGGCTGGGCTGGAAGGCCGGGTTGCCGCTGCTGCTGGCCAGCCACGCGCTGTTCGTGGTGCCGGTATTCCTGCCCAACAGCCGCTTCTACGCGCCGGTGCTGTCGCGCCTGCCCGGCCCGGCGGTATGGCTGACCATCGACGACGGCCCCTCCGGCGACACCCTGGCGATCCTCGACCTGCTCGACCGCTACGACGCCCGCGCCACTTTCTTCATGGTCGGCGAACGGGCAGCGGCGCGGCCGGAGCTGGTGCGCGAGGTGCTGCGGCGCGGCCATGGGCTGGGCAACCACAGCCATTCGCATCCGCAGGCATGGTTCTGGCGTCTCGGGCCGCGGCGGATGGCCGGGGAGATCGGTCGTTGCCAGCAGGCGCTGGCGGCCATCGCCGGGACGCCGCCACGCTGGTACCGATCGGTGGTCGGCATGACCAACCCCTTCGTCGCTGCCGCCCTGCGCCGGCATGGGCTGGCGAGGGTGGGCTGGAGCGCGCGCGGGTTCGACGGCGTGGGCTGCCAGCCCGATGCGGTGGTGGCGCGCGTCGCGCGCGATCTGGTGCCGGGTGCGATCGTGCTGCTGCACGAAGGTGCGGCGCACGGCCACAACCCGGCCATCATCGAATCGGTGCTGAGGCAGTTGCAGGCGCGCGGGTTGTCAACCTGCCTGCCGAAGGAAACCCCGTAGACTCGCCTCCCGCTTCCGGAACCGCACCATGCCTTTCTCCACCCTTGGCCTGTCTCCCTATGTACTGCCCGCGCTGCAGCGCGCACTGCGGCAGGCCGGCTACGGAGCGCCCACCCCGATCCAGCAGCAGGCGGTGCCGGTGCTGCTGAAGGGGCAGGACGTGGTGGCGTTGGCGCCGACCGGTTCCGGCAAGACCGCCGCCTACGTGCTGCCGGCGTTGCAGCATTTCTTCATGGCCCCGCCGCGCAGGCCGCGCGTGCTGCGGCAGCTGGTGCTGGTGCCCACGCGCGAACTGGCGCTGCAGGTGGCCGACGTGTTCGCCACGCTGGGCCGGGAGTTGCCGCGGCAACCGCGGGTGGTGTGCGCGGTGGGCGGGGTGTCGATCAATCCGCAGATGATGGCGCTGCGCGGCGGCGCCGACGTGGTGGTGGCCACGCCCGGGCGCCTGCTCGACCTGCTGGCGCACAACGCGCTGTCGCTGCGGCAGGTGCAGCTGCTGGTGCTGGACGAAGCCGACCGGCTGCTGGAACTGGGCTTCGGCGACGAACTGCGGCAGATCCTCGCCGGGCTGCCGGTGCAGCGGCAGACGGCGTTGTTCTCGGCCACCTTCCCGGAGCAGATCGACGCCTTGGCCGCTGCCGGCCTGCGTGCGCCGCAACGGCTGCAGGTCGATGCGCAGGCGCAGCCGGAAATCGAACAGCGCGCGCTGCGCGTCGATGCCGGCCGCCGCGTCGAACTGCTGCTGTCGCTGCTGGACGATCCGCAATGGCGCCAGGTGCTGGTGTTCGTCGCCAGCATCCGCGAGGGCGACCGCTTGGCTGGTGCATTGCGCAAGGGCGGCATCACCGTGCAGGCCCTGCACGGCGACCTGTCGCAGGGCCGCCGCGTGCGCGCGCTGCAGGCGTTCAAGGACGGCGAGCTGCAGGTGCTGGTGGCGACCGACGTGGCCGCACGCGGCATCGACATCGCCGGCCTGCCGGTGGTGGTGAACCATGAGCTGCCGCGTTCGCCGGCCGATTACCTGCACCGCATCGGCCGCACTGGCCGTGCCGGCGCCCCCGGGCTGGCGGTGAGCTTCGTCGAGGCCGCCGCGCTGGCGCACTGGCGGTTGATCTGCAGGCGCCATGGCCTGCGGCTGGAACCGGAAACAGTGCCGGGTTTCGAACCCCGGGAGACGGCACCGGCGGCAACGGTGACCGATGGCAACGGCGGCATCAAGGGGCGGCGGCCCAGCCGGAAGGACAGATTGCGCGCTGCCGCGCAGGCGAAGCCGTCCTGAAAATCCCGGTGCCGGACGGCGTATCGCGCTGGCAGAGCGAAACAACGTCCCGCTGGGGCATTGTCGGGCAGGCACGCCGGCGTTGCGGCGTTGCAGAGCCGAGGTGATCCGTCCCTTTGCAGAGCGGGGCATCGCCCCGCTGTGGCTTTACCCGACTCCGGCCGGATAAAGCCCGGCCCGGAGGATCAATCCTCGAAGTCGCTTTCCGCCGATACGTCCGGTTCGGCCACCGGGCGCGGCGTGCGCTTGCCGGGCTTGCGCAGCACTTCCACGTAGAACTGCCTGTTGCCGGCGGCGACCAGCGCATCCACCGCGCGGATCAGTTCGGGGAACGGCACGGCCTGCGCGCCGGCTTCGTCCACGCCAGCCTTGCTGTCGAAATCCCAGAAATCGGCACCGGCCGGCAGGGCCTTGCCGCGCTCGCGCTTGATGTACTTGCGGATGTCGTGCTTGCTGGCTTCCAGCAGGCGGTCGGGGTGCTTGCCTTCGATGTCGAGGCGGTAGGTTTTTCTCACGGGGTTCTCGTCATGGCGCCGACCCGGGCGGGTGGCAGGGAATGGCGCGATTATCCGCGCAAACGGCGCGGCCGTGGTTCAGGTGCGGCGGGCGACCAGCAGCCAGTTGTTGAACGGCGTGTTGCCGTACAGCGGGGCGAGGTCGACCTGCAGGCCCTCCCGCCGCAGTTGCGCCTGCAGCGCATCGGCATCGGGATAGTGGCGCGGGCGGAACTGCATCCAGCCGATCCAGTTGGCGGCGCGGTCGCCAATGCGCGAGATGCGGCCGCGGCGGCTGTCATCGGCCAGGGTCATGCGCAGCACCAGCCGGCCGTCGCCGTCGAGCATGGCCGCGGCCCGCCGCAGCAGCGCCGACTGCGCGTCCGCCGGCAGGTACTGGAGGACATCGAGGATCGCCACGCTGCCGCGATGCGCGGGCAATGCGGCGGCCAGGTCCATCACCTCGAAAGCGCTGGCGTCCAGGCCGGCGCGGCAGGCGACGCCGTCGGCGCGGCGGATCTTGGCCGCATCGTTGTCCACGCCGCGGTAGGACTGTATCTGCCCGTCGTGGCGCAGCGCATGCACCAGCAGGCCCAGTCCGCAGCCCATGTCCAGCAGCGGCGCCCGGCTGCCGCGCAGCGCGTCGAGCACGCCCGGATAGAGCGGATCGCTGCGCAGCTTGGAGAGCACGTAGTAGTAGTCCCAGCGGTTGCCCCAGGGGTGGCGCGGGGCGAACGCGCGGGCGATGGCCCGGGCATCGTGGGCCGGCATGGCCGCGATGCCGGACGCCCTGCTCACGCGGCGCGCAGGTCCGTCAGCAGCTCCGCGGCCACCGGCAGTGCCTGTTCCATCCACAGCCGGTACATCGCCGCGGAAGGATGCAGGCCGTCGTCCACCAGCATCGCCGGTTCGGCGCCGTGCGTGCGGCTGGCCGGGGTGATGTCGACGAAGGCGACGCCGTAGTCGCCGCAGCAGGCGCGGGCGGCGGCGTTGAAGTCATCGATCTCGCGTGCGACGAGGGTGGCGTCGCGCTCGTGCGTGGCGGCGTAGGGCGTCACGCCCCAGTCGGGGATCGACAGCACCAGCACCCGTCGCGGGTCCTCCGCGGCCAGCGCGATGGCCCGCTGCAGCAGCTGTTCGAACTGCTGGCGGTATTCGGCCAGCGGACGCCCGCGGTACTGGTTGTTGACGCCGATCAGCAGGCTCGCCAGCGCGTAGGGTCCCTGCGGCGCGGCCGCGTCGATGGCGGTGGCCAGCTCGTCGGTGGTCCAGCCGGTGGTGGCGATGACCTGCGGATCGTCCAATGCGATGCCACGCGCGCGCAGCGCCGCGGCCAGCTGGAACGGCCAGGTGCCTTCGGCGGGCACGCCTTCGCCGATGGTGTAGGAATCGCCCAGCGCCAGGTAGCGCGGGGCGATGGTCGTGGTGGCCGTGTTGGGTGCGGTCGCGCTCATCGACGCGCCTCAGGCCACGGCGCTGCGCGTCTTCAGCGGTACGACCTTGGTCACCCGCTCGGCGCGGCGCGCGAGCACGCGGTCGATGCGGCCGAACACCTCGCGCATGGTCCCGGCCTCGGGCAGCAGGGTCACGCGGAAATGGTGGCGGTAGGGCACGTTGAAGCTGGAACCGGGCACGACCAGCACGCCTTCCTCGTTCATCAGCTCCAGGGCGAATTCGTGGTCGTCGAAGCCCTGCGCGGCCGGCCCCACCACCGCCGGGAAGGCGTACAGCGCGCCGGCCGGCGCGACCAGCTGCAGGTGCTCGCTGGCGGCGCAGACTTCGATGACGGCGCGGCGGGTCTCATACAGGCGGCCGCCCGGCGCGCACAGCGCGGAGATGGTGTCCGGGCCGTTGACCGCGGCCTCGATGGCGTACTGCCCGGGCACGTTGGCGCATAGGCGCAGCGCGCTGAGCAGGTCCAGCGCGGCGCGGAACTCGCCCAGTTGCCCGGCGGCGCCGGACAGCAGCATCCAGCCCACGCGCCAGCCGCAGGCGCGGTGCACCTTGCTCAGGCCGCTGAAGGTCAGACACGGGTGGTCGCCGGCCAGCGGCGCGACCGGCTGGAAGGTGGCGCCGTCGTAGAGGATCTGGTCGTAGATCTCGTCCACCAGCAGCAGCAGGTTGTGCCTGCGGGCGATGGCGACGATCTTCTCCAGCAGCTCGCGCGGGTAGCTGGCGCCGCTGGGATTGTTCGGGTTGATCAGCACGATGGCGCGGGTGCGCGAGGACACCAGCGTCTCGATCTCCACCGGGTCGGGCTGGAAGCCGTTCTCGGGGCGGCAGCGGTAGTAGACCGGGCGGCCGTCGTTGAGGATGGTGGCCGCCGACCACAGCGGGTAGTCGGGCGAGGGCACCAGCACTTCGTCGCCGGGATTGAGCAGGGCGCGCAGCGACAGGTCGATCAGTTCGGACACGCCGTTGCCCAGGAACACGCGGTCGGCATGCGCATCCGGCGCGCCGCGCCGCGCATAGGCCTCGGCGATCGCCTCGCGCGCCACCGGCAGGCCCTGCTGGTGGGTGTAGGGATCGGTGCGGCCCATGTCGTCGGCGATGGCGCGCTGCAGGTGCTCGGGCGCGCGGAACCCGAAGTTGCCGGGGTTGCCGATGTTGAGCTTGATCAGCTTGTGGCCCTGCGCCTCCAGCTCGCGGGCTCGTCGGGCCAGCTCGCCACGGATCTCGTAGCGGACTTCGGACAGGCGTTCGCGGGTGGGCAGCGGTTTGGCAGGGCTTGACATGCGTGGGGCCGTCATGGGCGGGAAACCGCATGGTAGCGGAATTGCTGCGCTGCGGGGCGATGGTTCCGGGCGGAACGGAAATCCGCCTGTGCGCGCGGCCGGGAGCGCCATGCCGCTTAGAATTGGCCGATGACCGACACCATCGATTTCACCGCGCTGGGCCACATCGGCTGGCCCTGGCCCGGCCCGCCCGAAGCGCCGGCATGGCAGGCCGCCTTCGCCGCGCATCCGCAGGCGCGTCCGGCGCGGGTGATCGAGCAGCACCGTTCCGGCTACGTGGTGGCCGACGCGCCCGAGGCCGCGCTCAAGGCCGAATCGCTGCCGGAATGGCAGCGGCCGCGTTTCCCCAGCCACGAGCGCGCGGCGGTGGGCGACTGGGTACTGCTGGAGGAGGCGCGCATCGTCGCGCTGCTGCCGCGACGCACCTCGATCAAGCGCGGCGCGGCCGGCGAGCACTACCACCAGCAGGTGATCGCCGCCAACATCGACACGGTGTTCATCGTCTGCGGGCTGGACGCGGACTTCAATCCGCGCCGGATCGAGCGCTACCTGATGCTGGCCGGCAGCGGCGGCGCGGCACCGGTGGTGGTGCTGACCAAGGCCGACCAGACCGAATATGGCGCCGACGCGCTGGCGGTGCTGGAAGACCTGGCCGCACAGGACATCCCGCTGCTGGCCATCAACGGCAAGGACCCGGCCAGCGTCGCCGCGTTGGCGCCGTGGCTGGGGCCGGGCCGCACCGTGGTGCTGGTCGGTTCCTCCGGCGCCGGCAAGTCCACGCTGACCAACACGCTGCTGGGCGAGGACCGCATGAAGACCGGCGAGGTGCGCGGCAGCGATTCGCGCGGCCGCCACACCACCACGCACCGCGCGCTGCTGCCGCTGCCCAGCGGCGCCTGCCTGATCGACACGCCGGGCATGCGCGAACTCAAGCCCACCGGCGAGGAGACCCTGGCCGAAGGCGGCTTCGCCGACATCGAGGCGTTGACCGAGCAGTGCCGCTTCCGCGACTGCTCGCACCAGCACGAGCCGGGTTGTGCCGTGCGCGCGGCCATCGAGCGCGGGCAGATCGACGAAAGCCGCCTGCTCAGCTACCTCAAGCTGCGCGAGGAAGTAGCCGCGGCCGCGGCCAAGCTGGCGCAGCGCCAGGCCGAGCAGGCCACCGAGCGCCGCAGCGGCAGCCGCGGCGCGCAGTGGCGGCCGGCGGGGAAACCGAAGCGGCGGTAGGAGCGTACTTCGGTGCGCGACGGGACCTGCGCAGATCCCTCGACGACAGCCCATGCATCCACTGCGGAGAGCAGACAGGGAAGCTCCGCCGCATGCCCGGGGTGCGCGCCTGCAGGGTGCGATATCGTGCGGGCATGACAGCCCTTCCCTCCGATCCGGCCATCGCCCACCACGCCGCGCTCGATGCGCGGCTGGTCGCGGCGGTGCGTGGCATCCGCCTGTTGACCCTGACCAGCTGGCCGGCATCGACGCAGGCGCCGTTCCTGGAGAGTGTGGCCCGCGGCAATCCGGTGCTGCCGCAGGTGGCGTACCCGAAGCACGATTTCAGCCAGGCGCGGCGCGAACTGGCGGCGATCGCCATGGCCGCCGACCCGGCGCATCCGCTGGGCCGCTACCTGCGCGATTCGGTCGAGAGTTGGGACCTGGCCGCGCGCCTGCTGGAAGCGCTGGGCACGCGCGAAGTGGATGTCCTGTCGGCGCAGCTGTTCGGTACGCCGGAACAGCCGATGCCCGGCCATGGCCCGACCGCGCGCGAGGCGGCGCGGCATTTCATCCAGATCGCCAACGAGCTGGACCACGAGCTGCTGGCGCCGGAAGAACAGGTGCCGGTCTCGGCCATCGCGCTGCAGCTGCAGCTGCAGAACGACCTGGACGACTTCTTCGAGTCGCGCGTGATCAACGTGGTCCTGGACCCGGAACTGATCGCCAAGGCCGCCGCCGGCGCCACCCAGATCCGCCTGCGCAGCGGCGCCTGTTTCAGCCTCTACGACCGGGCGCAGCTGTTCCACCACGAAGCGCTGGTGCATTCGCTGACCGCGCTCAACGGCCGCCGGCAGACGGTGCTGCCGAGCCTGGCGCTGTCCTCGCCGCGCATCACCGCCACCCAGGAAGGATTGGCGACGTTCGCCGAGCAGATCACCGGCAGCATCGACATCCAGCGGCTCAAGCGCATCAGCCTGCGCATCGAGGCGATCGCGATGGCCCGCGACGGCGCCGGTTTCATCGAGGTATTCGGCTACTTCCGCGACGCCGGGCAGAGCGCGGAGGAGAGCTTCGCCTCGGCCCAGCGCGTGTTCCGCGGAGTACCGGTGTCCGGTGGCGGCGCCTTCAACAAGGACACGGTGTACCTGCGCGGGCTGGTGTCGGTGCATACCTTCTTCCGGCAGATGCTGCGTGACGAGAAGCTGCGTTACTGCCACTGGCTGTTCGCCGGCAAGATGACGCTGGGCGATGCGCAGGCGCTGGCGCCGTTGTTCGAAAGCGACGTGCTGGCGCCGCCGCGCTGGCTGCCGCCGTGGCTGCAGCGCGCCAACCGGCTGGCCGGGACGCTGGCGTTCTCGCTGTTCGCCAACCGCATCCGCATGGACCGCATCGGCGACTAGCGCGACGGTGGTGTTTGGTTGCGGATGCAACGGCCCATCCCTCGCATTGATTGGATGAACCACAACCACAGGCTATGGATGGGGCTGTCCGCGCGTGCGCGGCGGTGGTGGCGGGTGGGGGGGGCGCGTGGAGTGCTGCCATCCCAAGCCATGGATTCGATGGGTGTTTTTGCCGGCTCACGGCTCCTCTCAGGCAAGCGGAATGTGCGCATGCGTGCTGCGCCGCAGGCCGGGCGATGGCGTTGACGCTGCGGGGGCGAAAGCGCCAAGGTGAAGCCGCGACGGGCGGTGCGGAGGGGAGGCCGGACCGGGGGGAGCCGGCGCGGGCGCAGGGAGTGCGGAAGGCGGATGTGCCGGGGTTCCGGTCCATCGGCCTGTCGTCGGCGGCATTCCATCATTTCTGCCTTCTTCGTCCGGGGGACGCATGCGCATACGGCTTTGCCTGCAGTCGGGTTCTGTGGTGTGGCAGGCCTTGTTGCTGCTTGCGTTGCTGCTGTCGACCAGCGTGGCGATGGCCGGTGACGCCGCCCGCCAGGCCGCGATCGACCGGTTGATGCAGCCCTACGACGGCGATGTTCCCGGCGCCTCGCTGCTGGTGCTGAAGGACGGCAGGGCGCTGGTCCGTCGCGGCTACGGGCGCGCCGATCTGGAGAACGGCATCGCCGCCGGCGCGGACACCAATTACCGGCTGGCCTCGGTGAGCAAGCAGTTCACCGCCGCGGCCATCCTGCTGCTGGCGCAGGACGGTGCGCTGTCCATCGATGACCCGGTCAAGCGCTGGCTGCCCTCGCTGCCGCCGGTGGCCGACGCCATCACTCTGCGCCATCTGCTCGCGCATACCTCCGGCGTACTCGATTACGAGGACCTGATGGGCGCGTCCTGGCAGGGGCAGATCCGCGATGCCGGCGTGCTGGCGCTGCTGGAACGCGAGGACCGGCTGTACTTCCTGCCCGGCACCACCTACCGCTACAGCAACAGCGGCTACGCGCTGCTGGCACAGGTGGTCGAGCGCGCTTCGGGGATGGATTTTCCCGTCTTCCTGCGCACCCGCATCTTCGCCCCGCTGGGCATGCGCGACAGCCTGGCCTACGTGGTTGGCGGCCCCGACGTGCCGCACCGCGCCTGGGGTTACAGCCAGGCCATGCAGGGCTGGGAGCGCACCGACCAGAACATCTACAGCGCGGTGCTGGGCGACGGCGGCATCTATTCCAGCATCGACGACCTGGCCCGCTGGGACGCCGCCTGGTACGACGGCCGCCTGTTCGACGACGCTACGCGCGCGCAGGCGTTCGGCCGCCAGGTGCAGGTCGCCACGGCGCCGGAAGCGACCTGGTACGGCTTCGGCTGGCGCGTCGCCGAGGGCCGGCAATGGCACAACGGCGAGAGCATCGGGTTCCGCAACAGCCTGGTGCGCTGGCCGGCGCAGCACCTGACCGTGGTGCTGCTGAGCAACCGCAACGACCCGACGCCGTATGAAACCGCGTTGGCGATCGGCGCCCTGTTCCTCGACGAGATTCCACCCGGGCAGCGCTGACCGCGCCGCCCGTTCCACCGCCGTACCTGCCGGTTGTCCGTCCCCCTGTTCCCTGGAGAGATCATGCGTAGCCAGCCAGACCTTCGATTGAACTTCCTCTGTGCCGCGGTGCTGGCGGCCATGGCCGTGCCGGCCGTGGCGCAGGACGCCGCCCCGGCGGCCACCACGCTGGACAAGGTCAACGTCACCGGCTCGCGCATCAAGCGCGTGGACGTGGAGGCCGCGCTGCCGGTCACCATCGTGCAGAAGGCCGAGATCGAGGCGCAGGGCATCACCTCGGCCGAGCAGCTGCTGTCCTTCCTCAACATCGCCGGCAACGGCGCCGACGGCATGGTGTCGGCGTCGGTGGACATGGACCTGGGCGAACTGCGCGGCACCGCCGGCGTGTCCGGCGCCAACCTGCGCGGGCAGGGCAGCGACGCCACCCTGGTGCTGCTCAACGGCCGCCGCGTCGCCACCCACGGCCTGCGCGGCCAGGCGGTGGACCTGAACTCGATTCCGTTCGCGGCGATCGACCGTGTCGAGGTGCTGCGCGACGGCGCCTCGGCCATGTACGGCACCGACGCCATCGGCGGCGTGATCAACTTCATCACCCGTACCGACTACCAGGGCATCAGCGTCAACGCCGGTTTCGATGCGACCCAGCACGGCGGCGGCAATATCTACAACTACAGCCTGCTTGGCGGCGTCGGCGACCTCGATGCCGACCGCTGGAACGTGTGGGGCACGGTCAACTGGCGGCGCAGCGAATTCCTGCGCAGCTACCAGCGCGATTTCGCCAACAGCTTCCAGCCCGACCGCGGCGTATCGCCGGATACGCGCGGCACGCCGTTCGCCACGGTGACCAACGCCACCGGCGGCATCATCAACGGCTCGCTCATCGACCCGGACGGCGGCAGCAAGCAGAACTACGTCAACATCCTCAACCTGCCCGGCGGCGCCGGCTGCGCGAACGGCGGCCCGGCGATGGGTCCCTATGACTACAAGCTGTGGGACAGCGGCAGTTCCAAGTACGCCTGCGCCTGGGACTACCCGGCCGCGCAGGCGCTGCAGCAGCCGCAGGACAGCCTGCAGTTCCTCGGCCGCGCCACCATCCGCATCGGCGAGAACCACCGCTTCTACGCCGAGGCGATGGGCTCGCGGGTGAAGTCCGAGCGCGAGTACGAGCCGCTGCAGCTCACCTCCAGCGCATCGCTCACCTCGGTGATGGGCCCGGGCACCTGGTATCCGCTGAACGGCAATACCAAGGAGACCTACGACCAGGTCTACAACGCGCTGGCCAATTACTTCGGTACCGCCAACCTGACCTACGGCAACCCCATTCCGTACCGCTGGCGCTGCATGGCCTGCGGCCCGCGCCAGATCGAGACCACCACCCGATCCTACCGCCTGCTGGCCGGCCTGGAAGGCAGCATCGGCAGCTGGGACTACGACGTGGGCGTGTCGCGCGCGTCGAACAAGGCCGAGTCGGTGCTGCGCGGCGGCTACTACTTCTCCAGCGGCCTGCGCGACGTGCTGGGCAGCGGCCTGCTCAATCCGTTCCTGATGCCGGGCCAGCAGCAGAGCGCGGCGGGTATGGCCGCGCTGCAGGCGGCTTCGGCCAGCGGCGTGCACCTGTATGGCGGTGAATCCACCGTCACCACGGTGGATGCTAGCTTCAGCGGCGGACTCGGCTTCAGCCTGTGGGGCAGCGAGGCGCAGCTGGCGACCGGCGTGGAAGCGCGGCGCGAGGAATTCGAGTTCGGCGGCGTGCAGGTGCTGGACGGCCTGCCGCTGAATTACAACACCATCTACCAGGCGCCGTTCGACGAGACCAGCGAGCTGCCCAAGGTGCACCGCGACGTCAAGGCGGTCTATGCGGAGATGTACCTGCCGATCATCGACACGCTGGACGTGACCGTGGCCGTGCGCCACGACCGCTACGACACCTTCGGCGGCACCACCAATCCGAAGTACTCGTTCAAGTGGCAGCCGATCGAGTCGCTGGCGTTCCGCGGCGCCTACAGCACCGGCTTCAAGGTGCCCGAGTTCACCAAGCTGTTCGCCGGCGTCAACCGCGTGGACTACTTCGGCCGCGACCTGGTCGACCCGGCCAGCTGCCCCGGCGGTTCGGTCAACTCGTCGATACCGGGCTGCGACCTGATCCAGCCGGTCATCATCACCGGCGGCAAGACCGACCTGCAGCCGGAGGAGTCCAAGCAGAAGAGCATCGGCTTCGTGTTCTCGCCCACCGACAACTTCAACCTGAGCCTGGACTGGTGGGAGATCGAGCGCAGCAACACCATCCGCGTGCCCAACCTGGCGACGCTGACCGCCAACTACGCCCTGTTCCCGGACAACTGGATCCGCGACAGCAGCGGCAAGGTCACCGCGATCGACCAGCGCTACATCAACTCCGGCGGTACCCTGACCCGCGGTGTGGAGCTGGATGCCAACCTGAGCGGCGAGCTGGCCGGCGGCCGCTGGCACGTCAACCTCAACGGCAGCTACATCGACACCTTCAAGGAAAAGTCGCTGGCCAACGAGCCCTATGGCGACAACAAGGTGGGCGAGTACGTGCGCTTCTACAACCTGCCGCTGAAGTGGAAGCACACGCTGGGCGTCGGCTGGGCGCGGGGCGACTGGGCGCACATGCTGACCCAGGTCTACCGCTCCGGCTACAAGGACGAGGAGCCGGTCAGCGTCGAGGGCGGCTTCTATACCCCGGTCAACTGGAATCCGGACGTCGACGACTACATCACCTACAACTACAGCCTGACCTGGACGGGTCTGGAGAACACGCGCTTCACCTTCGCGGTGCGCAACCTGCTCGACACCGACCCGCCGTTCACCGCGCACCAGGTCGATTTCGCGTCCGGCGCCGCGTGGGAGCCGCGCGTGGCCGATCCGCGCGGCCGCTCGTTCAACCTGCAGGTCGAGTACCGCTTCGACTGACCCTGCCAACAACGCCGCCGGGCGACCGGCGGCATCGGGACGCACCATGACGGATAGGGGCATCGCATCTCCCGGCCGCCGCGGCTTCATCGCCGCGGCCTTGGGCACGGCCCTGGCCGTCTCCCTCGATGCACGCGGCGCGCCGTTGCTGGGACGGCCCGGCAAGGCGCGCATGGCCGCGCCCAATGCCTGGCTCGAGATCGACCTGGATGTGTTCGACGCCAACCTGCGGCGCGTGCGCGCGCTGGCGGGCGAGGCGCAGCTGTGCGCGGTGATGAAGGCCGACGCCTACGGCACCGGCATCGACCTGGTGATGCCGCGCATCATCGCCGCGGGCGTGCCCTGCATCGGCATCGCCAGCACCGAGGAAGCACGCATGGCGCGCGCCTGTGGCTACAAGGGCCGCGTGCTGCGCGTGCGTGCGGCGACGCTGGAGGAAGTCGAGGCCGCGCTGCCGTACCGGATCGAGGAACTGGCGGGCAATCTCGCCGTGGCGCAGGCGATGGCGGCGCTTGCCGTGCGCCGCCGCCGGCCGCTGTCGGTGCACCTGGCGTTGAACTCGGCCGGCATGAGCCGCAACGGACTGGAACTGGCCACGGAACAGGGCCGGCGCGACGCGGTGGCGCTGGCCGGCCTCGATGGCCTGCGGATCGTCGGTCTGATGACCCATTTCCCCGGCGAAGACCCGGCCGACGTACTGGCTGGCGTGCGCGCCTTCGAGCAGCAGGCCGACTGGCTGTTCGCCCACACCACGCTGCGGCGCGGCGACGTGCAGATGCACGCGGCCAATTCGTTCGCCCTGCAGCATGTCCCCGAGGCCAACCTGGACATGGTGCGCCCGGGCGGCGCGCTGTACGGCTACGGCGGCACGCCCAAGCCGCCGTTCGCGCACGTGGCCGCGTTCAAGACGCGCGTCGCCTCGGTGCAGGCATTCCCGGCCGGCGACACGGTGAGCTACGACCGCACCTTCACCCTGCAGCGCGATTCGCTGCTGGCCAATCTTCCGGTCGGCTATTCCGATGGCTATCGCCGCGCCTATTCCAACAAGGGCAGCGTGCTGGTCGGCGGCCGGCGCGCGCCGGTGCTGGGCAGGGTCACCATGAACACCACCATGGTGGACGTGACCGACATCCCCGGCGTGCAGGCCGGCGACGAAGTGGTGCTGTTCGGCCGGCAGGGCAGGGAGCAGATCACCCAGGCCGAGATCGAGGACTGGACCGGCGTGATCCTGGCCGACCAGTACAGCATCTGGGGCGCGCTGAACCCGAAGTTCCCGGGCAAGCCGTTGTAGGAGCGCAGTTCACTGCGCGATGGAGTCTGCACGCAGATCCCTCTGCAACAGCCCGCACATTCATGTGCGGGGATTCAAATGGAAAGCCCCATCGCGCACTGAAGTGCGCTCCTACGAGGCAACCGGCGCGCCGCGCGTTTCGGCCAGGCTGCGCTGGAACTGGCGGACGAACTCGGTGGCGGCCTTGGACGGCGGCCGGTCCTCCAGGTACACGCATTCGACGCGGAAGCCGATCTCCGGTTCCAGTGGGCGTGCGAGCAGCGCGCCACCCGCGTTGGCGCAGGCGGTGAACTCGTCCAGCACGCTCATGCCGGCGCCGCAGCGGGTCAGGGCCGCGGCCAGCGAATAGGTCTGGTTGGACACGACCTCGCGCATGCTTATGCCCTGGCGCTTGAGCTCGCCGGTGAACAGGTCGCCGATGGGGCCGCTGCTGGCCAGGCCGACCATGTCGCGGTCCTGCAGCCAGCGCAGCGGGATCGCCGCCGGCGGGTCGGGCCATTGCGCGGTGTCGAACAGCAGCATCAGTTGCCCCTGCCCGAGCACGCGGCGCTGCATGCGCGGGTGCTGCGGCGGGTTGTAGGCGATGGCGATGTCGCATTCGCGCTCGTACAGCGCCTGGAACAGGTCGCCGTGGTGCAGGGTCTGCACGTCGAAGGTGACTTCCGGGTGCTGGCGCCGGTAGGCGGTGATCGCCGCCGGCACCACGTGCTGGCCGAGCGAAGGCACCACCGCCAGGCGGATATGGCCGCCGCCGATGTCGCGGATGTTGCCTACCGTCTTCTGCAGCGACAGCAGGCGGTCGTAAATGTCCTTGATCTCGAGGAACAGCGCATGCGCTTCGTCGGTGGCGACCAGCCGCCCGCGCACCAGCTTGAACAGCTCGAAGCCGAGCTGGTATTGCGTGTGGTGCAGGACCTTGCTGACCGACGGCTGCGAAACGTGCAGCGAACGTGCCGCGGCACTGATCGAGCCGGTGGTGTAGACCGCGTGGAAGACTTCAATCTGGCGCAGACGCATGGCCCGATCCTAGTCGATACGGACGTTGCCGGCGACCGGCCGCCGCGACGCGGGCGTCACCGCGCCATCGCCAGGGCCACGGCGCGCTCGCCGCTGCCCATCGCCAGCGTCCAGCCGAGCATGCCGTGGCCGAGGTTGCACACCAGGCCATCGGCGACGGCGTGGATCTCGGGCGAGGACCAGGGCGTGACCGGGCGCAACCCCGCCCAGGGGCTTTCGATGTTGTCGTAATCCACCGCTTCGGGCATCGAGGCGCGCGCCATCGCGATCAGCTGCGCCATGCGCTCCGGGTCCGGGCGTGGATCCCAGTGGTTGAGGTCGGCCAGCCCGGCCACGCGCATGCGCTCGCCGAGACGGCAGAACACCAGCTTGCGCGAGGTGTCGGTGATGCTGGTCGCTGGCGCGCGCGCGCCACAGGGCGCGGTGAACGAATAGCCCTTGATCGCCATCAACGGCATGCGCACGCCCAGCGGGCGCAGCAGCGCGGCGCCGTCGATGCCGTTGCATACCACCAGCCGCCGCGCCTGCACCGCCGCGCCGGCGCGCGGTTGCAGGCGCCAGCCATCGCCCTGCCGCACCACGTGCTGGACGTCGAAGCCGAAGCGCGCCTGCGCGCCGTAGTGCTGCCGCAGCACCTGCAGCAGGCCGGTGCCGAACAGGAACGGGTCGCCGGCTTCCTCCTGCGGCGAGTGCACCGCGCCGGCGATGCCGGGCATGGCGGCCAGCGCCGGTTCGGCGGCGATGGCCTGGCCGGCGTCGAGCAGGTGCTGTTCGACGCCGAACGGCTGCTTGAGCGCGATCATCGCGCGGGCGCCCTGTAGGGCGGAGGCATCGTGATAGACGTGCAGCTTGCCCGACACCGCATGGTCGAAGGCGATGGGATGGCGCTGCAGCAGGGCATGCAGCGCGGTGCGCGATTCCAGCGCCAGCTCCAGCGTCGCCAGCGTGTTGGCGCGCAGGCGCGCGCTGCCGGTCTGGCGCAGGAAGGCCAGCCCCCAGCGCCAGAAGTCGGGATCGGCCGACCAGCGCGTGCGGAACGGGCCGTTGCGGCCCAGCAGCATCGCCGGCAGTTGCTTCCAGGTGGAAGGGCCGGCCATGGCGTCGGTGTAGGCGTAGCTCAGCTGCGCGCCGTTGGCGAACGAGGTGCCCTGCACCGGGCCGTCGGCGCGGTCCAGCAGCAGCACGGACAGGCCGCGGCGCACGGCGGCATAGGCGGTGGCGAGGCCGACGACGCCCGCGCCAAGGACGACGAGGTCGGCGCCGGCGGGTTCGCCTTGGGGTTCAACGGGAAGCATCGAGGGTCCGGTGGGCGGGGAAGGCGGCAGTACCGTCGCGGCGCGGAGCGGCGGGTGCGCCGGCCGTGGGGGAGGGCGTGTGGCGGGCGGGCTTCGGCATTGTCGGCAGATTACCGCCGGCCACGCCGCAGCAGGGATCACAATCGCGGCGCAGGTGTTAACCCGCAGCTATGGAATGCCGCGATCGTCAGGCCCGATGCGCGGTGGCGGGGCAGCGCTTCCATGCGCGCGAGCTATACCGTGGCCCATGAAACATGCGCGACAGGGGCGCCAGCAGCGGCCATGCTTCCGGATGGGCCATTGCGACCGCCGCCATCGGCACCGCCGAGGGCGGGCGATGGCCGGCATTGCGCCCGCGAACCGCAAACCGGAGATAGGCATGACCCTGCGAACCCTCGTTTCCCTCCCTGGCCGCGGCATGGCGCTGCTGCTGTGCGCGCTGCTGGCGCTGGCGCCGCCGGTCGGCGCGCGCGAACTGCTCAATTACCAGGCGATCCAGAAACCCGACCATGGCGACCGCGGCATGGTGGTCAGCCAGAACCTGCGCGCCAGCGAGATCGGCGCGCAGGTGCTGCGCGACGGCGGCAATGCGGTGGATGCGGCGGTGGCCACGGCCTTCGCGCTGGCAGTGCTGCTGCCGCGCGCCGGCAATATCGGCGGCGACGGCTACATGCTGCTGCACCTGGCTGGCGAGAAGCGCAGCGTTGCCATTGACTACCGCTCGATGGCGCCGGCGGCGGCCACGCTGGAGCGTTTCATCGGTGCCGACGGTCGCATCGATGGCGAGACCGCCGGCTGGAAGGCCGCCGGCGTGCCCGGCACCGTGGCCGGGCTCGCGCTTGCGCATCGCCAGCACGGGCGCCTGCAATGGGCGCGCCTGCTGCAGCCGGCAATCGAACTGGCCGACAAGGGCGTGGTGCTCAGCCGCGACGAAGCCTTCGCCCTGGACTGGGGCCGCGAGCGGCTGGCGCGCAGCCCGGCTGGCGCCAGCGTGTTCCTGCATGCCGACGGCAGCGCGCTGCGTGCGGGCGAACGCCTGCGTCAGGCCGATCTGGCGTGGTCGCTGCGGCTGATCGCGCGCGACGGTGCGGACGCGTTCTACCGCGGGCCGATCGCACAGCGGCTGGTGGCGGCCATGCAACGCCATGGCGGTCTGATCGGCAGCGACGACCTGGCCAGCTACCGCGCCATCGAACGCGAACCGCTGCGCACCACCTACCGCGGCCGCGAGGTGGTGACCATGCCGCCGTCCAGCGGCGGTGGCGCCAGCGTGCTGGAAATGCTCAACCTGCTCGAACACGAGGACCTGGCCGCGCAGGGCGCCGGCTCGGCGGCGGCGCTGCATGCGATGACCGAGGCGATCAAGCTGGCCTGGGCCGATCGCGCGCGCCATGTCGGCGACCCGGCCTTCGTCGCCGCGCCGGTGCGCGGGCTGGTGTCCAAGGCCTATGCCGATACGCGCTGGAAGCTGTTCTCGCCGGAGCGCGTGCTCGACGCCACCACGTTGGCGGCGGGCGATCCCATGCCTTACGAAAGCCCGCAGACCACGCATTTCTCGGTGGTCGACGCCGACGGCAACGCAGTCAGCAACACGTTTACCCTCGGCTCGGATTTCGGCGCCGGGGTGATGGCCGAAGGCACCGGCTTCCTGCTCGGCAACCTGATCGGCAATTTCTCGCTGCGCGCGCAGCTGGCCGCGCGCGAGGAGCCGGGGCGGGTGGTGACCAACGCGCTGCAGCCCGGGCGCCGGCCGGTCTCGAGCATGTCGCCGACCATGGTGCTGCGTGACGGCAAGGTGTGGCTGGTCACCGGCAGCCCGGGCGGCAACACCATTCCCGGCACGGTGATGCAGACGATCGTGGACGTGGTCGATTTCGGCATGAACATCGCCGAGGCCACGCACCGGCCGCGCATCCACCAGGACATGGGCAGCGGCATGCTGCAGATCGAACCGGGCTTCAGCCCCGACACGCTGCGCCTGTTGCAGGGCATGGGTCATCGCATCGAAAGCGACGAGACCATCGGCAGTACGCAGACGCTGATGGTGGGCGACGACGGCGGCGTGCAGGGTGCGGCCGACCCACGCCGGCCCGGCGCAGGTTCGGCCGCGCAGTAGGCCGCAGACGGCAGGGCCGCCATTGCGGCGGCCCTGCGGAGGGTGGACGAAGATCCGGGCGCGTCAGTGCGGCCAGAAGTTGAGGAAGCCGGTGATGATCAGCGCGTTGACGAAGTCGATGAAGAACGCGCCCACCAGCGGCGCCACGAGGAAGGCGCGCGGCGCCACGCCGTAGCGCTGCACCAGCCGGCGCATCACCGCCATGGCATTGGCGGTGGTACCGAGCATGAAGCCGATGAAGCCGCCGCCCATCACCGCCGCGTCGTAGTCGCGGCCCATCACGTAGTAGATAGGCACCGCGAACAGCGCCACCAGCGCCACCTGGATGACCAGGTTGACCACCAGCGGCAGGCCCATGCCGGCCAGCTCCCACAGTTTCAGGTCCATCAGCGCCACCGCCAGGAACAGCGCCAGGCAGATGTTGCCGATCAGGTCGGTGGTCGGCACCGATAGTTTTATCAGGCCGGTGTAGTCGTCGATGTTGCGCACCACCGCGCCCACCAGCATCGCGCCGATGTAGGACGGCAGGGTCAGGCCCAGGCCCGCGAAGCCCTGGCTGACCCAGGCGCCCAGCCACATGGCCATCAGCAGCACGACGATGCTCTTGAGTGCATCGAACTCGCGCGCCGATTCGCTGGGGAAGTGCACGTGCACGCTCTCGTCGGCCTCGGCGGCGCCATCGGCCCTGGCACCGTTGCCGGCCGGGCCGCTGATGCGGAAGCGGCGCATCAGCACGGTGATGGCCGGTCCGCCGATCACGCCGCCGCAGATGATGCCGGCCATCGCCGCGGTGATGGCCAGGGTCTCGGCGCCCTGCAGGCCGGCCTTCTCGAACAGCGGCGCGAAGGCCATGCCGGTGGCCGGGCCGCCGGTAAGCGTGGCCGAACCGGCGAGCACGCCGAACATCGGGTGCAGGTCGAACATCCACGCCACGCTGATGCCGACCAGGTTCTGCACCACCGCGAAGACGCTGGCCAGCGCCAGGAACACCATCACCTGGCGGCCGCTGATGCGCAGCAGGCGCAGGCTGGCATTGATGCCCAGGGTGGTGAAGAAGGCCACCATCAACGGCACCTTGAGGCTGGTGTCCAGTTCGAACAGGGTGGTGCCGCGCGCGTGCGCGGCCCATACCAGCAAGGCCACCAGCAGGCCGCCGACGACCGGTTCGGGCAGGTTGTAGCGGCGCAGCACCGGGATCGCGCGGCACAGCGCATAGCCGGCGAACAGGGTCAGGCCGCCGAAGGCGATCGTCTGTACGGCATCAAGTTGGATCATCGAATCAATACCTCGTGCCCTGCCAGTGCAGGTGTCTGGGGCGGGGTCCGGCGGAGGGCCGGCGCCGCCGGGGGGAGAACTGCCCGGGGGGATGTGGCTCCGCGGCACGGGGGAGGGACGGAGCCACGGGCAGTCCGGCGGGGGCCGGCCCGTCCGCATGACGGATGGCAGACGGTTCGATGTCCGACGGCGGGTTTTCCGCCAGTCGGGGCGGACGGGGATGGCTGCGGCCGGCATGGACGCAAGCAGGCAGGCATGGCGTGTCTCCATGGCGAGCGGGCCGGTCTGTCGCGCCGCAGCACGGAATGTGGAGCGGGGCGGCGACATCCACCATAGCCATGGAACGGGGCGTGGCGCCAGTCGCAATAGATCGCGGCGGCATAGCCGGCCGTTATGCGCGGCAGCCGCGGATGCCCCTGCCCGGCGGCGCCGGTACAGGAGCGGGCAGGCGCGGATTCAGCGCTGCGGGCGCTTCCAGGCGATGCAGTCCACTTCCACCTTGCAATCCACGACCATGCGGTTCTCCACGCAGGCGCGCGCCGGCGGGTGTTCGCCGAAGTAATGCCTGAATACGGTGTTGAACGCGTAGAAATCGCGCGCGTCGTCCAGCCATACGCCGCACCGCACCACGTGTTCGGGGCCGTAGCCGGCTTCGGCGAGGATCGTCATTACGTTGCCGATGGCCACATGCGCCTGCTCGGTCACGGTGCCGCCGACCAGTTCGCCGTCGCGCATCGGCACCTGGCCGGAGACATACAGCCAGCCGTCGGCCTCGACCGCGCGCGAGAACGGCATGTGCTGCCTGCCCTGGCCGACACCGCCTTCAGCGCCGTAACGTTTGATGTCGCTCATGGATGCTCCTGACTTGGTTTGCAATGACCAGAGCCCTCTCCCTGCGGGAGAGGGGCTGGGGTGAGGGTACGGGCGAAACCCCGCAATATCGGGCTGCACGAGGCTTCGCCCGTACTCTCATCCGCCCTTTCGGGGCACCTTCTCGGGGAGAGAAGGGAATCAGTGGCCCGGCGCGATGAACCGCCCCGGGCGCGCGACCACTTCCCTGCCGTCGTAGGCCAGCTGCCCGTTGACCCACACCGCGTCGATGCCCTCGGCCGCGCGCACCGGGTCGTGGAAGCTGGCGGTATCGCGCACCCGCGCCGGGTCGAACAGCACCAGGTCGGCGCACGCGCCGGCGTGGATGACGCCACGCGCGCCCAGCGCGAAGCGCGAGGCGGGCAGGCCGGTCATCTTGTGCACGGCGGTGTGCAGCGGGAACAGCGCCTCGTCGCGGGCGTAATGGCCGAGCACGCGTGGGAAGGTGCCCCACAGGCGCGGATGCGGGCGCGGATCGCGCGGCAGGCCGTCCGAGCCGATCATGGTCAGCGGATGCACCAGGATGCGGCGCACGTCGGCCTCGTCCATGCAGTGGTAGACCGCGCCGGCCGGCTGCAGGCGGGTCGCCGCCTCCATCAGCGGGACGCCCCAGCCGGCGGCAATGTCGGCCAGCAGGCGCCCGCCCTGCGCCGGTTCCGGCCCGGACCAGGTGATCAGGATGTCGTAGGCGTCGGTGACCTGTTTCAGGTCCAGGGTGGACGCGCTGGCGGCGTAGGGATAGCAGTCGCAGGCGACATCCTGGTCGGTCGACGCGGCATCGAGGCGGTGCAGCACGTCGCGGCTGCGGCCCCAGTTGTCGATGCCGGCGCACTTCAGGTGCGAGACGCGCACCGCGGCGCGCGGCGCGCGCGCCGCGTCGAAGGCTTCATCCATCGCTTCGAGGATGCCGCCGAATTCGTCGCGCAGATGCGTCGCGTACAGCCCGCCGTGCGGCAGTTCCGCCGCCAGCTCCGCCACCTCGCTCGATGGCGCGTGGAACGCCGAGCCGTAGGCCAGGCCGCTGCTCAGGCCCAGCGCGCCCTGCGCCAGGCTCGCGCGCAGCTGCGCGCGCATGGCGGCGATCTCCCCGGCGGTGGCGGCGCGGTCGAGCTGGTCCATGTGGTTCTGGCGCAGTGCGGTATGGCCGACCAGCGCGGCCACGTTCACCGCCGGCCGCGCGGTTTCCACCGCCTGGCGGTAGCTGGCGAAATCGGGGAAACGGAAATCGTCGGCCTCGCCGAGCAGGTTCATCGGGTCCGGCACGTCGCCGCGGATGCGCACCGGGCTGGCGCTGATGCCGCAGTTGCCGACCACCACCGTGGTCACGCCCTGCGACAGCTTGCTGGCCATGCCCGGATTGCGCAGCACTTCCAGGTCGTCATGGGTGTGCACGTCGATGAAGCCCGGCGCCAGTGCGCGGCCGGCGGCGTCGATCACCTGCCGCGCCGCGCCGGGTACCGCGCCGACCGCGACGATACGGCCGTCGCGCAGCGCCACGTCGCCGTGGCGGCCGGGGCGGTCGCTGCCGTCGAGCACCAGCGCGTTGCGGATCAGGACGTCGTGCATCGATCAGTCGCCCAGCGGCAGGCGCGAGTCGCCGCCCCGGTAGCGGTCCAGTGCCAGCTTGATGCGGCGCAGGTGCTCGTGGTTTTCGCTGGCGCCATTGAGCGCGGTGGTGGTGGCCAGCACGTCGATGGCCAGCATCATCGCGTAGCGCGAGGCGGACGGTTTGAACACGAAATCGGTTTCCTCGATGCTGATCGGCAGCAGCCAGTCGCTCAGGTCGGCCAGCGGCGTGCCGGCGCGGGTGATGGCGCCCACGCGCGCGCCGTAGGTGCGGGCGATCTCCACCGCGGAGGTGACTTCCGGGGTGATGCCGCTGACCGACAGCGCCAGCACCAGGTCCTGCGGGCCGAGGATGGCGGCGGTCATCTTCATCACCACCGCGTCGCTGCAGGCGGTGATCGGCAGGCCGAAGCGCATCAGCCGGTTCTGCAGTTCCTGCGAGAACACGGTGGAGCAGCCGCCGATGCCGAACACATGGATGCGCCGCGCCTGGCAGATCGCGTCGGCCAGCTGCTGCACCACCTCTTCCTGCAGGTTGGCCAGGTTGTGGCGCAGGCTGGCCTGGATGTCGTCGCAGATCTGCGCGAACAGCGCCGACACCGGCGGCGCATTCTGCTGTTCCAGGAAGCGCTTGCCGATCGCGCTGGCCGACGCCAGGCGGGCGCGCAGTTCGCGCACGTGCTCGCAGCCCAGGGTCTTGGCGAAGCGCGAGATCGCCGCGGCGCTGACCTCGGCGCGTTCGGCCAGCTCGGTCACCCCGTACTGGGCCGCGGCATCCACGTCGGCGAGGATGGTGTTGGCGATGCGGACCTCGACCGGGCTGAATTCGTGCAGCCGTTGGCGCAGTTCGTAGACGATGTCGAACATGATGGGAATCTTCGGTTCAGAGCACGGCGGCGAGGGCCGCCACCAGCGCGAGCGCGGTGACGGAGATGAGGGTTTCCAGCACGGTCCAGGTCTTGAAGGTCTGGGCCACGGACATGTTGAAGTATTCCTTCACCAGCCAGAAGCCGCCGTCGTTGACGTGCGACAGCACCACCGAGCCGGCGCCGGTGGCCAGCACCAGCAGTTCCGGGTGCGGGTAGCCCAGGGCGGCGGCGATGGGGGCGACGATGCCCGAGGCGGTGGTCATCGCCACCGTCGCCGAACCGGTGGCGATGCGCATCAGCGCGGCCATGGTCCAGCCCATCAGCAGCGGCGACAGGTCGAACTGGCGGGACAGGTCGATGATCTGGCTGGCCACGCCGGTATGCACGAGGATGCCGTTGAGGCCGCCGCCTGCGCCGACCAGCAGGGTGATGGCGGCGGTTGGTGCCAGGCATTCCTGCGAGAACTTCAGGATCTGCTCGCGGTTGAAACCGCGCAGCAGGCCCAGGGTGACGAAGCTGAGCAGTGTGGCCAGCAGCAACGCCACCACCGAGTGGCCGATGAAGCGCAGGCCGTGGTTGAGGGGCGAACCGGGCGTGGCGATCTGGTCGGCCCAGCCGCCCAGCAGCATCAGCGCCACCGGCAGCAGCAGGGTGGCGAGGGTGATGCCGAAGCCGGGCAGCTGGTCGTCGGGGATGCGGCTGTGGCCCTCGTCCAGCAGCGCGGCTTCCATCGGGTTGTGCGCCGGCAGTTTCACCCATGGTGCGACCACCCTGGCGAACAGCGGCCCGGCCAGCGCGGCGGTGGGCAGGCCCACCAGCAGCGCGTAGAACACGGTGCGGCCGACATCGGCGCCGTAGGCATGCACGGCCAGCATCGCCGCCGGGTGTGGCGGCACCAGCCCGTGTACCACCGACAAGCCCGCGACCATCGGCAGGCCGACCAGCAGCAGCGGTACGCCGGTGCGGCGGGCGACGTTGAGCGCGATCGGGACCAGCAGCACGAAGCCGACCTCGAAGAAGATCGGCAGGCCGATGCAGAAGGCGATCAGCATCATCGCCCAGTGCACGTTCTTCGTGCCGAAGCGCGCGATCAGCGTGCGCGCGATGCGCTCGGCGCCGCCGGATTCGGCCATCATCTTGCCGAGCATGGTGCCCAGCGCCACGATCAGCGCGATGTGGCCCAGTGTCTTGCCCACGCCCTGTTCGTAGGCGGGCAGGATTTCCGGCGCCGGCATGCCGGCCAGCAGCGCCAGCCCCACCGAGACCACGGTGACGCTGATGAAGGGATTGAGCCGGTAGCGGGCGATCAGCACGATCAACGCGAGGATCGCCAGCACGGCGTAGATCAGCAGCAGGTGTCCATGGCTCATGCGTACCGGTCCGGGGCGGGCAGATCAGAACTGCGTGGTGACGGCATCGACCACGGTGTGGTCGTCGTCGACCACCAGCAGGTGGCGCCACTTGTCGAAGGTCAGGCACGGGTGCGAGATGTCGAAGCACAGCATGTCGCCCACGCGCAGGTCGTCGTCGGCCCGCACCTGCAGGAAGGCGTGCTGGTCCATCATCGCCGTCACCTGCCAATGCGCGGCGGCGTCGCCCGGTGCGGCGTCGCCCGGCCGGTAGTGCAGCGCCGGTACCGGGAAGCCGGCGTCGAACGCGGCGTCGCGCTTGCCCAGCCCGACGATGGCCTTGTCGGGTTCCGGCCGCGACTGCACGTAGGCCCACAGCCGCAGCGCCGGCTGCAGGCTGGTGCCCATCCGCCGTGCGACCGGGTTGCCTGCATGGATGCGGTTGGCGGCCTGTCGGTAGGCGCCGACGTCATGGGTGAGGTAGCAGCCTGGCCTCAGCACGATCTCGGCGGCGGCGTCGCCGGACAGCGTGGCGAATTCCTCGGCGACCACGTCGAACCAGGCCGAGCCGGCGCCGGACAGCAGCGCCGGGATGCGGCCGAAGGCGTGGTCGTCGCGCAGGCGCTGGAAGGTTTCCACGCTGCGGCGCAGGACCGCGCGCACGCCGGCCTCATCAGCCACCACGCCCTCGTAGACTTCCACGCCGGCCAGCCGCAGCGCCTGCGGCCAGCGTGCGACGGCCTCGACCACCGCCTGCGCCTGCGCATCGTCGCGCACGCCGGTGCGGCCGCCGGCAATACCGATTTCCAGCAATACGTCCAGGCGCAGCCCGCGCGCGTCGAACCAGCGGCCCAGCGCGTCGGCGTTGTCGGCCGAGTCCACCAGGCAGAACACCTCGGTATCGCCGGCGTCCAGCAGGTCGGCGACGATGGCCATGTTGGCCGGGCCGACCAGCTGGTTGGCGACCAGCAGGCGGCGCGCGCCGGCCAACCACGCCTCGCGTGCCTGCGGCGCGGTGGCCACGGTGATGCCCCAGGCACCGGCGTCGAGCTGCAGGCGGAACAGTTCCGGGCTCATCGTGGTCTTGCCGTGCGGCGCCAGCTGCACGCCGTAGGCGGCGACGAAGCGGCGCATCCATTCCAGGTTGTGCAGCAGCGCCGAGCGCAGCAGGACGGCGGCGGGCAGGCTCACCTGTTCGCGCAGGATCGACCAGCCCTTGCTGCCGGCGTCCGTTGCCGGCAGCACACTGACGCTGGCGCCGAGGCCCTTGCCACGAAGCATGGCGGGCGCAGCGTGAAATAGTTTTTTATCCATGCCGGATCACTTTCATGGTGTCCCCGTCCTCCCGTCTGGAGAGGTGTCTATGTAGCAGATAACTGGTTCTATGAAAAATATTTTCGTACATTGCTGCATGGCAGCATGGCGAATCGGGCATGCCGTCCTGAATACAGTCCCGGATGAAACGGTTCATGTCGTCGTTGAGTCGCTAGAATCGGGCATTCAGCCATAGCAAGTCCCGTCGATGTCCAAAGAAGATTTCAAGCAGGCCGCCCTCGACTATCACCGCATGTCGCCGCCGGGGAAGATCCGGGTCGCCGCCACCAAGCCGATGCTCACCCAGCGCGACCTGTCGCTGGCGTACTCGCCGGGCGTGGCGTATGCCTGCGAAGCGATCGTTGCCGATCCGGCCGCGGCCAGCGAGCTGACAGCGCGCGGCAATCTGGTCGCGGTGATCTCCAACGGCACCGCGGTGCTGGGCCTGGGCAACATCGGTCCGCTGGCCGGCAAGCCGGTCATGGAAGGCAAGGGCGTGCTGTTCCAGAAGTTCGCCGGCATCGATGTGTTCGACATCGAGGTGGACGAGAACGACCCGGACAAGCTGGTCGACATCATCGCCTCGCTGGAACCGACCTTCGGCGGCATCAACCTGGAAGACATCAAGGCGCCGGAATGCTTCGTGGTCGAGCGCAAGCTGCGCGAGCGCATGAACATCCCGGTGTTCCACGACGACCAGCACGGCACCGCGATCATCGTCGGCGCGGCCATCCTCAACGCGCTGGACATCACCGGCAAGAAGATCGGCGAGGTCAAGGTCGCCACCACCGGCATGGGCGCGGCCGGCATCTCCTGCGTGAACATGCTGGTGGAGCTGGGCGTCAGGCCGGAGAACGTGCTGGCCTTCGACCGCGACGGCGTGATCTACAAGGGCCGCGAAGGGCTGGATCCGGAGAAGGCGCGCTATGCGCGCGACACCGACAAGCGCACCCTGGCCGAGATCGTCGAGGGCGCGGACATCTTCCTGGGCCTGTCGGCCCCGGGCATCCTCACCGCCGAGATGGTCAAGACCATGGCGCCGGATCCGGTGATCTTCGCCCTGGCCAACCCGACTCCGGAAATCATGCCGGAAGTGGTGCGCGCGGCCCGTCCGGACGCAATCATCGGCACCGGCCGTTCGGACTACCCGAACCAGGTCAACAACGCGTTGTGCTTCCCGTACCTGTTCCGTGGCGCGCTCGACGTCGGCGCCACCGGCATCAACGAGGAAATGAAGGTCGCCTGCGTGCGGGCCATCGCCGCGCTGGCCCGCAAGGAAGCGTCCGATCTCGGTGCGGCCTACGGCGGTGACACGCCGAGCTTCGGCCGCGATTACCTGATTCCGCGCCCGTTCGACCGCCGCCTGCTGGTGGAGCTGTCCTCGGCCGTGGCCCAGGCGGCGATGGATTCGGGCGTGGCCACGCGCCCGATCGACAATATGGCCGCCTACCGGGAGAAGCTGGCGCAGTTCGTCTATCGCACCAGCCTGCTGATGAAGCCGGTGCACGACCAGGCGCGCGCCGACAAGCAGCGCGTGGTCTATGCCGAAGGCGAGGAGGAGGTGGTGCTGCGCGCGGTGCAGAACGTGATCGACGAGGGTGTGGCCTTCCCGATCCTGATCGGCCGTCCTGACGTGATCGAGTCGCGTATCGAGCGCCTGGGCCTGCGCATGAAGCCGGGCGTGGATTTCGAGATCACCAACATCAACGACGATCCGCGCTTCAACGACTACTGGCAGTACTACCACGGCCTGACCGGCCGCCGCGGCGTGACCGTGGCCGCGGCCAAGAACCTGCTGCGCTCGCGCCCGACCCTGATCGCCGCGGTGATGGTGGCGCGCGGCGAAGCCGACGCCATGCTCAGCGGCGTGGTCGGCCGGTTCCACAAGAAGCTCGGCTACGTGCGCAGCGTGATTCCGCTGGAGCCGCGGGTCAGCTCGACCTCGGCGATGACCGGCGTGATCAACTCGCAGGGCGTTTTCTTCTTCGTCGATACCCACGTGCAGGAAGACCCGAGCGTCGAGCAGATCGTCGAGTCCACGCTGCAGGCGGCCTACCGCATGAAGCTGTTCGGCATCGAGCCGAAGGTTGCGCTGCTGTCGCATTCCAACTTCGGCAGCCATGACTCGAAGGACGCGCTGAAGATGCGCCAGGTGCGCGAGCAGCTGCTCAAGCGCAACCCGCGCCTGAACGTGGACGGCGAGATGCAGGGCGACACCGCCTGGGACGAGGCGCTGCGCGAAAAGCTGCTGCCCAACAGCACGCTCAAGGGCCGCGCCAACCTGTTCGTGCTGCCCAACCTGGAGGCGGCCAACATCGCCTACAACCTGGTGCGCGTGTTCACCGACGGCGTGGCGATCGGCCCGATCCTGATGGGCACGTCCAAGCCGGTGCACATCCTTACCAGCAGCGCCAGCGCCCGCCGCATCCTCAACATGACCGCCATCGCCGCGGTCGATGCGCAGATCCGCAAGCAGATGGATGCCGAACGCGGCAGTTGAGCCGCGGCGGCAGGGCAGCAACGACAAGGCCGGCGCATGCCGGCCTTGTCGCATCTGCGGATCGCGATCCGTTTTCCCGGCCGGCCCGTGGCCGGATCAGGCGATGATGCCCAGCACGACCGCGCGCACCGCCGCGGCAGTGCGGTTGCCGACGTCGAGCTTGGCCATGGCGTTGTTCAGGTGGAAGTTGACCGTGCGCTCGGTGATGTTGAGGCGCGCGGCGATCTGGCGGTTGGTGTGGCCTTCGGCGACCCAGCGCAGGATCTCGATCTCGCGTTCGCTCATGGCTTCGCGTGAGGTCGCGCGCCAGCGCACGAGCATTTCCCGCGCGAGCCCGTGGTGGGCGACCTGGCCCAGCCAGAGCAGTTGCGGCCACCTGGCGCGCAGTTCCTGGGGGGCGAGCTTTTCCCCGCCTCGGGTCACGGTCAGCATGCCGCGCACGCTGTTCGCCGCCAGTGCCGGCAGCGACACGCCGCAGGTGATGTCGTGCAGGCGCGCATCCTCCCAGAACGCGGCCGCTGGATCGAGCGGATCGTCGGAGTTCGACCAGGCGAAGGGATCCAGCGATGCCGCGCCCTGGCGGACGGTGGGATCGACCAGCAGGTAGGCATTGTCCTGGTAGCGCTTCTGCCAGGCATCCGGGTAATCGTTGAGCATCACGATCTCCGGCTGCGCCAGCGGCAGGGGCGCGCGCATGCCATAGGCGCAATGTTCGAAGCCCAGTGCACGCACCAGCCCGGCGACCGTGCCGAACAGGTCTTCCTGTCCACCGGGCGCCAGCAGCGCATTGAGTTGGTCTTCCCGCCACGCCTCCATTTCCGCCCTCGATGAAATCGTGATCCCGGTCCAGCGCTACTGTCAGCACTGACAGTTTCCAGCGCATGCGCCGGGCATCTAGATTGGGGAACCCAACCGCCCGGCGCAGTGCACCACTGCTGCCTGCACTGCCAAAGGCCGCATGATAATGATTGACGATGATGGTTACATCCGCCTTCGGCGCGGGGCGCTGGACCAGATCCGGCTCGTGCACCTGGTGTCGGGGTTGGACGAGGCCGAATGCACCGGTGCCATGGGTGCGGTGCATTCGGACATCAGCGGCTATACCGAATGGGCCACCACCTCGGTGCCGGCCGTCTCGGTGGGCTGGGACTGGCATATCGATACCCTGGCCCGTCCGGTATCCGCCACCTGCCGGGACACTCCGCGCAGCAACGTGATGCTTGTGGATGAACAGGGCAGGGACATCGGACCCGACCACACGGCGCGCTGCCTGCGGCGGCTGGTCGAGGCGCTGGAGTGGAAGCCGGTGGTGCTGGACGCCATCGGTTTCCGCTGACGCCCGGTCCGGTCCGGCCACAGCTTCCATCCGGTCCGTGTGTCGGCCGTATGGAGAGTGTGCCGTCCTTCGCTGGAAACACCTGGCGACCTGTCAATCCTGACAGTTATCAGGCCTGTGCTGCATTGCAAGACTCATTTCCCATCCATCAGGAACAGGGGAATGCGTCATGGAATTCATCCTTGCCAGTGCGAACGATCTGTCGCCGCTGCTCAACGAGGCACTGGGCCAATACCGCTACCGGGTCTTCATCGAAACGCTGGGCTGGCAGATGGATACGCCGCCGGGAATCGAGCGCGACCGGTTTGACCAGCCGGAAACGGTGCACGTGATCGTCCGCGACGAACAGCACGACATCGTCGGTTATGCGCGCCTGCTGCCGACCACCGGCCCCTATCTGCTGGGTGGGATGTTCCCTGAGTTGATGAACGGCCTGCCGCCGCCCTGCTCGGAAGAGGTATGGGAGCTGTCGCGCTTCGCGGTGATGGACCTGCGCGGCGCGCGCACTGGCATTTCCACGCTGCGGCCGTCCGCGCTGGCGGTGGAGATCCTGCAGCTGGCCGCCGATTACGTGGAAAGCCTTGGCGGGAAACGACTCATCACGGTCTCGCCGCTGGCGATGGAGCGGTTGCTGCGCCGGACCGGCTTCCATGTCCACCGCGCCGCGCCGCCGGTGATGATCGAAGGCCATCCCACCTTCGCCTGCTGGATCGAACTGGCGGGGCGCCCCGTGCGGGAATCGCGGCAAACAGGCGAAACCTGTCAGTTCTGACAGTTACGGAAACGGCGCGTCTCGGGTGAAATCCGCGTGAGGCCGGAGAGCCTTCGAGAGGCAGGAGAGGGGGGAGCCTTTTCGATCGGCGGGGAACGCCATGCGGAGGGAACAGGGAGGTTGGCGGCGGGAAGGGGTCCCGCTTTCGCGCGCAGTCAGCGCGCCCCTCCGTGCTCTGTTCATATCGGGAGATGAGGCATGTTCAAGAAGAGTTCGGACCACGACGGCAGGTATGGCGTTTCCGATCCGCTGCGGCTGCAGTTCCTGGCAGGTCTCTTTGTCGGTACCGTCGTCGGCATCGGCGTGGGTGGACTGCTGGGCATTCTGTCCTGATCGGGAGCCCCCGGCGTCCGGTGTCCCGGACCGCCGGTGGGCATGGAATCCACGCCCTGCGGTTGTTGCATGGATGCGGGCGCGGGGACGCTTCACGGCATGGGGCGCCTGGATCGATGTGCGAAGCGGATTGGCGGACGCTGCGTCATTACCGCTGTGGTGTCATGGGCAGGTGCCCGGTGGCGGCGAATGCCGCAGCACGCGGCCGGCGAGCGCCTCGGTCTGCACGTCGTCCTTGATGGCGATGCGGCCGTTGACCAGCAGCAGGGCGATGCCGGAAGACAGTTCGCGCGGGTGCAGGTAATCGGCGTGCGGCATGAACTGCTCCGGATCGAACACCACCACGTCCGCGAAGAAACCCGGCCGCAGTTCGCCGCGTTCCGCCAGCCCTAGGATGCGGGCGGTCAGCGCGGTGGAGCGGTGGATGAATTCCTCCGTGCTCAAGACGCCGAGTTCGCGCACGTAGCGCTGGTACTTCAGCGGAAAGCTGGCGTATTGCCGGGGATGTCCATCGTTGCCGTCCGAGCTGGTCACCATCCATGGCTGGCGCATCAGCAGACGCACATCGTCTTCGTCCATGTTGAACGAGGCCACCGAGCCGCTGTTCCGGTCGGGGTGGCGGATGCCATCTTCGATGATGCGCAGCGCCGCATCGATCGGATCGAGGTTCCATTCGCCGGCCATCGCGGCCAGCGTCCGGCCGGTCCATTGCTGATCGGCGGAGATGAGCAGCAAGGCCTCCGCGCCACCGCGGCGCTGCAGGTTTCCACGCATCGCGGCGCGGATGCGTTCGCGCTGCGCCTGATCCTGCAGCCGTTCCCACAGCGCGCTGTTGCCGCCATCCACGGCCCAGCGTGGCAGCAGCGCGGCGGTGATGCCGGTGCCCGATGCCAACCATGGATACTGGTCGGCGGTGACCCGCTGCCCCTGCGCGCGCGCCTGCTCCACCAGCGCCACCAGTTCCGGCGCCAGGCCATGCACGTCGTTGCCCAGCGCCTTCAGGTGCGCGATATGCACCGGCAGCCCCGCTTCGCGGCCGATGGACAGGGCTTCGCGCGTGGAGGCGAGCAGGCCGATGTCGTAGGACGACTCATCGCGCTGGTGCGTGTCGTACAGCCCACCGCGGATCGCCGCCTCGCGCGCCAGCGCCACCACCTCGTCGCGACCGGCGAAACTCTGCGGCGCGTAGAACAGGCCGGTGGAAAAGCCGACCGCGCCCTCGCACATGCCCTGCGCCACCAGATCGCGCATGCGCTGCAGTTCCGCGGGCGTCGGTGCGCGCGCGGCGTGGCCGAGCACGGCGCGCCGCACCGGGCTGAAACCCACGTAGGGAACAAGGTTGGTGCCCACGCCCGCACGCGCGAATTCCTCGCTTTCGCGGGCCACTTCCGGCGTGCCGCCGCCATCCACGCCGTGGGCGATGGTGGTCACGCCCTGGTACTGCCACGGCGCGTTGCGGCGTATCAGCGGGTCATCCGAGCGGATGTAGGTGTACGGATGGGTATGCGGGTCGATGAAGCCGGGCGCGACGATCCTGCCGGTGGCGTCGAGGCTGCGCGCGGCCGCGTAGTGCCTGCCGGCACCGGGTCCGACGGCGACTATCCGGTCGCCGACGATGACGACGTCGCCGATGACGGCAGGACCGCCGCCGCCATCGTGGATCCGCCCGCCGGCGATCACCAGGTCTGCCGGCTGCGGAGCCGATGCCCGCCCGGATAGGCAGAACGACAGCACGGCGATGGCGGCGGCAAGACGGACGATGGGCGGCACGGCGACTCCCGGACGACGCGATGGATGCCGGGTCACCATAGGAGGGCATCGCCGTCCGGGCCATTGAAAAAAGTGGCGACGGGCATGGCGTCCGGCTATGCCCGGCCAGGCTCATGCCCGTGTCCGGCGCTGCTAGAATTGGCCGGTCCCGGTTTTCCTGTGTGAATGACGTCATGAGCCATACCGCCGCCGCGCCCGCCAACGCGCAGAAGCGCTACAACGTGCACCGTGCCGACCTGCCGTTGAGCTGCCCGACGCCGGAAATGGCGCTGTGGAACTCGCATCCGCGGGTCTACCTGCCGATCGAGAACGAGCCCAACGGCGAAGCCGCCTGCCCGTACTGCGGCGCGGTGTTCGTGCTGGTCGACTGAACGCCCGCATGCGCCGCCTGACCGTGGTGCAGTTGCTGCCGGCGCTGCACTCCGGCGGCGTCGAGCGCTCGACGCTGGAAATCGCCCAGGCGCTGGTGGAGGCCGGGCACTGCGCCATCGTGGTCTCGGCCGGCGGCCGCCTGGTCGAGCCGCTGCTGGAGAGTGGCGCCGAGCATCTGGCGCTGGACATCGGCCGCAAGTCGTTGCTGACCCTGCGCCACGTGGTGTCGCTGCGGCGGCTGTTCGCCGAAACCGGCGCCGACATCGTGCATGCGCGTTCGCGGCTGCCGGCCTGGCTGGGCTGGCACGCGCTGCGCGGCCTGCCGCGGGAGCGGCGCCCGCACTGGGTCACGACCATGCACGGGCTGAATTCGCCGGGCCGCTACAGCGGCATCATGGCCAGCGGCGAGCGGGTGATCTGCGTGTCGAAGACCGTGCGCGGCTACCTGCTCGCGCATTACCCCGCCACCGATCCGCAGCGCCTGCGGGTGATTCCGCGCGGCGTGGACCTGGCGCAGTTCCCGCACGTCGCGCCCGCCGATCGTCGCCCACGGCTGGCGGTGGAGGCGTTGCATCCGGCATTGGCCGGCGACGCTCCCCTGCTGCTGTTGCCCGGTCGCGGCACCCGCCTCAAGGGGCACGCGCACGCGCTGCGCCTGCTGGCGGCGCTGCGGCAGCAGGGCATGCCGGCGCGATTGTGGATGCCTGGCGCGCGCGAGCCCGGGCGCGAGGGCTACGTGCGCGAACTCGAACAGCAGGCCGCGGCGCTGGGCATCGCCGATGCGGTGGCCATTACCGAACCGACCTCACGGATCGCACAGGCCTATGCGGCCAGCGACCTGGTGCTGCAGCTGTCGGACAAGCCCGAGGCGTTCGGTCGCACCGTACTGGAAGCGCTGGCCGTGGGCCGCCCGGTGCTGGGTTGGGATCACGGCGGCGCGGGCGAACTGCTGGCCGAACTGCAGCCCACCGGCGCGGTGCCACGGGGCGACGCGGCGGCCCTGGCGGCGCGTGCCATCGAACTGCTGCGGCAACCGCCGGCTCTGCCGCGGCGGATTCCTTACACCTTGCGGGCGATGCAGCGCGCGACGCTGGATACCTATGGCGAACTTGTCGGTTGAATCCTCCCCGCCGCCTCCAGCGCTCCCGGGGAAGTGGGCGCCGGCCTGGGTGATCGCCTTCGTCGCGCTGTGGCCGGCGCCGGGCATCGCCGAAGCGGTGTTGGCGCTGGGGGCTCTGGCGACGGTGGTCCGCCTGCTGCAGTTGCGCTTCCGGGCCGACGGGCGTCCGCTGCTCAGCGTTCCGGCGTGGGCGCTGACCAGCACGCTGTTCCTGGCCTATTGGCTGCCGCAACTGGTTTCCGCGCTGGATGCGGACGATCCGGCCAGGGCATGGGGCCGGGTGGCGGCGGGGCTGCGCCATCTGCCCTTCATGTGGCTGGTCGCCATCGCGGTGGCGACCGACGCGCGCCGCCGCACCACCTTCACCGGGCTGGGCGTCGTCGTCGCGGTGTGGATCGTGGATGCGCTGGCGCAGGCGGCGCTCGGCACCAGTCCGCTGTTCTGGTCGATGGACCAGCTCAAGTGGCTGATCAACGGGCATGGCCTGTGCAGCGCCGGGGAAGCGGCACAGGCCGATCGGCTCAGCGGCGTGTTCGGGCCGTGCAACCTGAAATTCGGCCAGGTGCTCGCCAGCCTTGCTCCCTTCCTGCTGTTCGCCGCTGCCGCGCGATGGGGGCGCTGGGGCTGGCTGCTGGCGGTGGTGTCGACCGGCATGGTTATCGTGCTCGCCGGTTCGCGTGCGTCCTGGATCACCTATGCGCTGGTGGTGCTGGTCTCCGGCTGGCGCCTGCTGGGCAGGAAGGGCATGGCCCTGCTGCTGCTGTCCGGCGTGCTCGGCGCGGTGGCGCTGGCGGGGCTCTCCACGCAGGTGCGCGAACGCGTGGCGCGTACCACGCTGGCGCTGACCGGCGATGCCGCGGGCGTGGATGCGGCCTTGTCCGGCCGCAGCCAGATATGGTCCGCGGCGCTGTGCATGGTGCGCGCCCATCCGTTCAATGGCGTGGGTGCGCGCGAATTCCGCAACGCCTGGCCGCAATGCGATCCGGCGCCGGGGCAGTACGCGGCGTGGGGCGCCGGGCCGGCCCTGCATGCGCATCAACTGGTGCTCGAAGTCCTGGCCGAGACCGGCATCCTGGGCCTGCTGCTGTGGCTGGCCGGCGCGGCCATGGCCTGGCGCGCGTGGCGCTATGCGGATGAGGAGGCACGCGCGCGGGCCCGGCCGGCGACACTGGCGCTGGCGGTGACGGTGTTCCCGTTCAATACCCACCTGGCGTTCTATTCGGCGTTCTGGGGCGGGGCGACCCTGCTGCTGGCGGCGCTGTTCGCCGGCGCCCTGCTGGCGAATCCGGCGCAGCGGTCGCCGACAAACGCTCAGTCGCGCTCGTAGTAGCAGCTGCGTCCTTCCGGCTGCCGCTTGAAGCGGCGGTGGATCCACAGGTACTGGGCGGGTGCCTCGCGCACCATCTCCTCGATGGCGGTATTGACGCGCGCGGTGTCGGCGACGGCGTCGTCGGTGGGGAAGTCCGGTAGCGGCGGGGCGATCTTCAGCAGGTAGCGCCCGCCTTCGCGGCGATGGAAAAAGGGCACCACGGCGCAGCCGGTCAGGCGTGCGAACTGGTGGGTCGCGGTGATGGTGGAGGCAGGCATGCCGAAGAACGGCACGAACACCGAGTCCTTGCCGCGCATGTCCTGGTCGGGCGCGTACCAGAGGAAGCCGCCCTTCTTCAGGTGCCGCACGGTGGCGCGGATGTCTTCGTTGGCGAACATCGCGCAGGCATAGCGCAGGCGGCCGTGTTTGACCGCCCATTCCATCACCGGGTTGCGGTAGCGGCGGTACATGCCGGCCAGCGGGACGTGATCGCACAGCAGGCGTCCGCACATCTCCAGGGTCATGAAGTGCCCGGAGACCAGCAGCACGCCGCGCCCTTCGGCCTGCAGCGCCCGCAGGTGCTCCAGCCCTTCGATCTCCACACGCGGGCGGATGGCGTCGATGCCTCCCCACCAGGCCCGCGCGAATTCGAAGATGCCCACGCCCAGCGCGTCGAAGCTGTCGCGCAGCAGTTGCCGGCGCCAGGCCTCGTCCTGTTCGGGGAAGCACAGGCGGATGTTCACTTCGGCGGCGTGCCGGCGGGAGCCGGCCAGGTGCAGCGCCAGCCAACCGATGCCGCGGCCGATCGCACGCTGCAGCAACCAGGGCAGGCGCGCGCCGAGCATGGCCAGCGCCAGCCAGGTGAACGTCGGCCAGTGGCGGGGCTGCCATGGCGACGGGCGGGTGGCGGTGGTGGGGGTGTCGGACATGGGGGGATTCTAATGAGGAACCAGTGGGGAGGAACGAGAAACGAGTGAAAGCCATAGCATCGGTGCGCCCGCTTCTACTTCTTCCTCGTTCCTCTCCACTCGTTCCCCGCTCCTAGGTATCCTCGCCGCATGCGCAAGGATCCCGTCGAACTGCTGCTGCGGGGCCTGTACTCGGCCCTGCTGTACCTGTTGTTGCCCATCACCGTCTATCACCTGGTCTGGCGCGGCTTCCGCGTGCGCGAGTACTTCAAGCGCTGGGACGAACGCTATGCGTCCTACCCGGAAAGCGGCCGCCGGCCCTGTGTCTGGCTGCATGCGGTGTCGGTGGGCGAGGTCAATGCCGCCGCGCCGGTGGTGGATGCGCTGCGACGGCAGCGGCCGGACATCCGCTGGGTCATCACCACCATCACCCCGACCGGCTCGCAGCGGGTACGCGCGCTGTGGGGCGATGCGGTGGACCACGTCTACCTGCCGTACGACGTGCCGGGCAGCGCCGGCCGCTTCCTCGATCATTTCCGCCCGAGCCTGGCGCTGATCCTGGAAACCGAGCTGTGGCCGAACCTGCTGTTCGGCTGCCGCGATCGCCGGATTCCGGTGTACATCCTCAATGCGCGGCTGTCGGCACGGTCGTTGAAGGGCTACCGCCTGTTGCGGCCGCTGGTCGGGCGCGCGCTGCGCACGGTGACCTGCGTGGCCGCACAGTCGCGCGAGGATGCGCGCCGTTTCGTCGTGCTGGGCGCCCGGGAAGAGCAGGTCTGCGCGCTGGGCAACCTGAAGTTCGATATCCATCCGCCGGACCCGGCGCCGTTGCTCGCCGCCTTCCACGCGCATGTGCCGGCCGGACGCGCGGTCTGGATCGCCGCCAGCACGCACGACGGCGAGGAACAGGCGGTCATCGACCTGCATGCGCGCGTGCTGGAGCAGTATCCCGATGCCCTGCTGCTGTGGGCGCCGCGGCATCCGGAACGGTTCGGCAAGGTCGAAGCCTTGGTGCGGACGCAGGATTGGCGCGTGGCCACGCGCAGCGCCGAGCACTGGCCGGGTGCGGACACGCAGGTGTTCGTGATCAACACGCTGGGCGAGCTGATGCCGTTCTTCGCCTGCGCGCAGGTGGCCTTCGTCGGCGGCAGCCTGCAGGCCATCGGCGGGCACAACCTGCTGGAGCCCGCGGCGATGGGCGCGGCGGTGATCACCGGCCCGCACCTGCACAATTTCGCCGAGATCTCGCGGCGCATGAGCGAAGCCGGGGCGTTGAGCATCCGCGATGACGTCGCCCGGCTGGGCGACGAGCTGCTCCATCTGCTGGGCGATGCGCCTGCCCGCCGGAAGATGGTCGAAGCGGGCGCCGAACTGGTCGCCAATGGCCGCGGCGCGCTGGAGCGGACGCTGGAACTGATCGGGCCGCGTTTGCCGGCGCCTGAGTGAGTAGTGGCGTGCTGCCCGTTGTGTAGATGCGGGGCTTGCCCCGCATGGCTGCTGCCGGGAAAGGGGCGGACCGGAGATCGCGGCAGCGCCCGGGCGGTGACTGCGCGCCCAGGCTTCAGCGGCAATCATGGATGAATCCGCTCCTGCCTGATCCTGTCATGCCCGCGCTGGAGGGGGCCGAAGCGGCCCTCGCTCCATTCCCCGCCACGCGGAGCCGGCAAATCGATTGGCAGACACGAAAAAGGCGGGCCGAAGCCCGCCTTTCCGTTTCCCCGCCGGTGGGAGGCAGGGATTACTGCATGCTGCCCGGTGCCAGCTGCGCTTCGGCGTCCTGGGTCAGCAGGCGGTTGACGTCCTGCACCTCGGCCACGTCCAGCCCGCCGATGGCCTGGCTGAGCTGCAGGCGGCTGAGCAGGAAGTTATAGCGGGCCTGCGCATAGTCGAGCTTGGCCTGGAACAGGGTGCGCTGGTTCTGCACCACGTCCAGCACGGTACGGGTACCGACTTCCAGGCCGACCTGCGACGCGTCGTAGGCGCTCTGCGCCGATACCACGGCCAGGCGGCGCGCTTCCACTTCGCTGATGCCGGCCACCACCGCCTGGTAGGCGTTGCGGGTGTTGCGGTCCAGCGCGCGCTTCTGCTGCTCGTAGCCGTCCTGGGCCATGTCGCGCTGGGCCAGGGCCTGGCGCACGTAGGACTGGGTGGCGCCGCCGGCGAAGATCGGCACGTTCAGGGTCAGGCCGATCGAGTTGGTGGTCGCATCCGGGCCGGAAGACGACGCACCGACACTGTCGCCCCAGTTGGCGCTCTTGCCCCAGCTGCCGCCCAGCGACAGGGTCGGGTAGTGGCCGCCGCGGGCGGCCGAGACGCTGGATTCGGCGGCGTTGACCTTCAGCTCCTGCGCCTTCAGCGCCGGGTTCTGCGTGATCGCATCGGCCACCAGCCTGTCGACGTCGCCACGATTGGCCGGCAGTTCCGGACGGAAATCTTCCGGCAGGCTGCGCAGGCCCTGCACCGGCTGGCCGGTCAGTTCGGTCAACGCCTGGTAGGCGTCGGCCAGCGTGTTGCGGGCAAGGATGGTGTTGGCGCGCGCCTGGTCGTATTGGGCGCGGGCTTCGTGCACGTCGGTGATCGGCGCCAGGCCGACTTCCAGGCGCTTGTCGGCGTAGTCGAACTGCTTCTTGGCCGCCGCTTCGTTGGTCTGCGCGGCGCTGAGCGATTCGATCGCCACCAGCACGTTGAAGTAGGTGGTGGCGGTGCGCACGATCAGGTCGTCGTTCGCCGATTCCAGGTCGAAGTCGGCCGCCTTGCTGATGTCGCGCTGCGCGCGCAGGTTGGCGAACTGGCTCCAGTTGAACAGGGTCTGCTCACCGCTGATGCTGTAGCGGCGCGCGGTGGAGGTGGTCGAACCACTGACGCCTTCCAGAGAGGTGCGGGTGCGGTTCAGCGACGCGGTGCCACCAAGCGACGGCAGCAGAGCGGCGCGCGCCTGCACCTGGCCTTCCTTGGTGTACAGCCGGTTGGACTCTGCGGAGGCCAGCTGCGGATCGCCGTTGCGGGCCATTTCGTAGACCTGCAGCAGATCGGCGGCGTTGGCCACCAGCGGCGAGAGGGCGACAGCCAGCGCAAGGGCGAGGGATCGGCGGATCATTGCGGCTTCCTTGGATGTAGCGGATCAGAGGTGGAACTGCGGGGCCGGGGCGGCACCCTGCAGATAGTCGATGTCGGTTTCGAACAGGGACTGGACGCTGCCGTCGGCCTTGACCAGCACCGCTTCCATCACCGGCGAGCGGCCCTGGATGACGAACAGGCGGCCACCCGGGCGCAGCCACTTCAGGATATGCGCCGGCACGGTATCCACCGCGCCGGTGATGCAGATGGCGTCGAAGTGGCGCTGGGTCTGCCACTGCAGGACGTCGGCGACTTCGATGCGCACGTTGGAGCCGAGCTTGGCCGCATCCAGGTTGCCGCGGGCGCGCTCGGCCAGTTCCGGCTGGATTTCCAGGCTCAGCACTTCACGGGCCAGCTCGCCCAGGCAGGCGCTGATGAAGCCGCTGCCGGCGCCGATTTCCAGCACTTCGTCGCCCGGCTGCAGGTCCAGCGCCTGCAGCATGCGGCCTTCGACGACCGGCTTCATCATCTTCTGGCCATGGCCCAGCGGCAGCTCGATGTCGGCATAGGCCAGCGCCTTGTGCGACTCGGCCACGAAGGCTTCGCGCGGCAGCCGCGCCAGGACGTCCAGCACGCGCAGGTCAAGCACGTCCCAGGGACGTACCTGCTGTTCGACCATCATTTCGCGGGCGTGGGAGTAATCGATCGTCATGGTTTCTCGTCAATCCGGCGCAGTGGGCCGGCCATTTTACCGGTTGGCGCGGGCAGTGCGGGGCAAGCATCGCCGTGCCCGCGGCAGGTCCGCAGTGCCGGAAGTCATCACGACCTCCGGTTCGTTCAGGTTACGGGCGGGGCGCATAGGCGCGGATGAAGAAATCGACCGTGGTGGCGATATGGGCGTCGGCGTCGCGCTGCTCCGGCGCCGGGCACAGCCCGCACATCATGTGCGCATGCAGTTCGCCCTTGATCAGGCAGAAGAACTGGCGTGCGGCCAGGTGCAGGTCGTCGATGGCCAGTTCGCCGCGTGCCACGCGGGCGCCGAGGAACTCGGACAGCGCCATCTCGGTGCGCTGTGGGCCTGCCTGCCAGAACATCTGGCGGATCCGGTCGTCGGTCTCCGGGGTCATCATCATGCGCTGGGTGGCGATGGCCGCGTCGCTGCTGATCAGGGCGAAGAAGGCGTGCCCGATCCCACGCAGCTGGTCGCGCAGCGGGCCTTCGCTGTCGGTCACGAACAGTTCGTCCGGCATCATTTCCACGCACTTGGCCTGGATCGCCTCGGAGAACAGGGTCTCCTTGTCGCCGAAATGGCTGTAGACGGTGAGCTTGGAAACGCCTGCGCCGGCGGCGATGCCGTCCATGCTCACGCCGTTGAAACCCAGTTCGATGAACATTTCCTTGGCCGTTTCCAGGATCGCGGCGCGCTTGCCCAGGTCCTTGGGGCGGCCGGGACCGGCGCCGCGCGGTGCGGGCTTGCCGGAGGTGGGGGAAGGCTGATGCGAAGACATGCGTGAATACTAGACCAATTGGTTTTGTATTTATACTATACCGCGTCGTTCAGTAATGGCGGTGAACCCGCCATCCCCTTCCCCTCCCTGCGATCCTCACCCATGAACACTGCTCGATGGATTGGCGGTTCCCTGTTGTTGGCCCTGCTGGCCGCCTGCGGCAAGTCCGAGCCCGCCCCCGCACATGCCGTACCGGTCCTGGTCGTCCACCCCCAGGGAAGTGGCGATGCCATCACCGCCTATCCGGGCGAAGTGCGGGCGCGCGAGGAAGCGGCGTTGTCGTTCCGGGTGGGCGGCAACCTGCTGCGGCGCGAGGTCGATGCCGGCCAGCGGGTGCGCAGGGGCCAGCTGCTGGCCGAACTGGACGTGGCCGATTACGCGCTGCAGGCGCGCGCGGCGCAGGCGCAGTACGCCGCCGCCGAAGCCGACCTGGTGCGTGCGCGCGACGAGCAGAAGCGCTATGCCGCGCTGGCTGGGCAGCAACTGGTCAGCCGTTCGGCGCTGGATGCGCAGACCGCCGCGTTGAAGGCGGCGCAGGGCCAGGCCGATGCGGCCCGGTCCAACCTGGACGTGGCCCGCAACCAGGCCGGCTATGCGCAGCTGCGCGCGCCCGCCGATGGCGTGATCGCCAGCCGCCAGGCCGAAGCCGGGCAGGTCGTCGCCGCCGGCCAGACCATCTATGCGCTGGCCGCCGACGGTGCCCGCGAGGTCGCCATCGCCCTGCCGGAAAGCGGCATCCGCGATTTCGCGGTAGGCCAGGCGGTGGAGGTGGAACTGTGGAACAGCCCAGGCAAGCGCTGGCCCGGCACCCTCCGCGAGATCGCGCCGGCCGCCGATGCGCAGGCGCGCACCTATGCCGCGCGCGTGAGCCTGGCGGCCGAAGCGCTGGATGCGGTGGAGCTGGGGCAGAGCGCGCGGGTCTACGTGGCCCACGGCAAGGGCGGCGCGCTCGGCGTGCCGCTGGCGGCGGTGCAGCCGGGCAAGACACAGCAGCAGGCCGGCGTGTGGGTGGTGGACCCGGCCAAGGGCACGCTGCACCTGCGCGAAGTGATGCTTGGCGCCTACGGTGCGGAAAGCGTGCCGGTGCTGTCGGGCCTGAAGGCGGAAGACTGGGTGGTCGCCGCAGGCGGCCATCTGCTGCGCGAAGGCCAGCCGGTGACGGCGGTGGACCGCAGCAACAAGCCGGTGATGCAAGCCGCCGCGAAGCAGGGGGACTGACCCGTGCGCCGCTTCAACCTCTCCGAATGGGCGCTGGGCAACCGCCCGCTGGTGCTGTTTATGATGATCGCGCTGGCGGTCATCGGCGCCTGGTCCTACAAGCACCTCGGCCAGTCCGAGGACCCCCCGTTCACGTTCAAGGCGATGGTCGTGCAGACCGCCTGGCCCGGCGCCACCGCCGAGCAGGTCTCGCGGCAGGTGACCGAGCCGATCGAGAAGGCGCTGATGAACACCGGGCAGTTCGAGTTCGTCCAGTCGTATTCGCGGCCGGGCGAATCGCAGGTGATCTTCATGGCGCGCGATTCGATGCGGTCGAAGGACGTGCCGGAGCTGTTCTACCAGGTGCGCAAGAAGGTCGGCGACATCCGCTCGCAACTGCCGGCCGAGGTGGTCGGGCCGTTCTTCAACGACGAATTCGGCGACACCTTCGGCAACATCTACGCACTGACCGGCAAGGGCTTCGACTATGCGCTGATGCGCGACTACGCCGACCGCATCCAGCTGGAACTGCAGCGCGTGGCCGACGTCGGCAAGGTCGACCTGCTTGGCCTGCAGGACGAGAAGGTGTGGATCGAACTGTCCAATACCAAGCTGGCCACGCTGGGCGTGTCGCTGCAGCAGGTGCAGCAGGCGCTGGCCGACCAGAACGCGATCGCCCCGGCCAGCTGGTTCGAGACGGCCAGCGACCGCGTGCAGCTGCGCGTGACCGGCCAGTTCCAGTCGGTCCAGGACATCGCCGCGTTCCCGATCCGCGCCGGCGACCGTACCGTGCGCCTGGGCGACATCGCCCAGGTCAAGCGCGGCTTTGCCGATCCGGCCTCGCCGAAGATGCGCTTCATGGGCGAGGACGCCATCGGCATCGCCGTGGCGATGAAGGACGGCGGCGACATCCTCAAGCTCGGCAAGGCACTGGACGACGAGTTCGCGCGCCTGCAGAAGACGCTGCCGGCCGGCATGGAACTGCGCAAGGTCTCCGACCAGCCGCACGCGGTGGAGGACTCGGTGGGCGAGTTCGTCAAGGTGCTGACCGAGGCGGTGGTGATCGTGCTGCTGGTCAGCTTCTTCTCGCTGGGCTGGCGCACCGGGCTGGTGGTGGCGGTGTCGATCCCGCTGGTGCTGGCGATGACCTTCTTCGTCATGCACCAGTTCGACATCGGCCTGCACAAGATATCGCTGGGCGCGCTGGTGCTGGCGCTGGGCCTGCTGGTGGACGATGCGATCATCGCGGTGGAGATGATGGCCACCAAGATGGAGCAGGGCTACGACCGCCTGCGCGCGGCCAGCTTCGCCTGGGAATCGACCGCGTTCCCGATGCTGACCGGCACGCTGATCACCGCCGCCGGCTTCCTGCCGATCGCCACCGCCGCCTCGAGCACCGGCGAATACACGCGCTCGCTGTTCCAGGTGGTGACCATCGCGCTGGTGGTGTCGTGGATCGCGGCGGTGCTGTTCATTCCGTACCTGGGCGACAAGATGCTGCCGGACCTGCACAACCCGCAGCCGCCCCGGCCGGGCAGCCTTGCCGGGCGCTTGCATGCGCTGCGCCTGCGCTGGGCCGACCGCAATCCCGCGCTGGCCAACCTGGTGCGGCCGAAGGAACTGGCGCACGACCACGACCCGTACAAGAGCGCGTTCTACCAGCGCTTCCGGACGTTCCTCGATGCCTGCCTGCGCCGCCGCTGGCTGGTGATCCTGGCCACCATCGGCCTGTTCGTGTTCTCGCTGGCGATGTTCCGCTTCGTGCCGCAGCAGTTCTTCCCGGACTCGACCCGGCCAGAACTGATGGTGGACATCGAACTTGCCGAAGGCGCGTCGCTGACCGCGACCCAGGCGCAGGCGCACAAGCTGGAGGAACTGCTCAAACAGCGCGAAGGCATCGCCAACTATGTCGGCTACGTGGGCAGCGGCTCGCCGCGCTTCTACCTGCCGCTGGACCAGCAGCTGCCGGCGACCAACTTTGCCCAGTTCGTGGTGCTGGCGCAGGACATCCATGCGCGCGAGGAAGTGCGCGACTGGCTGCTGAAGGAGGTGGTGCCACAGTTCAACGACGTGCAGTTGCGCGTGACCCGGCTGGAGAACGGTCCGCCGGTGGGCTATCCGGTGCAGTTCCGCGTGTCCGGCGAGCACATCGACCGGGTGCAGGCCATCGCGCGGCAGGTAGCCGACAAGGTGCGGCAGAACCCGCACGTGGCAAACGTCAACCTCAACTGGTCCGAGCCGAGCAAGGTGGTGCGGCTGGTGGTGGACCAGGACCGCGCCCGCGCGCTGGGCGTGAGCAGCGCACAGATCGCGCATTTCCTGAGCAGCTCGCTGTCGGGCATGCAGGTCAGCACCTACCGCGAAGGCAACCGCCAGATCGGCATGCTGCTGCGCGGCCCGGATGACGAACGCGCACAGCTCGATCTGCTCGCCAGCCTGGCCATTCCCACGCCCAGCGGCACCGCGGTGCCGTTGTCGCAGGTGGCCAGGCTTGAGTACGTGTTCGAGGACGGCATCATCTGGCATCGCAACCGTCTGCCCACCGTCACCGTGCGCGCCGATATCGCCGACGGCCTGCTGCCGCCGGAAGTCACCGGGCAGATCCTGCCGGCCCTGGACGGCATCCGCGCCGCGCTGCCGGACGGCTACCTGCTGGAAGTCGGCGGCACGGTGGAGGATTCGGCGCGCGGGCAGAACTCGATCAAGGCCGGCATGCCGCTGTTCCTGATCGTGGTGGTGACCCTGCTGATGCTGCAGCTGCGCAGCTTCTCGCGCGCGGCGATGGTGCTGGTCACAGCGCCGCTGGGCATCATCGGCGCGACCTTGTTCCTGCTGATCTTCCGCGTGCCGTTCGGCTTCGTGGCGCTGCTGGGCACTATCGCGCTGGCGGGCATGATCATGCGCAACTCGGTGATCCTGGTGGACCAGATCCAGCAGGACATCGACGCCGGCCACGACCGCTGGCACGCCATCATCGACGCCACCGTGCGCCGTTTCCGCCCGATCGTGCTCACCGCGTTGGCCGCGGTGCTGGCGATGATCCCGCTCTCGCGCAGCGCGTTCTATGGCTCGATGGCGATTTCGATCATGGGCGGGCTGATCGTCGGCACGGTGCTGACCCTGGTGTTCCTGCCGGCGCTGTATGCGGCCTGGTTCCGGGTGCGGCCGGACGAAGCGGCAAGCTGAACGACGCATCCGCTGGCGCTTGTCGGCGGATGCGTGCGCTCCCGCGGTGGTAGATTGGCGTCGCGTGGCGGGCTTCTGTGGCCCGCCGCGCCAAGCCGCGAAGGGGGACGGTTCTGTTGGCCCGTAGTATCGAGATCGCCCGGGGCAGGAGTTCCCGCATGCGCGCCGCCTGGCCGGCGCCCTGGCGCTGGTGCGTCGTCCTGGTGTTCGCCTGCCTGGCCTGCCTGCCGGCGGCGCGGGCCGCGGATGGCCGCCATTACATGGTCAGCGACTGGACCATGGCCGATGGCCTGCCGCACAACCTGGTGCATGCGCTGGCGCAGGACCGCGATGGCTTCATCTGGGCTGGCACCTGGGAAGGCGTGGTCCGCTTCAACGGACGCCATTTCACCGTTTTCGACCGTCAGAACACGCCCGGCGCGGAGCTGTCGGGGGTGTTCTTCATCCTTGCCGAGGCCGATGGCGGCGTCCTGTTCGGCACCGCGGCCGACGGCGTGTTCCGCTATCACCACGGGCGCTGGCAGCACCTGGGCGAGCCTGCAGCGCGACGCCTGCCGGTCGCCGCGCTGCTGCGCGATGCCGATGGCAGCCTGTGGATCGCCTCGGCCAATCGTCTGCTGCGGATGGACGCCCAAGGCCGCATCCGCGACGTGGGGGCTGACGCCGGCCTGCCTGGGGTGAGGGTCAATGGGCTGGCGCACGGCGGCGATGGCGCCCTCCTGGTCGCCACCGATACCGGCGCCTACCGGCTGCAGGGCGGGCGCGCCATGCCCTGGGCCACCGGCTGGGCGGGTACGCATGCCGTGCGCGGCATCGCCGGCGACGGTGCCGGTGGCTGGCTGCTGGCGACCGACGACGGCGTGTATTGGCGCGATGGCGACGGCAGGGTCGAACACCTGCAGGCGGGCAGGCGCGTCGAGGCGGTCCTGCGCGACGCGTTCGGTGCGGTCTGGATGAGCCTGTCCAGTGGCGATCTGCTGCGGCATGCCGGTAATGGCGACGGCGACGAGCGCCTGGCCGTCACCGGACCGGTGAGCCCGGCCCTGCTCGCCGACCGCGAGGGCCTGATCTGGAGCGGCAGCACCGATGGCCTGCACCGCGTGGCGGAAGTCGCCGCGGTCGGCTTCACCCGCAAGGATGGGCTGGGCAGCGACTACGTCCGCGTGGTGCTGCAGAGCGAGGACCGCTCATTGTGGATCGGTCACGCCGACGGCCTGGACCGCTGGTACCAGCAGCGCATGCACCCGGTGCGGCTGGGCGATGGCAGTGGCCGCGATCCGTCGGTACTGGCGCTGGCCTGGCGCGACGGCACGCTGTGGGCGGGCACCTATGACAAGGGTGTGTTCCGGCTGGATGCGCAGGGCAGGGTGAAGGAGCGGATCCGGCTCGGCACCCACGGCGAGCCCATCGTGCGTGCCCTGCTCGCCGATCCCGACGGCGGCCTGTGGATCGGCGGTACCCATGGCCTGAGCCATTACCGGGATGGACGCCTGCAATTGCGGCTGGACAGCAAGGGGCAGCCTTCGGCAGTGGTGCAGGCGCTGTACCGCGATGGCGACGGGACGCTGTGGATCGGCACCACCGGCGGCATGGCCGCGCTGGGGCCCGACGGCGTGCTGCGGACCTGGAGCGCCGAGGACGATATTCCCGCGCAGTACGTGTTCGACTTCCTGCGCGATCCGGGCGGCGACCTGTGGATTGCCAGCGACCGCGGCCTGCTGCGCATGCGCGACGGCGCCTTCCGGGTCTATGACCACCGCCACGGGCTGCCGCGCGACAAGCTGTTCCGCATCATCGACGACCAGGCCGGGAACCTGTGGCTGCCCAGCAACATCGGCGTGTTCCGCATCGCCCGCAAGGAACTGGACCAGATCGACGCCGGCACCCGGCGGCAGTTGGCCGTGCATGTGATCGACCACAGCGACGGCATGCCGGGCAGCCAGGGCAACGGCGCATCGATGCCGGCCGGCTGGCGCGCCAGCAATGGCGCGCTGGCGTTCCCGACCTCGGCCGGGTTGGGCCTGATCGACCCGCGGATCGCGGGCCGCTATGACGGCAAGGCGCCGCCGGTGGTGTTCGAAAGCGTGTCGGTGGACGGCGTGCAACAGGCCCCGGCCGATGGCCTCCGGCTGGAGCCGGGCGCCCGCCGCCTTGCGGTGGATTACACCGCGCTGAGCTTCCGCGCGCCGGACAAGATCCGTTACCGCTATCGCCTGCATGGCTTCGATGGCGACTGGGTGGAAGCCGGAACCGGTACCGAGGCGGTCTATACCAACCTGCCGCCGGGTCGCCACCGCCTGGAAGTGCAGGCGATGGCGCTGCCGCTGGACTGGTCGCGGCAGGCCGAAGTCGGTACGGCGGTGATGGAACTGGACGTGGTGCCGCCGCTGTGGAAGCGCACCTCCTCGCGCGTGCTGGCCGGCCTGGCGCTGGCGGCCGCCGTGGTGCTGGGTTTCTGGCTGCGCACGGCCAGCTACCGGCGCAGCCAACAGCGGCTCGGCCGGGTGATCGCCGCGCGCACCGAAGAACTGAGCGACAAGAACCGCGCGCTGGAACTGGCCGGCATCGAGCGCGACCGGCTGCTGCAGCAGCTGGAGCATCAGGCCACGCATGATGTGCTGACCGGCCTGCCGAACCGGCGCGCGGCCGAACTCCACCTGCGCCAGGCGCTGGAACGTGCCGGCGACCGCGGCGAGCCGCTGTGCGTGGCGCTGATCGACATCGACCATTTCAAGCAGATCAACGACCGCCATGGCCACCACAGCGGCGACCGGGTGCTGCGCGAGGTGGCCGAGCTGCTGCGCCTGCAACTGGACGGCGACCAGTTCGTGTCGCGGCATGGCGGCGAGGAGTTCCTGGCGGTGCTCCGCGGCGTCAACCTGGAGCAGGCGCTGGAACGGCTGCAGGCGCTGCGCCTGGCGCTGGCCCGGCAGCGCATGGACGAGATCGCACCGGGGCTGGTGGTCACCGCCAGCATCGGCGTGGCCGAGTGCCGCCCGGGGCAGGAGTCCCCACGCACCCTGCTGGCCGCCGCCGACCGCCAGCTGTACCGCGCCAAGCGCGAGGGCCGCAACCGGGTCTGCGGCCTGTAACGACGGGCTGGCCCGGTAAAACCCCGGCAGGGCGATGCCCGCTCTACAATCGGGTGTTCTCCAAGCCAGTGAGTCAGCGCATGCGCACGCTTTATCCCGCCATCACGCCCTACGACACCGGTACGCTCAAGGTCGATGAGCGTCACACGCTGTACTACGAACAGTGCGGCAACCCCGACGGCAAGCCGGTGGTGATGCTGCATGGCGGTCCCGGCGGCGGCTGCACGGAGAAGATGCGCCAGTTCCACGACCCGGCGAAGTACCGGATCATCCTGTTCGACCAGCGCGGCTCGGGGCGGTCCACACCGCACGCCGATCTGGTGGACAACACCACCTGGGACCTGGTGGCCGATATCGAAAAACTGCGCGAGCACCTCAAGCTCGACCGCTGGCAGGTGTTCGGCGGCAGCTGGGGTTCGACCCTGGCGCTGGCCTATGCGCAAACCCACCCGCAGCGGGTGACCGAGCTGGTCCTGCGCGGCATCTTCATGCTGCGCCGCTGGGAGCTTGAATGGTTCTATCAGGAAGGCGCCAGCCGCCTGTTCCCGGACGCCTGGGACCATTACATCAACGCGATCCCGCCGGTGGAGCGGCACGACCTGATCTCGGCATTCCACCGCCGCCTGACCAGCGACGACGAGGCCACCCGCCTTGCCGCGGCCAAGGCCTGGAGCGTGTGGGAAGGCGCCACCAGCTTCCTGCACGTGGACGACGACTTCATCAACAGCCACGAGGACCCGCAGTTCGCACTGGCCTTCGCCCGCATCGAGAACCACTACTTCGTCAACGGCGGTTTCTTCGAGGTCGAGAACCAGTTGCTGCGCGACGCGCACCGCATCGCCGACATCCCCGGCGTGATCGTGCATGGCCGCTACGACGTGGTGTGCCCGCTGGCCAACGCCTGGGAGCTGCACAAGGCCTGGCCGAAGGCGCAGCTGCACATCAGTCCGGCCTCGGGCCATTCCGCGTTCGAGGCCGAGAACGTGGACGCCCTGGTGCGCGCCACCGACAGCTTCGCCTGAGTCTTCGCGGGGTACCGGCCAGTGGCCGGTATCACCGTTGTCGTGGATGCGGGGCTTGCCCCGCGTCCAGCGCATGACAGTCCTCGCAGGAACGCGCTTCAGTGCGCGATGTGGCTCTACCGGGAAGGCCCCGTCGCGCACTGAAGTGCGCTCCTACGCGGTGGCGTATGCCAGCAGCGCTGGCTGCAAGGCGGTGAAAACCCGCTCCAGCCGCTCGGCCCAGGCCTGCTGGCCGGCGGGGTCGGCGATCAGGTCCTGGCGGATTTCCAGTTCCACGTGCACCAGCCCGCGGCCTTCGCCATGTACCGGCACCGCGTAGTCGCTGGTGCTGCTCACCGAATACGGCTGGTTGTCGCCGACCACCAGGTCGCCTTCGTCGCGCAGCGCCTGCAGCAGCGCATGGGCGAAACGCGCATCGCGGTGGTAGAGCACGCCGGTATGCCAAGGGCGGGCGGCGCCGTTCATCGCCGGGGTGAAACTGTGCATCATCACCAGCAGCGTCGGCGTGCCGGCATCGCGACGCCGGTCCAGTTCGGTGGCGATGCGCGCGTGGTAGGGCGCATGGATGGCGTCGATGCGCTGCTGCCGCTGCGATCCGCCCAGGCCGGCGTTGCCCGGGATGGCCGTGCCGTCGCTGGTTTCCGGCATCAGCGTCGGCGAGGCCAGAGGCCGGTTGCAGTCGATCACCAGCCGCGAATAGGTCTGTTCGATGGCGAAGGCGTCCAGCCGCCGCGCCAGCGCGCGGGTGGTGCCGGCGATGCCGATGTCCCAGCCGATGTGCCGGTCCCGTTCCGCCTGCGACAGGCCGAGGTCGTCCAGCGCCGCCGGAACGCGTTGCCCGGCGTGATCGGCGAGCAGCAGGAAGGGCGAGCCGCCATGCGGGTTGTGCACGGTGAACGGGGGCGGGTCCTGGGCGCCGAGCAGTGGCGGGTCCAGGAGATCGGCGGGACTGTCGAGCCGGCTCATCGCGGGCGGCCGTCCAGGTGGTGCTCGATCATCCACAGGCCGGCCCAGAGTTTTGCGTCCAGTTCGAAGCCCTGGCCCATTTTCTCCACCAGCCATGCCGCGGCGCGGTTGCGCGGAACGTGGTGCACGGTGATGTCCTCGCTGTCGTCGCCGCCGCCTTCGCCGACCCGGCGCAGGCCGGTGGCGCGCACGAAGGCGATCTTCTCGCTGCTGGCGCCGGAGGAGGTGGGACTGATCATCAACACCTCGGCGTGGTCGGCGGTCCAGCCGGTTTCCTCCTCCAGCTCGCGGATCGCCGATGCCTCGATCGACTCGCCGGCGGTGATGTCGCCGACCAGCCCGGCAGGCATCTCGATCGTGCGCGCCTGCAGCGGCACGCGGAACTGCTCGACGAACAACACCTCGTCGTCCGGGGTGACGGCGACGATGATCGCGGCCAGCCCGCCGGCATGGGTGCGCTCGCTGTATTCCCAGGTGCCGCGCACGACCATGCGCTGGTAACGGCCTTCATAGACGACGCGGGGTTCGGAGGTGTTCTGGCTCATGCGGACTCGTTGGCGGCAGGAGAAGCGGTTTCCAGTCCTGCGGCGGCCAGCAGCCGGCGCCGGGTCAGCGGGCCGAAGCGCAGCGATCCGCACAGGCCGGCGAGCATGTCGGCGTCGGCCGCGCCGCGGGTGAAACCGGGCGTGGCCGGGGCCAGCGGCGCATCGAGGGCGATGGTGGTCAGTTGCCGGAACAGCAGCGCCAGTTCGCGTTGTTCGCGCAGGCGCACCGCCATCTGCGCGGCGCCGCGCAGGCGCAGGAACGGGATTTCATCGATCCGTTCCAGCAGCGCGTCGAGGCTGCCAAAGTGGGCCAACAGCACCGCTGCCGACTTGGCGCCGATGCCGCTGACACCGGGAATGTTGTCCACCGCATCGCCGCACAACGCCAGGTAGTCGGCAATCTGGTGCGCGTGCACGCCATGTCGCGCCTTGACCCCGGCCGCGCCCCAGCGCTGGTTGCGGGCGTAATCCCACTGTTCGTCGTGTTCCAGCAGCAGTTGCGACAGGTCCTTGTCGGCCGAGACGATCACCCCGCGCAGGGCATGGCCACGCCCCGCGTGCAGCGCGCTGCCGATCAGGTCGTCGGCCTCGTAGTCGCGGTCGGCCAGCACGTCCAGGCCCAGTGCGGCGCACAGCGCCTTGCAGTGCGCGAACTGGCGGCGCAGCGCTTCCGGCGCCGGCTCGCGGTTGGCCTTGTAGGCCGGATAGATGCGGTGGCGGAAGCAGCTGTCCAGCGCTTCGTCGAAGGCAATGGCAATGTGCGCCGGGCGCTCGCGCTCGAGCAGTTCCAGCAGGAAGCGGGCGAAACCGTGCACGGCGTTGGTCGGCCAGCCCTGCGCGTCCTGGAAGCTGTCGGGCATCGAGTGCCAGGCGCGGAACACGTACAGGCTGGCATCGACCAGATAGAGCGGCCGGCCCGGCGCCATGTCCGTCACGGCCGCCAGTCCTCCAGCAGGCCGGCCGGATCCGGGCGCTCGCGCTCGGGCACCTGCAGTTTCGGCGTGCCGATATGGATGAAACCGACGATGTGCTCGTTGCCGGCCAGCCCCAGGTGGCGGGCCACGCCTTCGTCATAGGCCATCCAGGCGGTCAGCCACTGCGCGCCGAAGCCGAAACCCTGCGCGGCCTGCAGCAGGGCGAAGCACACGCAGCCGGCGGTCAGCAGTTGTTCCTGCCGGGGCACCTTGGGGTTGTCCTGCAGGCGCGCGATCACCGTCAGGATCAGCGGCGCGTGCGAAAAGCGCTGGCGGTCCTTCTCGATCACCGCCGGTGAGGCGTCCGGGGTGCGCTCGCGGCTGCGCCTGGCCAGGTAGTCGCCCAGGGCATGGCGGGCATCGCCCTGCAGGCGGAGAAAACGGAACGGCACCAGCTTGCCGTGGTCGGGCACCCGTACCGCGGCGGACAGCATCCGCAGCACGGTGGCCTCGTCCGGCGCCGGCTCGCCCAGTTGCAGGGAAGGGACCGAGCGGCGCTGGCCCAGCGCTTGCAGGAAGCAGGAATCGGACATGGTGCGTACGCGAGGAAGACGGCCGTGGATTATAGACACCGGGGTGCGGACGCCTGCCGGTCGCGGGCGGCGGCGGATATGAGCAGTCCGTCGATGGCGTTCCCTGGCGGATTTCTCGCCAATTCACCGCGGTGCGCTTAGCATGGCGCGACATGCCGGGTTGCCGGCGGCGAGGTACAAAGTGCGGACTGCATCACTGGCCCTGTTCAGCTTCTCCCCCTACCATGCGTGGGCGGAAACCGGGGGGCTGTCCGCTTTCTTCCATACGATTCCTACAGGAGCAGCGCCTGCGAAGGTGCGGAGCCACTGCGCATGATGTCCCAGCCGCATCTTCCAGAGCGCCCTGGCCATAATCCGGACCTGCTGGCGCTGTCGCGCGAAGCCGCGTTGCCGCCCCTGTCGGCCACCTTCACCCGGGTGCTGGCCGGGTTCGACGATGCCCTGTTCGACCGTGCCGAGACCGCGGGCGCGTCGCAGTTGGTCTTCCTTGACGGCATGCGCGAGCTGCGCCGGCACCGCGAGGACATCGCCGCGCGTTTCGCCACTCATCTGCGGCAAGCCTGGGCATCGCTGGAAGCCGCCGCTCCGCTGTCGGCCGAGGCCGTGTTGGCCCAGACCGGGCAGGGGGACGCGGGGCTGAGCCTGGTATCCGAGCACGAACTGGAGTCGCGGCTGGCGGTGCGCAATTTCGCCGCGGTGGTGCTGCGCGAGTGGAAGCCGGTGCTGGCGCGGCTGGACCGCCGCCTGGCCTGGATCAGCGGCGTGGAAACGCTGGATATCGACACCAACCCGATCGGCCCGGAGCACATCGGCGTGGCCGTGCACGAGGCATTCGGCGTGTGCGACCTGGCCGCCGAGGTCCGCCTGGTGCTGATCAAACTGTGCGAACGGGAATTCGCCGTGCAGGTGGGGCGCATCTACCGCGAGGTGGACGAGCGCCTGGCGCAGGCCGGCGTGATGCCGGGCATCTCGCAGCCGCAGCCGCAGCGTCCGGCTGCCGCGCCGCGTCCCGCGCGTGCGGCCGGAGCCGAGGCCGGCATGGCGCCTGGCGAGGATGAGGACTTTTCCGATCCGCAGCATGCCCCGGCCTGGGCGCGCCGTTTCACCGAACGCTGGGCACGGCATCGCAGCGAACTGCAGGCCGGCAGCCACGGTGGCCATGGCGGCGGCTATGAAGGCGATTCGTCGCCGGGCGGCCAGAACATGATCCTGGAGGCGCTGCACGAACTGCTGGCGCAGACCCGTCATGTCCGCGAGGATGCCACCGCTGCCGCGCAGGTGGCGGTCGGCCAGCATCGGCCGCTGAGCCAGCACGAAATGATGTCGGTGCTCTCGCTGCTGCAGGCCACGCCGACGGCGACCCTGCGCGCGGCGGTGGGCGACCAGAGCGAATCGCTGGCGCAGCGGCTCAAGAACGAAGTGATTTCCGGCGCCACCCGTCTCGGCGTCGATCCGGGGCAGGCGCGGCTGGACCCGCAGGACGAGGACGCCATCGACCTGGTCGGCATGCTGTTCGACGTGATGCTGGACGAACGTGAACTGGAGGGCCGCTCGCGCGAGCTGATCGGCCGCCTGGTGGTGCCCTTCGTCAAGGTCGCGCTGCTGGACCGGCGCATGTTCGTGCAGAAGACCCATCCGGCGCGGCGCCTGCTCAACTCGCTGGCCGAGGCCTGCGAGGGCAACGCCGGTGAGAGTCAGGCCGAGCGCGCGCTGATGGGCAAGGTCGAGGAGATCATCGACCGGCTGATCGCCGAGTTCAACGAGAACCTGGCGATCTTCCTGACCCTGGAAGAGGAGTTCCGCGACTTCCTGGCCCAGCATCGGCGCCGCATCGAGATCGCCGAACGCCGCGCGACCGAGACCCAGCGCGGCCAGGAGAAGCTGGAGATGGCGCGCCTGCGCGCCCAGGCCGAGCTGGAGCGCCGGCTGCAGGGCGCGCCGCTGCCGGCGGCGATCGAAGGCTTCCTGCGCCAGCCCTGGAATCACCACCTGACCATGAGCCTGCTGCGCGAAGGCGACGACGGCGAATCCGTCGGCGAAACGCTGGCGCTGGCCGATGTGCTGCTGGAGGAAGTGGCCGAGGCGCGCCGGCATGTGGTCGGCAAGCCATGGCTGCAGTCCATCCAGCCGGGCCTGCGCAAGGTGTTCGCCAGTGTCGGCCTGCACGGCGAAGGCAGCGTCGGCGCGGTCGATGCGCTGCATGACACGCTGCAGGCCATCGCCGAGGCGCGCCCGGAACTGGAGCGCGCGCTGCCCGAACTGCCGCAGGTCAGCCTGCCCACGCCGCCCGCGCAGGAATCGGCGGCGCTGGACCTGGGCAGCGAGGCGCGCCCGGAAAGCGTCGACCATGTCGATGCCGCCCGCTTCCGCGCCATGGACATCGGCACCTGGCTGGACTTCATCGACAAGGACGGCAAGGTGCAGGCCGGCAAGCTGTCCTGGGTGAGCCCGATCTCCTCGCGCCTGCTGTTCGTCAACCGCCGCGGCATCCGCTTCTGCGTGGCCTCGCCGGAGGAGCTGGTGGTGATGGAGCGGCTCGGCCGCCTGCGCCCGCACATGGACGACGGCGCGTTCGACAGCGCCATGCAGGGCGTGATCGACCGGCTCGATCCGCAGACGCCCACGGTGCACTGAAACCCGACCCGCTTTGCTACGATCCGGTGCGTATTCCACTGCGCATCGGGGACGGGCATGGCCGTTGAGGTACGGGTGTTGAAGGAAGCCGCGGCGGGCGAGCGGCGCGTGTCGGCCACGCCGGAGACGGTGAGGAAGCTGTTGGCGGCCGGGGCGAAGGTGCAGGTGCAGGCCGGTGCCGGCCTTGCCGCCGGGTTCACCGACCAGGCCTACCGCGACGCTGGCGCGCAGATCGACGATGCCGTGGATGGCGCCGACCTGGTGCTGTGCGTGCAGGCGCCGTCGCCGCAGCTGATCGGGCAGCTCAAGCCCGGCGCGGTGCTGGTCGGCACCCTGCATCCGCAGGCCGACGCCGCGCGTACCGCGGCCCTGCAGGCGCGGCAGCTGGTGACGTTCCCGCTGGAGCGGCTGCCGCGCACCACCCGCGCGCAGGCCATGGACGTGCTCAGTTCGCAGGCCGGCATGGCCGGCTACAAAGCCACCCTGATCGCCGCGCAGCTGACGCCGCGCTTCTTCCCGATGCTGACCACCGCCGCCGGTACCATCCGCCCGTCGAAAGTACTGGTGGTCGGCGCCGGCGTGGCCGGCCTGCAGGCCGTCGCCACCGCCAGGCGCCTGGGCGCGCAGGTGGAAGGTTTCGACGTGCGCCCGGAAACCCGCGAGCAGATCGAGTCGCTGGGCGGCAGGTTCCTGGACCTGGGGGTCAGCGCCGCCGGCGAGGGCGGCTATGCGCGCCAGCTCACCGACGCCGAGCGTGCCGAGCAGCAGCGACGCCTGGCCGAACACCTGAAGGGCGTGGACGTGGTGATCTGCACCGCCGCCGTGCCCGGCCGCCCGGCGCCGAAGATCGTCACCGCGGCGATGGTCGCGGGCATGCGCCCGGGCAGCGTGGTCGTCGACCTCGCCGCCGAAACCGGCGGCAACTGCGAGGCGACGCGGCCCGGCGAAACCATCGACGTGAACGGCGTGACCGTGGCCGGCCCGCTCGACCTGCCCAGCATGGGCGCCATCCACGCCAGCGAGATGTACGCGCGCAACGTGCTCAATTTCGTCTCGCTGTTCTTGAAGGACGGCGCGCTTGTCTTCGACTGGAACGATGAACTGCTGATCAAGACGGTGTGGCCCGAGCGCCCGGCCACCGGCGAAATCCCCCCGGTCTGAGCCGATGCCCGGGATCGAACTGGCTGCCGGCGAGACGCTGTTGCGCGAGGGCGCGGCCAATCTCCAGCGCGGTATGGAAGCGGTCGGAGGCTACTTGTTCCTGACCGACCGGCGGCTGCTGTTCCGTTCGCACGGATTCAACGTACAGGACGGGGATACGGAGATCCCGTTGGCGCGGATACATGGTGCGCGGCCCTGCTGGACCCGTCTTTTCGGCGTGCTGCCGCTGGTCCCCAACTCGCTGTCGGTGGCGACCGATGAGGGCCATTACCGTTTCGTCCTCTTCAGCCGCCGGCAATGGTTGGTGACCATCGAAGCGCAGATGCCGTCCGCCGGACGCTGACGGCCCCTGTCGGCCGCGGCTTGCGCAACGGCTGCTGCCGTAAAGGGTGGGGGACTGCTTCCGGTGTCGATGGGCGCGTGAGCCCGGCCTGGCCAGCGGTGACGCCGCCCGCGTCCGGCGGCGGGAGCGGGGACGCGGCGCCGCTCCTTCCACACCGCGGGCGATGTGCGGCATTTGCCCGTCAGGCGATTGCCCGCCAGGCGATGACGGGATGGGGCGGCTACCTGTCGCGCGGCGGTGGCGGGTTGGCTTCCATCCACTGCTGGCGCTGCTCGGGCGTCATCCGGTGCCACTGCTCGCGCAGCTGTTCGCGCTGCGCCTTGTCCATGGTGCGCATCTTCGAGAACAGGGCGCGAGCCTCGCGCTGCTGCTGCTGCGACATGCTCTGGAACCGGTGCATGCCGCGCCGTGCCTGCATGCGTTGCTCCGGGCTCATCTGCTGCCAGCCGCGGGCATGGTCGTACATGCGCTGGCGGTGCTCGGGCGAGGCGTTCCAGCGGTCGCGCATCGGCGCGATCAGGGTCTCGCGCTGGGCCGGGGTGAGCTGGTCCCATTCGGGCAGGGGCTGTTGCTGGGCGAATGCCGGAACGGCGAAGGCCAGCAGCAGTGGCAGCAGGGAAAGACGGGTATTCATGGTTCTTACTCCATCGCCAGGGCGTCCGAACCCAGCCACAGGTACAGCTCGGGGCTTTCGTCGAACAGCAGCGTGTCATCGGACGGGTCGTCGCCGGCATCGGCCGCCACGCTGGGGGGCAGCGTCGGTGGCGTGCGGTTGAACTGCACCGCCACGGTGACGGCCAGTACCACCGAACAGGCGGTGGCCAGCCACCAGCCGCGGCGGCGCCACGGCGAGGCATCCGCGCCGGCCGTGGCCTGTTGCCGCGCCTGGCGCAGGCGCGCCAGTGTGGCCGGGGAAACCGCGCCTTCGGCATGCTGTTGCAGCTGCCGCAGCGAGCGGTCGAAGTCGTCGTGCCGGGATGTGGGCAGGCGGTTCACCGCGTGGCCTCCAGTTGTTTCTGCAATGCGTCGCGCGCGCGCGACAGATGGGTTTTCACCGAACCTTCCGAGCAGCCCATGATCCGCGCCGTGGTCGCCACGTCCAGTTCCTGCAGCACGCGCAGGCTGAATGCCTCGCGCTGGCGCGCCGGCAGCTGCCGCAGCGCCTGCACCAGCCGCGCGTAGTCCTCGCGCTGCTCGTGCCGCTGCGCCGGGCCGGGGCTGTCGTCGGCCCAGTCGATGGGGCCGTCCTCGTCCTGCGCCGGCGCCCAGAATTTCAGCCGGAAGCCGCGCCGGCGCTGCAGGTCGATGATGCGCCGGCGCAGGATGCTCCAGAACAGCGGTGTCCATTCCCCGGCCGGCTGGTCGCGATAGCCGAGCATGCGTTCCATCGCATCCTGTACCGCATCCAGCGCGTCGTCGCGCTGGCGCAGGCCGGCCTCGGCAAAGCGGAACGCGCGCGGCCCGACGCCGGCCAGGAAGGCTTCCAGCGAGGCGGGGGTGGCAACGGGCGTCAGGGGTGGGCTGGTCACCAGCACAGGGTAGCGTTCCGGTCGGTCCTGGCAGGGATAACGCGCGACGGGCGGATTGGTTGACATGGCAACGGTCGCGCCGGCGTTCATCGCATGGTTATGATGCGGGACGGGCAGTTCCGGCCTCGGAGAGGGCAGCAATGAGCGACGGGTTCGTGGCGTTGTACATCTTCATGCTGGCGGCGATCGCCGGCCACGTGATCATCTCGCGGGTGCCGGTGATCCTGCACACGCCGCTGATGTCCGGTTCCAACTTCATCCACGGCATCGTCCTGATCGGCGCGATGGTGGTGCTGGGCCATGCCGACACCACGCTGGAGAAGGCCATCGGCTTCATCGCCGTCGCCCTGGGGGCGGGCAATGCGGCCGGCGGCTATGTCGTCACAGAGCGCATGCTGGAGATGTTCAAGAGCTCCCGCAAGCCGGAAGGGCGGGACAAATGACCGCGCGGCGGTTCGAGTGCGGCAGGTCTTCCAGTGGCTCAGCTACCTGCAGTATCCGGCCCTGCTGGTCGCGATGGGTTATGCCGCGCTGCCGCTGTTCAGGGGCCTGGACGGTCTGCTCGACGCCCTCAACAGTTCCCTGCTGTATGCCGGCGTCGGCATCGGCATGTCTTCGCTGCAGGACCCGACCCGGACCCAGAACAAGGTCTCGCGCGATGTGTGGGAAGACCCGCGCAAGGGGTACTGGATGCTCTGGCTGCTGACCGCGCAGGCGCTGCTGCCGATCGTGCTCGGCCTGCTGGGCGCGGCATTGGCGGAGTCGGCGGCGTTGTCGCAGCTGTCGCTGGGCCTGGTGGCCTTCGGCATGGGCATGATCGGGCTGCTGAAGACGGCGATCGAGATGCGCGAGCACCACCGCCGCGACAGGCGCGCTCCCGTGGCGGAAACGACGGTTCTGGAGGAGGCGGCATGAGCATGACGTTGCTGGTGAAGGCGAGTTACCTGGTGGCCGCCACGCTGTTCCTGCTGGGCCTGCAGCGCATGGCCTCGCCGAAGACCGCGCGCAGCGGCATCCACTGGGCGGGCGTGGGCATGCTGCTCGCCACCGTCGCCACGTTCTTCCTGCCGGGCCTGCACAACCTCGCGCTGATCCTGGTGGCGCTGGTGCTGGGCACCGGCCTGGCGTGGGTGTCGGCCAAGAAGGTCGCCATCACCGACATGCCGCAGATGGTCGCGCTGTACAACGGCATGGGCGGCGGCTCGGCCGCGGCCATCGGCGCGGTGGAGTTGCTGCGCTTCGCCGACGTGGCCGGCCGCGACACCAGCCACTGGAGCGCCGAGGCCATCGCCGCGCTCGCGGCACGGCAGCCCTCGGCCACGGTACTGGCGCTGGCGATCATCGGCTCGGCCATCGGCGCGGTGTCGCTGTCCGGTTCGATCATCGCCTGGGCCAAGCTCGATGGCCGGCTGGACAAGCGCGTCACCTTCCCCGGGCAGCAGGCGTTCAACCTGCTGGTGGCCGTGGCGATGGTGGCGCTGGGCGTGTGGGCGGCGGTCAGCCTGCAGCCGGTGGCGATCATCGCCTTCTTCGTGGCAGCGTTGGCGCTGGGCGTGCTGATGACCCTGCCCATCGGCGGTGCCGACATGCCGGTGGTGATCTCGCTGTACAACGCCTTCACCGGCCTGGCCGTGGCGTTCGAGGGCTATGTGCTGGGCAACGAGGCGCTGATCATCGCCGGCATGATGGTCGGCGCGGCCGGCATCCTGCTGACCCGGTTGATGGCCAAGGCGATGAACCGGCCGATCAGCGGCGTGCTGTTCTCCAACTTCGGTGGCGGCGGGCAGGGCGCGGCGGAAATCAGTGGCAGCCAGAAGCCCATCGAGGCCGCCGACGTGGCGGCGATGATGGCCTTCGCCGAGCGGGTGGTGATCGTGCCGGGCTACGGCATGGCGGTGGCGCAGGCCCAGCACAAGATCTGGGAACTGGCGCAGCGCCTGATCGAGCGCGGGGTCAAGGTGAAGTTCGCCATCCACCCGGTCGCCGGGCGCATGCCCGGGCACATGAACGTGCTGCTGGCCGAAGCCGGCGTGCCCTACGACCTGATCGCCGACATGGACGACATCAACCCCGAGTTCGCCACCACCGACGTGTCGCTGGTGATCGGCGCCAACGACGTGGTCAACCCGGTCGCCAAGACCGACCCGGCCAGCCCGATCTATGGCATGCCGATCCTGGACGTGGTGAATTCGAAGAACACCATCGTCATCAAGCGCGGCAAGGGCACGGGCTTTGCCGGCATCGAGAACGCGCTGTTCTACGCCGACAACACCCGCATGCTGTACGGCGACGGCGCCGAGGCGGCGGGCGCGCTGGTCAGCGAACTGAAGGCGCTGGACGGCGGGCACTGAGCGCAGGGCGGGCGTTGCCGCCCACCGCGCGCGCTAGCGCGCCAGCCACCACGCGACCGCCAGCCCGGTCAGCAGCCAGAGGATTTCGGCGGTGCCGTTGGCCAGGCCGATCAGGGTCCAGGCCAGATGCGGGCCCAGGCGCAGCGCCGATTCCCACGGCACCAGGCCCATCGGGCCGCCGATATAGGTGGCGGCGATGCCCCAGTTGGCGGCCAGCGCGATCAGCAGGGTTGCCAGCATCGCCAGGACGATCCGGGCCTTGCCGCCCGGCAGCGTGCCCAGGCGCAGCATCCACGCCGCTTCCGCAGCGGCGGCGATCGCCATCCAGCCGGCCTGCGAGCCGGTGGCCAGGGCGACCATCAGCCAGGCGATGGCCAGGGTGACGCTTCCCAGCAACAACAGCAGGGGCCAGAGCCAGTGCTGGGTGCGGCTGGCCGGCGTTGGGGCAGGTGACATGGGGATTCCCGGAAAGGTCACGCAGCATAGCCCTTCAGCGGCCGGCCCGCCCAGTCGGCTAAAATGGCCTTCTTGCGGGTAGCGTCCGCGTCCCCATATCGATCCACATGTACTCCCGCAGCAGCGAACCCGTCCATTTCGAACGCGATTGCCCGGCCGTGATGGTGCCGCAGGGCGACAGCGTGACCCTGCCGGCCGGCAGCTACGGCTATATCACCCAGGCGCTGGGTGGCAGCTATACCGTGTTCGTCGAAGGCAACCTGTTCCGCATCGCCGGCAAGGACGGCGACGCCATCGGCAAGGAGTCGCCGCCGGGACTGGAACTGCCCGAGGGCGCCGGCGACGAGGATGTGGAAAAGCTGGTCTGGGAGCAGCTGCGTACCTGCTTCGACCCGGAGATCCCGTTCAACATCGTCGATCTCGGGCTCATCTACGACGTCGACATCAAGCACCTGGATGACGGCAAGCGCGAGGTCGACGTCAGGATGACTCTGACCGCGCCCGGTTGCGGCATGGGCGAGATCCTGGTCGACGACGTGCGCAGCAAGCTGGAAATGATCCCGACCGTGGCCGAGGCCGATGTCGAACTGGTGTTCGACCCGCCGTGGGGCAAGCACATGATGTCCGAGGCGGCACGGCTCGAAACGGGCATGCTGTAAGGTGTCCAACGCGCCGGACCGCAGGCGGGCCGGCTTCAACATCCGCAATCTGGAAGGAAACATCCGGTGTCCCAGTCTCTGAGCTTCCACGTCACCCGTTCGGACCACCCGCGCAGCGCCGAAGAGCGCGCCAAGATCCTGGAGAAGCCGGGTTTCGGCCTGCACTTCACCGACCACATGGTGGCCGTGCGCTGGGACAAGGATGGCGGCTGGCATGACGCGGCGGTGATGCCGTATGGCCCGATCGCGCTGGACCCGGCCGCGGCCGTGCTGCACTACGGGCAGGAGATCTTCGAGGGCATCAAGGCCTACCGTCACGCCGACGGTTCGGTGTGGACCTTCCGTCCGGACGCCAATGGTCGCCGCCTGCAGCGTTCGGCCGCGCGGTTGGTGCTGCCGGAACTGCCGGTGGAAATCTTCGTCGAATCGCTGAAGCAGCTGATCGCCGTGGACAAGGAATGGGTGTCCGGCGCCGATGAGGCCAGCCTGTACTTCCGCCCGTTCATGATCGGCGACGAGGCCTTCCTCGGCGTGCGCGGCGCGCACAAGGCCAGCTACTACGTGATCGCCAGCCCGGCCGGCCCGTACTTCGCCAAGGGCGTGGCGCCGGTGGCGATCTGGCTGTCCACCGATTACGCGCGCGCGGCCAAGGGCGGCACCGGCACCGCCAAGTGCGGCGGCAACTACGCTGCTTCGCTGCTGCCGCAGCAGCAGGCGCAGGCGCAGGGCTGCTCGCAGGTGCTGTTCCTCGACCCGGTCGAGGGCAAGTACCTGGAGGAACTGGGCGGCATGAACGTGTTCCTGGTCTACGGCAAGGAAAACAAGCTGGTCACCCCGGCGCTGTCGGGCTCGATCCTGGAAGGCATCACCCGCGAATCCATCCTGCAGCTGGCGCGCGACCGCGGCATGACCGTGGAAGAGCGGCAGGTGTCCATCGACGAGTGGAAGCAGGGTGTGGCCTCGGGCGGGATCACCGAGGTGTTCGCCTGCGGCACCGCCGCGGTCATCACTCCGATCGGCCAGCTCAAGGGCGAAGGTTTCTCGGTCGGCGATCTGGACGCGCCGGCTGGCGAAGTCACCATGTCGCTGCGCAAGGAGCTGACCGACATCCAATACGGCCGCCTGCCGGACCGTCATGGCTGGCTGGTGCGCCTGGACGGCTGAGTCCGCGCGCACGTTGCAGATGGAAAGCCCCGCGCAAGCGGGGCTTTCTGCTTTATAGGGGCGTACTGCAGGAGCGCACTTCAGTGCGCGATGGGGCTCTACCGGGAAAGCCTCTTCGCGCACTGAAGTGCGCTCCTACAAGTGCGCTATTACTCGCAGAGGTCGGCGCAGCGGGCCTGCAGGAAGCGCAGCGCATCGGCCGGCGCGATGTCCAGCAGCAGGCCGCGCTGGCCGGCGTTGATCCAGATGCGCCCGTGTTCCTGCGCCGCGTTGGCGAACAGCACCGCGGCCGGGCGCTGCTGCGCGAACGGGCTGATGCCGCCGACCTTGTAGCCGCTGCGGCGCTCGGCCTCGGCGATCTCCATCATCTGCGCATGCTTGCCGGCGCAGGCGGCGGCAAGCTTCTTCAGCGACAACCGCTGGTCGGACGGGATCACCGCGATCACCGGCTGCTTGTCCACCCACGCCATCAGGGTCTTGAACATCCGCGCCGGGTCGATGCCAAGGGCCTGCGCCGCGGCCAGGCCCTTGCTGTCCACCTCGGCCGAGTAGTCATAGGCATGCAGGCCGTGGACGATCCCGGCCTTGTCCAGTGCGGCGGTGGCGCGGGTGCCCTTGGCCATTCAGAGCGACTCGAAGCGGTTGGCCTCGACGTTCTTGCGCACCTTGTCCGGATTCCACACACGCCCGTTCATGGCGATGTAGACGCCCTCGGGCAGCGACTGCACCGCGCCGATCGCGCAGCCGATGTTGAACTCGGCGTCCGAGCCGCGGAAGCGCGCCGGGCTGAGCGCGCCGGTCATCACGATGGTCTTGCCGGGGATGGTCTTGAGCACCTTGCCGGTGGCCACCATCGAATCAGTGCCGTGGGTGACCAGCACGTGGCGGGTGGGTTGCGCGGCGATGGTCGCGCGGATCAGTTCGCGGTCCTCGTCGGTGATGTGCAGCGAGTCCTTGCGCAGGATCGGGATCACGTTGAAGCGGAAGGTCACGCCCAGCTCGCGCAGGATCATGCCGATCTGCGGGTCGCCGATCTGGTAGTCGGACTTGTCGTCGAAATAGATCTTGTCGATCGTGCCACCGGTGGTGACGATCAGGAGGTCTTCCATCATTGCGGTGAATCCAGACGGTGATGCTGCGAATGATAAGCCGGCGCCGTGGATGAGGCTCGGCCCACTGGGGTTTTCCGGGAAATCCCGTGCGGGGCGAGCCCCGCACCTACAAGGGCTTTTTGCCGAAGCGCGCGCGCAGGCCCGGCAGGCTGGCCAGGGCGATCACCAGCAGCGACAGCAGGATTTCCACCCACGCCAGCCGCGCCGTTTCCGGGTGGCTCCAGGCGCTCATCACGCCGTGGCTGAACCAGAACAGCGCCAACACGCCCGACCAGAACGGTGCAAGCCGCCAGCCCAGACGCAGGGCGATGGCCAGCAGCAGCGGCGGCCCGGTGAACACCAGCTGCGTGGCCAGCCAGTGTTTGTCGTGCAGGAACCAATACGTGTACAGCGCGGCCAGTGCGATCAAGGCCAGCAGCAGGGTCGGGCGTCGCGTCGTTGCTGCGTTCATCGCGCCAGCCTCCGTGCGATGTCGGCCACGCGCCGGCCCAGCACGCGCGCCAGGTGGGCCTCGTCGTCAGTGGGCTGCGGGTCGTCCTGCGCGCCGGCCACGTGGCTGGCGCCGTAGGGCGTGCCGCCGCCGGTGGTGTGGCTCAGGGCGGGTTCGGTGAAGGGAATGCCGACGATCAGGCAGCCGTGGTGCAGCAGCGGCAGCTGCATCGACAGCAGGGTCGATTCCTGCCCGCCGTGCATCGATGCGGTGGAGGTGAATACGCCCGCCGGCTTGCCGGACAGGGTGCCGTTGACCCACTCGGCGCCGAGGCCGTCGAGGAAATGCTTGACCGGCGCGGCCATATTGCCGAAGCGGGTCGGGCTGCCGAGCACGAGGCCGTCGCATTCGGCCAGGTCGGCCGTCTCGACATAGGGCGCGCCGTCTTCCGGTACCGGCGGGGCGCTGGTCTGGGTGACCGCGGCCACCGGCGGCACCGTGCGCAGGCGCGCGCTCATGCCCGGCACCTCGCCGATGCCGCGGGCGATCTGCCGCGCCAGCCGCGCCACCGAACCACCACGGCTGTAGTACAGCACCAGGATTTCCGCCATCGCACCATCCACTCATCACGCAGGGAGCGGCAGTATCGGCGATGCGGGCGGCGCTTTGCATCGGGTACCCTTGCCGCATGGAACCCCTGGATTCGCTCAATCTATGGATGGAACGGGTCCGTGACCGCGGACGCCGGGCCAGTTTCGCCCGTTTCCTGTGGCACCGTTTCCTCGACGACCGCCTGTTCGAGGCGGCCGGCGCGCTGGCCTATACCACCGTGTTCGCGCTGGTGCCGCTGGCGATCGTGGTGTTCGGCGTACTGTCGGCGTTCCCCATGTTCGACCGCTGGAGTGAGGCGCTCAGCGACTACGTGTTCTCCAACTTCGTGCCTTCGGCCGCGCGCGCCGCCGAGGGTTACCTGCGGCAGTTCTCGGCCAGCGTCGGCCAGCTCACCGCGGCCGGCTTCATCGCGCTGGTGGCCTCGCTGCTGATCACCCTCAACAGCATCGAGCAGATCTTCAACCGGATCTGGCGGGTGGCCTCGGCGCGGCCGCGGCTGACCCGCTTCCTGGTGTATTGGACCGTGCTGACCCTGGGCGCGATGCTGGCCGCGGCCTCGCTGGCAGTGTCGGCCAAGGTGTTCGCGCTGCCGCTGTTCGGTACGGTCGAGGGCCGCTGGCTGGCCGACCTGGCGCTGAGCCTGGCGCCGGTGCTGATCGAGTTCGCCTGCGTGATGCTGGTCTACCGGGTGGTGCCGCACCACATCGTGAAGTGGCGCCATGCCGTCCCCGGCGCGCTGCTGGCGGTGGTGATGCTGGAACTGGTGAAGTGGGGCATGAGCCTGTACCTGGGCAGCTTCCAGTCCTACCAGAAGCTTTATGGCACGGTGGCCTTCGTGCCGATCCTGCTGCTGTGGATCTACCTGGGCTGGGTGTCGGTGCTGCTTGGCGCCTCGCTGGCCTCGTCGATCGCCGCGTTCCGCTACCAGCCGGTGGCATTGCGCCTGCCGCAGGGCTGCGAGCTGTACGGCCTGTTGCGCCTGATCGGGCGCTTCCGCGAGGCGCGCGAGCATGGCCGCGGCCTGGGCGAGGAGGAACTGCTGGCGCTGGAGCCGATGCTCACCGATTCGCTGCTGCAGGAGCTGTTGTGCCAGATGGAGGCCATCAACCTGCTGCGCCGCGACGAGCGCGGACAGTGGCTGCTGGCCCGCGACCTGGAGCGGATCACCCTGCGTGAACTGTACGAGAGCTCGCAGCTGCGCATTCCGGTCGCCGAGGAATACCTGCCGTTCCGCGAGGATGCGCTGGGCCAGGCGGCGTGTTGCGCGCTGGACGAACTGCGCATGCCGCTGCGCGAGCTGCTCAAGCGCCGCGTGGAAGATATCTATGCCAATACCGGAGACGAACGATGACCATCCGACTGCTTCCCTTCGCCCTGTTGGTGCTGGCCTTGGCCGGCTGCAGGCAGCCGCCCGCCGAGGCACCCGCGGCCGTTGCCGGGCCGCCGGCGGCGCCCGCGCCCGCCGAAGCCCCGGCGGGCGTGGTGGAGAAAACCGCGGACATGCCGCTGCTGCGGGTCAAGACCGTGGACGGCAAGGACTTCGATCTGGCCGGCCATCGCGGCAAGTGGGTGGTGGTCAACTTCTGGGCGACCTGGTGCGGCCCGTGCCTGCAGGAGATGCCCGAACTGTCGGCGCTGCATGCGATGCGCAGCAATGTCGAGGTGGTTGGCCTGGCCTACGAGGACATCGAGCCGGACGAGATGCGCGCGTTTCTGGAAAAGCACCCGGTGGCGTATCCCATCGTGATCCTCGACCCCTACAACCCGCCGGCCGATTTCGCCACGCCGCGCGGCCTGCCGATGACTTACCTGATCGCACCCGATGGCAAGGTCGCCAGGCAGTTCCTCGGCCCGGTCGATGCGCGGAAGATCGAGCAGACCATCGCCGAGGTCGGCGGCAAAGTGGCCTGATGGAGCGATGGCGCCCCGCGATGGCGGTTGGCGTTTTGTCCGGCAATGCATCATGTGGGGCAGGCCCCGCACCCACGGAAGGCAGGCGCGGCGGACTTGTCGTGCCTAGCCTGCCCGGCAGTGGCGCCCCATGCGGGGCAAGCCCCACCTCTACGGCGGCTCACTCCCGCGGGTAGGACGGCAGTGGCTTCACCCCGCCGTACTTTTCCTTCTTCGGCCTGCCCGGCAGCGGCGGCAGTTCGACCGGCGGCTCATCGACGGCGGTTTCCGGCAGGCGGTCCAGCAGGTCGCGGATCAGGGTCAGGCGGCCGCGTTTCTGGTCGTTGAAATCCACCAGCGTCCATGGCGCGTGGCGGGTATGGGTGGCGTCCAGCATGGCCTCGCGTGCCTGGGTGTAGGCGCCGTATTCCAGGCGCGACTTGAGGTCCACCGGCGACAGCTTCCAGCCCTTGAGCGGATCCTCGCGCCGCTCGGCGAAGCGTTTTTCCTGCTGCTCCTGGTCCACGCACAGCCAGTACTTGAACAGCAGGATGCCGTCGTCCACCAGCAGCCGCTCGAATACCGGGGCCTGCTTGAGGAAGGACTGGTACTGGGCGTCGGTGCAGTAGCCCATGACCTTTTCCACGCCAGCGCGGTTGTACCAGCTGCGGTCCATCAGCACGATCTCGCCGGCGGCGGGCAGGTGCGCGGCGTGGCGCTGGAAGTACCACTGCGTGCTCTCGCGGTCGGTCGGCTTGGGCAGGGCGACGACGCGGCATTGGCGGGGGTTCAGGTGCCGGGCGACGTCCTGGATCGCGCCCCCCTTGCCGGCGGTGTCGCGGCCCTCGAACAGCACCAGCAGGCGCTGGCCGGAATGCTGGACCCAGCGCGCCATCGCGGCCAGTTCCAGCTGCATCGGTTCCAGCAGCCGTTCGTATTCCTTGCGCTTGAGCTTGCCCATGGCGATTTCCTGTCTGGTGACGCGAGCCTAGCGCAGTCGCCGTGTGGGCGCCGTCGCGGCATGCTGGCCTGCGTGCGCGGTGATGTCTCGGTAACCGGTTTTCATGTAGTTTTGCGGATGCGCCGGGCGTGGTGTCCGGCAATGGATCAGGAGCAGTGCGATGGGGCTTGTCCAGGCAGCAAAGGGTGCGATCGGCGGCGTGCTCGCCGACCAGTGGAAGGACTTCTTCACGGTGCCGGACGGCCTGCCGGCGACCGCGGCGCTGTTCGCGGCGGTGCCGCGCGGCACCAACGCCGGGCGTGGCTCCAATACCGGCGGCTCGTCCAACATCATCACCAACGGCTCGAAGATCGTCGTGCCCGAGGGCTATGGCCTGCTGCTGTTCCAGGACGGCGCGATCACCGGCTTCGTCGCCGAGCCGGGCGGTTACGAGTGGCGTTCGGACGATCCGAATTCGCAGTCGATCTTCGCCGGCGACGGCCTGGTCAGCACCTTCATCAAACAGAGCTGGGAGCGCTTCAAATTCGGCGGCCAGCCGGGTGCGCAGCAGGCGGCGTTCTTCGTCTCGCTGAAGGAGCTGCCGGACAACCGCTTCGGCACCCAGTCGGAAATCTACTGGGATGACGGCTTCCTCAACACCCAGGTGGGTGCGGTCACGCGTGGTTCGTACACGCTGAAGATCGTCGACCCGATCCTGTTCGTGAAGAACTTCGTGCCGGCCAGCTACCTGCGCCCGGGCCAGGTGTTCGACTTCACCGACCTGGACAACGCCGCCGCCAGCCAGCTGTTCAACGAAGTGGTGGGCTCGCTGGCCCCGGCCTTCAGCCTGTATACGAACGATCCGGGCAAGGGCAACCGCATCACCAAGCTGCAGCAGGACTCGATCGGTTTCGCGCAGAGCCTGTCGGCGGCGGTCGAGCAGGGCTACCAGTGGAAGTCCGACCGTGGCTTGGCCATCGTCAAGACCGCCATCGTCTCCATCGAGTACGACGCCAACACCCGTGAGCTGCTGAAGACGGTGCAGCGCGCCGACGCACTTTCCGGTGCGCGCGGCAATTCCAACCTGCAGGCCAGCGTCGCCCAGGGCATCCAGTCGGCCGGCGAGAACGGCGGCGCGGCGGGGCTGGTCGGCGTCGGCATGGCTTCGGGGATGTTCGGCGTCGGCGGCATGCAGCAGCCGGTCGCTCCGGCCGCGGACGACCCGGTCGCCAAGCTCAAGAAGGCCAAGGAAATGCTGGACCTGGGCCTGATCACCCAGGGCGACTACGACGCGCTGAAAGCCAAGGCGCTGGGCCTGTAACCGGCAGGACGCACGACGAACATGTCCGACCCCCGAAACGGCCCGCCGCCGCTGCCCGGATCCGTCCCTCCGCCGCCGCCGTTGCCGGCGGCGGCGCTGGACGGGCCGGGTTCGCCGCGGGATGTCCCGCCCCTGCCCGGCACATTCCCGGTGGATACCGCGAACCTGCCCAAGGCCATCCGCGACGAAGTCGAGGCGCCCGACCCGGTCGCCATCGACACGTCGGCCACCGAGCTGAAGGACGGTCTCAACCGCTGCCCGAAGTGTGGTGCCACCGACATCCGCCCCCGCGCCGGCACCGACGTGCTGGTCTGCCTGTACTGCCGCCATGAATGGCATGGCGCGCGGGTGGAGGAGGAGTTCGGGCTCGGCGAGGCCATCGACCAGCTGCAGGGCACGGTCATCGCCTCCGGTGCGCGCGATATCGACGCCGACACCTCCGCGCTGATGACCTTCAAGTGCAGCGGCTGCGGCGCCGAGGTCACGGTCAACACCGAAAGCACGATGACCGCGCGCTGCCACTGGTGCCGGCATGTGTTCGGGGTCAACGAGCAGATTGCCAACGGCGCGGTGCCCGACGCGGTGCTGCCGTTCCACATAAAGAAGGACGATGCGGTCGCGCGCATCCGCCAGTTCGTGGACAAGCGCCGCCTGTTCGCGCTCAAGGCGTTCAAGGAACAGTTCACTCCGGAGAACGTGGTCGGCGTCTACCTGCCCTACATGATCGTCGACGGCAATGTCAGTGCCGCGGTGGCCGGCAAGGGCGAGATCAAGACGCGCGAGTACACCCGCGGCACCGAGAAGAACAAGCAGACCTACTATGACGCCGACGTGTACCAGGTGGAGCGTCAGGTGGATTTCACCGTCGACGACCTGCCGCTGGAGTCGTCCGCCGAGCGCGGCAACCTGGACACGCGTGCGAACACCAACAACATCATCAACACCATCCTGCCGTTCGACACCAAGAACGCGTTGAAGTGGAATGCCTCCTACCTGGCCGGTTTCACCTCGGAAAAACGCAACCTCGACGTCGAGAAGCTGCGCCCGCGCCTGGAGGACCAGCTGCTGTCGATCGCGCGTTCGCAGGTGGAGCGTTCGGTGCGCCGCTATGATCGCGGCGTGCGCTGGGAGCAGGAACAACTGGAAGTCCATGGCACCCGCTGGGTGTCGATGTACCTGCCGGTGTGGCTGTATTCCTACCACCAGCCCGGCAGCAACGGCGGCATGCTGCACTACATCGCGGTCAACGGCCGTACCGGCGAGACCATGGGCAGCGTACCTGTGCAGCAGTGGAAGATGCTGCTGGCCGCGCTCACCGCCGGCACGATCATCGAAGCCCTCGCAATCGCATTCCTGGTGGCTGCCTCATGAGCGACGACAGTGGACTCTGGTTGCTGGCTGCAGGCCCGGCCGGCGCGACCGCGCTGTACTGGGCCCTGTACCGGTACTACCGCAATACCGACAAATCGCATGCCTTCGAGCAGGAAACCGACGTCGTGGCCAAGCCGGTGGCCGGTGCGGACAGGAAGGTCGGCGAGGTGAAGGGCACCCAGCAGCGCCGCATCGACGGCGACAACGTGGGCGACTACCGGCAGCGGGTGAAACGGCTGCGTTAGCCGTCATCCGCAGGTGCGGGGCCTGTCCCGCACCTACGGGCGTTGCAGATCCTGCAGCAGGGCGGCGAAATCACGTGCAAAGCCGGCCATGTCGAACAGGCCGGCATCGCGGCGGGCGTCGGCAAGGCGTCGGCGCAGCCCGGCCAGCGCGGCCGGGTCGTTGCCCAGCCGGACCGCGGTGGCGATGAAGGCCGTATCGTCCGCGACGTTCATGTCGTCCAGCCCCAGGTGATGGTTGAGGCTGCCGGCCACGCGCGCGGCGAATGTCTGGCCGGGCGAGGTCAGCACCGGGCAACCGGCCCACAGCGCATCGGAGGCGGTGGTGTGGGCGTTGTAGGGATGGGTGTCGAGGAACAGGTCGGCGTGGTGGTAGCGCGCCAGGTACTGCGGGTGCGGCAGCTTGGGCATGAACACCAGCCGCGACGGGTCGATGCCCTGCAGGCGTGCGACCTCGCGCAGCCGGTCGTCGGCCAGGCCCGGCCCGGACAGCAGCCACAGCACGCTGCCGGGCACGCCGCGCAGCACGTCCAGCAGGCGCGCGACGCTGCGCGGGTTGAGCTTGTAGCTATTGTTGAAGCAGCAGAACACGACGCCTTCGCCGTTATCGCCCCGTTCGGGCAGGCCGCATTCGCGGCGCGATGGCGGCTCGGCGACCACGCGGGTGTTGTCCGACGGCTGGAACGCGCGCGGCAGGCGCAGCACCTTTTCGCTGAACGCCGGTTCCAGCGCCGGCGGCAGCACGAACCCATCGGCCAGCACATGGTCGATCCACGGCGCGCCGGAGGTGCCGGGGTAGGCCAGCCAGTTGATCTGCAATGGCGCGGGCCGCATCGCCAGCACTTCCGGCGTACCGCCGCCGCCCCAGCCGCGCAGGTCGAACAACACATCGATGCCGGCCTCGCGGATGCGCCGGGCGATGGCCGCGTGCGGCATGCCATCGACCTCGTGCAGCGTATGCGCCGCCGCCTGCAGGCGCTGGCGGATGCGGCTGCCATCGTCGCGGTTGAGCGCGAACAGATGCAACTGCAGTCCGGCATGGGCGTGCAGCTGCTCGAACAGCGCCACCGTCAGCAGCCCGGTGGGGTGCGCGCCGAAACCGTTGGAAAGAAAACCCACGCGCAGCGGGCCATCCGTACGCGGCGGCGCCGGCGGCAGCCGCGGCGTCGAAGCGGCGATCACCTGCGCGCGCTGGCGGGCGCAGGCCAGCTGTTCGGCGGCGCTGGCGTCCTCGCTGAGGAAGGCGAACGGCTCCACCGCGGGATTGCCCTGCGCCACTGCGCCGCGGACCTGCCGCGACAACGCCTCCAGCCCGCGCCAATCGCACAGCCGCCGCTGCCAGTTCAAGCGCTGCGCGGCCATGTACGCCTCTTCCGGCATCAGCACATGGGCGCGACGGTAGGCATCGGCGGCGGCCTCGGGCTGTCCTGCATCTTCCAGTGCATGGCCCAGCCACAGGGCGATGCCGGGGTGCTGCGGCACCTGCCGCGAGGCGTGGCGCAGCAGGTTGGCCGCCTCCTCGTGGCGGCCCTGCATCCAGCGCGCCCGTCCCAGCCGCGCCAGCGCTTCGGGATGGTCGTGGCGCAGCTGCAGCGCGCACTGCGCGGCCCGTTCGCCGGCGGCCAGGTCGCCCGCGCCCAGCTCGGCGTCGGCCAGCATCACCCAGGCGATGAAGTCGGCAGGCTGGCGCTGCACCGCGATGCGCAGCTGCTGGCGTTCGTCGTATGGGTGGGTCATGGAGGGGCGAGGACGAAGCGGCGGGGGCCATGATTGTGCCGCAGATGGACGGGGGCGCTGGCGGTACCCGTGTCCTGATATACACGGCGCGCCGGGCTGCCGATAATGCGCCGGGCCCATCGGGTAGCCATGCGCCATGAGTTCGCCGCTTACTTCCGTGACGGCCGCCGCCCGCCAGCGGCTGTGGCAGGCACTGGACATGCTGTGCCGCCTGGGCCTGGGGCTGGCTCCGGTGGCGCCCGATGTCTGCGCCACGCTGCGCGCGCTGGTGGGCGCCGATGCCGTCGCGCTGTTCTGGCTGGACGAGCAGGGCCTGCCCGGGGGCTTCCATCACGAAGACTCGCCGGCATCGGTGCAGAACCTGTTCCTCAATGAGTTCCAGCGGCTGTTCGTCGGCGAGCATGAAACCAACGTCCTCGCGCTCGCACAGCCGCACGGCCCGCATGTGGGGCGCCTGCTCGCGCCGGAAGCGGCCTATTTCCGCTCCAATACCTACAACCTGCTGATCCGCGCCAGCGGCCACCACCATGCGCTGGACCTGCGGGTGGAAGTGCAGGGGCGCACGCGTGCCGTGGTGACGCTGTTCCGCTCGGCCGCTTCGGGGGCCTTCGGGCCGGACGAGGCCGGCATGCTGGATCGTGCCGGCGCCAGCATGCAGCGCGCCTTCTTCCATGCGCCGGTCATCGCGCGCATGGATGCCGACGCCAGCGGCGCCATCGGCCATGTGCTGCTCGATTCCGGCAGCCTGGCGCCGCTGCTGGCCGACGCCACCGCGCTGCAACTGCTGCAGGACGCCAACCTGCGCGGCCTCGGCATGCGCGGCGAAGCCGGCGGTGCGCTGCCGCGCGACCTGTTCGAGCGCCTCGGCCTGCAACCCGGCCAGGCGGCCAGCATCCCGGTGCCGCATGGCGTGCTGGAGTTGCGCATGCATCCCCTGCAGGCCGTCGCCGGCGGCAATGGGCAATGGCTGCTCACGCTGCAGCTGCAGCGGCCGCGCCGGATCGACGTGGTGCGCCGGGTGCTGGCGCTGCCGCTGTCCCCGCTGCAGCGCGAAATCGCCGCGCTGGCCGGCCTGGGCCATGCCCGCGCCGACTGCAGCGCGCTCACCGGGGTCGGCAATGCCGCGCTCAAGAAGCACCTGCGCACCATTCTCGAGGTCGCCGGCGCCGGTGACTGGGAGGAACTGGAGGACAAGCTGAACGGATAGGCCCTGCGGCGTGGACGTCGTATCCCTTGGGGGAATGGTGGAGGCAGGGGGGGATTTCCAGAATTCGCTGCGGCCCCGGCACGGGGTATCCGCGTCCACCCTCCAGAGAAGACCTCATCATGACCCATCTGTCCGAAGCCCAGTTTTTTTCGTCCCGCGCCAATGCGTCCCGCATGGATATCTACGCCGGCATCCACAAGGCGCTGCGCGCCCTGATGATGGACACGCTGCAGGCGGTCGGCCGCGCCGACGTGAACGACGCGCCTGAACTGCACGTCGCCTGCGAGCGCGTGCTGGAATTGACCGACATCTGTACCAGCCACCTGCAGCACGAGAACGATTTCGTGCACCCGGCGATGGAGGCGCGCCGCCCTGGCTCCAGCGCCGGCATCGCCTCCGAGCACGTCGAGCACATCGAGGCCATCGGACGCCTGCGCACGGCGGTGGCAGGGCTGCGCGCGGCCAGCCGCGGGCCGGCGCAGGCCGCGGCCGCACTGGGGCTGTACCGCCAGCTGGCGCTGTTCGTGGCGGAGAATTTCCTGCACATGCATATCGAGGAAACCGAGCACAACCAGGTGCTGTGGTCGTGCTACAGCGACGAGGAACTGCGCGTGCTGGAAGGACGCATCGTGGCCTCGATCGCGCCGGCCGAGAACATGAAGCTGATGCGCTGGATGATCCCGGCGATGACGCCGGTGGAGCGCGCCGAGCTGCTGGCCGGCATGCAGGCCGCGGCGCCGGCGCCGGTGATGATCAGCGTGCTCGATGCGGTGCGCCCGCACCTGGACCAGCGCGAATGGGCCAAGCTCGGCAGTGCGCTGGCGCATGCGCAGGCAGCGACGCCAGCCCGCGGCGTGGCCTGATCATCGCGTGATGTGCGGGGCAGCTGCGCGCCTGTCCGGCGCGGTGGATGAAGCCGGTGGGTTCAGCTGCCTTCGGACAACCGCGCCAGTTCGTCCACCTGGTGCTCGTGCTGCAGGCGCCCGACCAGGGCGTCCATATCGCCTTCGATGATGTTGGGCAGGTCGTACAGGGTCAGGCCGTCGACGCGGTGGTCGGTGATGCGGCCCTGCGGGAAGTTGTAGGTACGGATGCGCTGGCTGCGGTCGCCGCTGCCGACCTGCAGGCGCCGCGATTCGGCCTGCGCCGCGGCCTGCCTGCTGCGCTCGGCATCGAGCAGCTGCGCCTTCAGCCGTTTCATCGCCTTGTCGCGGTTGGCGTGCTGGCTGCGCTCGGTCTGGCATTCGACGACTACGCCGGACGGCACATGGGTGATGCGGATGGCCGATTCGGTCTTGTTGACGTGCTGGCCGCCGGCGCCGGAGGAACGGAAGGTATCCACCTTCAGGTCGGCCGGGTTGATGGCGATGTCCTCCACTTCGTCGGCTTCGGGGATGATCGCCACGGTGGCGGCCGAGGTATGGATGCGGCCCTGCGATTCGGTGGCCGGCACGCGCTGCACGCGGTGGGTGCCGGATTCGAACTTCAGCTTCGAGTACGCGCCGCGGCCGACCACGCGGGCCACCACTTCCTTGTAGCCACCATGCTCGCCGGGGTTGTCCGATTCGATCTCGACTTTCCAGCCCTGGCGCTCGGCATAGCGGGCGTACATGCGGAACAGGTCGCCGGCAAAGATCGCCGCCTCGTCGCCGCCGGTGCCAGCGCGCACTTCCAGGAACAGGTTGCCCTCGTCGCGCGGGTCCTTCGGCACCAGCAGCAGGGCAAGTTCCTCGTCCAGCGCCTGCAGGCGCGCCTGCGCCGCGGCGATTTCCTCCTCGGCCAGCTCGCGCAGTTCCGGGTCGGCGCGCATCGCCTCGGCCGAGGCGAGGTCGTCGCGGGCGCGGGTTTCGGCGGCCAGCGTGGCGGCGACCGGCTCGAGCTGGGCGAATTCGCGCGAATGGTCGCGGAAGCGCGCGTTGTCGGCGACCACGTGCGGGTCGGCAAGCAGGCGTTCCAGTTCTTCGCGGCGCTCGGCCAGGGCCAGCAGCTTACGGCGCAGGGTCGGCGTCATCGGTTCTTGCAATCGGGTGGTGGTAGCCCGGCACCGCCGGGAACAGGCGCTCGGCGGCGCGGGTCAGGTCGGCGTCGCCTTCCAGCGCGGCCTGCCGCAGCGCGGCGGTAGGGGGGTGCAGCAGGCGGTTGGTCAGGCCGTGGGCAAGTTGTTCGAGCACCTCGTCGGCGGACTTGCCGTTGGCCAGCTGCAGGCGGGCCTTTTCCAGCAGCTCGGCGCGGGTGGTCTCGCCGAACGCGCGCAGTTGCCTGAGCGGCGCCTGCAGATGGGTGGCGCGCAGGTTCTCCATGTAGCGGGAGACCTGCAGGTCGATGATGGTCTCGGCCTCGGCGGCGGCTTCGCGACGGCTGCGGCGGTTTTCCTCCACGGCGCGCTCCATGTCGTCGACCGTGTAGAGGTAGGCGTCGGCCAGTTCGCCCACGCCGGCCTCGATGTCGCGCGGCACTGCCAGGTCGAACAGCAGCATCGGCTTGTGCCGGCGCGCGCGCAGCGCGGCGGCGACCTGCCGTTGCAGGATCACCGGCTCGCGCGCGGCGGTGGCCGAGAACACCACGTCGGCCTCGGCCAGGTGGCGTTCCAGTTCGGTCAGCGGCAGCGCCACGCCGCCATGGCGGCTGGCCAGTTCCTGCGCGTGGGCGAGGGTGCGGTTGGCGATCAGCAGCCGCTTCACCCGCGCTTCGCCCAGATGCCTGGCGGCCAGTTCGATGGTCTCGCCGGCGCCGACCAGCAGCACGGTGGAGTCGTCCAGCCGCGCGAACGAATCCTGCGCCAGCCGCACCGCGGTCGATGCCACGGAGATGGGATTGGCGCCGACGCGGGTGTCGGTGCGGGCACGCTTGGCCACCGAGAAGGTCTGCTGGAACAGCCGGTCCAGATGGTTGCCGATCGCGCCGCTGTCGTGCGCAAGCGACCAGGCGTCCTTCACCTGGCCCAGGATCTGCGGTTCGCCCAGCACCATCGAATCCAGGCCGGTGGCGACGCGGAACAGATGGCGCACGGCGTCGTCGTCGCGGTGCTCGTACAGATAACCCTGCAGGTCGCCGGCATGGCTTTCCAGCCAGCGCGAAAGATGCTGGCTGTCCTCGGCCACGGCATACAGTTCGGTGCGGTTGCAGGTGGACAGCAGCACGGCTTCGGCCAGCTGCGGCGACTGGCGCAGCGAGGCCATCGCGCGCGACAGCGCGTCGCCGCCGAAGGCCGCGCGTTCGCGCAGTTCCACCGGCGCGGTCTGATGGTTCAGTCCGAGCACCCACAGGGTCATTCTGTTCAGTTGCTTGCGATAAGCTGCTGGCTGTTGATGGCCGCCATTTTACGGCCCGATTGCCGCAGATGCCCATTTCCAGACCAACCCGGCTCAATCGCACATGCAGCGTCCTGCTGCTTTTCCTGTCGTCCTCGCCCCTGCTGGCGGCCTCGCCGCAGCCGGCGGAGCGGGCCGCGGCCGCGTCGCTGACGCCGGTGCTGGCCGGGGAGTTCTCCCTCCAGGCAGGCAAGCTGGCCGATGCCGCGCACTGGTATCTGCAGGCCGCGCGCGAAGGCGCCGGCGACGTCGGTCTGGCCGAGCGGGCCACCCGCATCGCCATGCTGGCCGACGACGAGGCCAGCGCCGCCGAGGCCCTGGCGCTGTGGGCGCAGCGCGACCCGGGTTCGCTGGCGGTACGCGGCACCCGCGCCTCGCTGGCGCTGCGCCAGGGCGACACCCGGCTGGCCCGCAAGGAGCTGCTGGCGGTGCTGCGTTCGCGTGAGCCGCGGGCCTGGCGCTATGCCGTGCTGGCGCTGGCTACCGGTGGCCGCGATCCGGCTGCGCCGGCGAAGGTGCTGGACGAACTGGTCGATGCCGGTGCGATCCCCGACGATCTGGAGGCCTGGCAGGAGTTCGGCCGCCTGGCGCTGCGCATGGAGCGCCCGGAGCTGGCGCGGCGCATGGTCGGCGAGGTGGTCAAGCGCTTCCCCGATGAACCGCGGGTGGCCCTGCTGCATGCCTCCCAGCTCAACCAGGCTGGCAAGAAGGACGAGGCGCTGGCGCTGTTGAAGGGCGTCGAGCCCAAGGCCGCGGGCGATGAAGAACTGCGCAACGCGCTGGCCTTCGCCTACGACGCATTCGGCGAGCCGAATGCCGCCGAGCAGGTGCTCTCCATCGGCGAGCAGAACGTGCAGACCTGGGGCATGCGCGCCTCGCTGCTGGCCAAGCAGAAGGACGACGCGGGGCTGCTGGCGCTCTACCAGGACATCTCGGCCAAGGCCGGCAAGCCCGACCCGGACCAGCGCCTGCTGCTGGGGCGGATCGCCGAATACCTCAAGCGCTACCGCGAAGCGGTGGGCTGGTACTACGGCGTGCCCGGCGGCCCACAGCGCAGCGAGGCGCGGTTGCGTGCGGTCAATGCCCTGTACGAACTGGGCGAGAAGGCGCAGGCGGCCGACGAGGTCCATGCCATCCAGGCCGATGCCTCGGTGGACGATGACGTGCGCCGCGACGCCTACCTGCTGGAGGCCGAGCTGCAGCAGCGCGACCAGCGCGACGAGGCCGAGGTCGACATCCTGACCCGCGGCCTGGCCGCCTACCCGGACGACAGCGCGCTGCTCTATGCGCGCGCGCTGGCCTGGGAGCGACGCGACGATATTCCGCGTGCCGAGGCCGACCTGCGCAAGATCCTGGTCGCCGAGCCGGAAAACGTGGCCGCGCTCAACGCGCTGGGCTACACCCTGGCCGACCGCACGCGGCGCTACCAGGAAGCGCTGGAACTGATCGACCGCGCCCGCGTGGCCGAGCCGGACAATGCCGCCATCGTCGACAGCTACGGCTGGGTGCTGTACCGGCTGGGCCGCAATGAGGAGGCGCTGGTGCAGCTGCGCCGCGCCTGGAGCCTGAACAAGGACCCGGAAATCGCCGTGCATGTCGGCGAGGTGCTGTGGATGCTCGGGCAGAGGGAGGAGGCGCAGCGCTTCTTCGACGAGGCGCGCAGGCTGGAACCGGACAACCGCGCGCTGCAGCGTGCGAGCGAGGCGCTCGGCGTATGACGGCGACGATGTGGCGGTGGATGGCGGCGTTGCTGCTGGCCGGCGCGCTGGTGGGGTGCGGTTCCATGGCGACGCGGCAGGCACCGCCGGCCGCACAGGTGCATACGACCGTGGAGCCGGCCCTCGAAACGGCGCGGCTGGCCGTGCTGGATACCTTGCCGGCGTGGTCGTTCCAGGGCCGGGTCGCCATCAGCAAGGGTCGCAATGGTGGCAATGGCCGCATCGACTGGCAGCAGCGGGGCGGGGCCTACCAGGTCGGCCTGGCCGCGCCGGTGACGCGGCAGAGCTGGCAGTTGAGCGGTGGCGCCGGGCAGCCGGTGCGTCTGGATGGACTGGAAGGCGGGCCGCGCAGCGGCGCGGATGCCGGGCAGCTGCTGCTGCAGGCCACCGGCTGGGACATTCCGGTGGAACAACTGGCCGCATGGGTGCGCGGCATGCCGGCCTCCGGTGCGGCCGCACCGGCCCATCAGGGCTATGACGTCGAAGGGCTGCCCCGGGTCCTGGAGCAGGACGGGTGGCGGATCGACTACCTGGACTGGTATCCACAGGACGAGGGTCGTCCGGCCCTGCCACGCCGCATCGAGGCGGTCAACGGCGATGCCAAGGTACGGCTGATCGTCGATGAATGGAGCATGGGCGGGCAATGAACACCGTCGTGGACGCGGCCGGCTGGTCGTACTGGCCGGCGCCGGCCAAGCTGAACCTGTTTTTGCACATCACCGGCCGGCGCCCGGACGGCTATCACGAGCTGCAGACCGTGTTCCGCCTGCTGGACTGGGGCGACCGCATCGGCCTGCACTTGCGTGACGATGGCCGGATCCGCCGCGAAGGGCCCTCCGTTCCTGGGGTGGCCGAAGCCGACGACCTTGTGGTTCGTGCTGCGATATCACTGAAAAATGCGACAAATTGCGCAAAAGGTGTTGATATCCGCGTCGAAAAGCACATTCCGGCTGGTGGTGGCTTCGGAGGCGGCTCGTCTGACGCGGCGACCGTGCTGGTCGTGCTGAATGCGCTATGGAATACCGGTCTGGACGAGGATGCGCTGGCGGCGCTGGCTCTGCGCCTGGGCGCCGACGTGCCGGTGTTCGTGCGCGGGCGCAACGCCTGGGCCGAAGGCGTGGGCGAGCGGTTGGCGCCGCTGGACCTGCCGCCGGCCTGGTATCTGCTGGTGGATCCGGGAGTACATGTGCCCACCGCCGACCTGTTCCGTTCCCCGGATTTGACGCGGGATGCCGCGCCCGCGAAAATAGCGGACTTCGCTTCCGGGACCGTCCTCGGAAATGCGTTCGAGCCGGTGCTGCGATGCCGGGAACCCGCTGTCGAAGCGGTGTTCCAGGCGCTTTCGCGCGTCGGCCGGGCGCGGCTCACGGGGTCGGGAAGCGGTTGTTTCGTCGAGTTCGCCACGCGTGCTGCCGCAGAGCAGGCCATGGCGGAATTGCCGGAACAGCTGCGGGCCTGGGTGGTTGCGGGCGCCGCGCGCTCGCCGCTGCTCAAGGCGCTGGAAACAATGCAGTGATTGATGCAGGGGCGTCGCCAAGAGGCCCAAGGCACCAGGTTTTGATCCTGGCATTCGTAGGTTCGAATCCTACCGCCCCTGCCACTCACGCGAGTCTTCTCGCGAACCCGCACTTCGCCTGTGCGGTGATCCAAGGAAAAGCCCGGCGTTGGCCGGGTTTTGCGTGACCCCACTCCCGCTCTTTCGCCGCCGCCCGAGAAAGCCGACATGCAAGATGCCCAGAACCTGCTGGTTTTTTCCGGCAACGCCAACAAACACCTTGCGCAGAGCATCTGCAAGGAGCTGGGCGTGCAGCCGGGCAAGGCGCTGGTCTCCAAGTTCTCCGACGGCGAGGTGCAGGTCGAGATCCAGGAGAACGTGCGCAAGCAGGACGTGTTCGTGGTGCAGCCGACCTGCGCGCCGAGCGCGGAGAACCTGATGGAGCTGCTGGTGATCATCGACGCGCTCAAGCGCGCGAGCGCCGCCTCCGTCACCGCTGTGGTGCCGTACTTCGGCTACGCCCGCCAGGATCGCCGCATGCGTTCCTCGCGCGTGCCGATCACCGCCAAGGTCGCCGCCAAGATGTTCTCGGCCGTGCACACCGACCAGATCCTCACGGTCGACCTGCACGCCGACCAGATCCAGGGCTTCTTCGACATGCCCGTGGACAACGTGTATGCCTCGCCGCTGCTGCTGGCCGACATCTGGCGCGCCTACGGCACCGACAACCTGATCGTGGTCAGCCCGGACGTCGGCGGCGTGGTGCGCGCCCGTGCGGTGGCCAAGCGCCTGGACGATGCCGACCTGGCGATCATCGACAAGCGCCGTCCGCGCGCCAACGTCGCCACGGTGATGAACATCATCGGCGACGTCGAGGGCAAGACCTGCGTGATGGTCGACGATATCGTCGACACCGCCGGTACCCTGTGCGCCGCTGCCGCCGCGCTGAAGGCGCGTGGCGCGGTGAAGGTCGCCGCGTACTGCACCCACGCCGTGCTCTCGGGCCCGGCGGTGGACAACCTGAACAATTCCCAGCTCGACGAGCTGGTGGTGACCGACACGATCCCGTTGTCCGACGTGGCCCGTGTCTGCACCAAGATCCGCCAGATCAGCGTGGCCGAGATGCTGGCCGAGACGATGCGCCGCATCGCCTTCGGCGAGTCGGTCAGCTCGATGTACGTGGATTGATGAACCCCGGTTCCCGGCATGTCGCCGGGACCGACAACGGCATTCCTGGTCGCGGGAATGTCTTCACCACGCACCGTCCGCGGTGCAACAACCAAGAGTAGTCAACAATGGCAAAGTCCCACGAAATCAAGGTCGCCCGTCGCGACGTGCAGGGCAAGGGTGCGAGCCGCCGCCTGCGTCACGCCGGTGTGGTCCCGGGCATCGTCTACGGCGGTGACCGCGAGCCGGCGATGGTCGAATTCAACCACAACGAAATCTGGCTGGCCCAGCAGAACGAGTGGTTCTACTCCTCGATCATCGACCTGAACCTCGACGGCAGCATCTACAAGGTGCTGCTGCGCGACATGCAGCGTCACCCGTACAAGCAGCTGGTCATGCACCTGGACTTCCAGCGCGTGAACGAGAATGAGGTGCTCAACGCCACCGTGCCGCTGCACTTCATCAACGAGGAGATCTCCCCGGCCGGCAAGACCGCCGATGTGCTGGTCACCCACGAGCTGAAGGAAGTGCACATCGCCTGCCTGCCGAAGGACCTGCCGCAGTCGATCGAAGTCGACCTGGCCGCCCTGACCGCCGGCGACATCATCTACCTGTCGCAGATCAAGCTGCCGGCGGGCGTGGAAATCCCGGCGCTGAAGCTGGGCAAGGACCACGACGATGCCGTCGTCATCGCCAAGGCACCGAGCGCCGCCGAGGAAGCCGCCGAGTAATCGGCCGGTTGCGTCCGCCCGCACCGGGCGGACGCAGCCAACGGTGGACGCATGACTGGCTTGCGATTGATCGTCGGTCTGGGCAATCCCGGAACCGAACACGCCCGGACCCGGCACAATGCCGGGTTTCATTTCGTTGAGGCCCTGGCCGAGCGGGCGGGCGCGCGCTGGACGCTCGAAGGCAAGCTGTTCGGCGAAGTGGCCAAGGCCGACATCGGCGGCCAGCCGGTATGGCTGCTCAAGCCGGCCACCTTCATGAATCTGTCCGGCAAGTCGGTCACCGCCGCGCAGCGGTTCTGGAAGATCGAGCCGGAACAGACCCTGCTCGCGCACGACGAACTGGACCTGCCGCCGGGTACGGCGCGCCTGAAGTTCGATGGCGGCCATGGCGGCCAGAACGGCCTGCGCGACACCATCCGCCTGCTCGGGCATGGCAGGTTCCACCGCCTGCGCATCGGCATCGGCCATCCCGGCCACAAGGACCGCGTGGTGCCATGGGTGCTGGGTCGCCCGTCGAAGGATGACGAAGTGCTGATCTCGCGCGCCATCGACGACGCCATCGATGTGCTGCCGCTGGCGGTAGGCGGCGATTTCAACGAGGCCATGAAGCGGCTGCACACGGGCAAGCCGTGATTGCGGCCTGCGCTTTCGCGGGCGGCGACGCCACCGGAGAGCGCAGGCCGGAATCCCGAATCCTGGAGTTTGTTGCATGGGTATCAAATGCGGCATCGTCGGCCTGCCCAACGTCGGCAAGTCGACCCTGTTCAATGCGCTGACCAAGGCGGGCATCGCCGCGGCCAATTTCCCGTTCTGCACGATCGAGCCGAACACCGGCATCGTGCCCGTGCCCGATCCGCGGCTCGATGCGCTGGCGGTGATCGTCAAGCCGGAGCGGGTGATCCCGACCACGATGGAGTTCGTCGACATCGCCGGCCTGGTCGCCGGTGCGTCCAAGGGCGAGGGCCTGGGCAACAAGTTCCTGGCCCACATCCGCGAGACCGACGCCGTCGCCCACGTCGTGCGCTGCTTCGAGGACGGCAATGTCATCCACGTCGCCAACAAGGTCGACCCGATCGCCGACATCGAAACCATCGATACCGAGCTGGCGCTGGCTGATCTCGAGTCGGTGCTGAAGGCGCTGGACCGCGCCAACCGCGCGGCCAAGGCCAGCGACAAGGACGCGCTGGCGCGCAAGCCGGTGCTGGAGAAGCTCGCCGCCGCGCTCGACCAGGGCCGCTCGGCGCGCTCGGCCGGCCTCGACGCGGAAGAGAAGGCGCTGGTCCGCGACATGTTCCTGATCACGCTCAAGCCGCTGATGTACATCGCCAACGTCGCCGAGGACGGCTTCGAGAACAACCCGCACCTGGATGCGGTACGCGCCCGCGCCGAGGCCGAAGGTGCCGAAGTGGTGCCGGTGTGCGCGGCGATCGAGGAAGAGCTGGCGCAGCTGGACGACGCCGACCGCGACGAGTTCCTCAAGGACCTCGGCCTGGAAGAGCCGGGCCTGAACCGGGTGATCCGCGCCGGCTACAAGCTGCTGGGCCTGCAGACCTACTTCACTGCGGGCGTGAAGGAGGTCCGTGCGTGGCAGCTGCGCGCCGGTTCCACCGCGCCGCAGGCGGCGGGCGTGATCCATACCGATTTCGAGCGCGGCTTCATCCGCGCCGAGACCATCGGCTACGACGACTTCATCAACCTCAAGGGCGAGCAGGGCGCCAAGGAAGCGGGCCGCCTGCGCCTGGAAGGCAAGGACTACATCGTCAAGGAAGGCGATGTGCTGCACTTCCGCTTCAACGTCTGATTCCCGGCGCAATGCTGGAAGCGCGAGGCCCCGCAATGCGGGGCCTTTGCGTATCTGGCGAGCGGGGAGCGTCGCCACGCCGCGACTGGCCAAAAATTCGACAGCTCGGGCGGAGCCCTTGCAGCGCCGTCGTGCGCGGGAGTTTTCCACAGGCTTTTCCCTGCCTTCTGCACATGCGCTGTGGAGAATCACGGGGAGGTGCAGGGTGGCATCGATGGATCCAGCCGGTCCTCCGGAAACAACAAGGCCCGCATCGCGGGCCTTGTTGTTGCAGCGACGGGCGATCCGCTTCTTACAGTGGCTTGCCCCCCAGCTTCCAGGTGACCTGCACGAAGTAGCTGCGGCCGATCGCGTCGAACCACGAGGTGTTGTAGTACGGGTACGCGGCCCAGGTCGCATCGCGCGGCGGCATCTTGTCGAACAGGTTGTTGACCGACAGCGACACCCGCAGGTGGTCGTTGATGTCGTAGCGCGCGCCGGCGTTGAAGCGCCAGGTGGCTTCGGTCCAGGCGTCGTTGTCGTAGTTGGCAACGCGGCCCAGGTAGTCGCCGAACAGGCTGGCGCCCCATGCACCCTTGTCCCAGGTCACGCCCATGTTGGACTTGACCCGCGGCAGCGTGGTGTCGCTGAAGGAGACGGACAGCATGTCCTCGGTCGGATCGCCCGGGTACTGCTGGCGGGTGTGGCGATGGGCCCAGGTGTAGGTGCCCGTGAAGTTGAAATCGCCGGCCGCCGCGGTCTGCAGCCGGTAGTTCGCGGTCACGTCGATGCCGGAGGTTTCTTCGCGGGCGATGTTGATCGGCGCGAAATGGACGCTGGTGATGTCGCCATTGCTGTTGCGGATCACCCGTGCCATCGCGTCCACGCAGGTCGGCGAGCTGGGATCGACGGTCGCACCGGTGTCGGTCTTGCCCAGGCGGCAGTTGGCTTCGGTGATGCGCAGGATTTCGCGGTCCTGCGACTGCACCTGGTTCATCACCTTGATCTTGTAGTAGTCCACCGCCAGGTCGAAGTTGGCGATGGGCGACCACACGAAGCCAGCCGTGAACGACTTGCTGGTCTCCACGTCCAGGTTCCGGTTGCCGGCGTAGATGTCGAGCGTGTTGGTATCCCAGCTGCCGTCGTCCCAGCACTCGCCGTTGCTGAAGCCCGGCTCGTCCTGGCGGCACTGGTAGTAATCCGTCGAGACCTTGCGGTAGTAGTCGTCGCCGGCGAACAGGTAGTGCATGTCCGGCGCGCGGAAGCCGGTGCCATAGGAGCTGCGCACCAGCAGGGTGTCGAACGGACGCCATTCCAGGCCGGCACTGTAGGTGAATTTGCCCGGATGCCTGTTGCCGAAGCTGTAGCGGTCGTAGCGGCCGGCCAGGCTGGCCTGCAGGCTGGACGCCACCGGCACGCGCAGTTCGCCCGCGGCGCTCCAGCGGTTGCGGCTGCCGCTGCCATCGCCGTACTGCGGGCCGTAGTAAGCATCGGCAGTCAGCGCCAGCGGATCGGGGTGGATGGCGTAGGACTGGCGGCCATACTCGACCACGCCGGCGAAGCCGACGTCGCCGGCCGGCAGCGAGAACAGCGCCGGGGTGTCGGCGGTGAAGCTGACGTTGTCGTTCTTGGCTTCGGGGCGGAAGGTGGACATCGCCGCGATGGAGGCGAACTCGGCCGGCGTCAGCGGCTTGAACAGGCGCGCCGGATCCGGGTTGTAGATCGCATAGCCGTCATCGTCGTAGCCCAGCCGCTCGCCCAGGAACAGCCGGTTGGCGGCGGCGGCCTTGATGCGCGGCATCTTCACATCGGCCTTGTACTGGGAATGGTTGTACGCGGCTTCCCAGTTCCAGTTGTCGCCGAACATGCCCTTCAGGCCGGTGGTCGCCGCCAGCGTCTTCTGGGTGGTGCTGTTCATGCGGTTCTTCAGCCCGCCGACTTCCTCGGGGCTGAACTGCCGCTGCCAGATCTCGTAGTGGCCGGTGCCGGCGTTGTAGAACACCTTGTCGTTGTTGTCGGTCGAGGCCGGGTCGTGGAATTCCCAGCCCATGTTGTCGCTGACCGCCGTGGGGCTGCCGTTGCCGGTCATCAGCTTGACTTCCTGGCGGCCGAGCTGGACGTCGGCGAACCAGGACAGATTGTCGTCGAAACGATATTCGAACGAGCCGTAGGCGGTCGCGCCCTTGCGCTGGTTGTTGATGGTGCGCTGGGCGGTGACGCGCTCGCTGCCGCAATAGGGCTCGCCGTAGCGGTCCGAGGCCAGATGGGTGGTGCCGCTGTTCGTGCCCGCCAGCGCGGCGCAGTCGCCTTCCGGATCCAGCGCGACGTCGTCGTCGACGTCATAGCGGCGGGCGACCAGGGACGGCAGCCGGCTGCGCGAGGTCGGGCCGTCGAGGGTGGAATCCTGCACCTTGCGCTGGGTGCCCCATACCGGGTGTTTGTCCATCAGCTCGACGCCGACGATGCCGCTGAAGTTGCCGTGCTCGAAGCCGGTGGTCAGGGTCAGGTCATGCGACTCGCCGCCGCCGCGGCTGGTGTCGCCGTAGCGGTAGTCGATGGTGGTGCCGTCGGTGGACTTCTTGAGGATGAAGTTGATCACGCCGGCCATCGCGTCGGAGCCATAGACCGCCGAGGCACTGCCGGTCAGCACTTCGATGCGGTCGATCATGCCCAGCGGGATGTTGCCGATGTCGGTGAAGTTGCTCTTGCCGTTGAGCGGCAGCGGGAAGTCGGCGATACGGCGGCCGTTGATCAGCACCAGGGTGTGGTTGGGGCCGAGGCCGCGCAGGTCGACCGCCTGTGCGCCGGGGGTCGACTGTGCGCCCGTGGTGTTCTGCTGGCCCTGCGTATAGCCATTGTTCTGGCTGAGAGAGCGCAGCACATCCGGGACCGAGGTGAAACCGGCCGCCTTGATCTGCTCGGCGTTGACCACCGTGACCGGCGCCGGTCCTTCCACCTGCGCGCGCGGGATGCGCGAGCCGGTGACCTGCACGGTATCCAGTTGCTTGGTTTGATCGTTGTCGGTGTTCTGGGCCAAGGCCATTGCGGGGACGGCCATGCCAAGCAGGGCCAACTGGATCGAACACACCATTGCGTGTCTGCGCATGAATCAGTTCTCTGCTGAAAGTGTTCCGGAAAGTGTCTGGCCGGCCCACGCAGGCGCCGGGAGCCCCAACAAAACGTGAATGGGGCGCGATCATCTAACACCTTTTTTACACGCTTGACCACTGCCGGAAAGTCTGGCATTACGGCATGGAAGCGATTACATGATGTTCTGGAGAGCGGTATGAAGCGGATGGTTTCCCGATGCGGGCGGTTGGCCCTGGTGCTGGTGGCGCTCGGCATGGCGGGGGGCGCGGTTGCCGCGGGCGGCAGGGGGCTGTCGGATCCGGGCTATCGCTACTACGAAGTGGGGGATCTCGATGCCGCGCGTCCGGGCCAGACCCAGGCGGCGATGATGCTGATGGGCGGCGGCGACTGGGTTCCCGAGGCCTTCCACTGGTGGGTCGAGCGTGCGGGCAACGGCCGCGTGGTGATCCTGCGCGCCTCCGGCGACGACAATCTGCAGAACGAGCTGTATCACGACATCGGCGGGGTCACCTCGGTGCAGACCCTGGTGTTCGACAGCCGCAAGGCGGCCGACGACCCGGCCGTGCTGCGGGTCGTGCGCGGGGCCGACGCGATCTTCATCGCCGGTGGCGACCAGTCCCGCTACATCCGCTTCTGGAAGGGGACCGAGCTGAACCAGGCGCTCAACGAGCATGTCGCGGCGGGCAAGCCGATCGGCGGCACGAGCGCCGGTCTCGCGATCCTCGGTGGCTACAGCTATGGCGCCTTGGATGGCGGCAGCGTCAACTCGCCGGCGGCGTTGAGTGATCCGATGGGCAGCAAGGTCACGATGGACCAGGATTTCCTGACCATGCCGTATCTCTCCAATGTGGTCACCGACACCCACTTCGCCAAGCGCGAGCGCCTGGGGCGGCTGATCGTGTTCGTCGCGCGCGCGGCCCAGGAGAAGGGCCAGGACGACATCGTCGGCATCGGCGTGGATGAAGACACCGCGCTGTGCGTTGAAGCGGATGGCCGTGGCCGCGTCTACTCGCTCGACGACGGCTATGCCTGGCTGGTGATGCCGCACCGCACCGCTGACCGCCTGAGCAGCGGCGAGTCGCTGGAATTCAGTTCCATTCCGGTGACCGGGGTGGGGGCGGGCAGCCGCCTGCACCTGGATGGGTTCACGGTCGACAATCCGGCATTCACCGCCATGGCCAGCGTGGTGGACGGCGAACTGGAGCTCCAGCCGGACTGATTCGGCGGCGGGTGAGTGCAGATGCGAAAGGGGCTTCGGCCCCTTTCCGCTTTCGGGGCGCTGATGCGGGAGTCTGCACCGGCGGTGTCTGTTCAGACCGGCGATGGCGTGCCTAGAATCGGGCACCTTTCCAGAGTGAAGAAACATGAAGCTGACTTCCGCGGTATTGCTGGGCCTGGCGTCGTTGTCTTCCGCGGCGGCCGTGGCGGCGCCTGCCTCGCCCCTGCTCGTGATCCACGGCGGGGCCGGCGTGGAGCGCCAGGATCTCAATCCGGAAGAGGTGCGCGCCGCGCGTGCGGCGCTGGAAGCCGCCCTGCGCAAGGGGCACGAGGCGCTTGCGGCCGGCAAGCCGGCGATGGATGCGGTGACCGCCGCGATCACCGTGCTGGAGAACGATCCGACCTTCAATGCCGGGCGCGGCGCGGTCTTCACCCATGACGGCAAGAACGAGCTCGATGCCTCGCTGATGGATGGCGCCACACTGCGCGCTGGCGCCGTGGCGGGTGTGCACACGATCAAGAACCCGATCCTGCTGGCCAGGGCGGTGATGGAGCATTCGCCGCACGTGATGATGATCGGGCAGGGGGCGGAGATGTTCGCCGCCGAACAGAAGATCGAGCAGGTCGATCCTTCGTATTTCCGCACCGAGAAGCGCTGGCAGCAGCTGCAGCGCGCCTTGAAGGAAGAAACAGCCGGGCAGGCGCATGCCGACCTGGAGACGGCCAAGCACTTCGGTACCGTCGGCGCGGTCGCGCTGGATGCGCAGGGCAAGCTGGCCGCCGGCACTTCCACCGGCGGCATGACCAACAAGCGTTACGGGCGTGTGGGCGATTCGCCGATCATCGGCGCCGGCACCTATGCCAGCGACAACTGCGCGGTGTCGGGCACCGGCTGGGGCGAGTTCTACATCCGCCTGGCCGCGGCCCACGAAATCTGCTCGCGCATGAAATATCTCGGCGAAACCCCGGCGCAGGCCGGCAACGAGGTCATCGTCAAGCGTCTGCCCGAGCTTGGGGGCGACGGCGGGGCGATCGTGCTGGCGGCCGACGGCAAGGCGGCCACGCCGTTCAATACCGAAGGCATGTACCGCGGCTGGATCGGCGCCGACGGCGTGCCGCACGTGGCGATCTTCGCCGACGAAAAGCTGAAGATGCCCGGCGAGTGAAGGGGCGTGGATGCCAGGAGCGGAATTTTCGCGGAATGTAAAAATTTCTGTTGACAGCATCATGCGCCATCACCAGAATAGCGGGCTCTCCCACCCCTGACCGGTTAGGCCAAGGTCATCAAAAAGGGGTGGAGCGGAGGGATACCCAAGCGGCCAACGGGGGCAGACTGTAAATCTGCTGGCTTACGCCTTCGGTGGTTCGAATCCACCTCCCTCCACCAGTTTCATGTTGTGGCGTTGTTCCCGGTGCGGGAGTAGTTCAATGGTAGAACCTCAGCCTTCCAAGCTGATGGTGCGGGTTCGATTCCCGTCTCCCGCTCCATTGAACGAAATTGAAAACATGCCATAATACAAAACTCGCTCACGTAGCTCAGTCGGTAGAGCACCTCCTTGGTAAGGAGGAGGTCGAAGGTTCGATTCCTTTCGTGAGCACCATCTTGCTCAAAGCGCCATAACCAACCTGTTACCGAGAAGAAGCCGCCATGTCCAAGGGTAAGTTCGAACGTACCAAGCCGCACGTCAACGTCGGCACCATCGGCCACGTCGACCATGGCAAGACCACGCTGACCGCCGCGCTGACCAAGATCGGTGCCGAGCGTTTCGGTGGCGAGTTCAAGGACTACTCCTCGATCGACGCCGCGCCGGAAGAGAAGGCGCGCGGCATCACGATCTCGACCGCGCACGTCGAATACGAATCCGAGAGCCGTCACTACGCCCACGTTGACTGCCCGGGCCACGCCGA
>NZ_JBFTMV010000012.1:0-116441 GCF_056397145.1 Stenotrophomonas sp. 05N423
GGCGGGGCGGCCATCCGGGGGTGGGTTCCGGCCGGAATGGCCGCCGCACCAGGGCTGATGCCTGTACCAAGGCCAAGGAGGGCAGGGATGCGGCCTATCGCAGGGCGGGGCTGAAGCGGGGATTCGCGCTGTCCAGCTACTGGGACAACCGGGTCCACGACGCATGCCGATGATCGCGGATGTTTGCACCTGGACAGGAATATGGCGATGGATCGCTGGAGCGTCTGGACCAACGATGCAGCGAACGCACCCAGTGCCATGCAGCCCGTGCCATCAGTGAAGGGCGCTCTCCTCCCATTGAGGACCATCCAGTAGATGGGCGCGGCGATGGAGATCCAGGTGGAGTCGTCTGGGGGGCGCATTGCATGCGACCTATATGTTTGTCGCTGTCGAGGTAGTGGGGAAAGCGGACGGTCGATGCGTGACGCGCGCGGCGAACGGACATCCCCCCTCGTCGTGACATCGGTTGATCCAGCCGTCGCGCACCGGCGACTTCGATGTCACGTCGCGAGGGCCGCAGCATATGTCTGTCCGGCTTGCAGGAATCGAAGCAGTGCCTCTTGAAGAGACATCTACCTGCATGGCAAAGCAGGCGCGGCAGGCCGCATGCATCCAGGAAGTCTGGCGCGAGCAAGGGCGATAGGAGGCGGTCGAGCGCACCATCCGGGACACGGTCAACAAGCGGGTGGCGGTGGCAGGAGCTGGGTGCCGGCCAGAAGAAATTTGAAATTCCGGGCTCGCCGATCGCTTCAGGGAAGCAGGGTCAACCGGAAAGAATTCATCGACTGACAATCGTGACGCAGGGAGCGCAGAATGCCCCCATCTTCCACTTGGATGCTGCAGACATGACCCAGTTCGTCAAAGCCTATGGCGCCCATGCCGGCGACCGCCCTCTGGAGCAGCTGGACATCACCCGGCGTGCGGCGGGGCCATATGACGTCCAGATCGACATTGCCTATTGCGGCATCTGCCACTCGGATCTGCACCAGGTGCGCGCAGAATGGCAGGGCACTCATTTCCCTTGCGTACCCGGCCACGAAATCGTCGGGCGTGTCTCTGCCGTAGGTGGTGAGGTGACCGGCTTCTCCACGGGGGACCTGGTCGGCGTGGGCTGCATCGTCGACAGCTGCCGGCACTGCGGGGACTGCGACAGCGGCCTGGAGAACTATTGCCATGGCATGGTCGGCACCTACAACGGACCGACGGCCGATGCCCCGGGCTGGACGCTGGGCGGCTATTCGCAGCGCATCGTCGTCCACCAGCGCTACGTGCTGCGTATCCGTCATCCCGAAGGGCAGCTGGCGGCTGTAGCGCCACTGCTGTGCGCCGGCATCACCACCTGGTCGCCACTGCGCCATTGGCAAGCGGGGCCCGGTCGCAAGGTCGGCGTGGTCGGCATCGGCGGGCTCGGTCACATGGGCATCAAGCTTGCCCATGCGCTGGGCGCGCGCGTGGTCGCCTTCACCACTTCCGAATCCAAGCGCGAAGCCGCGCTGGCGTTGGGCGCCGACGAGGTGGTGGTCTCGCGCGACCATGAGGCGATGGCAGCGCACGTTGGCAGCTTCGACCTGATCGTCAATACCGTGGCCGCACCGCACGACCTGGATGCTTTCCTCGCGCTGCTGCGCCGCGATGGCGCCATGGTGCTGGTCGGCGCTCCGGCCACGCCGCACCCCTCGCCGAACGTATTCAACCTGATCACCCAGCGACGCACCCTGGCCGGCTCGATGATCGGCGGAATTCCCGAGACCCAGGAAATGCTCGACTTCTGCGCCCAGCACGGCATCGTGGCCGACATCGAGCTGATCGCTGCCGACGGCATCAATGCCGCCTACGAGCGCATGTTGGCTGGCGACGTGAAGTACCGCTTCGTCATCGACAACGCGACCTTGTCCGGCTGAGGAGAAGGCTGGCGCAGGGACTGCCATGGCTGGCTCGGGTCGCAATGTCCTGCCGTCATCGGGAGGGCATCGCGATCCGGGGCAATCTAAGATTTCTACCGGCAAGATCGCTTCGTCTGCGGGAAGGGTGCCTTCGACAGGCCTGACCATGGGAAGCATCGAACAACCCATGTGGCCATGGTGATCAACCCATGCGCTGCAACTACCTGAAACGGTGGGAGTGCGCGCGACCAGGCGGTCGCTGCCTGGCCGGACGGATTTCAGGGATATGGTCTTGAGTGGTACGGATTGCGCATGGATGTGCAGGAGGCATTCAGTGCTTTCCAGCGGCGCCGTCATGGCTGCCTTGCTGGACTCGCCGGTATCTGGCGGAGTGCTGCCAATGTGGCGCGTGCCTGTGGCAGTTCATCCGAATGGCCGCAGGGGTCGACGTACAGCGCTCCATCGCGGGCCCGGCGGATGAACAGTAGGTAGTGCCGGTGGCGTTCCATCGGAAAGCGGCTGGAGGTGTTCTCCGAGCGCAGAACCAGGGTAGGAGCCGCCCGGCCGTGCAGCCTCTCGGACACATCGACCGTATAGAGCGTGGCGCTGATGCCGATTGGGTCTTCCGGATCGTCCTGTACATCACGCACGGAAAGCACGCGCGCCACCACCACAATGGTCTGGGCGAACTCATCGACCAGGGTTGGCTGGCCGCTCGTGCATGAACCCTGCGGTGGCGCGATCACTGCCGCGAGCAGAATGGCGGGGAAGGGCATCAAGGTAATACCTCGTTCGCCAGCGCCCGGACCCGTTCGTGGAGTGGCTCCGGAATGATGGGGGCGATCACTGCGCTCCCCTCGGAGCGGATCCGCTGCGCCGTGATGAAATGAGTGATCTCGAAGCGCCTGTGATCGACTTCAGCCAGTCGCACCACGCCTTGTTGCAGCAGAGGTGCGCCGCCATGGCCAGACACACGGGCCCATGCGTAGTACTTGGGATAGGCCATGCCAGACTGCGTGGGGACGTCCCGCAGCAGTAAGGTTTCGACCTGCCGCGCGCCGGGCAGGCCTGATCTCTGGAAATGGATGAGCAGGTCGCGCTGCATGGCGATATTGAGATATGCGATCTCGGCGGCACGATCTTCGATGCGTGTCGCCGGCGTTGCGCACCATGCCTGGGCAGACAGGAATGCGGCGGGAAGGAATGCCAACAACGCGAGGAGATTACGGATGGAAGTCATGACGTGGCCGGGCAGGGGATCGCTTGCAAGGGTGTATTGCCATCCGCCTGTCGTGTATCGGGAGGGCAGAGCGAAGTAGCGGATTAGGGGTGTTTATCGGGGGTAGGGCATGGCAGCTCCCGACCGAAGCATCGATGGCAGCAATTTCAAGGTGGTCAACAGCCGCGATCGCAACTTCACTGTCGGCAAGATCAAGGCGCGGCGTAGCCAGCTCGACGAGAGCATGGCCCGTTATCTGGCCGAGCTGGACCCTGCCGATTGCGATCCGGTGCTGCTGCCCGAGGCACGTACGCCGCAGCTGCTCGACAAGCCGGCCAAGCTGCGCGAGCAGATGGTGGCGCTGGACTGTATCGAACGGGGGCTGCAGGAAGCACCCGACAGCCAGATCTCGCTGACCGATCCGGATGCGCGTTCCATGACCTGGACAGGTCGTGCCACGGGAACGGTGGGCTACAACCTGCAGGCCGCAGTCGATGCCGAGCATCACCTGATCGTGGCCCACGAAGTCACCAACATCGGACACGATCGGACGCAGCTTGCGCCTATGGCGCTCAAGGCCAAAGCCGCGCTAGGCGCCGACCACCTGACCGCGCTGGCCGATCGCGGCTACTACAACGCTCATCAGATCCTGGCTTGCGAGCAGAACGGCATCATCCCGCTCGTGCTCAAGCCACTGACCTCGAACAGCAAGGCCGAGGGTCGCTTCGACAAGCGGGACTTCATCTACGAGCCGGCGCGGGATGCCTATCGTTGCCCAGCCGGCGAGCAGGCCACGTAGCGCTTTTACCAGCGAAGATAACGGTCTGACGCTGCACAAGTATTGGTCATCGGCGACGTCAGTCTCCGAGCAGCTGCCGAGGCTGCCAGTATTTGAAGGTTGGTCGTCATATTGGAACGAAACTATTCCTCCTGACTTGTCCGACGGCTCTGAACTTCCGTCTCCACCGTCGTAAGCGCAGCCTCCTGCATCGCTGAGAGCTTGTAAGCGCTTCGGATGCTGCTCACACGCTCGCGGGCCTCAGCTTCTGCTCCAACTATTTCACCGAGAATTTGGGCGACAAGGATTTGCACCTCGATCCAATCTGGATTGCGGTCGGCAAGCGGCCCGGCGATCTCGAAAGCGAGGAGATGATCCTTCTTCAGAACATAGCTCATGGCGAGATGACGGCTCGCTTGATTGTTGGAGGCCGCAATAATGGTTCCTCGACAGCAGGCATCGACCAATTCCGCGTAGAGCGGATGGCTTTCGCCGCCATTGAGATTGATCGCGATATGAACGCTCACCCCCATGTAGTCGTGGATCTGAATGAGTTGTTTGAGTATGGCCGCTTTGGAATTGGCGGCGTCGTCGTTCAAAAGCGGCAGGATGAGCATCTCAAGCTTGGTCTGGAGGGCCGTGTAGTTACTGCGAAACGGGGTCGTGAACACACCCGCGAGAGGCCCAGTGTGAACGCTGGCGAAGCCGAGAAAGCAAATAAGCCGCTTATCCGGTGACATGGCTTGGGTCATGGATGCGACGAGCGCATCGTGCTCGGCCTTTGTCTGGCCTTTGTGGCTGGTACGAAAGACCCCTTCGTTCTTGATGAACGATTTATAGTGCGCCACCATCGCTTCGAAGCGAACCACCCAGTTTGGCGAGTGGGCTTGCGCGTCGAGGAAGTCGGAGACGCTCTCGTGCGGTCCGCTACCAATTTCGCCGAGGACGTGGCAGATCAGGTATTGCCGAAAGACGGTTGCGTGTGGCGCGTAGCGGACGAGCACCTCCGCCAATTGATATGGCGCGCCTCCTCGGCATGACATAACAAGATCGAGAACACCCTTGAGGTCAAAATCGGACAGGCCATCATTCAAGGCGTCGAGAAGGAATTGATGCGCCTTGCGGAACTGGTGTGAGTGATAGCGTGTGCTGCTGCCGAAGTGCTCCGTCTCCTTGATGTCTTCGACGCTTTCGGAGCCCATGAACGCTTTACAGAAGAAATCGCGTGCAGTTCCCTTCTGGTTTTCATCGCCGTCGAGTCAGCGCGTCAGATTCTTGGCGTATTCCTGCTCGTCGTCGATGAGTGGTACCGCGGGCGGTGCAGAGAGGGCTGGCTCGGCGACTCCCGCAAAGGGCTTCACTGCCGAATGACCCATGGTCACGCCGTAGAGCCGGGCGCCGTCGGCGGCGTACATACGCAGAAAGAAAACAGCGACGCACTGTTTGTTGAAGGCTACGGCGACCCGAGCGTAAAACGCGAGCGCCTTGTCGAGATCGAAGGCGTTGAGTTCGGCGAGAAGCATGGGAAGCGTTTCCGCCTCATCGATTTCAAGATGAGCGCCGATCTTATCGCGAACCCTGCGGGTGGCTGCGAGATCGGTTTCAAAATGCGATGCGGAGACAAAATCATCAATCGCTGCTGATGACTGGTTTTCTGCCTGCACAAGTTTGTTCAGCCCGTCCATGGCCTGCAAGGCGTCGGCTGCGACCGGGCGCGTGACGAGGCAGTCGCAGAAGCTGACGATGTCGGTAACGATGCGTTCTTTGAAAAGGCGCGCGATCGCGGGATACGCGGCGAGTTTGCCGCGAAGTTCCAGCTGTAGCGCGATCCAACGGCGGATCAGGGCCAATTGACCGGCGCGAGCATGAACGGGTGTCGCGTTAAGGACGGCGGAAGTGTTGTCGCGCGCCATCGCAAGCGAGTCCATCCCCATTTCGATCCAGGTGCGGGCATCGAGCGAGCGCTGGATTTGATGAAGGATCTCGACAATCTTCGGATCAGAAAGCTCAGCCGGGACGGCATAAGGAACGTAACCGGGCACCGTGAGCGCCGCGAGACACTCATAGATTTCCTGCGCGCCGTCGACAAAGTAGGTGAGCTTAACAATCTCGATGTCGTTCCAGAGCTCGATGCGTTTGCCAAAATCGAAGTCTTGTACATGGGCGCCAATCTTGTGCCGCGCGACCTTTAAATATTCTTCAAATAAATATTCTTCAAACTCGGTGGCGTAGGCCTCTTTGGTCGTGTGGAACGCGTTTGTGTCAAAGCCCGAGTCGCGAAGTGGACGACGAAGACCCCGCGCATGTGCGATGAAATTCTCGGCCCTGACCAGGATATGTCGCGCGATGGTACGCGCAAAAAACGGATCGGCGAGATTCGCCGCCAGATGAAAGGCGATCTGCATCTCTTCGGCGATGAACCTCAGTTTCTCGATCCGGTCTTGGATCACGGTGCCACCATCAGTGAAGTTGCGAAGAGCCTACTTTTTACAATTTAGTAGGCGAGCGTTCAATCAGAAAGCGAGCCATGACTGTTCCTGGCCTGTAGCGAGCATCGGCGGGGTAGGGGATTAGGAAGATTTATCGGGGGGTAGGGAAGGGCAGCTTTTGGCCGTGAGTAGACGTAAACACGATCACGGAGGCCAAACTCATAGTGGCCTTTGGGGCCGCCGAGAACATGCTTGGCTTTTGAGATATCGGGAGCGGAAATGCGAATTCGCCACATCGTTCTCATGTCTCCACTTTGCAGCCCGCTGCTTGGATGGGCACAGACAGCTCACGAACTTAGTGAGTGGGAGGTCATCGAGGCGAGAGTGGTCGAGCGCCTGCCTGACATTGTGAGTTCGTATGCGAGCTCGATCGGCTGCAACGTCTCGTTCAATCCAAACAACATTGCACGCTGGAAGAGAGATCCCGAAGTACGTTACATCGCCTTGGTTACGCTCGATGAAGGCTGCTCCGGTGGTTCTAGAAGTTGGAGATCAATAATCCTAGCGGTGCGGCAAGGGGCAAATGCCACGCTGTTCATCCATCCGGATTACTCCTTGCCAAAGCTCACCTCGGAAGCGTTCCCGCAGATGATCGACTCGATTTCGGCCACCGAGCACGGCGTCCGGTTTGCGGGACGTGTTCCGCAAGCGCACGACAATCAAAACAACCCATCAAGGCCCGTAGCTGGAACCATCGTGTGGACGGAAGGAGTGGGCGGTTCTGGACTGATCAAGGTCCGCCTCGGGCCGAACACAGTCGCGCTTAAGAGACGGCTTGCGACCCAAAGCGTACCTTAGAGCGTTTCCAATTCTAGATGGGGTGGATGACGATTCGCATGTCATTCCGTATATTTGCATTGCTGATCTGGAGTGAGCTGATCGGCAATGGCGGGCAGGTCAGTGACGAGTCCACGGCGGCTTTTCTGCGTCAATACAGGCTGGAATGTTCCGTGCTTTCATCGTCCGAATGTTGACGGTGCCACCACGCGAGCGTGTGTAGTTCGTGCGTCTCCACATCCCATGCGTTTTTTTGCCACCAACGCTCCACACTCCGTTAATCAACGGTGGACGTCGCAAGATGGATTGAGCCGCGATCAGGCCACGGCACAATCGGGATGTCGTGTTGCGTGTCGCGGATGACGTCGCCGGCAATGCTACCGACGAGAAGGCGTGCAGACCCCTTACGTTTGGCTGGTGCCGACGATGATGAGATCGGCACGCCTCGTGCTCCGCGGTTCCAGGATCGTGCGTACCGGGGATCAGACTTCGATCTGGCCTATCAGCGTCGCGCCGAAGAAAGGAGACGACGCAGTTACGCGGTTTAACTGCGTCGTCTCCTTTGGTTCGTTTTGGCTAAAGCTTGACGGCGACGTGCAGACCCAGCGCGAAAGCATTCTTCCTAGTGTCGTTGCCACCAGGCTGCACGATGTATTGCAGGTTCGGCTGCAGGATCAGCCACGGCGTGGCCTGGATCCCGTAATCGAGCTCGAGCACGGTCTCCCAGCGCTGCACGGGGACCGTCCCGGGCAAGGCCAGGTTGCGGTCGCTCTGGAACTGGCTGAGGCGGGGATTGGTGGGCGACCACGCCACCATGAAGGAGGCAAAATCGTCCGGCCGCGAGGCCAGTGGACCTTGGTAGAGAGCGCCTAGGATCGCAAAGCGACGGAAGCGCGCGGTGGCGCTGTCGCCGACACCGGCGATGCCACCCACCGAGAGCGCGCGCGCCGCGTTGCCGGGTTCGGGCTGGTAAATCACCTGCCGGCCCATGACGTAGCCACCATGTCGGCCACCGTGCTGCAGCATCGGCAGGCCGGTGAGGCCGGCGGGATCGCGGTTGACGTCGTAATAAAGATCCGGCGTGTCGGCGGTGTTGTAGTAAGCGCCGAAGGCGATCGAACCGCGCGGCGCACCTTCCCGGCGCTCCCAGCCGAGTTCGACGGGATAGAAGCTCCCGTCATGGTCCAGCGAGAGGTCGAACCCGTCGTCGGTGCCGCCATCGGGATTGTTCCGGTAGATGCCGGCGTTGATATAGAACTGCGGCGTCGGCCAGACCTTGAAACGCGCGCCCCATTGGCTGACCGGGCCGTTGATCGCGCCGCTGTTCACGGTCATGGCGTTGGCGTGGCCACAGATCACCACGTTCTGGAACTTGCAGAAGGCTGGCAGCCGAGCCAGATCGTTCCCCAACGGCGACCAGCCCAGTTGGACGGTGACACGGCCGTCGGCAAAATCCTGCAGCCAGTTGAGTTGGCTTAGGCGGACGATCTGGGCAGTGGAATACAGTTCCTGCACCGCAAACTGGTTGTGCAGGACCTCGCCGCTCAGGCTCCGGCCGTACCGATAGTTGAGCGTGACCTGGACACGGGCATCACGGATGCCGGCCAGTCGCTCCATGTCCAGCAGTGCCTCGGCCTCGACCTGCTGCGTATAACGGGCAGTGCGCCGATCGCTGCCGGAAAGGCTGCCGGCGGCCTCGCCCACGTAGCTGGCGTTGAGGGTCACGCCAGCTACGCCCGCGCGGCTTCTCAGCCCGTGCCAGTCTCCGCTCAGGGTGTCGCGCTGGAGCCAGTCATCGGCGAGCGACTCTGCCAGGGCAATGCCTGGCAGTGCCAGCGCCATCGAGCATGCGACGACCGCCGCAGGCATTTGGCAACCGGTCGAAGCCCGTCGCCTTGCCGATGCATGCCCGTCGCTTCGCATGAGTAATCCTCTGTCCAAGGCGCGTCTACGGCGCGTCGGGCAGCGCATAGGCGATGACGTAGTCGCCGCGGTCGGGAGAGACACGGGCGCCGCCGGCGGTGACGACGACGTACTGACGCCCGGTCTTGGGCGAGACGAAAGTCATCGGACCCGATTGGCTGCCCACCGGCAGCCTGGCCTTCCACAGCTCACGACCGCTGCCGCTGTCATAGGCACGCAGGTAATAGTCCTGGCTACCGGAGAAGAACAGCAGACCCGACTGTGTCGCCAGCGACCCGCCGAGCGTCGGCATGCCGACCGGCATCGGCAGCAGCATCTTGATGCCCAGCGGCCCTGTGTCGCGGACCGTGCCGACCGGGACCTGCCACTTGAGTTCGCCGCTGATCAGGTCGATGGCGCTCATCGTGCCGAACGGCGGCTTCTGGCAGGGCACACCCAGCGGCGACATGAAGCGCTCGCGCATGGCCCCGAACGGCGTTCCCTCCTGTGGAACGGCGCCCATTTCGATGCCACTTGCGTCGGCTGGCATCTCCTTGCGCGGGATCATGTAGTTGGCCAGACCGATGCGCATGTCGTTGACGAACAGGTAGTGGGTGGTCGGATCTATCGACACACCTCCCCAGTTCATGCCACCCAGCGAGCCGGGGTATTGCAACGCGCGGTCGGTGCCCGGCGGGGTGTAGATGCCCTGGTGCCGCATCTTGCTGAACTCGATTCTGCACAGCAGTTGGTCCAGCAGGGTCGCACCCCACATGTCCGACTCGACCAGGGTCTGGTTGCCGATGTTGGGCAGGCCGGTCGAAAAGGGCTGGGTCGCCGAATAACGCTCACCGGGCACGTTGCCCTGTGGAACCGGCCGCTCTTCAACCTCGAACAGCGGCTTGCCGGTCTGGCGGTTGAGCACGAAGATCATGCCCTGCTTGGTCACCTGCACCAGCGCCGGAACTATCCCGCCCTTGCCATCCGGTAGATCCTGCAGGGCCGGCTGGGCGGGAATGTCGAAATCCCAGAGGTCGTGGTGGGTCATCTGGTAAAGCCAGCGCACCCGCCCGGTCGTGGCTTCCACGGCCACGACCGCCGCGCTGTATTTGTCGTCAAGTTCGGTGCGCGAGCCAGCCCAGAAGTCCGGGGTGGCATTGCCGGTGGGCAGGTAGATCAGTGCTTGCCGGCTGGTGGTTCTTGCTGCGGCCGACTGTAGAGCGGGGCGCGCTGATCGCCTTGGCAATGGCTGCACTCTGCGCATGGAACGGCAATGGCTGGGCGCTGTTGGCCCTTCCTGTGCTGGGCCTTGCGTTGGCCAGCGTCAACGTCCCGCGCACGCGCTGGGCGTTCTATGGCTATTACGTGGGGCATCTGACCCTGCTGGCGTCGATCGCCACGGTTCTGCTACCCTGACTTGCAGCATAGGAGCTGCTCGCCTAGCAGATTTCAGGATGAAATACGATAAGGCAAGAATCGTGCCATTTATCTGGCGTTCATGGTTCGTTTTGGTTTCATTCACAATTTCCCAAAATTGCCTTGCACAGCAGGTTTTCAAGTGCGTGGAAAAGGGCAAGCCGGATTCGTACCAATCGCATCCGTGTGCGAACGCCCCGGCGGTCAAGGCATGGGATGCAGTGCCGGATCAGGACAACCCGTACCTCCGGGCGCGCCTGGCGCAGATGCAGCGCGAGGTCGATGCGCGCCGAGCGGCTGACGCTGCGCGAGGGCCATATATGGCTGGCATCCGGGGTGGTGGTCGCGGCGTAGGCGCGTTTGTTCCGGCACGCTCTGGTTCTATCTCAACCACGTCGAGTTATGGCTGTGAGAGTGCTAAGCGTTCGCGCGATGCGGTCTACAACGCGGCCGGCCACCGTCGCTCGTTCGCGGTTTCGCGCGCGATGGATAACGCCGTATACAGCGCCTGCAAGTGATCGGGGTGCAGGGGCTGTGCCCCTGCGGTGGCGCCGTTACCCGGCGCGCGTTCCGAAGTGGCGTTCGCGCCAGTCGCCCAGGTCCACGACGACAACCTTGACCATCGACTGCTGACGGGCTTTTCTGGCAGCGTTCCGGGCGCGGGTGGCGTCCCGTAGGTCAGTGGCGTCCGCACGCCACATCAGGCCGCGCAAGCGGCGTTCGGGGATGCGTTCGCCGCTGGGAGCCACAAGGTCACGGCCGGCGAGCCGCCAGCCGGCCCATGGCCCGTGTAGATCTACGTGGTTGTCCAGTACATGCCGCGCGTGGTCGCGGGCGCAGCTGTTCGGGCAGGGTTTGCCGGCAGGCCAGCATGGTGGCCTGCGGGCGCAGTAGCGATGCCTTGGCTTTTTCGCATAATGTATATTATGTAAAATTCCAAGATGGGCGTCACACGCCACTCGGGCACATTGGTTGATCACCCAGCCTGATCCAGCGCTCGCCGCAGCGCGCTCACCAGCCCCGCATCGGACTGCACCCAATCGTTTTCCAGGCCGATAAGCGCCGGGTTGTGGTGACGCATGGATGATGTGCGGGATGCCTTGGCCGAGGCGTGCAGTTCGCTGCAGCCGCTCTGGATGGCGACATCGGCGATGTTGCCTGCATCCAGACCGGCGCCGGCCATCAGACGGATGCGGTCGCCTGCCTGCGCAGCCAGTTGCCGCAATGTGTGACTGCCGGCTATCGCGCTGGCGGCCCCGCCGGAGCTGAGGATGCGATGGCAGCCCAGATCGATGACCTGCTCCATGGCTGCCGGCAGATCGCGTGCTGCGTCGAAGGCGCGATGGAAGGTGATGCCGAGCGGTCCGGCGGCCGCGACGAGTTCGCGGCATAGCGTGCTGTCCACGTCTCCGTCCTCGGTCAGCGCGCCGATCACCACGCCGTCGCATCCCAGTTGCCGGCAGCTTTCGATGTCGCGCAGCATGATCTCGGTTTCCTGCGCGTCGTAATGGAAGTCGCCCGGGCGCGGGCGGATCAAGACGAACAGTGGAATCCGCAGGCGGTCGCGGGCCACGGCGACGTTGCCGCGCGATGGCGTGGTGCCGCCCTGCGCCAGGTTGTCGAACAATTCGATCCGGTCGGCGCCGCCAGCCTGCGCGGCCAGCGCCGATGCGACGGAATTGCTGGCGATCTCCAGCAGGCGGCGGCTCATGTCTGCTCGCTGGTATAAATGGAGGTGGAATCCAGCAGCGCGTCCTGTTTGCGGGAATCGCATACCGCATAGACGAAGCCGCGATGCAGCGCGTAGGCGCCGACCTCGCCGTTCCTGTTCATCGCGAGGAAGCACACCTGCAGGGTGCGGCTGGCTTCGGGGCGCTTGTGCACTACCCGCTCGATGGCTTCGCGACAGGCATCTGCGGGCGAGCGTCCCTGGCGCATCAGTTCCACCACCAGGAAGGATGCGGCGTTGCGGATCATTTCCTCGCCCATGCCCGAGGCCGTGGCCGCGCCGACTTCGTTGTCGACATACAGGCCGGCGCCGATGATCGGGCTGTCGCCGACGCGGCCATGCATCTTGAAGGCCATGCCGCTGGTGGTGCATGCGCCGGCCATGTGCCCCTTCGCGTCGATGGCGAGGATGCCCAGGGTGTCGTGGTTGTCCTTGTCGCCGGGGCGACCGCGCCGCTCGGCATTGATCTGCGGTGCGTAGTGCTCGGTCTTGAGCCATTCGCGCCATGCGTTTTCGGCTTCCGGCGTCAACAGCCTGCGGCGCTCGAAACCCTGCTGCACGGCGAACTGCTGGGCGCCCTCGCCCACCAGCATCACGTGCGGCGTCTGTTCCATCACCCGGCGCGCGACCGACACCGGATGCAGGATGTCGCTCAGGGCCGCGACCGATCCGCAGCGGCCGTCGCCATCCATGATGCTGGAGTCCAGGGTGAGCACGCCATCGCGGTCCGGGTTGCCGCAGTGGCCCACGGTGGGGTTGCACAGGTCGCTTTCCGCCCAGCGGGCACCCGCCTCCACCGCGTCCAGGGCACTGCCGCCGGCGGCCAGCACCTTCCATGCCGCCTGGTTGGCGCCGACGCCGAAATCCCAGGTCGACATCACCCGTGCGCCGTTGGCGGCAGGCGGCGATGCCAGCATGCGCGGCGCGGCGCCGGCCGCAGCCAGCAGCAGGGACGTCTGCAGGAACTGCCTGCGTGTGCTCATCGGGTTTCTCCGGTTGTGGTGGGGCGGCAGGCATCGTCTGCATGCCAGGCAAGGGCACCGAGTACGCCAAGTTCGCCATCGTCGATGCGCCATACGGGCACCTGCTGCAGGGCGGACGACAGCACGCCCTTGGCAAGGAAGCGCTGCTGGAAATCGCCTTCGTGCAGCCAGTCGGCGAGATGCCCGGTGATGCCGCCGGTGAGGTAGACAGACCTGGCGCCGAAAGTGAGCGCCAGGTCGCCGGCGACGCTGCCCAGCCAGGCGCAGAATGCGCGGGTGCTGGTCAGCGCGAGCGGGTCGTTTCCATTGCGTGCCGCATCCACCAGCGCGGCGGGCGTTTCCCAGCGCGGCGTCGCGCCTTCGCGCTCGCACAGGCAGGCGTAGAGCGTCATCAGCCCGGGGCCGGACAGGATGCGTTCGCTGTCGACATGCCCATGGCGCTGCAGCAGCAGGCGCAGCACGTCCAGTTCCAGCGCGTTGCCGGCGGTCAGCGAAGCGTGACCGCCCTCGCTGGCCAGCACCGGCGGCCGGCTGCTCTCCAGGCGCACCGCCACACCCAGTCCGGTACCCGGCCCCAGTACCAGTGCCGGGCCGTGAGGGCGATGATCGGCATCGCCCGAGAGCAGGTGCAGGGCTTCCCGTTCGACATGGGGAATGGCCTGGGCCACGGCCACGAAGTCGTTGATCAGTTCCAGTTCGCCCAGCCCGGCTTCGCGGCGGGTCCCGGCCAGCGAAACCTGCCAGGCCAGGTTGGTGTTGAGCAGGCGGTCGCCGTCCAGCAGCCCGGCGATGGCCACCACCGCGCGGTCGACCGGCGGAATGGCCGGGTTGTCGCTCAGGTGCGCGGCGTAGTCGCGCAGGATCGCCGCCAGGCTCGGGTGGTCGGCGCAGGCATAGCGGCGGAAATCGTTAACCCGGATCGGTTCGCCCGCTCGCAGTGTGGTCCAGCCCAGTCGGGCGTAGGTCCCGCCGACGTCAGCGCCGATGATGGTCGTTGCCGCTATTGCTGCTGTTGGCTCGTTCACTCCGCCCTGCTCTACCGGCATGTCGTCTTTCAATCGTTCCAAATGGAAAGCGGATCATGCGTTGGAAAGCCGGCTCACGCCAAGGGGCGCAGCATCCGCCAGGTGGTCCAGCCCAGCGCCGTCATCGACAGCGAACCGGCCAGATGCAGGCCGATCGTCGCCAAAGCCCAGCCCAGTTGCTGGCGCAGGAACAACTGCACCACTTCGGCCGAGAAGGTGGAGAACGTGGTCAGACCACCGAGCAGGCCGGTCACGATGAAAAGACGCCACTGCGGCGCGATGTCCGGCCGCACCGCGAACCAGGCCAGCGCCAGGCCGATGACGTAGCCACCGAGCAGATTGGCCGCCAGCGTGCCCAGCGGAACGGTGGGATGGATCGGGTTCAACCAGACGCTCAGGCCGAACCGCAGCCATGCCCCGATCGCTGCTCCGACGCCTATCGCCACAAAGGAAAGCCACATCGGCGGATGTCTCCTGTTGCTGTCATGGAATATCGCGGAAGGTCGTGGTCCGGGACACGATTGTTCAGTCCTGCGGCTTGCCGCCCGCCCTCGCCTGTTCGCGCGCCACGCGCAGGCGGTCGAGTTTTTCCTTGAGCTTGATTTCCAGTCCGCGTTCGACCGGCCGGTAGTACACGCGTTCGCCCATTTCGTCGGGGAACGCTGTCTGGTCGAGGGCGATGCCGCCTTCGGCATCGTGGTCGTACTGGTAGCCCTTGCCATAGCCGAGGGTTTTCATCAGCCGTGTCGGCGCGTTGCGCAGGTGCATCGGCACCGGCAGCGAACCGAGCCCGGTGACATCGGCGCGGGCGGCGTTCAGCGCGGAATAGGCGGCATTCGACTTGGCAGTGCTGGCCAGATAGACGACCAGGTTGGACAGGGCGATGTTGCCTTCCGGCGCGCCGATGCGGTCGTAGGCGTTCCAGACGTTGATCGCCATTTCCAGGGCGCGCGGGTCGGCCAGGCCCACGTCCTCCACCGCCATGATGGTCAGCCGGCGCAGGAGATAGGACGGGTCGCAGCCGCCGTCGAGCATGCGCGCCAGCCAGTAGATCGCGCCGTCCGGGTTGGAGCTGCGTACCGATTTGTGCAGCGCCGATATCTGGTCGTAGAACTGCTCGCCGCCCTTGTCGAAGCGTCGCGTGCGGTCGGCCAGCACCTGCAGCAGGGTTTCCGGCGTGATCTGCCCGCCCTCGCCCATCGCCAGTTCCGCGGCGATCTCCAGCAGGGTCAGGGCGCGGCGCACATCGCCATCGGCGGCGCGGGCGATTTCCAGCAGCGATTCGTGCGAGACACGGATGGCTTCGTCGCCGAGACCGCGCTCCTTGTCGTCCAGCGCACGCTGCAGGGCTTCGGCCACGTCTTCGGGCGATACCGCTTCAAGCACGTGCACGCGGCAGCGCGACAGCAGCGCCGAGTTCAGCTCGAAGGACGGGTTCTCGGTGGTGGCGCCGACGAAGATGATGGTGCCGCGTTCGATGTGCGGCAGGAATGCATCCTGCTGCGACTTGTTGAAGCGGTGCACCTCGTCGACGAACAGCACGGTGCGCCGGCCTTCGGCGAAGCGCTGCGCGGCCTCGGCCAGCACCTGCCGCACTTCCGGCAGGCCCGACAGCACCGCCGAGATCGCGCGGAACTCGGCATCGGCATAGCGCGCCAGCAACAGCGCCAGGGTGGTCTTGCCGCAACCGGGCGGCCCCCACAGCACCATGGAGTGGACGCGACCGGATTCGATGGCGCGGCGCAGTGCGGTATTGGGCGCCAGCAGGCGCTTCTGCCCGACCATCTCATCGAGCGTGCGTGGGCGCATGCGTTCGGCGAGCGGACGCATGCCTTCCCGGTCTGCGCTCAGCAGGTCGGCAGGAGGATCGGAGAACGTGTTTCTGGATCTGGCCACGCCTGCATTCTAGCGTGGCTCTTCCATCCGGTAGCGCTGACAAGCGCTACCCCGGGATGTTGGGATATACGAAATGTTGGCCGGCAGCCGGTACTGCGCGGAGTGTCAGCGCTCGCCGATGACGTCCACGTCTTTCGGCGGCGTGAAACGGAAGGTACCGGCGGCGAAGGACGGGTTCTTCTTCCAGCCGCTGAACTCGATCACGGTGCGCTGCCCCACCGCATCGACGACTTCCATGCGTCCCAGTCCGCCCTGGCCGAAGCCGAGCGCGGCGTACTGGAAGCTGGCGTCGGTCTCGCGCTTGGGGCTCAGCGACAGCCACTGCATGCCATCGCGCGGTGCCGCTTCTTCGCTGACATCGTACTGGCGCTCCAATTGCGCCGGGTTGATCAGCGCCGTCAGCGGGCTGTTCTGTTCTTCCTCGCCCTGGCCGCGCACCGTGGCCTGTTCCAGATCGGGCTCGTAGACCCAGACCTTGCTGCCGTCGGCCACGATCAGCTGCGGATGCGGGCGGGTGTATTCCCAGCGGAACAGGCGCGGCGCCGACAGTGCCACGCGGCCGCTGGACGACTCCTTGAGCTTGCCTTTGGCATCGAACACCTGCTGGCTGAACTGACCATCCAGGCCGCGCAGGCCGTTGGTGAAGGTCTTCAGGTCGTCGCGCGCGCCCGCATGCGCGGTGGCGGCGAAGCCGGCGGCGGCCAGGGTCACGGCGATCAACGTGGGGCGCAGGAAGGCGTTCATGGCGATAGTCATCGGTGGACGGAGGAATGGGCAGAGTCTGCCCGGATGGAACTGAATGGGCGGCAATCGTTCTCGACGGCCGCCCCTGCCCTCACTTGGGCGGTGGCGGTGCCAGCACGCTGCGGTCGCCGTTGTGCTCCGGCGCACTGACCACGCCGGCCGCTTCCATGGCCTCGATCAGGCGCGCGGCGCGGTTGTAGCCGATCTTCAACCGGCGCTGCACGCCGGAGATCGAGGCGCGGCGGGTCTCGGTGACGATGCGCAGCGCCTCGTCGTACAGCGGGTCGGACTCGTCGCCACCGCCGCTGGATTCGGGCAGGCCGGTGGCGCCGACCACCACGCCGTCGCCCATGGTCTGCACTTCGTCCAGAACGCCTTCGATGTAGTCCGCCGGGCCGCTGGCCTTGAGGTGCTCGACCACGCGGTGCACTTCCTCGTCGGAGACGAAGGCGCCGTGCACGCGGTCGGGCATCGCCGTACCCGGCGGCAGGTACAGCATGTCGCCGTTGCCCAGCAGCGCTTCGGCGCCGGACTGGTCGAGGATGGTGCGCGAGTCGATCTTGCTCGACACCTGGAAGGCGATGCGGGTCGGGATGTTGGCCTTGATCAGGCCGGTGATCACGTCCACCGAAGGACGCTGCGTAGCCAGGATCAGGTGGATGCCGGCCGCCCGCGCCTTCTGCGCCAGGCGCGCGATCAGCTCTTCGACCTTTTTGCCGACGATCATCATCATGTCGGCGAATTCGTCGATGAAGATGACGATGAACGGCAGCGGCTCCAGCGGGCGCGGCGCCTCGCCCATTTCCGGGTTCGGTTTGAACAGCGGGTCCATCAGCGGCTGGCCGGCGTCGATGGCGTCCTTGATCTTCTTGTTGAAGCCGGCCAGGTTGCGCACGCCCACCGCGCTCATCAGCTTGTAGCGGCGCTCCATTTCGGCCACGCACCAGCGCAGGCCGTTGGCGGCCTCCTTCATGTCGGTGACCACCGGCGCCAGCAGGTGCGGGATGCCCTGGTAGACACTGAGTTCCAGCATCTTCGGGTCGATCATCAGCATGCGCAGGTCTTTCGGGCTGGCCTTGTACAGCAGGCTCAGCACCATGGCGTTGACCGCCACCGACTTGCCTGAGCCGGTGGTGCCCGCCACCAGCAGGTGCGGCATGCGCGCCAGGTCGGCCACGGTCGGGCGGCCGGCGATGTCCTTGCCCAGCGCCAGGGTCAGCACGCTGGCCGATTTGTCGTATTCCTTCGAGCGCAGCAGCTCGGACAGGAAGATCATCTCGCGGGTGACGTTGGGGATCTCCAGCCCGACCACCGACTTGCCCGGGATCACGTCGACGACGCGCACCGACTTCACCGACAGGCCGCGGGCGATGTCCTTGTCCAGCGAACTGATCTGGCTGACCTTGATGCCCGGCGCCGGCTCGATCTCGAAGCGGGTGATGACCGGGCCGGGATAGGCGCCGACCACCTGCGCGTCGATGCGGAAATCCTTGAGCTTGAATTCGATCTGCCGGGACAGTGTTTCCAGCGTCTGTTCGTCGTAGCCCTTGGGCTGCGGTTTGGGGTCATCCAGCAACGCCAGCGGCGGCAGGTCCGAGCCATCGCCGTTGACGCCCTGAAACATCGGGATCTGCGTCTCGCGCTTGGCGCGTTCGCTCTTCTCGATCACCGGTGCCGGGCGCGGCTCGATCTTCACCGGCTCGCGTCTGGCGCGTACCTCGGCGTCGACCTTGCGCACTTCCTCGCGTTCCTCGCGCAGCACACGGGTCTGCTGCCACTCGCTGGCCTGTTCCTTCTTCTTGTCCAGCAGCGGGCCCAGCGCCAGCACCCACTTGCCGATCTTTTCCATCACCAGGAACCACGACAGCCCCGTGGCCAGGGTGATCGAGGTCAGCAGCAGCACCAGCAGGAACAGGTTGCTGCCGACCGGGCCGAAGCCGCTCTGCAGCGATTTGCCGACCAGCACGCCCAGACCGCCGCCGGCGCGGGCGACGTCGCCCGGCGGCAGGCGCAGGTAGAGGAAGCCAGTGGCGCCGATCAGGAAGCCGACGATGCCGACCAGCCGCAGTGCCGGGCCGAGATCATCCTGGCCGCGGTCCTCGCGGTTGAGCCCGAACATGGCGATCCAGGCGACGGCCGCCAGCATCAGCGGAATCAGATAGGCCACGTAGCCGAACAGCTGGCGCAGCACGTCGGCGATCCACGCCCCTACCCGGCCGCCCATGTTGTGGATGGGCGCGACCACCGAACCGGCCTGCGACCAGCCGGGGTCGGCCGGCGAATAGGTGAACAGACTCGCCAGCAGGTAGAGCAGCGCCGGCGCGATCGCGATCAGCGCCAGATCGCGCCACAGCTTGTTGCGGCGCGGATTGTCCGAGGCGGCCGCCTGCCTGCGCGCGTTGCCGCTGGCGCCAGCGCCTTTGTCACGTTCCGGGACCTGTTTCGCCACCTTGGACCAGACCTTAGAAATGCACGGTTAGTGATTGATATTAAACGACAGGCGGCGCCGTTTCATCCGCCTGTTCCGGGGGCACGGCGACAGCGGGAGCACAAAGACATCGGAGAGCCATGCGGAAAGCCCGGGCCGCTCTGCGGCCGGGGCGGGAGCGGTCCTGCGGGTCGCGCAGTTCCATTCCTGCGCCTTGATTCACCGGAGCCCGGTCTCCACTCTATGACCTGCCCGGACGGTCGCCATGTACCGCGATCGCGCCGCCAACCCCGACTTTCCGCGAGTATACATGAGCACTTCCAGCGCCCCGTCCCTGCCCACCCGCCACCAGAAGCTCGTCATCCTCGGCTCCGGCCCCGCCGGCTGGACCGCCGCGGTGTACGCCGCGCGCGCCAATCTCAAGCCGGTCGTGATCACCGGCCTGCAGCAGGGTGGCCAGCTGATGACCACCACCGAAGTGGACAACTGGCCGGGCGACGCCCATGGCCTGATGGGGCCGGACCTGATGGTGCGCATGCAGGCCCATGCCGAGCGCTTCGACACCGAAGTGGTATTCGACCACATCCATACTGCCGACCTGTCGCAGCGCCCGTTCAAGCTCATCGGCGATGGCGCCGAGTACACCTGCGACGCGCTGATCGTCGCCACCGGCGCCACCGCCAAGTACCTGGGCATTCCCTCCGAGGAAACCTTCAAGGGCCGCGGCGTGTCGGCCTGCGCCACCTGCGACGGCTTCTTCTACAAGGACCAGGACGTGGTCGTGGTCGGCGGCGGCAACACTGCCGTGGAAGAGGCGCTGTACCTGTCCAACATCGCCCGCAAGGTCTACCTGGTGCACCGCCGCGACACGCTCAAGGCGGAAAAGATCATGCAGGACAAGCTGTTCGCCAAGGTCGCCGCCGGCAAGATCGAGACCGTGTGGCATCACCAGGTCGACGAAGTGCTGGGCAACGAGATGGGCGTGACCGGCGTGCGGGTGAAGTCCACCCAGGACGGCAGCACCCGCGACATCGCCGCGCACGGCTTCTTCGTCGCCATCGGCCACCAGCCCAATACCGACCTGTTCAAGGGCCAGCTGGCGATGAACAACGGCTACCTGGAGATCCGCTCGGGCCTGGGCGGCAACGCCACCATGACCTCGGTCGAGGGGGTGTTCGCCGCCGGCGACGTCGCCGACCAGCACTACCGCCAGGCGATCACCTCGGCCGGTTTCGGCTGCATGGCCGCGCTGGACGCCGAGCGTTTCCTGGACGAAAAGAGCGCCTGATCCCGCTCCGCCCGGCAGCCGGACATGGACAAGGTGCTGATCAAGCAGTTGCTCTTCCATGGCAGCTGGCTGGTCTTCCCGGCCATGATCTGGCTGCTGTGGCGCTGGCGCGCCGGCCGCCAGCGTTGGCTGCTGGCCCTGTTCCTGCTGGGCTGTGGCGTGTTCATCTGGGCGCGGTTCATCGAGCCGCAGTTGATCCTCGTGAAATATACCGAGCTCGAGGGTACAGGCACCGCCACCCGAGTCGCCTTGGTCAGCGACCTTCATCTGGGGGTCTACAAGGACCGGCGCTTTCTCGAGCGGCTGGTGGAGCGCATCAACGCGCAGGATGTCCATGCGGTGGTGATCGCGGGCGACCTGGCCTACGAACCACGGGATGCCTCGCTGCTGGAATTGTTCGCGCCGCTGGCTGGCCTGCGCGCGCCGGCGTACGCGGTGTTGGGCAACCACGACCAGCAACAGCCTGGCCCTGATATCGACAGGCGACTGCGTAACGCGCTCGCCATGCACGGCGTGCAGGTGATCGAAGGGCGGCGCATCGTCGACATGTACGGCACGCACTGGGCCGGCCTGGGAGATCGCTGGGCGCACAAGGATGACGCCGCGTTCCTGCGTCCCGGGCTTGTGCCCCGCAAACCAACCATCCTTGTCGCCCACAATCCCGACAGTGCCATGCAGGGCTGCCTTGGCGACGTCACGCTGGTGCTTGCCGGACATACGCATGGGGGGCAGATCCGCATTCCATGGCTCTACCGCAAGGTCATCCCCACCGTCCACGGCTTCGATCGTGGCGAACAGGTGATGCAGGGCGATTGTGGCCCGGTACGCGTTTTCACCACCGCCGGTGTCGGCGAAACCGGGCTGCCCCTGCGGCTGTTCAACCCGCCTGCCATCGACGTGCTTGGGTTGCACCCATGAGCCGACGCCCGGAACTGCGCGTCCTGCAGTGCCTGGACGAGGTTCCGGCTGCGCAATGGGACGCCCTGCATGATGGCGGCAATCCCTTCGTCAGCCACGCCTTCCTCGCTGGGCTGGAACAGCATGGCTGCCTGCGCCCGGAATGGGGCTGGCGACCGCAGCACCTGGCCCTGTGGCGTGGCGATGCGCTGGTCGGCGCGGTGCCCGGATACCTGAAGGAGAATTCACACGGCGAGTTCGTGTTCGATCATGCCTGGGCGAACGCGTATGCGCGGCATGGACTGGACTACTTCCCGAAGTGGCTGGGCGCCGTTCCCTATTCGCCGGTCACCGGTCCGCGCCTGCTGGCACGCGACGACGCGGACCGGCGCCTGCTGCTGCAGGCCATCGTCGGACATGCGCGGGACGCGGGGCTGTCCTCGGCCCACGTCAACTTCCATTCCGAAGCCGAGGATGAGGCGTTCGACGCGGACTGGCTGCGGCGCGTGGACGTGCAGTTCCAGTGGCACCGCCAGCCTGGCTGGGGGGATTTCGAGGATTTCCTCGGCGCGATGGATCACAAGCGCCGCAAGAACATCCGCCAGGAACGCGCGAAGATCAGCCGCGCCGGCATCGGCTTCCGCGTCGTCCATGGTGATGAGGCCAGCGATGATGACCTGCGCGCCATGCACGATTTCTACCTGCAGACCTTCGCCGGATATGGCAACGCGCCGGCCCTGACCCTGCCGTTCCTGCGCCATCTGGCCAATGCCCTGCCGCGGCAGCTGGTGCTTTTCCTTGCCTGGCGCGATGACGTGCCGATCGCGGGCGCGCTGTGCCTGCGTGGTGGCGACACGCTGTTCGGCCGCTACTGGGGCGGTGCCGCCCTGCCCGGCCTGCACTTCGAGACCTGCTACTACCAGGGCATCGATTACTGCCTGCGCGAGGGACTGCAGCGTTTCGAGCCGGGCGCGCAGGGCGAGCACAAGCTGGCGCGCGGGTTCCTGCCGGTGCAGGTACGCAGTCGACACTGGATCGCCGATCCGCAGTTCCGCCGTGCGCTGGATGAGTGGTGCGATCGGGAGCAGCGGGATGTGGCGCGCTATGCAAGACAGCTGGCGGCGCACTCGCCCTTCAAGCAGTAGATACCGGGCTTGCCGCGCATGGAGCGTTCCTGCTGTCCCGGATATGGGTGCAGGTACAGGCCCCGCGCCTACAATGCGGCAGATGAGTCGCCCGCCCTTCCTGTTGCCGCCCGACGCCGATGCGCCCTTCCCGCCTGCGGAACTGGCGCTGGGCGAGCCCGACGGCCTGCTGGCCGTCGGCGGCGACCTGTCCCCGGTGCGGCTGCTCAACGCCTATGCCGGCGGCATCTTCCCGTGGTTCTCCGAAGGGCAGCCGCTCCTGTGGTGGTCGCCGGATCCGCGCATGGTGTTCCGCACCGATGGCGTGCGCCTGTCCTCGCGCTTCCGCCGCGCATTGCGTTCGAGCGCCTGGACGGTCACCGCCGACACCGCGTTCGCCGCGGTGATGCAGGCCTGCGCCAACGCACCGCGTCCGGGCCAGGACGGCACCTGGATCACCACCGGCATGCATCGCGCCTATGGGGAACTGCATCGGCTCGGCTACGCGCATTCGGTGGAGGTGTTCGACGGCACGCAGCTGGTCGGCGGCATCTATGGCGTGGCCATCGGCCGGATGTTCTTCGGCGAAAGCATGTTCAGCGGGCGCAGCGGCGGCTCCAAGGTGGCGCTGACCGCGTTGGCACGCACCCTGTGCGGTTGGGGCTGGCCGCTGATCGACGCCCAGGTCGAGAACCCGCACCTGCTGCGCATGGGGGCCACGCACCTGCCGCGCGATGCCTTCCTGGTCCGGGTGCGGGCGCTGGTCCAGGACGCGGAAACGGAGCCGGTTGGCAGCTGGACGCGGCGTTTCGGCCATTGGCCGGCCTCGGTATTGGCGGCCTCAACCACGGTTTAACGCAAACTTTGCATGATTCCGCGGCGCGGGGTAAAATGCTCGGCTTCCGGGCCTGGAAAGGCCATCCGCAGAACCGCACAGGATTACATGTCGAAAGACGACTCCATCGAGTTCGAGGGCACCGTCAGCGAGACGCTGCCGAACACCACTTTCCGCGTTCGACTGGAAAACGGGCACGAGATCATCGCCCACATTTCCGGCCGCATGCGCAAGAACTACATCCGCATCCTTACCGGCGACCGCGTCAAGGTTGAAATGACGCCGTACGATCTGACCAAGGGCCGCATCACCTACCGCATGAAGTAAGCGGCGGTAGCCGGGCACCCCGAAAGCCAGCCTTGGGCTGGCTTTTTTGCGTGGTTGCGATCGGGGTTTCCCGATACCGGGAACGACGACGGCGGCCGCAGCCGCCGTCGTACGGGTAAAGCCCCGCCTGCTTCAGACCGTCGCTGGCAACAGGTGCTCCGGTTCGGCCTCGGTTTCCACCACCAGTCCGCCGTCGCGCACGTCGATGCTGACCTTGCCACCGCCCACCAGCTTTCCGAACAGCAGTTCGTCGGCCAGTGGGCGCTTGATCTGGTCCTGGATGACACGGGCCATCGGCCGTGCGCCCATCTGCGGGTCGAAGCCGTGGTGGGCCAGCCAGTCGCGAGCGGCCGGGGTGGCCGACAGCGAGACATGCTTGTCCTGCAGCAGCATCTCCAGCTCGATCAGGAACTTGTCCACCACCCGCAGGATGTGGTCGAAGCCCAGCGCCTGGAACTGCACCACCGCATCCAGGCGGTTGCGGAATTCCGGGGTGAAGCCCTTGCGGATCACTTCCATCGCGTCGGTGGCATGATCCTGCTTGGTGAAGCCGATCGAACGCCGCGCCGCCTGCGCCGCGCCGGCATTGGTCGTCATCACCAGGATCACGTTCTTGAAGTTGGCCTCGCGGCCGTTGGTATCGGTGAGGATGCCGCGGTCCATGACCTGCAGCAGGACGTTGAAGATGTCCGGATGGGCCTTCTCCACCTCGTCCAGCAGCAGCACGCAGTGCGGTGTCTTGACGATCTTCTCGGTCAGCAGGCCGCCCTGGTCGAAGCCGACATAGCCCGGGGGCGCGCCGATCAGGCGGCTGACCGAGTGCGGCTCCATGTACTCGCTCATGTCAAAGCGCACCAGCTCGATGCCCAGCTGCAGCGCGAGCTGGCGGGTGACCTCGGTCTTGCCGACGCCGGTCGGGCCGGCGAACAGGAAGTTGCCGATCGGCTTCTCCGGATTGCCCAGCCCCGAACGCGACAGCTTGATCGCCGAGGCCAGCGATTCGATCGCCGGGTCCTGGCCGAAGATCACCATCTTCAGGTTGCGCTCCAGGTGCTGCAGCACGTCCTTGTCGGTGGCGGTGACCTGCTTGGTCGGGATGCGCGCCATCTTGGCGACGATGGTCTCCACTTCCTCGACGTCGATGGTCGCCTTGCGCTCGCCCTCCGGCAGCAGGCGCTGGCGGGCGCCGGCCTCGTCGATGACGTCGATGGCCTTGTCCGGCAGCAGGCGGTCGCCGATGTGCTTGACCGACAGGTCTACCGCCGCCTGCAGCGCATCATCGGCATAGGTCACGCCGTGATGGGTCTCGTACTTCGGGCGCAGTCCCTTGAGGATCTCGTAGGCCTCGCCCACGGTGGGCTCGACGATGTCGATCTTCTGGAAGCGGCGCGCCAGCGCGCGGTCCTTCTCGAAGATGCCGCGGTATTCCTGGAACGTGGTCGAGCCGATGCAGCGCAGCTCGCCCGAGGCCAGTGCCGGCTTGATCAGGTTGCTGGCGTCCATGGTGCCGCCGGAGGCGGAGCCCGCACCGATGATGGTGTGGATCTCATCGATGAACAGCACCGCGTTGGGAACCTTCTTCAGCGCGCCGATCACGCCTTTCAGGCGTTTCTCGAAGTCGCCGCGGTACTTGGTACCGGCGACCAGCGCGCCCAGGTCGAGCGAATAGATCACCGCGTCGGTCAGCACTTCCGGTACCTCGCCGTCGACGATGCGCTTGGCCAGGCCCTCGGCGATGGCGGTCTTGCCGACGCCGGCCTCGCCCACGTACAGCGGGTTGTTCTTGCGGCGGCGGCACAGCACCTGGATGGTGCGCTCGATCTCGTCGCGGCGGCCGACCAGCGGGTCGATGCGGCCGGCGCGGGCCTGCTCGTTGAGGTTGCTGGCGAATTCGGTCAGCGCATCGCCCTTGGGTTCGCCCTCCCCGGCCTCGGTGCGGCCCTCGCCGTCGATGGACGGCGAGGCATCGCCCTCGTCGCCGGACTTGGCGATGCCGTGGGACAGGTAATTGACGATGTCCAGCCGGGTCACGTCCTGCTGGTTGAGGTAATAGACCGCGTGCGAATCCTTCTCGCCGAAGATCGCCACCAGCACGTTGGCGCCGGTGACCTCTTTCTTGCCCGAGGACTGCACGTGGTAGACGGCGCGCTGCAGCACGCGCTGGAAACCAAGCGTGGGCTGGGTGTCGCGTCCGTCGTCGTCGGCCAGGCGCGAGACCGACGTCTCCACGGCCTGTTCCAGATCCTGGCGCAGGCGGTCCAGGTCGGCGCCGCAGGCCTTGAGCACGGCCTGTGCGGAGGGATTCTCCAACAGGGCGAGCAGCAGGTGTTCGACCGTCATGAATTCATGACGTGCCTCGCGGGCGCGCTTGTAGCACTGGCCAATCGTCTGTTCGAGGTCTTTGCTGAACATGGGGGACTCCGACTGCGGTTGGAGACAATATGCGGCCTGACTGCACGTTTTCCATCACCCTACCGGATGCCGGTGTTCAGACGGCGTTAGCAGTATGCCGGTGGAGCGGGATTCTGTTGCGGCGGGTCTGCCGGTGGCGGCGGATTCCTACCCTGCGAAGCGGCATCCGCCCCGTCTGACAATGGGTGCGATCAGGGCCACGGCCAATACGGTCGCCGTCGCCATGCCCGGAACAGTGCGGACCGCCGGTGACGGGACTGGCGCCGTGGAGGGTGGCGCCGGCGGACAGGCCGGTCAGGCCTTTTCCATCGTGCACAGCAGCGGGTGCTGGTTCATGCGCGAGTACTCGTTGACCTGCGCGACCTTGGTCTCGGCGACCTCGCGGCTGTAGACGCCGCAGATGCCGCGGCCGCGGGTATGGACGTGCAGCATCACCTGGGTGGCCTTGTCCAGGTCCATGGCGAAGAAGTTCTGCAGCACGGCGACCACGAAATCCATCGGGGTGTAGTCGTCGTTCAGCAGCATCACCTGGTACAGCGGCGGTGGCGCGACCTCGGGTTTGCCGGGTTCCACCAGCAGGCCATGGTCATTTTCGTGTTGGAGCTTGCGGGGCATGCGCGGAATTATACCGGCTGGCCCCGCGAAGCTGCGCCGAATTGGACGCGAACGCCCCGGCCAACGCACAATTTGCGCCTGATCAACCAATCCCGCAGGGAAAGCATGAAGAAGTACGTGACCGGAATGATGATGGCGACCGTGTTGTGCGGCATGGCCGGAGCGGCGTCCGCCGGCGAACCCGATGCCGCGGTCGGGCGACTGCTCGACTCGCTGGAATACAAGTACGAGGTCGACGACGACGGCGACTACCGCATGGTGTTCGACATGGAAGGCGACCGCACCCAACTGGTGTTCGTGCGCTCCTCGGTCGAGACCTATGGCGCCCATCGCATCCGCGAGATCTGGTCGCCGGGCTACAAGTCCGCCGGTCCGCAGCTGCCGGCCCTGGTGGCCAACCGCCTGCTCGAGGACTCCAACGACTCCAAGCTCGGCAGCTGGGTCAAGCAGGGCGACCTGGCCATGTTCGTGGTCAAGATCGACGCGAACGCGAAGGCCGATGTCCTCAGCGACGCCATCGATGCGGCGATCAAGAGCGCCGATGCCATCGAACTGGAGCTGACGGCCAAGGACGAGTACTGAGAGTGAACGCCTTGAACTCCCAGCGCTGGGCGCCACGCGTCACCGTGGCCACCGTGGTGTCCCGCGCCGGGCAGTTGCTGCTGGTGGAAGAGGAGAAGCATGGCCAGCGCGTGTTGAACCAGCCGGCCGGCCACCTGGAACCGGGCGAAAGCCTGGTTGAAGCCGCAGTGCGCGAGACGCGCGAGGAAACCGGCTGGGAGGTACGGCCGACCGCTTTCATCGGCGCTTACCAGTGGGATGCGCCGGACGGCAAGTCGTTCCTGCGCTTCGCCTTCGCCGCCGAGCCGGTACGGCATTACCCGGATCAACCGCTGGATACCGGCATCGTGCAGGCACTGTGGCTGACCCCGGCCGCACTGCAGGCCGACATGGCGCGGCTGCGCAGCCCGCTGGTCTGGCAGGCCGTGTCGGACTGGCTGGCCGGGCAGCGTTTCCCGCTGTCGGTGCTGAGGCGGGTGCCGTGAGCAGCCCGGGTGTGGTCGTGGGTGTGTCCGGCGGCGTGGACTCCTCCGTCGCCGCCCTGGTCTTGGTCCAGCAGGGGCTGGATGTCGCCGGCCTGTTCATGCAGAACTGGGCCGACGATGGCAGCGGACACTGCCGTGCCGAGGACGACCGCCGCGACGCGGTGGCGGTCTGCGGGCGGCTGGGCATCCCCTTCCATTTCCGCGATTTCTCCGCCGAGTACTGGCAGGGCGTGTTCGAGCACTTCCTGGCCGAGTACGCGGCCGGGCGCACGCCGAACCCGGATGTGCTGTGCAACCGAGAGGTCAAGTTCAAGCACTTCCTCGATGCCGCCCGCGAACTGGGCGCCGGGCGCATCGCCACCGGGCATTACGCCAGAGTGGAGCAGTCCGGCGGCCGCTGGCGCCTGCTGCGCGGGGCCGACCGTGGCAAGGACCAGAGCTATTTCCTGCACCAGCTGGGGCAGGAGCAGCTGGCCGCCACCCTGTTCCCGATCGGGCACCTGGAGAAGAGCCAGCTGCGCCGCATCGCCCAGGAAGCCGGGCTGCCGACGCATGCCAAGAAGGATTCGACCGGCATCTGCTTCATCGGCGAGCGTGATTTCCGCCAGTTCCTGGGCCAGTACCTGCCCGCCCGCGAGGGCGAGATCCGCGACCCGGACGGGCAGTCCATCGGCCGCCATCCGGGCGTGTTCTATTTCACCCTGGGCCAGCGCGAAGGCCTGAACATCGGCGGCGTGCGCGGGCGGCCGGCAGCGCCCTGGTACGTGGTCGGCAAGGACGTGGCGGCCAACATCCTGTACGTGGACCAGGGCCATGACAGCCCCTGGCTGCAGTCCAGCTGCCTGCATACCGAATCCATGCACTGGATCGCAGGCAGCGCACCCGCCGCCGGCTTCCGCTGTACCGCGCAGACCCGCTACCGGCAACCGGACGAACCCTGCCGGGTGACCGTGCGCGATGACGGTACCCTGCAGGTGGAGTTCGACCGGCCGCAGCGGGCGGTCACGCCCGGACAGTCGCTGGTGCTGTATGACGGCCCCGAATGCCTGGGTGGCGCGGTCATCGCCGCCACCGATGCGCCGCTGGAGCAGCGTGCGTCCCGGCCCGTTTCCCTTGAGAGGCAAGCATGAGTTCTTCCTTCGACGACCGTATCCTGGCGCTGGCCGGCATCGCCCAGGCCCTGCAGCAGGTGCGGCGCATCGCCGAAACCGGCCATTCCGACGCGGCGGTGGTGCGCACTGCCATGGACAGCGTGATGCGCATCGACGCCCCCTCGCCCGCCGCAGTGTATGGCGACGGTCGCCAGCTCGAGCCCGGGCTGCGCCTGCTGCGCGACTACTTCGGCAACCAGGGCAAGGACGAACTGCTGCCGCGCCTGGCCTTGTCGGTGATGCAGCTGGAGCGCCGCTTCGTGCGCGAGGGCGCGACCGTGGACAAGGTCCAGGCCGGCATCGGGCGCGCCGCCGTACAGGCGGGCGAACTGGGCGACCCGGCCCACCCGGACGTGCTGGCGGCCATGGGCGGCCTGTACGCGGACACCATCAGCCAGCTCAAGCCGCGGATCATGGTGCAGGGCAACCCGCACTACCTGGGGCAGGCCGGCGTTGTCGCCGAGATCCGCGCCCTGCTGCTGGCCGCGGTGCGCTCGGCGGTGCTGTGGCGCCAGCTCCGCGGCAGCTACTGGGACTTCCTGTTCTCGCGCAAGGCCATGCTCGAGGCGATCGGGCGGCGCCTGCACGGCGGCGGCTAAAGACCGGCCCCCCCCGGCCGATACTGCAATCGTGACTCTCCCGAGAACGTCCATGTATTCACGCATTGCAATCCGCCTGGCCGCCCCGCTGGCCCTTACCTTCCTGCTGGCATTGGCGCTGGCGTTCGCATGGCCCGCGGCCGTGGTGTGGGCGATCCTGACCACGATGGCGCTGAGCTGGCTGGTGTTCGCCTACTGGAGCGCCTACAGCCAGTCGCAGCGTTCGCCTGAGCATGCCCGCGTGCTCAAGGAGCAGGACCAGCTGCTCAACGAACTGCGCAGCTTCGTCAGCAACGAGATCGACGGTTCGCGCGGCGAGATCGAGCGTGCCCGCGAGCTGATCCGCCAGGCGGTATCCGGCCTGGGCAGCAGCTTCGACGCGATGAACCGCAAGTCGCGCCAGCAGAGCCAGGCGCTGGCCCGCATCGTCGACCGCGCCGGCGAAGAAGGCCACGGCGGCGTGGACGTGGCCCGTTTCGCCCAGCATGCCAGCCACCAGATGGAACAGCTGGTCGAGGCGCTGGAACAGGTCAGTGGCCAGAGCAGCAATACCGTGCAGCACATCGACCAGATGGCGCAGCACCTGGACGGCATCTTCGCCCTGCTGGAAGACGTGAAGTCCATCGCCGACCAGACCAACCTGCTGGCGCTGAACGCCGCCATCGAGGCCGCGCGTGCCGGCGAGGCCGGGCGCGGGTTCGCCGTGGTCGCCGACGAGGTGCGCAACCTGTCCGAGCGTTCGACCACCTTCAACGAGCAGATCCGCAAGCTGGCGCACAGCTCCAAGGACGCCATCGCCAAGGTCCGTGAGACCGTCACGCACATGGCATCGCGCGACATGGATCGTTCCCGCGAGGCGCGCCATGAGGCCGCGGCCATGCTGGACAACGTGGCGGCGATCAACAACTCGCTGGGCGACGGCATGCGCGAGATCTCCGAGTGCGGCCGCGCCATCGACAGCAGCGTCGCCGAAGCGGTGCGTGCCCTGCAGTTCGAGGACATCGCCACCCAGGCGCTGGGCGGCGTGCATACCCACCTGGACCGCCTGACCGCGATCAACCGCGAAGCGGTGGCGCTGCAGGAGCTGCTGCACCGCAGTGGCGGCGTGCTCGACACCGAACTGGTGGCCGCACTGCAGCGCACCGGCAGCCGCCTGCGCGAGATGCGCAGCGAGTGGGAACGTCCGCCGCACAAGCCGGTGGCACAGCAGAGCATGGGCGCGGGAACGGTTGAGCTGTTCTGATTCCCTGCTTGGCGAAACAAGGACCCCGGCCCAGGCCGGGGTTTCGTCGTTGCGGGCGCCCTTCCCCGCCGCAGCGGCGAAGACCGCTGTAACCCCCGCACGCGCCATGCCTGCGGAGGCGCCTTCGACGCGGGCTCCCGGCACCGTTCCCGCCCGGGCCCGTCTGGCGGCATTGGAGGCACTGGCGCAGCGGGAGCTGTCCTGTATCCCGCGGATGCGGTTGGCGGATGCGCCGGAGCGGGACGATCTGCTGGCGATCCTGGTGGCCTGGGACCTCGCACTTTGAGCGCGCTCGCGGCGCTCGTGGATCGGGGCATCGCGCAGTGGAACGGATGGCCGCGTCACTCCAGGCCGCGGGCCTTGGAGAGCTGCATCGACGATAAGCCTCCGAGCGCCCGGCAAGGTGACGCATGCCGAGTATGCATGGGGGCACGCGCTGCCTGCTGGCCATGAATGCCTGTCTTGAACCACTTCACAGCTGAGGCGAAACCACGCCGGTGGCTGCCACGGTCGTGGATGGGGATGAAGGTACTTTCTTCCTGCCGCCCCGCCGACTACCTGCGGAGCCAGGCATGGCCCAGGCCCGCCTGCACGAACGCGACGCATCGACGCCCGCTGACGGGTAGTGCCTGCGGGGCGTGGGAAGGAACCCGCAAACGGCAGGGAATGAGCCGGAAAATGCCGCCTGGAGCGCTTTTCTGACAGCAGCCATGGGCGGCAACAGGAAGCTGCGCCGCTGCCCTGCCGGACGTCGTTGGTCCTGATGGAGCCGTAACGCCCGCTGCGGAGAGTGGGCGTGGATCACCGGACCGGCAATGCCGCGATTCCGCGGACCTTGCCGGACACGCGGATGAAACGGGGCGCGCCGATGGACCGGAGTATCAGAGTGCGACGGCTGGACGGTCCGGCTGCGCGGACGCCATCGGCTTCGGGCCGTCGCCGCTGTTGTCCTGGCGCAGCCACTGCGCCATGTCCCGCGATGGCAGCGGGCGCGAGTACAGATAGCCCTGTATCTCGTCGCAGCCCTGCCGCAACAGCAGCGCTTCTTCCTGGCGCGTCTCCACGCCTTCGGCCACCACCTGCATGCCCAGCGCATGGCCGAGGTGGACAATGGCCTGCGTCACCTCGGCCGTACCGGCATCGTGCAGCATGCGCTGGACGAAGCTGCGGTCGATCTTCAGACGCTGCACCGGGAAACGGTTGAGGTAATGCAGGTTGGAGAAGCCGGTGCCGAAATCGTCCACGGCCAGCAGCACGCCATTGCGCTCGAAGATGTCGAAGCACTGGCGCAGTGCGTCGCTGTCGCGGATCAGGGCCGATTCGGTCAGTTCCAGTTCCAGGCGTTGCGGTGGCCAGCGATGGCGCTCGCAGACGGCGATGACCTGTTCGGCGAAGCCGCGTTCGCGCAGCTGCATCGCCGATACGTTGACCGCGATGCGTTCGAACGCCAGCCCCGCGGCATGCCATGCGGCGGCCTGGCGGCAGGCTTCGTTCAGCACCCACTCGCCGATGCGGACGATTTCGCCGCACTTTTCCGCCACTGGAATGAACTCGGCCGGGCTGCACGGCCCCAGTTCCGGGCAGACCCAGCGCAGCAGCGCCTCGATCGCCGGAGGGCGCGTGGAATCGACGTTGACCAGGGGCTGGTAGACCAGCTGGAATTCCTCGCGCTCGAGCGCGCCATGCAGCGCATGCTCGATCTGCAGGCGCCGCTGGATGCCGGCCAGCACGTCCTGGCTGTAGTACTGGTAGGTGTTGCGCCCGGCTTCCTTGGCCGCGTGCATGGCGGCATCGGCGGCACGCAGCAGCGTATCGAAATCGCGATGGGTGTCGTCGACGAGCGCGATGCCGACGCTGGCGCCGACCTTCAGCGTGGTGTCGCCGCGATGCAGGGGCGAGGCCAGCGATGCGATCAGCTTGCGCGCGACATGGCCGGCATCGGCCGGGTCGGCCAGCTCGCGCAGCACGACGACGAACTCATCGCCATTGAAGCGCGCGAACAGGTCGGCATTACGCAGGTTCTGGTGCAGCCGGGCGGCGGCGGCCTTGAGCAGCATGTCGCCGGTGGCGTGGCCGAAGGTGTCGTTGATCGACTTGAAGCCGTCCAGGTCGACGAACAGCATCGCCAGGATCGTACCGTTGCGGCGCGATTCGGCGATGGCTTCCTCGGTCTGCTCGCGCAGCAGGACGCGGTTGGGCAGCCCGGTCAGCAGGTCGTAGTGGGCCAGCAGTTCGATGCGCTCATTGGCCTCGCGTTCGAGCGTGATGTCGCGGAACAGCACCACGAAGCGCTCCGGCAGGCCTTCGCGACGGTCCAGTTCGACCTGCACCTGCACCCACACGCGCTGCCCCGAATGCCGGTAGAAGCACAAGTCGAGCTGCTCGGGCAGGCCACCTTCGGCGATGCGGGCAAGCGCCGCCTCGAAACTGTCGCGCGAGTCCGGCGTGTAGAGCGCCAGCGCCTGCTCCAGCGTGACTGGCTCCTTGCGCAGGCCATGGATGCGGTAGCACTCGTCGGTCCAGAGCATGCCGCGGGTAGTCACCTCGATCTCGCAACCGCCGATGCGGCCCAAGGCCGAGACGCGATTGAGCAGCTCGGTGCGCCAGCGGATCAGCGCGTCGGTCTGGCGCTGCTCGGTGACGTTCTGCAACTGCCCGGCCACGCGGTGGACGCGCCCTGCCGCATCCTGTTCGGGATGCATCCAGACCCGCAGGTGGATGCCGGAGGTTTCCATCGGCCCGGGGGGCAGCGCGAGTTCGAAAGCGTGCGGCTGGCCTTCGCGATGCAGCCGCCGCCACGCCGCCAGCACCTGGGCGCGGGCATCCCCGTCCAGCAGGTCCAGCCAGCGGCGGTCCGTGGGCAGGCTGCCCGGGGAACGGCCGACGGCCGCATGCAGTTCGTCCGACCAGGAAAAGCCGGCGCCATCGCGCTCCCATGACCAGGTGCCAAGGCCCGCGATGCGCTGCAACTGGCGCAGCTGCGCCTGCTGTTCCTGCGCGTCGGCGTCCTGTCGATCCTGCGGGGCGATGCCGATGCCGATGCCGATGCGGATGCCGGCCATGCGCAGCGGATGGCCATCGGCCGTCCGCGCCACGACCTGGCCATGGTCGTGCACGAGCTGCCAGCTACCGTCGGCGCGCCGTACGCGCAGCCGGCAGGCATAGGGCGTGGCGGCGTCCTGCAGGTGCGCCTGCAGCGCGTTCCGCTGCGCGATGCGGTCGCCCGGGTGGGTTTGTTCCAGCCATTCCTGCACGGTGCCGACGACGACGCCGGTACCGGCCTGGCCTTCCAGATGGGCCAGCAGGTGGGCCGGCACGTCCCACTCCCAGACGCCGTGCCCGGCGTCATGCAGCAGCTTCGACCAGCGCCCGTCCATCAGCGAAGCGGTCGGGGCGGCGCTGTAGATGTAGGCGCAGACCGTTCCATCCTGCGCACGCGCGGCGCTCAGGAAACCATCCAGGCGGCGGTCGCCGGCAGGTACCGGACAGGACAGCAGCCCTTCGCTGGCGACCCGGTCGCGCAGCCCCAGCAGGGCCTGGCGATGACCCTGCAGTCTGCGCGGCAGGTCCAGAGTGCGGGCCGCGGCATTGGCGGCCAGCGGATGGCCCTCCGGATCGAGCAGCACGATCGCCCCCTCCAGCGGGTGGCTCATCATGCTCGCAATCACGCCCTGATCCACGCGCTACCGCTCCAGTCATCTACCCGAGGTCCGGGAACCTTACCGATAACGGCAGCCCGGCACGGAAATTGAGTACTGCGTCATCGCGGTTCGCGGCAGCCCGCTAAGATGTCGGCGATCGAACACGGCACCCCGCCACGGAACATGCACAACGGCTCCCCTCCTTCGCGGCACCCGGCATCCACGGACTCGGCCATGGCCTGCCTGCAACGCACCACCTATGGCGTGGTGACGGCCGGCGGCGCGCTGATCCTGCTGTGCGGCCTGCTGCCGTGGGCCTGGGGAGTAATTCCGGCCCATCCGCTGGCCTGGACTGTGATCTCCGTCATCCTTGTGGCCGCCTGCATGGCGCTCGCCCTGTTCCTGCTCCTTCCCCGATTGGCCCAGGTGCGGGTGCTGGCGGCGCGCGACCTGGCCGAGCTCGAAACGAACCGCAAGGCGCTGGAAACGGGAAACCGGGAGCTGCAGGCCATGGCCGGGCGCCTGTTCTCGGTGCAGGAGGACGAGCGCCGGGCCATTTCCCGCGACCTGCACGACGATATCGGCCAGGCCGTCACCGCGATCAAGCTGGCCGCGCACGCGGCGATGGACGAAGACGACGCGCAGCGGCGCCGGGAGGATCTGGGCCAGATCGTGGAGCTGGTCGACAGCACCGTGGTGCGCCTGCGCAACCTGTCGATGCTGCTGCGCCCGCCGCAGCTCGATGCGCTCGGACTGGAGGCGGCGCTGCGCTGGCAGGCCGGCCAGTTGTTCCGTTCCTCGCCGGTGGAACTGCGGATGGACGTGGAAGACCTGCCGCAACGCCCGGACAACGAGGTCGAGCAGGCCTGTTTCCGTATCGCCCAGGAAAGCCTGACCAATGCCCTGCGCCATGCGCTGGCCAGCCAGGTCCAACTGTGCCTGGAGGACGACGGCGCCGGCCGGTTGCGGCTGCGCGTGGTCGATGACGGCGAAGGCTTCGATCCCGACGGCCCGCGCGGCCTGGGGCTGGTGGTGATGCGCGAGCGTGCGCAGAGCGTCGGCGGCTGGCTGCGCATCCATACCGCGCCGGGCGAAGGCACGCATATCGAGCTGCACCTGCCCTACCGCAAGCCGCAGGCGGCCGCCTGCCAGGGAGCTTGATGATGTGGAACCCCACGCCGCCAGCGGCCGCCGAAATACCCGCCCCGCCCCGCCTGGGGGCCGGCAACCCGGAACTGGCGGCCATGGTCGCCGAGGCCGCCGCCGGTGGCACGCCACTGATGCTGCTGCATCTGGACATCGACCATTTCGCCTCGGTCAACGAGAACATGAGCGCCGAGGTCGGCGACCAGGCGCTGGTGCTGATCGCGCAGCGGCTGGATGAGCATCTGCGCGGCCGTGGCCGGCTTTGGCGACACGGCAGCGACGAATTCGTGCTGGCGATCCCGCGCACCGGCGCGGTGCCGTTGCCCGAGGAAATGGCCGAACAGTTGCGGCAGCAGATGGAACTTCCGCTGTCGGTGCTGCCCTATACCCTGTTCCTGACCGCGAAGATCGGCGTGTCGCTGTGCCCGGAACACGCCACCGACCCGAGCCGCCTGCTCGACCTGGCCGAGGACGCACTGCACCAGGCCGGCCGCGAAGGCGGCAACGTCGTGCAGGTGCACATGCTGCACAAGCCACTCAGCGCGCACAGCGAGAGCATCATTTCCCGGCAGCTGGTGGATGCCATCGAGAATGGCGAACTGCGCCTGCGCTACCAGCCGCTGGTCAGCGCCCGCGACGGCCACGTCGTGGGCATGGAGGCGCTGCTGCGCTGGCAGTCGCCGACGCTGGGCATGCTGGTGCCGGAACGCTTCATGCGTACCGCCGAGCGGCTGGGGATCATTGTCCAGATCGGCGCGTGGGTGCTGGAAATGACCCTGCGCCAGGCGCGCATCTGGCGCGACCAGGGCTTCGACGACTTCAATGTCGCGGTCAACGTGTCCACGCTGCAGCTGCTGCGCCCGGGTTTCTTCGCCGAGGTCATGACGCTGCTGCAGTCCACCGGCGTGCCGGCGCGCATGCTGACCCTGGAGATCAACGAAAGCGCGCTGACCAACAACGTCAATTTCGTCTACGAAACCCTGGCCAACCTGCGCAACGAAGGCATCAGCCTGAGCCTGGACAACTTCGGCACCGGCGACTCCAGCCTCAGCGCGCTGGTGCGCTACCCGGTGGACAAGCTCAAGATCGACCGCAGCTTCATCAAGAGCGCGCCGGCGGCCAACCGCGAGGCGGCGATCTCGCGCGCGATCATCGCCATGGGCCACCAGCTGGGCATGACCGTGATCGCCAATGGCGTCGAGTCGCAGGCGCAGCTGGGTTTCCTGCGCCGCAATGACTGCGACGTGTTCCAGGGCTATCTGTTCGGCGAGCCGATGTCGGCCGAAGCCGCCGGCATGACCCTGCGCCGCCGCTACCTGCGCCCGGAAGCCTTCGCCGAGACCCGCCCGGACCGCACCCTGCTGCTGCTGGACGACGAGGAGAACGTGCTGCGTTCGCTGGTGCGCCTGTTCCGCCGCGACGGCTACCGTATCCTCGCCGCCGGCAACGTGCGCGATGCGTTCGACCTGCTGGCGATCAACGACGTGCAGGTGATCCTGTCCGACCAACGCATGAGCGACATGAGCGGCACCGAGTTCCTGGGTCGGGTGAAGATGCTCTACCCGGACACGATCCGGCTGGTGCTGTCCGGCTATACCGACCTCAACACCGTCACCGACGCGATCAACCGCGGCGCGATCTACCGCTTCCTGACCAAGCCGTGGAACGACGACGAACTGCGCGAGCACATCCGCCAGGCGTTCCGCACCCACGATGAGAAGCGGAAGCCGGGAACCGGCGAATAGGAGCGGGATCCTAGCCCTTGGGCTGGCGGATCGGCAGCACGATGCGGAAGCGCGAGCCCTCGCCCACCGTGCTGTCCAGGTCGATGCGGCCGTGGTGCTTGTTGACGATGCCGTAGGAGATCGACAGGCCCAGGCCGGTACCGCTGCCCACCGGCTTGGTGGTGAAGAACGGGTCGAAGATGCGCTGGCGCAGTTCGGGGGAAATGCCCGAACCGTTGTCCTGGAACTCGATCCAGACCTCGTCGCCGTCCACGCCGGTACTGACCACGATGTGCCCGCGCTCGGCGATGGCATGGCCGGCGTTGAGCAGCATGTTCATGTACACCTGGTTCAACTCCGACGGCAGGCATTCGACCATCGGCAGCTCGCCGAAGCGGCGCTCCAGCGTGACCTTGTACTTGAGCTCGTTCCAGATGATGTTGATGGTCGATTCCAGCCCCGAGTGCAGGTCGGCCAGCTTCCACGACTCGTCGCGCCCGGAGTAGGAGAAGTCCTTCAGGTCGCGCACGATGCGCGTCACCCGCTCGATGCCCTCGCGGGACTCGGCCATCAGCTGCGGCAGGTCGCGGCTGATGAAGTCGATGTCGAGGCGGTCGCGGATGTCGTCGATTTCCGGAATCAGGGCCTTCGGGTCCGGCGCACGCAGGGCGCGCTCATAGGCCTCGATCACCGTGAACAGGCTGCGCAGGTATTCCTGCAGGCTGCCCAGGTTGGAGTGGACGTAGCCGATCGGGTTGTTGATCTCGTGGGCGACACCGGCTGCCAGCTGGCCGATCGAGGCCATCTTCTCCGACTGCAGCAGTTTCTCCTGCGCGCCGTTGAGCCGCAGGTAGGCCTGGCGCAGCTCGGCATGGCGGCGCTGCAGCTCGTTCTCGTAGTCTTCCTGCCCATCGATGTGGCGGAACAGCGCCAGGCAGGCCTGCTCGCCATCATTGTCGTGGTGATAGAGGTGGACGATCACCGCGCGTGCGCCCAGCGGCAGGCTGCCGCTCCAGCTGCCCGATTCCCGGGTCTGCGCCAGCGCCACCGGCGGCAGCAGCTCGACCAGGCGCCTGGCCAGTTCGGCCACGTCTGCGGGGTGTGCGCCGAACAGTTCGCGAACGACCGCGTTGGCCAGGGCTACTTCGCCCTTGTCGTTGAACAGGAGCATGCCGTCGCGCATGCGGTCGCTCAATGCATGGAGCATGGCGGGCGACGGAAGCGGCGCGAACGGAGTGGAGGCGTTTTCGGCCACGGCGGCGGTGGGGCGGCGGAATGGGCGCCCACTATAACCGGGGATGCGCCGGCGCAGCCGCGCCGGGCCGGGCATGCGACGCCGTCAGGCAACCGCGAGCGGCTTGCGCGTATGCAGCAGGTGGGCCTGGCCTTTGGCGTCGTAGGCCGAAGAGGCTTCGCTGCGGCCGAGCTGGCGCAGTGCCCAGCTGACTTCGCGGCGGCGGCGGGCCAGCAGCACGCCGTTGGCGCGGTTGCGTTCGGCCAGTTCGCGCAGGCGTTCGGCGTGTTCCAGCGGCGGCCGCGCCTCGAGGATGCGCAGCGCTTCAAGCTTCAGGCCCGTGGCCACCACCAGCGCCTGCACGTCGTGCTCGACCAGCGCCTGGCGCTCGCCATCGAGCGCGTCGCTCAGCTGCTGCAATGGATCGGCCACGCCCAGCTTCATGCGTGCAGCTGTCCGTCCAGGTCCAGCATGCGCTTGGCGATGGCGTCCGGGTCGATCCGGTAGCTGCCGTTCTCCAGCGCTTCGCGGACGGCCTGCACGCGGGCGGTGTCGACCGCCGGAGCGGCGGACAGTTCGCGCTGCAGGGCCTGCAGGCTGGTGGCTTCACCGGTCAGGCGCACGCTGTCGGCGGCCTCGATTGGACGGGCCTCGGGTCCGCCGGCGGGGGCGGCCTTGGTGGGCGTGGCGACCGGGCGCAGCTGGGCGCCTGCCGTGATCCCGCCGTCGATTTTCTGGCTCATGTGATGGAAGTCCTGATTCGGTACACAAGGGTTAACGGCAACGGGGGGCAGACCTTTAGTGGAATCTATCGGGAAACCAGGACATCGCCGGCAGCCGTGGCCACGCCCTGCACCACCCGTCGCGAGGAGAGGTTCTCGACCGGCACCCGGTCGGCCTCGCCCGCGTCGGCGAGCGCCTTGCCGGCTACCCGTACCTCGACTCCGCCACGCCGGGACACCAGGGCGACACTGTCTCCGCGGCGAATGATACGCGGAGCGACCAGATCGCCGGCCGACAACAACGTGCCTGCGCCCATCGCGCGCCGCGCCACCCGGCCGATGGCCGATTGCGGGTCGGACAATACCGCACCGGCGATGCGGGCGGTGTCACGGCGCACACTGCCGATATCGGCGGCAGCCAGCACTTCTCCAGCGGCGATGCCGCGGGCCAGCACCAGCACATCCTGCTCGCGCCGCACCGTCACCGGCACGAACAGCTTCCAGCCGCCGGCCTGGGGACAGGCCACCTCCACGGTACGGTTGCCGGTGGCGCGGGCCTGCAGTGCCGACGGGCACGCTGGCAGGCGCAGGCCGGCATCGACGCTGGCCTCGCCTTCGGTCGCCGGGTCCAATGTGGACAGCGCGGCCGCACGGATCGAGGCCAGCGACTGGAAGTCGCCGGCCTGGGCCGGGAGGGCCAGCAGCAGGCATAACAGGGCCGACAGGCGCATGGGGAACTCCGCCACGGAAAGATTGCCCGGTCTCCTGCAAGAGGCGTGCCGGAATGGCGGGGCATGGAGCCGGCAGGGAGCGGAAGCGGCGGCGAAGGCCGGAGCCATGTCCCCCGCAATGCGGTCCCCGGGGTGGGGTCGAATGCGCGGAAACCGGGACTGGCACTTATTGGATGGTCCTGAAGCCACCGCTGCCGTTCCGGCTGTCCTCCGCCTTTTCGCCGATTCCCGGCGCCTGCCCTCAAGTACCGGCCCCGCCCTGCCGATACCGGCTGCATGTCACATGACCTGCTCAACCGCATCGACCAGCGCACCCGGCTGGCCGGCCACAATCGACTGGCCCTGCTGCTGTTCCGCCTTGGTGGCCGTCAGCTTTTTGGCGTCAATGTCTTCAAGGTGCAGGAAGTGCTGCGGCGCCCGCCCCTGTTCCAGGTTCCGGGCCTGCCGGTGCAGTTCTCCGGCGTGGCCGATGTGCGCGGCCGTTCGGTGCCGGTGCTGGACCTGGGCCTGGCGATCGGCCACCCCGAGCGCGAACCCGACGCGGACACCTCGCCCGGCTACCTGGTGGTCACCGAATTCAACCGTTCGGTGCAGGGCTTCCTGGTCAGTGGCGTGGAGCGGATCGTCAACATCGCGGTGGAAGACATCCAGCCGCCGCCGGAGCTGGGCGCCGAGGCGAGCTATCTCACCGCGGTCACCCGCTTCCAGGGGGAATTGATCCAGGTCATCGACGTCGAGAGCGTGCTGGCCGACATCGCCCAGATCAGCAAGGAGGCAGTGCTGGACCCGTCGATGGTCCTGCCCGCCGGCGCGCCGCCAATGCAGGTGCTGGTGGTGGACGATTCGCGCGTGGCCCGCCAGCAGATCCGCAGCGTGCTCGACCAGCTGGGCGTCACCGCCACCCTGCTGTCGGACGGCAGGCAGGCGCTGGAGCACCTGCTGCAGATCCACGCGGCCGGCGAGAACCCGGCCGAACGCTACGCCATGGTCATCTCCGACATCGAGATGCCGGCGATGGACGGCTACACCCTGACGACGGAAATCCGCCGCCATCCGGGGCTGGCCGGGCTGTTCGTGCTGCTGCATACCTCCCTGTCCGGCGTGTTCAACAACGCCATGGTCGAGCGCGTCGGCGCCAATGCCTTCGTGCCCAAGTACAGCGCCCACGAACTGGCCGATTTCGTGCTGCACCGCTTGCGCCAGGTGGCCGAGGCGGCTTGAAGCCAGCAACGGCTGAGGGCAGGCGCCTTCCCCTGAAGGGAATGGCGCTCGCCCCGTCGTAGATGCGGGGCTTGCCTCGCCTGCCGGCCTCCCCGGCAATACTTATGTGGGGCATGGAGCGCAAGGAGCGAAGAGGGAGGAGCGAGTGAAGGCCCAAGCCTCCCCGTGATGGGAACGGCGGCCCTGCCCCTTTGCCCCGCCTTCTCCCGTTCCTGAGCTCCTCCCCCTCGTCCCCGCCGTTCTGGCACACCGCTTGCACCCTCCCGGGCATCGTTCCCCCGGGAGGCGCGCCATGCCCAATCTGATTTCCAACTACCTGGGCATCCATGCCCAGGCCATGCCGTTGCGCGAGCAGCGCATGAAGCTGATCGCCGGCAACCTGGCCAATGCCGACACGCCGGGCTACAAGGCCCGCGACCTGGACTTCGACGCCGCGCTGCGCAATGCCCAGGGGCTGGACGGCAACGGCCTGCTGGCCACCACCGCCGAACAGCACTACCGCATCGGCGGCGACGGCCTCAATCCGTTCCAGGTGCTGCGCCCGGGCGTGCAGCCGAGCCTGGACGGCAACACCGTGGACCCGGATGCCGAGCGCGCCGCCTATGGCCGCGCCGCGCTGGAATACCGCGCCTCGCTGAGCTTCGTCGAGTCGAAGGTGCGCACCCTGACCACCGCGATCACCGGCCAGTAAGGGAGAGCGCCATGAGCAACCTGCCCATTTTCGACATCGCCGGCTCGGCCCTGCAGGCCCAGTCGGTGCGCATGAGCACCATCGCCTCCAACCTGTCCAACGCCGATACCGTGGCCGGTTCGGCGGACGCGGTCTACAAGCCGCTGGAGCCGATCTTCCAGGCGGTCACCAGCCGCGAGGACCCGCGCCTGACCAGCGTGCAGGTCAAGCAGATCACCCAGAGCGAAGCGCCACCGATCAAGCGCTACGAGCCCAACCATCCGCTGGCCGACGGCGAAGGCTATGTCTATTCGCCGGACATCGACCCGGTGGCGCAGATGGTCAATCTCATCTCCACATCGCGCAATTACCAGGCCGGCGTGGAGATGCTCAACACCGCCAAGGAACTGACCCTGGCCACCCTGACCATGGGCCGCTGAGCCGGCCGCCACAGGATTCCGTCATGAGCAGCATCAACACCAATACCGACCTGTTCGGCGCGCTGGGCCTCAATGCCCCGGCCGCGCAGAACACCAAGAAGAAGGACGCGCTGGACCAGGCCGATTTCCTGCGGCTGATGACCACCCAGCTGCAGCACCAGGACCCGCTCAAGCCGATGGACAACAGCCAGATGGTCGCGCAGATGGCGCAGCTGTCCACGGTGCAGGGGATCAACGACCTCAACAAGAGCGTCACCGGTTTCCAGGAATCGATGGCCGGCGACCAGATACTGCGCGGCGCGGGCATGGTCGGCCACGACGTGCTGGTGCCGTCGACCAAGTTCATGCTCGGCGACGAGGGCGAGACCGGCGGCACGCTGGCTGCGCCGGGCGCGGGCACGATCACCGTGGACATCACCGATGCCAACGGCAACAAGGTCGACCAGCTCACCGTTCCGGCCGAGGCCTCCGGCGAAGTGCCCTTCCAGTGGGACGGCACCGATGCCAACGGCAAGCGCATGCCGGCCGGCGCCTACACCATCGCCGCCACCTACACCGACACCAGCGGCAAGCAGAGCAAGCTCAGCACCTACGTGCAGGCCGAGGTGGAAAGCGTGACCGTCGGTTCGGATGGTCTCTACCTGAACCTCAAGGGGCTGGGCGCGGCCCCGCTCGACTACGTGCTCCGCGTCAGCTGAGCCCTTTCTTCCACGGATTCCCAGGAGTATCGCCATGGGCTTCAACGCCTCCCTGTCCGGCATCAGCGCCGCCAACGCGGACCTGAGCGTCACCGCCAACAACATCGCCAACGTCAACACCGTCGGTTTCAAGGAATCGCGCGCCGAATTCGCCAATGTGCTCAATGCCACCGGCTATGGCCTGCTCGGCAATGCGATCGGTACCGGTGCGCGCCTGACCAACGTCGCCCAGCAGTTCTCGCAGGGCAATATCGACCAGACCGGCCGCAGCCTGGACCTGGCGGTCGAAGGCGAAGGGTTCTTCACCCTCAACATGAACGGCACCCGCGTGTATTCGCGCGCCGGCAATTTCCAGGCCGACAAGAACGGCTACGTCGTCAATCCGCAGGGCGCACGCCTGCAGGTCTATGCGCCCAGCACCGATGGCACGCGCTTCGATGGCGCTCTGACCGACCTGCGCCTGCTCTCCGGCGACAGCGCACCGCGTCCGACCAGCCAGCTAGAGCTCGCCTTCACCCTGCCGGCCAACGCCAAGGAACCGACGATCACCCCGTTCGATCCGGCCAGCAGCAACAGCTACAACCACTCCAGCGGCGGCATCACGGTCTTCGATTCGCTGGGCGTAAGCCACATCCAGACCTCGTACTTCGTCAAGACCGCCAACCCCAACGAATGGGCGGTCTACAACTTCGTGGACGGCGTGCCGGTCAACAACGGCAGTACGCCTGGCAACCCCAACGCCACGCCGCCGGTCCCGGCGGTCATCGGCAATCCGGCCCTGCTGCAGTTCTCCGACAGCGGCGCCCTGACCTCGCCGACCGACGGCAAGATCGCCCTCGGTACCTTCACCCCGACCACCGGCGCCGGGCAGCTGGCCATGAGCCTGGACATCTCCGGCTCCACCCAGTACGGCGAGAAGTTCAACCAGCACAACACCGGCCAGGACGGCTATGCCTCGGGCAAGCTCAACGAGATCAACATCTCGGAGAAGGGCGTGGTCTACGCGCGCTATTCCAACGGTGTGGACGTGGCGCTGGGCCAGGTCGCGCTGACCAACTTCAACAATCCGCAGGGCCTGCTGAGCCAGGGCAACAACCTGTGGTCGGAAACCTACGCCTCCGGCACGCCGCGCACCGGTGCGCCCGACAGTGCGGACCTGGGGCAGATCCAGGCCGGTTCGCTGGAAGCGTCCACCGTCGACCTGACCCAGCAGCTGGTCAACATGATCACGGCGCAGCGCAACTTCCAGGCCAACGCGCAGATGCTTTCGACCCAGGACCAGATCACCCAGACGGTGATCAACATCCGCTAAGCCGGAGAAGGCGGGAACGGGGGATGAAACGGCGTGGGTCTTCCCCGCCCTGCCCCGCTCCCGCTCCTTCCGCTCCCGGCGTCCCGCCTTTCCCCGCTTCTTTTTTCCTGGTCCCCGCCCCCGATGGACAAAGCCCTCTACGTCGCCATGACCGGTGCCCGTGCTTCGCTGCAGGCGCAGGCCACCGTTTCCCACAACCTGGCCAATTCGGACACGCCCGGTTTCAAGGAGGCGCTGGCAAACACCGAGGCCTTCCCGATCCAGGGCCAGGGGTATGCCTCGCGCATCGACGCCCTGCACGTGGACGCCGGCTTCAACCGCCGCGTCGGCGCGCAGCAGATCACCGGCAACGCGCTGGACCTGTCGCTGCAGCCGGGCAGCTGGCTGGCGGTGCAGTCGCGCGACGGCAGCGAGGCCTATACCCGCGCCGGTGCGTTGACGCTCACGCCCAATGGCCAGCTGGTCACCGCCGAGGGCAATGCCGTGCTCGACGAGAACGGCAACCCGGTGGCGGTGCCGCCGCACCAGGCCATCGAGATCGGCCATGACGGCACGCTGTCGGTCATTCCGCTGGGCGAAGGCCCGCAGACTATGGCCATGGTCGGGCGGCTTCGCGTGGTGCAGGCGCCGGACGACCGGCTGCAGCGCGGCCTCGACGGCCTGATGCGCAACACCGACCCGCGGCAGCCCTTCGCCCAGGTCCAGGGCAAGGCGCTGGACAGCGGCACGCTGGAGTCCAGCAACGTCGACGCCGCCGGTGCGCTGGTGCAGATGATCCAGCTGCAGCGCCAGTTCGAAATGCAGGTGAAGGTCATCAAGCACGGCGACGAGAACGCGCGCAGCGCCAACACGCTGCTGCGCCTGAACGGCTGATGCCGCCGCGCCGGCCGATTGGCGCGCCGGTCTGGCACACCCCATGCATTACATCCTGCAAAGGCCCTGAGGGCCGGCACCAGCAGCAGAGGAACCGCTCATGAATCAGGCACTGTGGGTCGCCAAGACCGGCCTGGATGCGCAGCAGACGCGCATGTCCGTTGTCTCCAACAACCTGGCCAACACCAACACCACCGGCTTCAAACAGGATCGCGCCAGTTTCGAGGACCTGCTGTACCAGCAGGTGCGCCAGCCCGGCGGTTCGTCCTCGGCGCAGACGCAGTTGCCGACCGGCCTGCAGCTGGGCACCGGCGTGCGCGTGGTGGCGACGTCCAAGAACTTCCAGCAGGGCGGCCAGCAGCAGACCGGCCGCGCCCTGGACGTGATGGTCAACGGCCGCGGCTTCTTCGAAGTGATGCTGCCCGATGGCAGCTCGGCCTATACCCGCGACGGCAGCTTCCAGATGAGCCCGCAGGGCGAACTGGTCACCAACAGCGGCTACCCGGTGCAGCCAGGCATCCAGATCCCGGAAGGCGCGCAGTCGCTGACCATCGGCGCGGACGGCACGGTCAGCGTGAAGATGGCCGGCGATGCCGCGTCGGTCGAGATCGGCTCGCTGACGCTGACCGACTTCATCAATCCCGCCGGCCTGCAGGCCAAGGGCGAGAACCTGTACCTGGAGACCACGGCCTCCGGTCCTGCGCAGAACGGCACCCCCGGCCTCAACGGCCTCGGCGGCATCGTGCAGGGCGCGCTGGAAGGCAGCAACGTCAACGTGGTGGAGGAGCTGGTGTCGATGATCGAAACCCAGCGCGCCTACGAGATGAACGCCAAGGCGATCTCCACCACCGACTCGATGCTCGGCTACCTCAACAACAACGTCTGATCGTGTCGCTTACGGAACCTGCCATGGCCCGCCTGTCCAACGCCCTCCGTCTTTCCTGCGCCGCCGGCAGCCTGGTGCTTCTGGCCGGCTGCGTGGTCGCCGGCGACGTACGCCCCTATCCGGCCATGGCGCCGGTGGTGCCGGTGGTCGCGCCTTCGGCCGAACCCACCGCCGGCGCGATCTACGCCGCCGGCCCGGGCCTGAATCTCTATGGCGACCGCCGCGCCCGCGATGTCGGCGACCTGCTGACCATCACCCTGGTCGAAAGCACCTCGGCCACCACCAGCGCCAATACCGCCATCGGCAAGAAGTCGAGCATGAACATCGGCTCGCCGAGCCTGTTCGGCGCGCCGGTGACCCTGGGCGGCAAGGACGTGCTGGCCGCCAGCGCCAGCGGCGAACGCGACTTCAATGGCAAGGGCAGCAGCGCGCAGAGCAACCGCCTGCAGGGCAGCGTGACCGTCACCGTGATCCAGCGCCTGCCCAACGGCAACCTGGTGGTGCAGGGCCAGAAGGACCTGCGTCTGAACCAGGGCGACGAACTGGTGCAGATCCAGGGCGTCGTGCGCTCGGCCGACATCGCCACCGACAACACCATCCCCTCCAGCAAGGTCGCCGACGCGCGCATCGCCTACGGCGGCCGCGGTGCGGTGGCGCAGTCCAACGCGATGGGCTGGCTGGGACGCTTCTTCAACTCGGCGCTGGCGCCGTTCTGAGCATGGCCATGACGATTCCCGCATTCCTGCGCCACTCCGCCGCCCTGCTGCTGGTGGCCGCCTGCGCCCTGCCGGCGCATGCCGAGCGCATCAAGGACCTGGCCCAGGTCGGCGGCGTGCGCGGCAACGCCCTGGTGGGCTACGGCCTTGTCGTCGGCCTGGACGGCAGCGGCGACCGCACCAGCCAGGCGCCGTTCACCGTGCAGAGCCTGAAGAACATGCTCGGCGAACTGGGGGTCAATGTTCCGCCGAACGTCAACCCGCAGCTCAAGAACGTGGCTGCGGTGGCGATCCATGCCGAACTGCCGCCGTTCGCCAAGCCCGGCCAGACCATCGACATCACCGTCTCCTCCATCGGCAATGCGATCTCGCTGCGTGGCGGCTCGCTGCTGATGGCGCCGCTCAAGGGCGCCGACGGGCAGGTCTACGCCCTCGCCCAGGGCAACCTGGTGGTCGGCGGTTTCGGCGCGCAGGGCAAGGACGGTTCGCGGGTATCGGTGAACGTGCCCAGCGTCGGCCGCATTCCCGGCGGCGCCACGGTCGAGCGCGCCCTGCCCGACGTGTTCGGTGCCGGCGGCGAGATCACCCTGAACCTGCACCAGAACGATTTCACCACCGTCGCGCGCATGGTCGCGGCGGTGAACAACGCCTTCGGCGAGGGCGCCGCGCGCGCGGTCGACGGCGTCACCGTGGCGGTGCAGGCGCCGAGCGACCAGGGCGCGCGCATCGGCCTGCTGGCGCGCCTGGAGAACATCGAGCTGTCGCCCGGCACCGCGCCGGCGCGGGTGGTGGTCAATTCGCGCACCGGCACCGTGGTGATCGGTTCGCAGGTGCGGGTCAGCCCGGCCGCGATCGCGCATGGTTCGCTGACGGTGACCGTCAGCGAGGCGACCCAGATCAGCCAGCCCAATGCCTTCGGCGGGGGCCAGACCGTGGCCGCGCCGCAGTCCACCATCACCGCCACCAACGAAGGCAGCCGCATGTTCCGTTTCGACGGCGGCACCACGCTGGACGAGATCGTGCGGGCGGTGAACGAGGTCGGCGCCGCGCCCGGCGACCTGATCGCGATCCTGGAAGCCCTCAAGCAGGCCGGCGCGCTGAGCGCCGAGCTGGAGGTGATCTGATCATGCGCATCGCCGCCCCGTCGCTGGAGCTGAACCCGGTCGTCGCCAACGACCCGGCGAAGATCGACAAGGTCTCGCGCCAGCTTGAAGGCCAGTTCGCGCAAATGCTGATCAAGAGCATGCGTGCGGCCAGCTTCGGCGACTCGCTGTTTCCCGGCGAGAACCAGATGTTCCGCGAGATGTACGACCAGCGCATCGCCGAGGCGATGACCAAGGGGCGCGGTCTGGGCCTGTCGGCGATGATCGCGCGCCAACTGGGCGGCGGCGAGAAAGCCGTCCAGCCACAGGTGGACACCTCGTTGCAGCCCGCGGCGAAGGCTGCGCAGGCCTATCGGCTGGTGGCTCCTGCTCCGGCGCCGTCGGCAATGCCGGCGGCGGCGATGAGTGCCGATCCGCTGCAGTCCTTGAGCGGCGACGCGCCGGCCATGCCGGAAGAGCAGATGCTGGACCTGATCGCCGGCCGCGACAGCGGCAGCCTGCATGCGGCGATCGGCGGCCGTGGCGCGCGCCCGGAGCCTGCATCGGTGCCGGCGGCCGACTGGGCCGTGGGCAACGACCGCTGGAGCGGCGTCGGTCCGGCCAGCGCCGGCAACGGCACCGTGGAAGTGGCCACGGCCAATGCCGCCGCCGACCAGCTCGGCAAGCACACGCCGGAAGGCTTCGTCGCCAGCATCTGGCCGCATGCCGAGAAGGCCGCGCGCGAACTCGGCGTCGATCCGCGCGCCCTGGTCGCGCAGGCGGCGCTGGAGACCGGCTGGGGGCGTCGCCACATCAAGCGCGACAACGGCGCCAGCAGCCACAACCTGTTCGGCATCAAGGCCAGTGGCTGGAAGGGCGAGAGCGCCACCGCAGCGACCCATGAATTCGTCGACGGGCAGCGCCAGAGCCAGACCGCGCGCTTCCGCGCCTACGGCTCGCCGGCCGAGAGCTTCGGCGACTACGTGCGCATGCTCAAGAACAGCCCGCGCTACCAGGCCGCGCTCAAGGCCGGCAGCGACGTGCGCGGTTTTGCACAGGGCTTGCAACGTGCCGGTTACGCCACCGATCCGGGCTACGCCGCAAAGATCGCCGCCATTGCCGCCGGTCCGACCATCGACCGCGCCGTGGCCGCCATCGGCCAGGCCGGCGCCCGTCTCGGCCAGACCTTCGCCCAAGCCGCCGGCCTGTCCGGCATCACCCGCCGTTGAGATAGAACACGATGTCCAGCGTCCTCTCCACCGGTAGCAGCGCCCTCATCGCCTTCCAGCGGGCGCTGGCGACCGTCAGCCACAACGTGGCCAACATCAAGACCGACGGCTACAGCCGGCAGAAGGTCGATTTCGCCACGCGCAATCCCACCGACATGGGCTATGGCGATGTCGGCAACGGTACGAAAATCACCGACATCCGCCGCGTGGCCGACCAGCTGGCGATCTCGCGCCTGCTCGACAGCAGTGGCGAACTGGCCCGCCTGAAACAGCTCTCCGGGCTGGCCGACCGCGTGGATGCGCTGTTCTCCGACAGCGCGACCAACCTCAACGGCATCTGGTCCAACTTCTTCGATTCGGTCAGCGGCCTGTCGGCCAACGCCGCCGGCGCCGCCGACCGGCGCAGCATGCTCGACAATGCCAACGACCTGGTCAACCGCTTCAAGCAGTTGAACGGCAGCTTGGATTCCCTGGGCCACGAGGTCAACAACGGCCTGATCGCCGGCACCGGCGAGATCAACCGCCTGGCCAAAGAGATCGCGCAGATCAACAGCACCATCGGCGGCGACATCACCCGCGCCGCGCCGGACCTGCTCGACCGCCGCGACCAGCTGGTCGCGCAGCTGGTGGGCTACACCGGTGGCAATGCCGTCATCCAGGACGGCGGCATCATGAACGTGTACTCGGCCGGCGGCCAGGCATTGGTGGTCGGCGGTACCGCGTCGCAGGTCACCACCGTGGCCGATCCGTACCAGCCCGAGCGCCTGCAACTGGCGCTCAAGACCCAGGGCCAGACCATCGTCCTGGACGGCAAGGCGCTGGGCGGCAGCATCGGCGGCCTGCTGGAATTCCGCGACACCGTGCTGACCCCGGCGCAGGCCGAACTCGGCCGCATCGCGGTCGGCCTGGCGCAGGCGTTCAACGAAAGCCATCGCGAAGGCATGGACCTGTACGGCGACATGGGCGTGGATTTCTTCACCCTGGCCCCGCCGAAGGTCGCCGCGCACAGCGGCAACAGCAGCGCCAGCACGGCCAGCATCACCGCCAGCTACGGCGATGTCGCCGCGCTCGACGGCCAGAACCTGCAGCTGCGCTTCGACGGCAGCAACTGGGTGGCCACGCGTACCGACACCGGCGCCCCGGTGCCGATGACCGGCAGTGGCACCGCCGCCGATCCGTTCGTGGTCAACGGCGTCGAGCTGGTGGTCGGTGGCACGCCGGCCCTGAACGACCGCTTCCTGGTGCAGCCCACCGCGGCGGCTCCCGGCGGCCTGGCGGTGGCGATCACCGACCCGTCGCGCATCGCCGCCGCCAATCCGGTGCGGGCCAAGGCCGACCTCGGCAACGTCGGCACCGGCGTGGCCGGCAAGCTCGACGTCACCGACGCTGGCAACGGCGCCCTGCTCGATCCGGTCAGCATCGACTTCATCGACGCCGACCACTACACCATCAACGGCGGCGCCCCCCTTCCCTACACGCCCGGCCAGACCATCAGCGCCAACGGCTGGAGCCTGGTGCTGGACGGCAAGCCCGCCGCGGGCGACACCTTCACCGTGTCGCGCACGCCGGCAGGCTCCAGCGACAACGGCAACGCCTCGCGCATGGCCAAGGTCGAGGATGCCAAGGCCTTCAATGGCGGCACCGTCACGCTCAATGGCGCGCTGGGCGGGCTGACCACGCAGATCGGCGCGGCCGCGCGTGCGGCCGACTATTCGCTGCAGGCGCAGCAGGTCATCAACGAGAACGCGCAGGCCACGCGCGATTCGATCTCCGGCGTGAACCTGGACGAGGAAGCGGCGGACATGCTCCGCCTGCAGCAGGCCTACCAGGCCGCCTCCCAGCTGATTTCCACGGCCGACACCATGTTCCAGTCGATCCTGCGGGCGGTGGGCTGATGAACAACCGTATCTCCAGCAGCATGATGTACGACCAGTCGGTGTTCCTCATGCTCTCCAAGCAGAGCAAGCTCAACCACCTGGAACGCCAGTTGGCGACCGGGCAGAAGATGGTCACCGCCAAGGACGACCCGGTCGCTTCCGGCACCGCCGTGGGCATGGACCGCATCCTGGCCGAGCTCGACCAGCTGGGGTCGAACGCCGCGACCGCGCAGAACCGCCTCGGCCTGCAGGAAAACGCGTTGGCCCAGGCCGGCGAACTGCTGACGCGGGTATCCGAACTGACCATCCAGGCCAACAGCGCCGCATTGTCGGCCGAGGACCGCAAGAGCGTGTCCGCCGAACTGCGCTCGATCCGCGAATCGCTGCTGTCGCTGGCCAACAGCACCGACGGCAACGGGCGCTTCCTGTTCGGCGGCACCTCCGATGGCGTAGCTCCGTTCCTGGCGGGCAACGGTACGGTCACCTACAACGGCGACCAGACCCAGCGCCAGGTCGAGGTGGCACCGGGCAGCTTCGTGCAGGACGCCCTGCCGGGCAGCGAGATCTTCATGCGCATCCGCACCGGCGACGGCACCGTCGACGGCAGCGCCGCCGCCGGCAACAACGGCCAGGCGGTACTGACCGGCGCCAGCCGCGATGGCACCGCGACCTGGACCGGCGACAGCTACACCGTGCAGTTCACCGGCCCGGGCGCCTACGACATCCTCGACAGCGGCGGCAACCCGATCGGCAGCGGCACCTACGCCGAAGGCGACGACATCGTCTTCCAGGGCCTGCGCCTGCGCATGAGCGGCGTGCCGGCGGCCGGTGACGAGTTCACCGTCGGGCAGGCCGGCAACCGCGACGTGTTCTCCACCATCGACCGCCTGTCCAAGGCGCTGGAGATGGATACCTCCACCCTCGCCGGCCGGACCGCGCAGCAGAACCTGCTGCAATCCAGCCTGCGCGATGTGGCCCGCGCTTCGGAAAAGATGATCGATTCCCGCGCATCCGGCGGCGCGCAGCTCAGCGCCATCGACAACGCCGCCTCGCTGCGCGAGGCCAATGCCATCACCCTGAAGGACTCGCTTTCGCAGCTGCGCGACCTCGACTACGCCGAGGCCATCGGCCAGTACAAGCTCGAAGGTGCCGCCCTGCAGGCCGCACAGACCATCTTCACGCAAATGCAGTCCATGTCGCTGTTCAACATGATCCGCTGATCCAGACGAATCGCAGAAACATCGCCTTCCCATATCACGCAAGACCCGAGCACAACGGAGAAGTCCCATGGCACAAGTCATCAACACCAACATCATGTCGCTGAATGCTCAGCGCAACCTGAACACCACCGGCAGCAGCCTGGCGACCAGCATCCAGCGTCTGTCCTCGGGCCTGCGCATCAACAGCGCCAAGGACGACGCCGCCGGCCTGGCGATCTCCGAGCGCTTCACCACCCAGATCCGCGGCCTGGACGTGGCGGTGCGCAATGCCAACGACGGCATCTCGCTGGCGCAGACCGCCGAAGGCGCGATGGTCGAGATCAGCAACAACCTGCAGCGCATCCGCGAACTGGCCGTGCAGTCGTCCAACGCCACCAACTCCCCGAGCGACCGCCAGGCGCTGAACGCGGAAGTGAACCAGCTGCTGAAGGAGATCGACCGCGTCTCCAACCAGACCAGCTTCAACGGCACCAAGCTGCTGGACGGCAGCTTCGCCGGCGCGCTGTTCCAGGTCGGCGCCGATGCCGGCCAGACCATCGGCATCAACAGCATCGTCGACACCAACATCGATACGCTCGGCACGATGAACTTCGCCGCGGCCAGCGGCCCCACCACCATCGCCTCCGGCGCCGCCATCGCCGCCGGCTCGGTCAGCGGCATCAAGTTCGACGTGAACAGCACCGCGGCCGGTGCCACCGCCAGGACGATCAACATCGACCCCGTCCAGTACAGCAGCGGCGACGATGCGCTGACGATCAACCGCAAGGTCGCCGCCGCCATCAACGACAAGATGGACCAGTCCGGCGTCTACGCGGAACTGGACAACGCCACCGGCGGCATCACCCTCAAGGCGATCAAGGCCGACCAGTTCACCACCGGCTTCGTCAAGGGCACCGCCACCGCCGCCACCGGCGTCGGTATCGAGGGCACCGCGCTGGCCGACCAGACCATCGCCAACGTCAACCAGCAGAAGGTGGCCGGCACCCTGGACATCTCCTCCTTCGTCGGCTCCCAGCAGGCGCTGGAAGTGGTGGACAAGGCATTGACCGCGGTGAGCGGCTCGCGCGCGGAAATGGGCGCCATCCAGAACCGCTTCACCTCCACCATCGCCAACCTGTCCACCACCTCGGAAAACCTGTCCGCCTCGCGCAGCCGCATCCGCGACGCCGATTACGCCAAGGAAACGGCCGAGTTGACCCGCACGCAGATCCTGCAGCAGGCCGGCACCGCCATGCTGGCCCAGGCCAACCAGGTCCCGCAGAACGTGCTCAACCTGCTCAAGTAAGAGCGGCGCCAGCGGCGGAAGAGATCGAAGCCCCGGCATGTCCGGGGCTTCGGCTTTGAGAGATGCGCACTGGCGGAATGCAGCCTGCAGTTTCCACGGGCGGAAAAACAAACGGCGCTGGAACCAAGGGTTCCAGCGCCGTTTCCTCATGACGTACCGCTTCCGGAGGCATCCCGGGACCCTGCGATCCGTTTTTCCGGGCAAGCCCTAAAGCTGCCGGGGATGCTGCCGTTATTGGTATCAGCAGCGGTACTGCGGCGCCCTACGCCACCTCCACTGCACTCAGTACCGGTCAGGTTGAGCTGCCGGATCAAACGCCAAACAGGAATCCGAATCATGGCACAAGTCATCAATACCAACATCATGTCGCTGAACGCCCAGCGCAACCTGAATACCAGCGGTGCCAGCCTGGCGACCAGCATCCAGCGCCTGTCCTCGGGCATGCGCATCAACAGCGCCAAGGACGACGCGGCCGGCCTGGCGATCTCCGAGCGTTTCACCACCCAGATCCGCGGCCTGGACGTTGCCACCCGCAACGCCAACGACGGCATCTCGCTGGCCCAGACCGCCGAAGGCGCGATGGTCGAGATCGGCAACAACCTGCAGCGTATCCGTGAGCTGGCCGTGCAGTCGTCCAACGCCACCAACTCGCAGAGCGACCGCGACGCGCTGAACTCGGAAGTCAACCAGCTGCTGAAGGAAATCGACCGCGTTGCCAACCAGACCAGCTTCAACGGCACCAAGCTGCTGGACGGCAGCTTCTCCGGCGCGCTGTTCCAGGTCGGCGCCGACTCCGGCCAGACCATCGGCATCAACAGCATCGTCGACGCCAATGTCGATACGCTGGGCAAGATGAACTTCGCCGCCGATGCCGCCGTCGGCGCCGTCGCCACGGCCGCTTCGGGCGCGACCGCCGCAGGTGTGGTGGCCGGCATGACCGTCAGCGTCACCAGCACCGCCGCCGGCGCGACCGCGAAGACCGTCACCATCGACGACGTCAAGTACAACAGCGGCGACGATGCGCTGGCCATCAACAAGAAGGTCGCCGCGGCGATCAACGACAAGATGGACCAGACCGGCGTCTATGCCAAGGTGGACGCTTCCACCGGCGCCCTGACCTTCCAGTCGGTGAAGGGCGACCAGTTCATCAGCGGCTTCACCGCCGGCACCCCGACCGCCAGCACCGGCGTCACCACCAGCGCCGCCGGCTTCACCGCCCAGACCGCTGCCAGCGTCAACGACTCGCAGGTCGCCGGCAAGCTGAACATCTCGTCCTTCAAGGGTGCGCAGCAGGCTCTGGAAATCGTGGACCGCGCCCTGACCTCGGTGAACAGCTCGCGTGCCGACATGGGTGCGATCCAGAACCGCTTCAGCTCCACCATCTCCAACCTGGCCACCACCTCGGAGAACCTGTCGGCTTCGCGCGGTCGCATCCGTGACACCGACTATGCCAAGGAAACGGCCGAACTGACCCGCACGCAGATCCTGCAGCAGGCCGGTACCGCCATGCTGGCCCAGGCCAACAGCGCCACGCAGAACGTGCTCAGCCTGCTGCGCTGATCCCGTCGGCGTCGCCGCCAAGGCAAGCCGCAACGAGGCCCCCGCCAGCGATGGCGGGGGCTTCGTCTATCCGGGGGCTCCCGGAGAAAACGGGGCTTTGCGGATAAGGGGCCGGCACGGGTCTTGCAACCCCGGGGGGGAATGCGCGCGGTCCCTGGGCTAAAGAAGCCGGGATGCGTGCCGATATCCCGGATGCCTGCAAGGGTGTCCCTTTGCGCAAAGGAATCCAAATGGCCACGTCCTCCCTTTCCGTCGTCGGCTCCGGCCTGGACATCCCCACCCTCGTTTCGCAGCTGGTGGCCAACGAGCGCAAGCCGGCCGCTGACCGGATCAATACCCAGGGATCGGCGGCCACCGCCAAACTTTCGGCGCTGGGCAGCATCAAGAGCTCGCTCAGCAGCCTGCAGTCCTCGCTCGATGCCCTGATCAAGGGAGCCAGCACCCTGGCCTACAAGACCACGGTGCCGGAAGGCAGCGGGTTTGGCGCGACCGTGGTGACCGATCCCGCTACCGGCCAGACGCTGGCCGCGGCGGGCACCTACAACGTCGAAGTGGTCAGCCTGGCGCAACCGCAGAAGCTTACCTCGGGGGCGTTCGCCGCCGATGCCGCGGTCGGCGATGGGACGCTGAAGATCGCCTGGGACGACAAGTCCCTCGATGTCGAGATCAAACCGGGCAGCACGCTGTCCGATATCGCCGCGGCCATAAACAAGGCGGCCAACGGCAAGGGCGTCAATGCCACCGTCATCACCGCCAACGATGGCCAGCACCTGGTGCTCAACGCGGTCGACGCCGGCACCAAGGGCGCCCTGACCGTTTCGGCCAACGGTGGCGACGGCGGCCTGTCCGCGCTGACCTGGGACGGCAGCAGCGGCGGCCTGAGCCAGACCGTGGCCGCCACCAACGCGCGCGTGCGTGTGGACGGGTTCGAGCGCGAATCCAGCAGCAACAGCATCAGCGACCTGATCCCGGGCATCACCCTCAACCTGACCAAGGCCGAGGAAGGCACCACCAAGACCCTGACGGTCAGCCAGGACAACGCACCGCTGAAGATCAACCTGCAGGCCTTCGTCAGCGCCTACAACGCATCGATCAGCCTGCTCAAGAACTCCAGCGCCTACGACGCGACCAACAAGAAGGCATCGACCCTGACCGGCGATTCGCTGGTGCGCGGCCTGCAGCAGCAGATGCGCGGGCAGCTCAGCGCCAATGTCGTGGACATGAAGGCGCTGGGATTGACGATCAACACCGACGGCACGCTGGCGCTGAACGCCAGCACCTTCGACAAGACGATGGCCGAGAACCCGAACGCGGCGGCCAGGCTGCTGGGCAAGGATGGCGCGCTTTCCGATGGCGTGTCCAAGCTGCTCAAGAGCAACCTGGACAGCGGCACCGGTACGTTGACCATGCGCACCGACGCGCTCAACAAGCAGATCAAGAAGCTGGAGAAGGATCTGGATGCGCTGGATGCGCGCATGGAGATGGTGTCGGCGCGCTACACCCGGCAGTTCACCGCGATGGATTCGCTGGTCGCGCAGATGCAGGGCACCAGCAACTACCTGGCCCAGCAGCTCGCCTCGCTGCAGAAATAACCTTCCTTCATTCAAGTAAACGGCCATGACGGCCGATACACGGATATCCCCCCATCATTCCCGACGCCGCCCGGACCGCGCGCCGGACAGGTCCCAGGAGACTCTCCCAATGTACGGTTCCAGCCGCAACTACGCCGAGCAGTACCGCAAGGTCGGCGTTTCCACCAAGGTTGTGGATGCCGATCCGCACAAACTGGTGGCCCTGCTGTTCGAAGGGGCCGGCGAACGCATCCGTCGCGCCGAGGCTTTCCTTGCCCAGGGCGACCAGGCGCTGAAGGGCAAGGCCATCGGTGAGGCCTGCGCCATCATCGGCCACCTCAACGGTTCGCTCGACCACGAAGCCGGCGGCGAAATCGCCGGCAACCTCTCGGCCCTGTACGACTACGTCATCCAGCGCCTGACCGAAGCCAACCTCAACAACGACGTGGTCGCGCTGCAGGAATCGCTGTCACTCATGGGCGAGATCGAATCGGCGTGGAATGCGATCCCGTCCGACCAGCGCCAGCACCCCGTCGCCGCCGGAGCCTGAGAACCATGATGGATGCCGATCACACCCTGCAGGCGCTGCACGACGACCTCGAGGCGCTGCGCGTGGCGGTGGAGCAGGAAGACCACGCCGAAGCCGAGCGCATCGCCACCGGCCACGACCGCCGCCTGCGTGAGTTCGTCGAGGCCTGCGGCGTGCAGGCCGCGGCCAACGGCCTGCGCAACCTGCTGGCCATGCAGCAGTCGCTGATGGCCGACATGCTGGTGCGGCGCGACGTCGCCTCGGCGCGCCTGCGCGCCGGCCGCCAGTCGGTCCGCGCCGCCCACGCCTACCAGCAGGCCGAATCGCTGGCATGAACGCGCCCGGCGCCAGCGTCGTGCATCATCCAGCGGAGACCGAGCTGTTCGAGGACACGCTGACCTGCGACGTCTCGCTGCCGGCGGCGTTCGAACCGGGCAGCAGCGCAACCCGCGCCGGCGCGGCGGAAATGCTGTTGCGCAGCGTGGCGCTGGTGGAAGACTCGCGCGGCACCGACGATGCCGACGAGCGCGGCGGCGAAGGCAGCCAGCAACTGCAGCGGCTTGAAGCACGCATGGACCTGGCCCTGGTCCTGCTGGGTCGCCTGCTGCGCCAGTCCACCCAGGCATTGCCGCTGCGTCCCGTGCGCTGGTCGCGCCGGGGGCTGCGGCTCGAGCTGGGCCAGCGCAGCGGTGCGGTCCAGGGCAGCGCGGGCGTCGTGCGCCTGCAGCCGGCCGATTGGCTGCCCGACCACATCGAGCTGCCGGTGCAGGTACTGGGCGAAGCGACGTCCGGCAACGGCAGTCTCTATCTCTGGCTGCGCCTGCAGAGTACCGGCGATGCGCTGGAAACCGCGCTGGAACGGCATCTGTTCCGCCTGCATCGGCGCCAGATCGCCGACAGCCGGCGTCCGCGTTGAACCCGCCCGTTCATGACCTTCGCCGCTTGGCGCGCACGCGCGTGCTCGGCTAAGGTGCGGCCATTCCCAAGCGATGCCCGTTACCGTGCGTGTCCTGATTGTCGATGACCATACGCTGGTCCGTGCCGGACTGTGCCGCCTGCTGCAGACGTTCGGCGGTGTGCTGGTCACCGGTGAGGCCAGCAACGCGGAACAGGCGCTGGAACTGGCCGTGCAGCAGCATCCCGATGTGGTGCTGATGGACCTCTCCCTGCCTGGCCGCAGCGGCCTGGAGGCTTTGTCCGACATCCGCCGCAAGGTGCCGCAGGCACGCGTGGTGATGATGTCGATGCACGACGATACCGCGCACGTGCGCGATGCGCTGGACCGCGGAGCGGTGGGATTCGTGGTCAAGGACGCCGCGCCGCAGGAACTGGAAATCGCCCTGCGTGCGGCCCATTCCGGGCAGGTGTTCCTCAGCCCGCAGATCTCCGCCCGCATGCTCGCGCCCATGCTCGGGCGCGAACGCCCCACCGGCATCGCCGCGCTGTCGCCGCGCCAGCGGCAGATCCTGCGCCAGCTCGGCAACGGCCAGACCACCAAGGAAATCGCCGCGGAACTGGGGATCAGCGTCAAGACGGTGGAAACCCACCGCGCGCGCATGATGGAAGCCCTGGGCTGCCGCCGTGCCAACGACCTGCTGCTGCTCGCGGTACGCCACCAGCAGGAGCTCGCCTGAGCGCTCCGGACGGTCCATCGGTTTTGCACCGCGTCACAGATTCGGAAATCCGTCGCAGGCAGCGTCAGAATTCCGTAAGCCATTGATAGGTAAATCTCCGACCGGGCTTTGGCGACGGATTAATGGCGCAATGTGGGGAAAATACCTACATCCTGTCGGTATAAACCCATGCGGCTGAGGGTTTTCTCCGATTCATTCCCTGACACCCCCTACGCAAGATGCGTTCCACAACGGCCGCTTCACATGGCGACCACGGGGATCAGACGAAATGAAGACCACGCTCGCCACCCAGCTTGGGCAGCAGCTCCACCTCACGCCTGCGCTGCTGCAGTCCATCCGCCTGCTGCAGCTCAACGGCCTGCAGCTGGAGCAGGAGATCCGCCAGGTGCTGGAAAACAACCCGCTGCTGGAACTCGAGGAAGAGGCCGCCGCCGCGGCGGACGCTTCCTCGGCCGGTGATGCGCAGGCGGAGACGGCGGCGTTCGACGAGCTTCCGGAGAGCTCGATGTGGGACGTGGCCGGGGCCAGCTGGAACGACGCCGAGGAAGACCGCACCGCGCGGCTGGCCATGAGCGAATCCAGCGACCCGCACCTGCGCATCCTGCAGGCCTTGTCCCTGGACCTGGACGAAGGCGACCTGGCGATCGCCGCTTTCTGGCTGGAGCATTGCGACGACGCCGGCTATCTGCAGGCGCCGCTGCCGCAGCTGACCCTGCTGGCCAGCGCCCGTTTCGACCGCGATGGCGCGCATGTGGAGAGCATCCGCCAGCGCCTGCTGCAGGGCGAGCCGGCCGGCATGGCCGCCCGCGACCTGCGCGAATGCCTGCAGGTGCAGCTGGCCGCGCTGCCCGGCACCGTGCCTGCCCGCCATCTGGCGGCAAGGCTGCTGGGCGAAGACCTGCAGCTGCTCGCCAGCCATGACTATGCCGCGATCGCCCGCCAGCTGGATGCCGAGCAGGCCGATGTGCTCGAGGCGATCCGCCTCATCCTGTCGCTGCAGCCCCGCCCCGGCGACACCCTGCAGCCGCAGGAGGACGCCGCCATCATCCCGGAAGTGGTGGCCTGGCGCGCCGACGGCCAGTGGCGGGTGGCGCTGAACCCGGCCACGGCGCCGAAGGTGACCCTCAATCCCACCTACGAGCGCGCCCTGGCCGCCACCGAGGGCAGCGCCGCCCAGCCCATGCGCGAGATGCTGCAGGAAGCGCGCTGGTTCACCCGCGGCCTGTCCATGCGCTACGACACCCTGCTGCGCACCGCGCGGGTCATCGTCGAGCGCCAGGCCGCGTTCCTGGTCGAGGGCGAGGAGGCCATGGCGCCGCTGACCCTGAAGGAAGTGGCCGACGCGATCGGCATGCACGAATCCACGGTCTCGCGCATCACCTCGGGCAAGTTCATGCAGACCCCGCGCGGCACCTTCGAACTGAAGCATTTCTTCGCCGTGCGCCTGGACGGGGCCAGCATCTCCGGGCAGGCGGTCAAGGCCATGGTGCGGCGCCTGATCGAATCCGAGCCGTCGGCGCGCCCGCTGGCCGACGAGGCCATCGCCGTGCTGCTGTCACGCCAGGGCGTCAACATCGCCCGCCGTACCGTGGCCAAGTACCGCGAACAGCTGGACATCGCCCCCGCGCGCGAACGGAAGCGGCACAATGCGCGTCCGTTGCTGGCCCGCGCAGGCTGATCCGAGGAATTCCATGAGCAAGCTCACCGTTCTGCTGGTCGACGACCACGAAGGCTTCATCAACGCGGCCATGCGCCATTTCCGCAAGGTCGACTGGCTGGAGATCGTCGGCAGCGCCGCCAACGGCCTGGAGGCCATCGAACGCTCCGAGGCGCTGCGCCCGCGGGTAGTGCTGATGGACCTGGCGATGCCGGAGATGGGCGGCCTGCAGGCCACGCGCCTGATCAAGACCCAGGACGAGCCGCCCTACATCGTGATCGCCAGCCATTTCGACGATGCCGAGCACCGCGAGCATGCCCAGCGCGCCGGCGCGGACAATTTCGTCAGCAAGCTGTCCTACATCCAGGAAGTGATGCCGATCCTCGAAAGCGTCCGCCAGGAACAGGGCCATGAGTGAATCGCGCATCCTCGTGATCGACAGCGAGGGCGTCCGTGCAGAGCGCACGGTGGCGCTGCTGGAGTTCATGGATCTGAACCCGCGCTGGGTCACCGACGTCGGCGACATCGACACCGCCCGCCACCGGGTCAACGACTGGATGGCGCTGGTGGTGGGCACCATCGAGGATCCGGCCCGCGCCGAGCCGTTCTTCAACTGGCTGGCCGGCACCACCATGCCGCCGCCGATCCTGCTGGCCGAGGGCGACCCGCTGGCGTTCGCGCGCCACTACGGCCTGCACGAAGCCAATGTCTGGCCGCTCGAACAACCCATGCGCCATGCGCAGATGGAGGCGCTGCTGCGCCGCGCCAGCCTCAAGCGGCTGGATGCCGAACATCATGCCGGCGACAGCCAGGACGACGGCCCCACCGGCGCCAGCCCGGCGGTGACCGAGCTGCGCCAGCTGATCGAACAGGTTTCCGGCTTCGACACCACCGTGCTGGTGCTGGGCGAATCGGGGACCGGCAAGGAAGTGGTCTCGCGCGCCATCCACCAGCGTTCGCCGCGCCGCGACGGCCCGTTCGTGGCCATCAACTGCGGCGCGATCCCGCCGGACCTGCTGGAAAGCGAACTGTTCGGCCACGAGAAAGGCGCCTTCACCGGCGCGCTGACCGCGCGCAAGGGCCGTTTCGAGATGGCCGAGGGCGGCACCCTGCTGCTGGACGAGATCGGCGACATGAGCCTGCCGATGCAGGTCAAGCTGCTGCGCGTGCTGCAGGAACGCAGCTTCGAGCGCGTCGGCGGCAACCAGACCATCCGCTGCAACGTGCGGGTGATCGCCGCCACCCACCGCAACCTGGAAACGCGCATCGCCGAAGGCAAGTTCCGCGAGGACCTGTTCTACCGCCTGAACGTATTCCCCATCGACGTGCCGGCACTGCGCGAACGCATCACCGACATCCCGGCGCTGGTGGAAACCATCGCCGCGCAGCTGGCGCGCACCGGCCGCGGCGAAGTCCGCTTCGCCGCAGAAGCCCTGCAGGCGCTGGCCGCCTACCGCTGGCCTGGCAATGTGCGCGAGCTGACCAATCTGGTCGAGCGCCTGGCGGTGCTGCATCCGGGCGGACTGGTGCGGGTGCAGGACCTGCCCGCGCGCTATCGCAGTGAAGCGGTTCCGGCGCCGGCCGTGGCAATGGACGACGAGCGGCCGCTGGCCAGCCTGTCCGGCAGCACGCCGGCGATCTCGCCGGCCCCTGCCGCCGTGGTTGCGCCGTCCGTGCCGGCGCACCTGCCCGATGACGGCCTGGACCTGCGCGACCACATGGCCGGCATCGAGCTGAAGCTGATCAACGAGGCCCTGGAGCGCACCCAGGGCGTGGTCGCCCACGCCGCGCAGTTGCTCGGCCTGCGCCGCACCACCCTGGTGGAGAAGCTGCGCAAGTATGGGATCGACCGCGAGCAGAGCGACCAGGTGGGTTGACGCGGTGGCCGGCCTCCTTGCCCGGGAGGCTGGTTTCCGGCGGGTTCCGGCCGGTCACCACGCCCTTCCCCAGCGTTGCGTCCCCTTCCCCGAAGCGGCGCATGGAGGCACGCATATTGCATGGGTGCATGCAGTCGCGGCCTGCATCAACCGGATCGGGAACCAGGCCGCCGCTACCTGCGAATATCCCGTCCGAGCGAGGCCCGCCCAATGACCGCAACACCCCATCCCGTCATGCGCGGAACGACCGGACATCCCGGCCGCTACACGGCATCGCGCGGGAAACCGGCATGACGATGGGGCCGCGTGGCGTCATCCTGCTGTGCGCCGGCCGCGGAACCCGGATGCACCCGCTCACCGCGCTGGCTCCGAAGTGCCTGCTTCCGGTGGACGGGCGGCGGGTGGTCGACCACCTGCTCGATGCGATCCTGGCCCGCGGCGAGCGCGAGGTGGTCGCGGTGACGGGGTTCGCCGCCGAGCGCGTGCGTCGCCACCTGTCCGCCCGCTACGGGCAGCGGGTAACCATCGCCCACAATGCGCGTTACGAAGAGGACGTGAACATCCTGTCGGTGGAGACCGGCGTGGCGGCATTGCGCCATCCCGAACGCGGCTATCTGGTGGTCGAGACCGACCTGCTGATGGACGAGCCGGCATGGGACGCCGTCTTCGATGCCCTGGCCGGGCCGGATTCGTTCTGGGTCTGCCGGGGTTACTACGGGCCGGAACTGACCGGCGGCATCGTCCATGCCGACGCGCAGGGACAGGTGGATCGCGTCGAGTACCGCCCCGTCTACGACGCGCGTTTCGAGGGGTGGCCCAAGATGGTGGGGCTGCTGGGCGTCGCCCCCGCCCAGGTCGGCGCCGATCGCCACTGCCGGCAGACGGCCATTGCCGCCAGCGTGGCGCAGTACTACCTGATGCCCTGGCGCGAAAACCTCGCCGTCCTGCCCTGCAGGCAGGTACAGGTGGATGGCTGCTTCGTGCAGTCGTTCAACACCGCCGAAGACTATGCCGATACGGTGCGCCGCTACCTGGCGCTGCCTGTCGCGACGCCTCCCGCCGCGGGTCGTACCGCACCGGCGTCGGTCGAATTCGTACCCGTGCAGCGCCTGCGCCATATCGAGGGATTCAGCCAGCGCCGCGTGGACTGGCTGGTCGGCAAGATCCTCGATGAGGGCATCTGGACCAAGCCGGTGGCGCTGGATGCCGATCACGACCTGGTGCTGGACGGCCAGCATCGGATGGAAGCCGCGCGCATGCTGGGCCTGGCCCGGGTGCCCGCCGTGCGCTATCGCTACGCCGACCTGAAGGTCTGGAGCCTGCGCGCCAACCACAGCTTCGACTGGAAACGGGTCACCGAACGCGCCCTGGCCGGCCAGCCCTATCCGTACAAGACGGTGAAACACGAATTCCCCGAAGGCGGCCTCCCCGCCTGCAGCATCGGACTGGAGGCGTTGCGGTGAGCGCGGTCGACCACGTCATCATTCTTGCCGCCGGCCGGAGCCTGCAGCTGGACGGAATCAGCAAGGCCATGATCCGCCACCCGGCCACCGGGCGCACGATCCTAGACTACGCGATCGCCGCCTTTGCCGGCAAGCGCATCACGGTAGTGGTGGGATTCCGTGCGATCCAGATCATGCAGGCGTATCCGCAGCTGGACTACGTGCACAACCCGGACTGGGCGTTGACCGGCAACGCGATGAGCCTGGGCCTGGCCCTGGACGAACGCCCGGCCTACGTGGTGTCGGGAGACATCTTCATCGCCCCCGAGCTGGTGCAGCGCCTTGACCGCGCCGCTCCCGACCTGGTCCTGGCCTCGGACCGCGAGAAACGCTCGCTGTCGGCGATCCACTGCGTGCTCGACGAGCGGCGGCAGGTAGTCGAAACCTACCAGGGACCGGTACGCAGCATGACCCACCCCGAGGCGGTCGGCATCCTCAAGGCCAGCGATCCGGAACTGCTGCGTGCCTGGCGCCAGCGCTGCATCAGGCATTCCAACCTGTTCGCCGGCCAGCTCCTGCCCTGCGACGTGGCGCCGGTGGCGATCGAGATGCTGGGCGAGGAGCTGTTCTTCGAGGTCAACACCCCCGTCGATTATCTGGAACTGGTCCAGGCCAGCCGCGCTCGATGATCCGCTCCTTCACCCTCGGCGTCCCCGTTTTCGACCATGCCATCGGCGAGCTGTCGGCCACCCTGGCGCATTTCCACGCCGTGTCCAGCGCCCATTGCGACAAGGCCGGGCTGACGCCGCGCACGCGCCGGCTCAGCCTGCCGCCGCCTTCGATCGACGTGGAGGCTTCGCCCGGCGCGCTGCGTTCGGTGATCGATGGCGTACGCGGACTGGCCGACGCGGCGGGAGCGCGCTGGTACTGCCTGCCGCTGGACCTGTTCGTCGAACACGGGCGCGAGGCCCTGTTGGAAGAGGCACAGGCACTGGTGCTGCGCGACAGCCGTTTGTTCCTCAACCTGATCGTCGCCAGGCAGGACAGCATCGCCATGCACGCGGCGCAGGCGGCCAGCCGCTTCGTGCTGGGCGTGGCCCGGCGCAGCAACAACGGCATCGACAACTTCCGCGTGGGCATCTCCGCGGCCTGCCAGGCGGGCACGCCGTTCTTTCCATTCTCCCGGCACGATGGCGGGTCTCCGTCGTTCTCGATCGCCCTTGAAACCACGGCCACCGCACTGGCGCTGGCGCAGGAAGCGCGGCGGCGCAACAGCGGACTGACCGCATTCCGGGACAACCTGGTGCAGGCGCTGGCTGCGGACATGGCGCGGATCGACGCGCTCGGGCGGGCCATCGAGGCCGACAGCGGCGTGCGCTACCAGGGGCTGGACGGCTCGTTCGCCCCGTTCCCCGATGGCGAAACCTCGGTGGCGCGGCTGATCGAACTGCTGGGGCCATCCCCGGTTGGCGCGCACGGCAGCGTGTTCGTCACCAGCGTCCTCACCGACGCGCTCAAGCAGGCGGCGCGGACATCGGCCGCACGCACGGTGGGGTTCAACGGCGTGATGTATTCGGTGCTGGAAGACAACGGACTGGCCGACGCCAACAACCTGCGGGCGCTGAGCCTGGAAAAGCTCGCCCTGCTGTCGACCGTATGCGGATGCGGGATCGACATGGTGCCGGTCCCGGGCACCATGTCGGTCGAGGACGTGACCGGCCTGGTGCTGGACGTGGCCGCGCTGGCCGTGCGCCTGCACAAGCCGCTCGGCGTGAGGCTGTTGCCGATCCCCAATCGCGCGGTGAACGAATACACCCACCTGAATCTGGATTTCCTGTGCGACAGCCGGGTCATGGACCCGGGCATCAGTGCCTCGCGGCCGATCCCGGCCGATCCGTTCTGGCGTTACTGCGCCACGGGCACCGCAACGAACAAGGCCGATACATGATGGACAGCGGCAAGATCAAACGCTTCTGGGAGGGACGGGCCGCGATGCTGGGCAGCATGGCGTTCGAGTCCGTGGCCAACCTCGAGCAGGACAGCGGCAACCTGAAACTCAAGATCGAGGACGAGACGGCCAAGGTATTCGACTGGCTGCCGGACATCGATGGTCTTTCCGTGCTGGACCTGGGCGCCGGGGTCGGCCAGTGGTCGTTCCGTTTTGCCGGGCGCGGCGCGCGGCGCGTGCTTGCCGTCGAGTATGCACAGGGTCTTGCGGACATCGGGCGGGAGGAAGGCAGGCGGCGGGAGTGCGGCCAGGTGGAGTTCGTGGTCCAGGCGGCGGAAGCCTTCGATACCGACGAACAGTTCGACCTCGTCTATATCTCGGGCCTGTTCGTCTATCTCGATGATGGACAGGCCGCGCAGCTGCTGCCCCGGCTGCAGCGCTTCGTCCGCCCCGGCGGGCACTTGATGGTCCGCGACGGAACCGGCGTCGGGCGGCGCCATGAAATCGACGACCGTTTCTCCGAACACCTGGGCCAGTCGTATTCGGCCACCTACCGGACGGCGGAGCAGTACGTGGAAGCCATTGGCCAACACGGCTTCAGGCTGCTGCGCGAGGAAAACATGTTTCCCGAAGGCCACCCGCTGAACAAATATCCGGAGACCCGGCTGCGCCTGTTCCTTTTCGAGAAGCCGGTCTGATGCCGACGATCCTGCCGATCGACGATGCGGTGACCTGGCCGGCCACGGAGGGAACCCTGGGCGTGGTCGGCGTCGCCCCTTGGGCCACGCTCGACTTCCTCAGGAGCCTGTATGGGCAGGTGCGCGCTGCCCGCGACTGGCACTACCCGCGGGTGCTGTGCGATCTCAACCCCAAGCTGCCCAGCCGCGGCCGCCACCTGGAACTGGGCGAACGCGATCCTTCGCCTTTCATCGCCACCACCATCGCCGAACTGGCCCGGCAGGGAGCCACGGCCGCCGTGGTGCCCTGCAACACCGCGCATGTCCTGTATTCCCGGTGGGCCGCCGACGCCCCGATCCCGGTGCCGTGCATCGTCCAGGCCACGACCGCGGTCCTGCAGGCCGGGAGCGTGCGCCGCGCCGCCGTGTGCGGCTCGCGCTCGCTGCTCGGGCACGGCCTGTACCAGCGCTCGCTCGAGGCGGCAGGCATCGAAGCGGTCGCGCTGCTGGACGGCGAGATCGAACTCGTCCAGCGCGCCATCGCGGCGGTCAAGACCGATGCCTGCATTCCCGAAGCCCTGCGGGCACCGCTGGAAACGATGTTGACGCGGCTGGCGAGGCTGGACGTGGACGGGCTGGTACTGGGCTGCACCGAACTGGCCGCCCTGGAGCCGCTGGCACAGGCGTACCTGCCGGCGGTGGCCGAATCCAATGCGGCCCTCGCGACCGCGGCCCTGCGCGCCATCGGCGCGGCACCGCCGCATGCCGCGATCGACAGGACGGTGGAGACATGACCCTTCCCTTTTCCGCGGATACCTCCCGTCGACTGCGCGTCGCCATCCTCTTCCAGGCCCCCGAGGCCTGGGGCAACGTCCGCAGCGTATGGGACGCCATGGTGCGGGACCCCGGCATCGATGCGCGGGTCATCCTGTTGCCGTTCCTGCATGCGGACTACCACTGGGACCGCGAAGCCGCCGAGCGTCATCTGCACGCCCACGGCATAGCGTGGCAGGCATGGGATACGTTCGACCCGGAGGATGCGGGCCTGGACGCGGTGCTGTTCACCTCGCCCTACGACAGCACGCGGCCGCCGGAGTATCACTTCGCCGCGGTGGCCGGGCGCGTCGGTTTCACCGGCTACGTGCCCTACGGCCTGGAAGTCGGCGGAGGCGAGATGAACCTGGTCAACCAGTATGGGCAACCGGCCGCGAAGGATGCCTCGGCGGTGTTCGTGCGCTCGTCCGGTGCGCGGACGATGTATGCCCGGCATTGCCCGACCGGCGATGGCCACGTCGTGGTTTCCGGCCATCCGCGCATGGATGGCCTCGTGGACCTGGAGCGGTTTCCGGTCGACCCGCTGCTGCGCGCGCAGATCGGCGACCGCAAGGCGGTCCTGTGGAACGCGCACTTCTCGTTCGACGGCGATCACTGGTCCAGCTTCGACCGCCTGGCCATGCCGATCTTCCGCCAGTTCGCCCGGCGCCCCGATCTGGCCCTGCTGTTCCGGCCGCATCCCCTGCTCTGGCGGAAGCTGGTCAATCTCGGCATCTTCGACGAGGCCGGCGTCGAAGCGTTCCGTGCCGAACTCCTGGAGGCGGGCGTGGTGGTGGACGAGCGTCCGGACCATCGCCACGCTTTCGCGGCAAGCGCGGCGATGATGAGCGACGTGGGCTCGTTCCTGATGGAGTACTTCGTCACCTGCAAGCCGGTGCTGTACCTGCAGAACCCGCACGGCCTGGGGCTGAATGCCGAAGGCCAGGCAGTGGTCCGCTATTACGACACGGCTGCCGAGGAGAACGGCGTGGCCCGGTTCCTCGACAGCCTGGCGCAGCGTCCGGCCAACGAGCAGTCCCTGCGCCGCGCCGGCCTCCCGCTGTTCTTTGCCGGCTTCGACGGTGGCGCCGGCCAGCGCGTGGTCCAGCACATCAAGCGCGTACTGGGGAGTTGAACCACTTCCATGATGCCGTCCCTGCATGCCCTTCACCGCACCGGCCCGTGCCTGTCCATGAGCGGACGGGGAACCGCCGGCTCCCCCTCACTTCCCCGCGTGGAGACGCCATGAGCCTGCGCCTGCTCCTTTCCGCCGCGGGAACCGGGACCGCCTTCGGTTACGCCCAGGCCAAGGCCCGTGGCTTCCCGGACATCGAGCTGTGGACGGGAGACATCCACCCGGCCGGGCACGTCACCGCCTCCCTGTACGCACAGCAGCATGTCCAGCTTCCACCGAGCGCGGACGCGGACTACTTCCCCTTCCTGGAACGCCTGCTGCGCGAGCAGCGGATCGATGTCTATCTTCCGCTGATCGACAGCGAGGTCGCCGGCGCGACGGAGCATCGCGATTCGCTCGCGGCGCGGATTGCCAGCAACAGCATGGCGTTCTGCCAGGCGGCGATCGCCAAAAGCCGCTACGGCGACTGGTTGCCCCACGTCGACGGCGCCCATGCCCTGCTTCCCCTCGCGCCGGAAGAACTGGAGGACGGTCCCCTCGTCGCCAAGCGCGACGGCGGATTCGGCGGCCGCGCCACCCGCATGGTCGATACCGCGGCGCAGGCGCACGCACTGCTGGCCGAGGGCTGGTTCCTGTATCGCTTCGTCGAGGGCGAGGAATACACCGTCGACTGCTTCCCCTTGGACGGGGACGTGCTCGTCTCGGTCCGCCAGCGCCTGGAAACCAGGGCCGGCGTGTGCGTGAAGGCGCGCATCGTCCGGGAGCAGCCACTGCATGAGCTGGCGCGGGCCATGGGCCGGCACTTCGCGTTGACCGAGCCGTTCTGCTTCCAGACCCGCAGGAACGGGGGCAGCCACTACGTCATCGACATAAACCCGCGGCTTGGCGCCGGGACCGCGATGAGCGCGCTCAATGGCATGGATTTCTTCGCCGCCCACCTGGCACGGATCTGTGGCCAGGACCCCGCGCGCTTCCTGGTACCGCGGTTTGCCGAATGCGTTGTCACCCGGCAGTACGGCGACTACCTGATGAGCGCTTCGCCTTGAAGATCGGCCTGGACCTGGACGGCACCCTGCTGGATTGCCGCGCGCGGCAGGTCGGATTGATGGCGGCGCTGGCCAGGGCCACCGGCCTGCCGCTGGACGCGGCGCGCTACTGGCAGCTCAAGCGCGAAGGCCTCAGCAACCGCGATGCGCTGGGGCGCATGGGCATGGCGCCGGACATCGCCACCGCCGTATGCGGATTGTGGGAGCGCGCGATCGAGGATGTGGCCTGGCTGGCGTGGGACCGCGTGCTCCCCGGTGTCCGCGCCACGCTGCGGCGCTGGCAGGAGCAGGGCCACACGCTGCACCTGGTGTCCGCCAGGCGTATTCCGGCCCATGCGGAACAGCAATTGCATGTACTCGGACTGGGTGGGTTCGCCAGTCTGGCGTTCGTCGATCCGGCACAGGCCGATGCCAAGCACCGCGTGATTGAGCGGCTGCAGGCCGGGCTGTACATCGGCGACACCGAGCGCGACGGCCGCTGCGCCCGGGCGGCCGGCACCGTCCCGGTACTGGTGGCCTGCGGCCTGCGCAGCCGGATGTATCTGCAAGGGGCCGGCGACTGGACCGTCCTCGACAACCTGGCACAGGTGACGCTGCCCGGCGAAGCCTCCTCGAACATGGAAACCTGCACATGAGCTACCGCCGCACGAATATCGAGTTCACCGCCCGCGGCGACGATGAACTGCTGGCGGGCGACCGGATGCGCGACCTGCTGCTGGGAAGCCTCCCGGGTTTCGGCCAGAAATGGGACAACCATCTTCCCGTCTTCATGACGGCGCCCTCCCTGGCCCGCGTGCTCTGGCTGGACCACGTCTATCGGTTGGCGCTCGATGTCCCCGGCCGCGTGCTGGAATTCGGCAGCCAATGGGGCGCCAGCCTGAACGTGCTGATGCTGCTCAAGCTGATCCACGAGCCGTGGAACGCCGCGCGTCCCATGGTCTCCTTCTCCACCTTCGCCGACGGATTCGTTTCGGTGGATCCGCAGGACGGGCCGGACGCCTGCGCCGGCGACTATGCCGTCGCCGAGGACTGGAGGGCGCATCTGGAGCAGATCCTCCAGACGCACGCCGCGCGCAGCCCGGTCGGCGCGGCGCAGAACTTCCACATCGTCGAGGGCGACGTCAGGGAGACGTTCCCGCGCTGGCTCGCGGAGAACCCGGAAGCGCTGGTGTCCCATGCCCATTTCGACATGGACGTGTACGAACCCACGCGCGATGCCCTGCGGCTGGTCCTGCCCAGGATGCCCCGGGGCGCGGTGCTGGTCTTCGACGAAATCAACTGCCCGGCGTTCCCCGGGGAGACGCAGGCGGTGATGGAGGTGCTCGGCGCCCACAATCTCGCCCTGCGCAAGAGTCCCTACCAGCCCTATTCGGCCTATTGCATCGTCGAGTGACGCGACGCCCCATCCGACCGGAACCTCCCGCATGGACACCATTCCCTTCCTGGACCTGAAAGCGCTGAACCTGCGGTTCGAAGCCGGCTTCGGCGACGCCCTGCATGAGGTTCTCGGCCGCGGCTGGTATGTGAAAGGCGAACAGGTGCGCGCGTTCGAGTCGGAATGGGCGGCGTTCTGCGGCGTGGCGCACTGCGTCGGCGTGGGCAACGGCCTGGACGCGCTGACCCTGGTCCTGCGCGCCTGGATCGAGCTCGGACGGCTCGCTCCGGGGGACGAGGTCATCCTGCCCGCCAATACATTCATCGCCACCGCGCTGGCGGTGTCGCAGGCCGGACTGGTCCCGGTGCTGGTCGATCCCGACGCGGGCGACGGCAACCTGTCGGTGGCCGCCGCCGCAGCGGCGATCACGCCCCGCACCCGGGTCCTGTTGCCGGTGCACCTGTACGGCCGCCTTGCCGACATGGAAGGATTCCGCGCCCTGGCGCAGGCACACGGACTGCTGCTGCTGGAGGATGCGGCGCAGGCGCATGGCGCCGGACTGCATGGCCGGGCCGCGGGCGGATTCGGCGATGCCGCCGCTTTCAGCTTCTTCCCGGGCAAGAACCTCGGTGCGCTCGGCGACGGCGGCGCGGTGGTCACCGACGACGCCGAACTGGCTGCCTGCGTCGCGTCGCTGGGCAACTATGGTTCCAGCCGCAAATACCACCACGACCGCCAGGGCCTCAATTCGCGCTTGGACGAACTGCAGGCGGCCTTCCTGCGGGTCAAGCTGCGCCATCTGGCCGCCGACAACGCCGAACGCGACCAGCTCGCGCGGCGGTACTGCGAAGGCATCGACAACCCGCTGATCACCCTGCCCGGGTTGCCATCAGCGGGAGAACGCCACGCCTGGCACCTGTTCGTGGTCCGCTGCGCCGCCCGCGACGCGCTGCAGGCCCATCTGCGCGCGGCCGGCGTGGAGACGCTGGTCCACTACCCCTTGCCGATCCACCGGCAGCGGGCCTATTCGGATGCGCAATGGCCGCCGCTGCCGGTAGCCGAGTCGCTGGCCGATACCGTGCTGAGCCTGCCGCTCTACCCCGGCCTCGCCGGCCAGCAGCGCGTGATCGACGCCTGCAACGCCTTCCGCCCCTGATTCCGCACGAGGACACGCCATGTCGTTGCAGCACTGCAAGATCGTCGATCTTCCGAAGGTTGAGGATCCCCGCGGCAACCTGACCTTCATCGAGGCGGACAAGCACATTCCGTTCGATATCCGCCGCGTCTATTACCTCTACGACGTGCCCGGCGGTTCGCACCGGGGCGGCCATGCCCACAAGGATCTGCACCAGCTGCTGATCGCCATGTCCGGCAGCTTCGACATCACGCTGGACGACGGGCGGACCAAGTTCAAATACCACATGAACCGGTCGTACTACGGCCTGTACATCCCGTCGATGATCTGGCGTGAGATCGACAATTTCTCCAGCGGTTCGGTCTGCATGGTGCTCGCTTCCGATCACTTCAAGGAAAGCGACTACTACCGCGATTACACACAGTTCCAGCAAGCCACCTCCGCGAACAGATGAGCAGCGAACCGATCAACGCCCCCGAACCCACATCGCCACATCCCTCGGCCCTGGCCCATCTTGAGCGCGAGCTTGAAGGCCTTGGCCAGGCCAAGGCGCAGCAGCGTTCCGGATCGCCCGACCACGACACCACGGAAGATGGCCCACGCTGGAATACCCATGGCGATGGGCTGTTCACCGGCCGTCTGGTCGCCATCGAGGACGCCAGGAGCGCCCGCGACCTGACGCTCCTGGCTGCCGAGACCGACTGGCAGCCCGCGCCGATGGAGATGATCGGTTTCTCGGTACCGGCGCCGGTGCGGCAGGCACGGCCCCGCGCCTGTCCCCAGTATTCGGCCCGGCTGGAGGACGTGCGCGTGGTCGCCGGCATGGCGGTTGTGCTGGATGCGGCTACCGGCGAGATCGTCAGCGATTCCGTCGCCCGCCGGCGCATGGATCTGAGCGTGGAGTGGTACAGCGGATACGGGCTGGATGTCACCGATCCGGCCCGGTCCCGGTGCCGCCCCGGCGACGGGACCGCGCTGCGCGTGGAACGCGCGGTGTCGCTGTTTTCCTGGGAGAACCGCAACTACGCGCACTGGTTGCTGGAAAAGCTGGCGAGCATGTGCTGGATCAGCACCGCCACGCTGCCGGCAGACACCAAACTGCTCGTCGAATCGGGGCTGCCCGAGCAGGTGGTCGAATCGCTGCGCCTGTTCTGGCCCGTCGAGCACATCCTGTTCGTGGAACGCGGCACGCCCGTCGATGTCGGCGAGCTCCACTACTTCTCCGATGCGTGCGAGATATGGGAGCCCCGCGCCGGCCACGTGTTCGACGGCAGCGACTATCGCATCTGCCCGGAAGCGATCCGCTGGCTGGCAGGCGCGGTGCGGGCAAGGATTCCGCCATGCGATGCGGCCGATGACCAGGCCTACCTGGTGCGCCCGGCCGGTGGCAATGGCCGCGGGGTGGTGGATCAGGGTTCCCTGATCAAGATGCTCGGCGACCGCGGGCATGCCGGCCTGCACACGGCACGGATGTCCTTCCAGGAGCAGGTGGCGCGCTTTTCCGCATTGCGGCAGGTGGTCTCCCCGTCGGGAGCGGCGTTGGCCAATCTGCTGTGGATGCGCCGCGGCAGCACGGCGGTGGTGCTGGCCGTGGATGCCCTGGGCACCTGTTACTGGTTCTACCACTCGCTGGCCGCCGCGCTGGGCATCCGCCTGGTTTTCTATCCGGTGCATGGCGTTCCCCACCCGCACCTGCCCTCGTTCCACTGGAATACCGAGATTCCGCTGCTGCAGCTGGCGGACTGGCTGGACCAGGACCGCGCGCGCCGGCAGCGGAGCGACGTCGATGTGACCGTGGCGGTCATGTCCTACAACAACGCCGACTACATCGCCGAGACCGTGGGCTCGGTGCTCGCCCAGACCGGCGTGAACCTGGAGGTCATCGTGCGCGACGATGCCTCCACCGATGCCAGCCTGGAACGACTGGCCGCATTCGCGCGCGATCCCCGGTTCCGGCTCGAGGTCAATCCGCACAACCTGGGAATGGTCGGCAACGTCAACCGCTGCCTCGCCTCGGGCAGCGGCCGCTACCTGGTCGTGCTCGGTTCGGACGACGTGATGCGTCCAGGCCACCTGGCTTCGCTGGTGGCCGCGATGGATGCGCATCCGGACGCCGCGCTCGGTTACACGCAGTGCGACTGGATCGACGGAAACGGAGAGCTGCTGCGCTACCTGGACCATCCCGGCCACCTGAAGCACTCGTACTACGGCGGACGCAACGAAGTCGCGGACCTGCTGAGCCACGACGACTACATCACGCCCTCGGCGATGATGCTCCGGCGCGATGCGCTGGAGCGGATCCGCCTGCCCGATGGCAGTGTCCACGCCGACATGCCGGCCGGCGACTGGGACCTGGTCGTGCGCCTCGCGGAGGTCGCGCCGGACTTCGTGTTCCTGCGCCAGCCCAGCATCGGCTACCGGGTGCACGACCGGCAGATATCGCAGGGTTTCTACGCTTCCACTGCGCCGCTGGAGAACCATGTCCGCATCCTTGAAGGGGTGGTGGACCGTGGGCATCTCGAGCGGATCAGGGGACGCGAGGACACCGTCCGCGCATTGCTGCTGCAGCGCCTGGCCCAGTACCCCGACGAACGCGGGGGCGAACTCGGAAAGCGGGTCCAGACGCTGTGCAGGCAGCTGGATGCGCTGCGTGGAAACGTCGTCTGCCTTCCGTTGTTCTCGATCGTCCTGACCACCTACAACCGCCCGGCCCTGCTCAGGGACGCGCTGGACAGCATCGGCCGGCAGACGCTGAAGGACTTCGAGGTGATCCTGGTCAACGACCACGGGCAGCCGGTCGAAGACCTGCTCGGGGAACGCGACTTTCCCATCACCTATGTACGCCAGGGCCGCAACCAGGGCCCGGCCGCGGCGCGCAACGCCGCCCACCGCCTGGCCGCGGGCCGCCACGTGGTCTATCTGGACGACGACGATCTGTTCCTGCCCTGCCATCTGCAGGTCCTGGCCGATGCGCTCGCCCAGCATCCGGGCGAAGTCGTCTATACCGACGCGCTGTTCCTCACCGAGAAGATCGAGGATGGCGTCCGCCACGTCCTGGAAGAGGAAAAACGCTATCGGCACGGCCGCTACTCGCGCCAGCGCCTGTCGGTGGACAACTACATCCCGGTCAACACCTTCGCCTGGCCAAGCGCGTTGATGGCTGAGGTGGGCGGCTTCGACGAAAGCCTTTCCGGACTGGAAGACTGGGATTTCCTCCTGCGCCTGGCATCCAAAGCCCGCTTCCACCACGTGCCGCGGGAAACCGTACAGGTCCGCATGCGCGCCGAAAGCGGCGAGCGCCGTTCCGAGCACGCATTCAAGGACTACCCGGCGCTGTACCGCCTGATCTACGCGCGGCATGCGGACCTGGGCGACGAAGAGGTCCGCAGCCAACGGACCGCCCGCCTGAAGCAGATGGGCGGCCTGTCGCCGGCAGGTGCGAACGAAGCGCTGGAGCAGTGGCGCGCAAGGCGCATTCCCGACGACAGGCAGCGGCAACGGGCCGGGCAATGGATCGAAAGCCAGGGGCGGAGGCCACGCATCGGCCTGCTCACGCTCGACCGGCAGGCTGGCCGGTTGCAGGCGCGGATGCTCGCGGCCGAAGAGCCTGCGCAGGCCGGCGATGCCGGACAAGGCGTCGATCTGGACACTTCCCGTCCAGGCGCTGCATTCAATGCCGCCATCGCCGCCTGGGACGTGGACTGGCTGGTCGTCGCCGATGCCGGCACCGAGTTCGCTCCGGGTGGCCTGCTGCGCCTGCGGATGGAACTGGCCGCGCAACCGCAGCTGCGCGCGCTCTATGCGGACGAGTGGTACCGCGACGATGCCGGCGTGCTGGCACCGACGCTGCGCCCGGACCTCAACCTCGACCTGCTGCTCGGCAATCCCACGATGCTGGCCGGGCACTGGGTGTTCCGCCGCGACGTGGTGCACGACGCCGGCGGTTTCAATCCGGAAGCCGGTGATGCGGCGGAACTGGACCTCATCCTGCGCCTGATCCAGAAGGACGGCTTCGAGGGCATCGCCCACCTGCCCGAGCCGCTGCTGACCTGCGCGCCACCGCGTTTCGACGTGCAGGCCCAGCAGCGCACCATCCTCCGCCACCTGTACGCACGCGGCTATGCCGGGGCGACGGTGGAGAGCGCCGGCACCGGCCTGTACCGGATCCGCTACGGCCACGAGCAGCAACCCGCGGTGTCGCTGGTGGTGGCCGTCGCAGCGGACACCACGCTGGCGGCACTGGAACGCTGCGTGGTCTCGCTGCTGGAGAAGACCGGTTATCCGAACTACGAACTGCTGCTGGTCGACAACGGCGCCAGCGCGCAGACCCGCCAGTGGATGCAGCAGGTAGAGGCGCTGGCGGCCAGCCGCGTGCGCGCGTTCGCCTTCGATCCGCCGCTGTCCCACGCCGCCGCCTGCAATGTCGCCGCCACCCAGGCCGCGGGTGAGTTCCTGCTGTTCCTGCGCCCGGAAGTGGCGGCGCTGCAGCCGCAGTGGCTGGACGAACTGCTCAACCATGGCCTGCGTCCCGAGGTCGGCATCGTCGGCGCCAAGACCATCTCGGCCGACGGCAAGGTCACCCACGCCGGGCTGGTGCCCGGCCTGCTGTCCAGTGGCGGTCGCGCCTTCGCCGGGTCGCCGATGGACGCGCCCGGCTACATGAACCGCCTGCAGGTGGCGCAGGACTATTCGGCCGTGGCCGACAGCTGCCTGCTGATCGGCAAGACCCTGTTCGCCGAGCTGGACGGTTTCGACCATGCCGCCTTCGCCGACGAAGGCGCCGACGTGGACCTGTGCCTGCGTGCGCGCGAACGCGGCTATCTGACGGTGTGGACGCCCAACGCACTGCTGCTGCATTCGGTCGAGGCGGCGCCGCTGCCGGAAGCGGCCGGTGATGCACTGCTGGAACGCTGGCTGCCGGCCCTCGCCCACGATCCGGCCTACAACCCGAGCCTGCGCCTGGACGTAGCCGGCGGCTTCCGCCTCGGCGAGTCGGATTTCTCCTGGCAGCCGTTGCCGTGGCGGCCGGTTCCGCGCGTGCTCGCGCATCCGGCCGATCCGTGGGGCAGCGGCCAGTACCGCGTGATCCAGCCGTTCGAGGCGCTCAAGGCCGCCGGCCTGATCGAAGGCGCGCTCTACGCCACGACGCTGGATCCCGTCGAGCAGGCGCGCATCGACCCGGACGTGGTGGTGCTGCAGCGCCGGGTTTCCGACGAGGATCTGGAACGCATGCGGCGCATGCCGCGCTTCTCGCGTGCGCTGAAGATCTACGAACTGGACGATTACCTGCCGAACCTGCCGGCCAAGAGCCTGCATCGCGAACATATGCCGCGCGATATCCTGCGCACCCTGCGGCAGGCGATGGCCACGGTGGACCGCTTCGTGGTGTCCACCCCCGCACTGGCCGAGGCGTTCGCGGACCTGCACCCGGATATCCGCGTCGTCCGCAACCGCCTGCCGCCGGGCTGGTGGCAGGGCCTGCCGGCGCCGCGCCGCAATACCGGCCCCCGGCCCCGCGTGGGCTGGGCCGGAGGCTGGGGCCATACCGGCGACCTGGAGATGGTGGCCGACGTGGTGGCCGAGCTGGCCGAGGACGTGGACTGGGTGCTCTTCGGCCTGTGCCCGGGACGGCTGCGTCCGCATGTGGCCGAGTACCACCCCGGTGTCGACATCGAAGCCTACCCAAGCTTCCTGGCCCGCCTGAACCTGGACCTGGCCATCGCCCCGCTGGAACAGAACCGTTTCAACGAGTGCAAGAGCAACCTGCGCCTGCTGGAATACGGCGCGTGCGCGGTTCCCGTCGTGTGCAGCGATGTCGGCCCGTACCGCGGCGACGAACTGCCGGTGACCCGGGTCCGCAACCGCCATCGCGACTGGGTAGCGGCAATCCGCGAGCATCTGGCCGACGCGACCGCCCGCGCCGCCGCCGGCGACGCGCTGCGCGCCGCGGTACACCGCGACTGGATGCTGGCCGGGGCCGGCCTGGCGGAGTGGCAGGCCGCCTGGCTGCCCTGACCCGGGCTGCGCCGGCGGCGGCTGGCGCTTGAGATGTGGCAGGTCATGGCCCTGACCTGCCCGACACGCCAATGCCGGCCGCTGGCCGGCAAGCCCGTGTATCCCGTTCCCGCATCGCCGGGTATCGCGCGGTTGCGGTAGCTCTCCCTTCCTTCCGTCCAGGCTTCTGGCGCCCGGCCACGATTCCCTGGCTCGACCGACGGAAAACCGTCGCAGGCGTGTCCGCCCCGCCCCGCGATCGGCCATTCCCCGTGGTTTTCCCGTCCCCCGGGTTCCGGCACGCGAATTGCACGTGAACAGGCAGTACTCCCCTGTCCCGGAACCTTGTCGATGTCCCACTCCGTCAATTCCATCCTTTCCCAGATCCGCAGCTTCCAGACCCAGGCGAGCCAGCCGTTGCCGGCCACCGACGTCGCGCGCAGCAACGCCATCGGCGGATTGGCTGGAGTCCAGCCCGCGTCGACGGTCAGCTTCACCGATACCCTGCAGGGCGCCCTGGCCGACGTGAACCGCGCCCAGCAGGTCTCCGGCGCGTTGGCCGCCGCCTTCGAGCGTGGCGATTCCGGCGCCGACCTGGCCAAGGTCATGGTCGCCTCCCAGCAGTCCCAGCTGGCGTTCCGCGCCACCGTGGAAGTCCGCAACCGTCTCGTCCAGGCTTACCAGGACGTGATGAACATGCCGCTGTAAGGAACAGGTCGCCATGGCACTCGCGCTGTCCAAGGATTCATTCAATTCGGAAAAGGCCGGCGCCTGGTTCGACCGGCTGCAGAGCCTGCAGATCACCCGGCGGCTGGGCTTGATGGCAATGATCACGATTGCCGTCGCGGCCGGCCTGTTCGTGTTCTTCTGGGCGCAGAAGACGCCGATGGCGCCGTTGTATACGGGCCTGGACCAGAAGGCGACCGCCGAGGCCACCGACCTGCTGCGCGCCGCGCAGATTCCCTTCGAGCTGGACGCGGCCACCGGCGCGATCAGCGTGCCGGAAAAGAACATCCACGACGCCCGCCTCAAGCTGGCCGGTTCCGGCCTGACCGACAACGGCCGGCTCGGTTTCGAGCTGATGGAGCGCGACCCCGGCTTCGGCGTCAGCCAGTTCATGGAGAACGCCCGCTACCAGCACGCGCTGGAAACCGAGCTGGTGCGCACCATCAGCACCCTGCGCCCGGTCCGCGACGCGCGCGTGCACCTGGCCATTCCCAAGCCCAGCGCCTTCACCCGCCAGCGCGACGTCGCCAGCGCCTCGGTGGTGCTGGAACTGCGTTCGGGCCAGCAGCTGGAGCGCAACCAGGTCGATGCGATCGTGCACATGGTCGCTTCCAGCATCCCGGACCTGGCGCCGGAACGGGTCACCGTGGTCGACCAGAGCGGGCGCATGTTGACCATCTCCGACCCGAACAGCGAGGCGGCGATGAACGCCGCGCAGTTCGACCAGGTGCGCCGCCTGGAAACCTCCTACAACCAGCGCATCCGCGAACTGCTCGAACCGATGACCGGCCCCGGCCGGGTCAACCCGGAAGTCAGCGTGGACATGGACTTCTCCATCACCGAGGAAGCGCGCGAGCTGTACAACGGCGAACCGCAGAAGGTGCGCAGCGAGCAGATCAGCGAGAACACCACCAGCACCCAGGGGCCGCAGGGCGTTCCCGGTGCGGCCAGCAACACCCCGCCCGGCCCTGAAGCCGCGCCGGCCACCGCCGCGACGCCGACCGAAAGCAGCAAGAACGCCACCCGCAACTACGAGCTGGACCGCACCCTGCAGCACACCCGGCAGCCGGCCGGACGCGTCAAGCGCGTGTCGGTGGCGGTGCTGGTCGACCACGTGCCGCGCGCCGGCAGCAACGGCAAGATCAGCGACCAGGCGCTCGGCGCCGCCGAGCTGACCCGCGTCGAGGCGCTGGTCAAGCAGGCGGTCGGCTTCGACGCCGCCCGTGGCGATACGGTGTCGGTGATGAACGCGCCGTTCGTGCGCGACACCATGCCGGTCGAGCAGCCCAAGTGGTGGGAAATCCCGCAGGTCCGCGACGGCCTGCGCCTGGTGCTCGGCGCGATCGTGGTGCTGGCCCTGCTGTTCGGCGTGCTGCGCCCGGCGCTGCGCCAGATCGCAGGTCCGCCCAAGGCCCTGGCCGGTCCGGACGAGGACCCGCTGCACGCAGACGTGCACCTGGTCGAGGACGGCGCAGGCCTGCCCGGCCTGCCGAACGACCACCTGCAGCTGGGCGGCGCCGCGCCGCTGGCGCTGCCGCTGGATGCATACGAGGAGCGCCTGCGCATGGCGCGCGAAGCGGTCCGGGCCGATTCCAAGCGCGTGGCCCAGGTCGTGAAGGGATGGGTGGCCAATGACTGAGTCCGTTGTTCCGATGACCGGCGTGCAGCGCGCCGCCGTGCTGCTGCTCTCGCTGGGCGAAGCCGACGCGGCCGAAGTGCTGCGCCACATGGAGCCCAAGGAGGTGCAGAAGATCGGCATCGCCATGGCCACCCTGACCGACGTCAGCCGCGAGCAGGTGCAGCAGGTCATGGACGAGTTCGGCAGCGAACTCGGCAACAAGACCTCGCTCAGCGTGGGCTCGGACGACTACATCCGCAACATGCTGGTGCAGGCGCTGGGCAACGAGAAGGCAAACAACCTGATCGACCGCATCCTGCTGGGCCGCAATACCACCGGCCTGGACACGCTGAAGTGGATGGACCCGCGCGCGGTCGCCGACCTGGTGCGCAACGAGCATCCGCAGATCATCGCCATCGTCATGTCGCACCTGGAGAACGACCAGGCCGCCGACGCGCTGAAGCTGCTGCCCGAACGCACCCGCGTGGACGTGCTGCTGCGCATCGCCACGCTCGACGGCATCCCGCCCAACGCGTTGAACGAGCTCAACGAGATCATGGAGCGCCAGTTCGCCGGCAACCAGAACCTGAAGTCGTCCAACATCGGCGGCGTGCAGTGCGCGGCCAACATCCTCAATTTCATGGACGGTGGCCAGGACCAGGCCATCCTCGGCGCGATCGCGCAGGTCGATGCGCCGCTGGGCAGCCGCATCCAGGACCTGATGTTCGTGTTCGACGACCTGGTGGACCTGGACGACCGCGAGATGCAGCTGGTGCTGCGCGAAGTCAGCGGCGAACGCCTGGGCCTGGCCCTGCGCGGGGCCGACATCAAGGTGCGCGACAAGATCACCCGCAACATGTCCCAGCGCGCCGCCGAGATCCTGCTGGAAGACATGGAGGCGCGCGGCCCGGTCAAGCTGTCCGACGTGGAGACCGCGCAGCGCGAGATCCTGGCCATCGTCAAGCGCATGGCCGATGAAGGCACGGTCACCATCGGCGGCAATGCGGAGACCATGCTGTGAGCCCGGTCGTGCGCTGGATGGCCCCGGACCTCACCGCCCTGCAGGAACCGATGCAGGACACGCCGGTCGGGAGTGCGGGCGACGCGATGGACATGCCGCCGGAGCCCCTGCTGCAGCCGCCGACGCTGGAGGAAATCCAGGCCATCCAGGACGCCGCCTACAAGGAAGGTGTGGAACAGGGGCAGGCCGAAGGGCATGCCGAGGGCCTGGCCCAGGGCCAGGCCGAAGTGCGCCGGCTGGTCGCGCAGATCGAAGGCATCCTGGACAACTTCAGCCGCCCGCTGCTGCGCCTGGAAGGCGAAGTGGTGGCCGCGCTGGGCGAACTGGCGGTGCGCGTGGCCGGGCAGCTGCTCGGCCGTGCCTATGAAGCCGAGCCGGCGCTGCTGCAGGAACTGGTCAACGAGGCGCTGGAAGTCGTCGGCGGCAGCAGCCGCGACGTCGAGGTGCGGCTGCATCCGGACGACATCGCCGCGCTGGCGCCGCTGCTGAAGCTGGCCCCCGGCCAGCGCCTGAGTCCGGACCCGGGCCTGAGCCGCGGCGACCTGCGCGTGCATGCCGAGAGCGTGCGCATCGACGGTACGCTCGACGCGCGCCTGCGCGCGGCGCTGTCCACGGTGATGCGCAAGGCCGGAGCCACGCAATGAGCCCGCCGGTCGCCGACAACCCGTTGCCCGACAGTCCGCCCCCGGCTCCCGCCGGCTGGGCGGCCGCACGCAGCCTGCGCCTGGCCGCACGGCTGGACGCCATCGACATCGAACCGGGCCACGGCCGCGGCCTGATCCGCGAAGGCGTGCTGCGCCGCGCGGTCGGGCTGACCCTGGAAGCGGTCGGCTGCGAGGCGCCGATGGGCGCGACCTGCAAGGTCGAGGTCGACGGTGGCTGGGTCGATGCCGAGGTGGTCGGCTTCGCCAGCGAACGCACCTACCTGATGCCCAGCGCCGAGCTGCACGGCCTGCTGCCGAACGCGCGCGTGGTGCCGTCGTACCGGCGCGGTGGCGTCGAAGTCGGCGAAGGCCTGCTCGGCCGGGTCATCGACAGCGACGGCGTGCCGCTGGACGGCAAGGGGCCGATCCGCGCCGAAGGCAGCGCCGGCATGGCCGGCGTGTCGATCAACCCGCTGGCGCGCGAACCCATCACCCAGCCGCTGGACGTGGGCGTACGCGCGATCAACGCGCTGCTGCCTATCGGCCGCGGCCAGCGCGTGGGCCTGTTCGCCGGCTCCGGTGTCGGCAAATCGACGCTGCTCGGCATGATGACCCGCTTCACTTCGGCCGACGTCATTGTCGTGGGCCTGATCGGCGAGCGTGGCCGCGAAGTGCGCGACTTCGTCGAGACCACCCTGGGCGAGGAAGGCCTGCGCCGCGCCGTGGTCGTTGCCGCCCCGGCCGACCGACCGCCGCTGGCGCGCCTGCACGGCGCCTACCGCGCCACCGCCATCGCCGAATGGTTCCGCGACCAGGGCCTGAACGTGCTGCTGCTGATGGATTCGCTGACCCGCTTCGCCCAGGCGCAGCGCGAGATCGGCCTGTCCGTCGGCGAACCGCCGACCACCCGCGGCTACCCGCCCAGCGTGTTCGCCAAGCTGCCGGCGCTGGTCGAGCGCGCCGGCAACGGCGCCAAGGGGCGCGGTTCGATCACCGCCTTCTATACCGTGCTCACCGAGGGCGACGACCCGCAGGACCCGATCGCCGATGCCGCCCGCGCCATCCTCGACGGCCACATCCTGCTCTCGCGCCGGGTCGCCGATTCGGGCCTGTATCCGGCCATCGACGTGGAATCCTCGGTCAGCCGCGTGGTGCAGGACATCGCCGACGACGCCTGGCGCCTGCGCATACGCAAGCTCAAGCGGCTGGTGGCGGCGTATTCTGCCAACCGCGACCTGATCGCCATCGGCGCCTACCAGCGCGGCAACGATCCGGCCACCGACGAAGCGCTGGAGCGCTGGCCGGAGATCCTCGAATTCCTCGGCCAGGATGTCAGCCTGGCCGCCGACCTACCCCACAGCCTTGCCGCGTTGAAACGCCTGGTCGAAAGCGAGAACGTCCCATGAAGCAATCCCGTCGCCTGGACCCCCTGCTGCGCCGTGCGCAGGATCACGAAGACGAGGTCGCCCGCGCCCTGGCCGAACGCCAGCAGGCGCTGGACATGCACCTGTCGCGCCTGGAGGAGCTGCGCCGCTACGCCGACGAATACGCCGGCGCGCAGATGGCCGCCACCAGCCCGTCGCAGCTGATGAACCGGCGCGCCTTTCTCGACCGCCTGGACAGCGCCGTAGAGCAGCAGAGCCAGACCGTGGACCGCAACCGCGAGCGGGTCGATGCCGAACGCGCGCGGCTGCTGCTGGCCAGCCGCGACAAGCAGGTGCTGGAGCAGTTGGCCGCCAGCTACCGCGCCCAGGAACAGAAAGTGGAAGACCGCCGCGACCAGCGCGAGATGGACGACCTCGGCGCCCGGCGCGCCCGCCAGGCCCAGCTGTCGGGCGAGGACGACACGCCATGACGCCGCTTTCCCTCGGTGCCGCCGCCACCGCCAGCCAGGCGGCCGGTGCGGGCAATCCCGCCCCGGCCGGCAACGGTGCCGGCAAGGAGTCCAGTGGTTTCGACACGCTGCTGCAGGCTGCGCCGCAGCCGGCACCGGCGCAGCGCGCCAAACCCACCGCGAAACCCTCATCCGGAACGCAGGACCAGGGCAGCGACGATTCCACTGCCGCGCCGGCGAAGCCCGCCGATGCCACCGACGCCACGGAAGAAGCCACGGCCAGCAGCGCCGGGAAACCGGCGACGCCGGCCAGGGCCGATGGCCAGCAGGAGGACACCGATCCGGACGAGCTGCCATGGCCGCCGCCCGGTCTTTCCGGACTGCTGCCCGTCACCCCGCCGGTGCCCGCGCCGGTTGAGCCGGCACCGCCCGTCACCGATGCCGTCGGCGATCCGCCTGCGTTTGCGGGCGCGCCGCTGCCAGCGGCGTCCCTGCCGGGTACCCCTGTACCCGATGCTCCCGTACCGGTGTCGGCGGCAATGCCGCAGGCATCGGCGGCCCCGCAGGCCGCCGCCGCTCCCGCAAACGGTGCCGAGACCGCTGCCATGGCGCTGGCCGATATGGAAGTCGTGACCCTGCCACGCTCCGTTGCGGAGAACTCCCTGCCCGCGGCAGACCCGTCGGCAAACGTCGCGTTGTTCGGCCCGCTGCTGCAGAGCCTGGCCGCCGTGGCCGATGTCCGGCCGGCACCGGCCTTCCCGGCGGCCCTGGCCGCGCCGGTCGATATGCAGGCCACGGATTTCGACGAGGCCATCGGCGCGCGCGTCGGCTGGCTGGCCGACCAGAAGATCGGCCACGCGCATATCCGCGTCACCCCGAACGATCTGGGGCCGGTGGAAGTGAAGCTGCAGCTGGATGGCGACCGCGTCCACGCCACCTTCTCCAGTTCGCATGCCGAGGTCCGCCAGGCGCTGGAGAACGGCCTGCCCAGGCTGCGCGAAATGCTCGGCGAGCAGGGCCTGCAACTGGCGCAGGCCGATGTCGGCCACCGCCAGCCCGATCCGGGGCCGTCCCACGGTACCGACCCGGCGGCCACTGCTGGCGGCGATGCCGACGCCGGCGACGCCGCGGCGATGCCGACCACCAATGTCCGCACCCTGCAGCTGCGCGGCCTGCTCGACGCCTACGCCTGAGATGCGGGTGAAAACCGGGGCCAGGACACACTGGCCTCGTTTCTCGACCGGGTTCGCATTCCGTCAACTTCCCGTCGTCGCCATTGACCCCGCTGCGGCACGCGTATTGCATATTCAGGGACAGCAACCCTGAGGAGCACAACGTGGCAGCCGCCGCCGACAAATCCCGCAAGCCAGACACTTCCAAGGACAAGGACAAGGAAACCGCCGGCAAGCCGCGCCGTTCGCTGCTGGCGACCGTCCTGGTCGCCGTCATCGCCGCCGGTGGCGCCGGTGGCGCGGTCTGGTATTTCACCCAGGGCCACGCCGACGCGGCGCCGGCCAAGGCCAAGGTCGCCACGGCGGCGACGCCGGCCCCTGCCCAGTATTTCGCGCTCGATCCGGCCTTCGTGGTCAATCTCAACGGCCGCGTGGATGGTCCGCGTTACCTGCAGGTCGAAGTGCAGCTGATGACCCGCGACCCGGAAGCGTTGCCGGCCCTGCAGACCCATGCGCCGGCGATCCGCGCCAAACTGCTGATGCTGTTCTCCCAGGTCGAGCCGGAGCAGATCGCCGACCGCGCCGGCAAGGAGCGCCTGCAGGCATCGGCGCTGGCCGAAGTGCAGAAGCTGATGACGGCCGAGACCGGCAAGAAGACCGCCGACGACCTGCTGTTCACCAGCTTCGTCACCCAGTAAGGCGACGCCGATGAGCATCAACGACCTGCTGTCCCAGGATGAAATCGACGCCCTGCTGCATGGCGTCGACTCCGGTGCGGTGGAGACCGTGGAACCCGAGGCGCCCCCGGGCGAGGCGCGGGCCTACGATTTCGCCAGCCAGGACCGGATCATCCGCGGGCGCATGCCCACCCTGGAGATGGTCAACGAGCGCTTCGTGCGCCTGTGGCGCATCGGCCTGTTCAATCTGATCCGGCGCTCGGCAGAGATCTCGGTGCGCGGCATCGAACTGATCAAGTTCGGCGACTACCTGCATTCTCTGTACGTGCCCACCAACCTCAACCTGGTCCGCTTCAAGCCGCTGCGCGGTACCGGCCTGATCGTGTTCGAGCCGACCCTGGTGTTCGCGGTGGTGGACAATTTCTTCGGCGGCGATGGCCGCTACCACACCCGCATCGAGGGTCGCGAGTTCACCGCCACCGAGATGCGCGTGATCCAGCTGATGCTCAAGCAGGCGTTCGTCGACCTGCGCGAGGCCTGGAGCCCGGTGATGAACGTCGATTTCGACTACATCAACTCCGAGATCAACCCGCACTTCGCCAATATCGTCAGCCCGCGCGAGTACGTGGTGGTGTGCCGATTCCACGTCGAACTGGAAAGCGGTGGCGGCGACATCCACATCACCCTGCCCTATTCGATGCTGGAACCGATCCGCGAGCTGCTCGACGCCGGCATCCAGAGCGACCGCAACGACCGCGACGAGAGCTGGGCGATCATGCTGCGCGAGCAGCTGGACACCGCCGAGGTGGAACTGTCCAGCGTGATCGCGCGCCGCCGCATGAGCCTGCGCGAACTCAGCCGCCTGAGGGTCGGCGACATCCTGCCCATCGACATGCTGAAGGAAGTGCCGTTGTGCGTCGAAGGCATCCCGGTGTTCACCGGCGAATTCGGCATCGCCCACGACCGCAACGCCATCAAGATCACCGCTACCCATCCGCCGGGCAGGCCGCCACGCCCGTCCGCGTCCCAGGAAGACTCCAATGACTGAGAACGACCCCAACGAGACCCCCGCCACCGCCGCGTCCACCGCCGCGCCGGCGCAGTTCGCCAACCTGCAGGCCGAGGGCGACGACACCACCGACCTGAACCTGGACGTGATCCTGGACGTGCCGGTGACGCTGTCGCTGGAAGTCGGCCGCGCGCGCGTGCCGATCCGCAACCTGCTGCAGCTCAACCAGGGCTCGGTGGTGGAACTGGAGCGCGGCGCCGGCGAATCCCTGGACGTGTTCGTCAACGGCACGCTGATCGCGCATGGCGAAGTGGTGGTCATCAACGACCGCTTCGGCGTGCGCCTGACCGACGTGGTCAGCCCCAGCGAGCGCATCCGGAGACTGCGTTGAGCCTGCTGCCGGCCACCGTTCTCGCCGTCGCGGCAAAAGCCGCGCCGGTCGGGCAGCATGCCGCCGCCGCGCCGGGCCTGTTCGGCGCGATGATGGCGCTGCTGGCGGTGCTGGCGCTGATCGTCGGCCTGGGCTGGCTGCTCAAGCGGCTGCCCGGCAGCGGCTTCCGCCAGGCCGAGGGGCTCAAGCTCGTGGCCAGCCTCAACGTCGGCGCCAAGGAGCGCGTGGTGGTGGTCGAGGTCAACGGCCAGCAACTGCTGCTGGGCGTCACCGCCGGCGGCATCGCCACCCTGCACGCGTTGCCCGAACCGCTGCCGCCGGTAGCGCCGGCCACGCTCCCCAACCTCAAACACCTCCCGAATTTCGCGCAGCTGCTGCAACAGAAGCTGCGCAAGGACGCCTGAGCATGCCGCTGCAACGTTTCAATCCCTGCTTCTGCTGGCGGCTGGCGATCCTGTTCGCCCTGCTGGCCCTGCCGCTGTTCGCCTGGGCGGCCCCCGCCGCTCCGCAGGTGCCGGCCCTGCCCGACGTGAACGTCGGCAAGATAGGCGGCGCCCCGGTCAGCCTGCCGCTGCAGACCCTGCTGCTGATGACGGCCATCACCCTGCTGCCGTCGCTGCTGCTGGTGCTGACCGCCTTCACCCGCATCATCATCGTGCTCGGCCTGCTGCGCCAGGCGATGGGCACCGGACAGACGCCCTCCAACCAGGTGCTGCTCGGCCTGTCCCTGTTCCTGACCGCGATGATCATGATGCCGGTATGGGACAAGGCCTGGTCCACCGGCATGGCGCCCTACCTGGACGGACAGATCGATTTCCAGACCGCATGGACGATGACCACCCAGCCGCTGCGCGCCTTCATGCTGGCGCAGGTGCGCGAGACCGACCTGATGACCTTCGCCGGGCTGGCCGGCCAGGGCCCCTACGCCGGCCCGGACGCGATTCCGTTCCCGGTGCTGGTGGCGTCCTTCGTCACCAGCGAGCTGAAGACCGCTTTCGAGATCGGCTTCCTGATCTTCATCCCGTTCGTGATCATCGACCTGGTGGTTTCCAGCGTGCTGATGTCGATGGGCATGATGATGCTCTCGCCGATGCTGATCTCCGCGCCGTTCAAGATCCTGCTGTTCGTGCTGGTGGACGGCTGGGTGCTGGTGGTGGGCACGCTGGCGGCGAGCTTCAACGCGGTGTGAGCCGCCGCTCATGGATTCATTGCACGAAGCCGCGATCAACTCGCGGCTTCGTTGTTTCCGGCCCAGCAACTGACGACGGCTGCCCCCGCTTCGGCCGCTTTCGCCTTTGACCTTGCTGTTGCTGTTGCTGCTGTTGCTGCCGTTGCTGCCGTTGCTGCCGTTGCCGTGGATTTTGACTTGCCGGGTTCCCTTCCGTAGCGACGGAGGCGGCAGACAAGACCCCGAATGGGGCGCCGCACAAGGATGTGCAGCGTTTTTCGACGAGACAGGGATGTCTCGTCGAAAAATCCTGCCGACGGAGTGGACCCGCGATGCGCAGCATCGTGGGCGCGTAGGCAGGGTGTGCTTTCTTTGCGCCAGGTTTCTTTGCACAAGCAAAGAAAGGTGGCTCGGGCCCCTTCAGGGGCACGAAAGCCTTTGCTTCTGACGTTGCTTCTAAAAGGGTCAAAGTCAAAGTCAGAGCGAGAGCTTTCACTCCCCTTCGGGGAGCGAGTTACTTTGACCAGCCATTCGGCTGTTGAAAAATCTCTTCTTTGCTCGTGCAAAGAAAAGCTAACCAAAAGAAAGCACACCCTGCCTGCGCACCCTCCGCGCTGCGCGCTCCAGGTCCACTGCGCTGCCGGGATTTTTCGACGAGACATCCCTGTCTCGTCGAAAAACGACGTGCTCGTCCGCTTCGCGGTCGAGTCCGGGGCAGTCGCCGCACGGCGCCTGCCCGTCCGGCGGGGCGAAGCAGTGCTTCGCCTTTTTCCGCCGAACCCATGCACGCCGCCCCTTCGGGGTCTTGTCCGTCAGCTCCGTTGCTACGGAAGGGAACCCGGCGAGTCAAAATCCACGGCAACAGCAACAGCAACAGCAACAGCAACAGCAAGAGTCAAGAGCAAGTCTCCGTAACCGCCGACGACAAGCAACAGCAACGTCGGAAACCTTGCCCCCTCTGGCACCAACCTTGCATCCACCCCGGCATGAGTCCCGAACTTGCCCTTACCGAACTGCGCGGCGGCCTCGTCGCCACCCTCTGGATCGCCGGCCCGCTGCTGATCATCGTCCTGGTGGTCGGCGTGGTGATGGGCATCATCCAGGCCGCCACCCAGCTCAACGAGCCGACCATCGCCTTCATCGCCAAGGCCGCGGCGCTGACCGCGGCGCTGTTCGCGCTGGGCAGCCTGCTGCTCGGCCACCTGGTGGAATTCACCACCTTGCTGTTCCAGCGCATTCCGCATCTGATCGGCTAGGCCAGACCATGGATCCGATCACCCGGATGATGATCGACGGCCAGCAGGCCTTCGCCATCATCGGCACCACGCTGTGGGTCATGCTGCGCATCGGCGCGATGCTGATGGCCATGCCGATGATCGGCACCCGCGCGGTGCCGGCGCGGGTGCGGGCCATGCTCGCCGTCGCGCTGTCGGTGGCACTGGCGCCGGTGCTGCCGCCGGTCCCCGTATGGAACGGCTTCGACGCGGCCACGGTGCTGGGCATCGCCCGCGAACTGGCGGTCGGGGTGAGCATCGGCTTCCTGCTGCGGCTGATCTTCGAGGCCGGCGCGATGGCCGGCGAACTGGTCGCACAGGGCACCGGCCTGGCGTTCGCGCAGATGAGCGATCCGCTGCGCGGCGGCAGCTCCGGCGTGGTCGGGCAATGGTTCTACCTGCTGTTCGGCCTGCTGTTCTTCACCAGCAACGGGCACCTGGCGCTGATCTCGCTGCTGGTGGACAGCTACAAGGCCTTGCCGATCGGCACCGCGCTGCCCGACCCGCACGCGATGGCGGCGCTGGCCCCGACCCTGTTCCTGCAGGTGTTCCGCGGCGCGCTCACGCTGGCGCTGCCGCTGACCGTGGCGATGCTGGCGGTGAACCTGGCCTTCGGCGCGCTGGCGCGGGCCGCGCCGGCGCTGCACCCGATGCAGCTGGGCCTGCCGGTATCGCTGCTGCTGGGGCTGTTCATGCTGACCCTGCTGGCCGGGGAAATGACCGCCCCGGTGCAGCGCCTGTTCGACAGCGCGTTCGACGCCGCGCGGCAGGTGACGTCGTGATGCCGGGCACATCCGCCGCGTTCACCACGGGATCTGCCCGGCGATGCTATTGCTTGCCGCGGACAGGCCCGGGATAGTCGCCGGTATGCGCGCCGGCAGGCAATCGCCGGGCGCACTCGGGCAACGCGCCGCTCCGGATGCGTGGTGCATGGAATGGGGAAGGGAGAGGGCGATGCTTGCAGGAAGCTACAACCCGTTGTTCGTCGTGCTGTCGGTCCTGGTCGCGATGCTGGCCTCGTTCACTGCGCTGGACATGGCTTCGCGCGTGTCGGCGTCGCGCCATTCCGGCGCGACGATCGGCTGGCTGCTGGCCGGCGGCATCGCCATGGGCGCCGGCATCTGGTCGATGCACTTCGTCGGCATGCTCGCCTTCCGCCTGCCGATCCCGCTCGGCTACGACCTCGGGCTGACCGTCGAATCGCTGCTGGTCGCCATCGCCGCCTCGCTGTTCGCCCTGTGGCTGGTTTCGCGCCCCACCCTGCCGCACCCGCGGTTGGCGCTGGGCGCGCTGCTGATGGGCCTGGGCATCGCCTGGATGCACTACGTGGGGATGGCCGCGCTGCGCATGCAGCCGGCCATCGACTACGACCCGCTGCGTTTCGCGCTTTCGATCCTGATCGCCGTGGCCGCCTCGTGGAGCGCGCTCTACATCGCCTTCCGCATGCGCGCGGCGGAGAAGGCGCTGCCGCAGCGCCTGGCCGCCGCCGCGGTGATGGGCCTGGCCATCGTCGGCATGCATTACACCGGCATGGCCGCGGCGCGTTTCCCGGCCGGTTCGGTCTGCGCCGCGGCGACCAGCGGCGGGATCAGCGTCGAATGGCTGGCGGCCTGCGTGGTGATGCTCACCGTGGCGGTGATGGCGGTGGTGCTGGTCATCTCGCTGTTCGAGCAGCGCATGCAGGCGCGCCTGCTGCACCTGCGCAACTCGACGCTGTCGGCGTCGCTGGACGACGCGCGCAAGGAACTGTTCCATGCCAGCCGCCACGATTCGCTGACCGGCCTGCCCAACCGCCAGCTCTCGCACGACCGCATCGAACAGCTGTTGCAGCGCTGCGACACGGAAGGCGTGGCCTGCGCGGTGATGACCCTGGACCTGGACGAATTCCGCCACATCAACAGCGCGTTCGGCCCGCAGGCCGGCGACGCGGTGATGGTCGACGTGGCCGAGCAGCTGCGCCGGCTGCTGCCGGACGGCGGCCTGGTCGGCCGTCTCGGCGGCGACCAGTACGTGATCGCGCTGCCGCTGGCAGGCGACGCCACCGCCGCGCCGCTGGCCGAGCGCATCCTCATCGCGCTCAACGCGGTGCGCGTGGGCGGGCGCGACATGCGCGTCACCGGCAGCCTGGGCCTGGCCCTGTATCCGGCGCATGCCGGTTCGGCCGCGCAGCTGGTGGTGCATGCCGAGACCGCCACCCGCCACGCCAAGCTGGCCGGCCGCAATACCCACGCACAGTTCGCCGAATGGATGAACGCCGACGCCGAGCAGGACCAGCGCCTGCTGGAAGACCTGCGCAAGGCCATCGGCACGCCCCAGCTGACCCTGCATTACCAGCCGCGGGTGCACGCCGACAGCGACCGCGTCACCGGCGCCGAAGCGCTGATCCGCTGGCGCCATCCCGTGCACGGGCCCGTGCCCAGCGAGCGCGTCATCCGCCTGGCCGAACAGAACGGGCTGATGGATGCGATCGGCCTGTGGGTGCTGGATGAGGCATGCCGGCAGATCCGCTGCTGGCACGACGCCGGCCATGCCGGCTGGCAGGTGTCGGTGAATCTGTCAGGCCTGCAGCTGGATTCCCCGCGCCTGGTCGAGGACGTGAAACAGGCCCTGCAGCGCAACGAACTTGAACCCTCGCGCCTGGTGCTGGAAGTCAGCGAAAACGCGGTCACCCGCGACGCCGACGCCGCGGTCGGCGTGCTGCGCGCCATCGCCGCGCTGGGCGTGGGCATCTCGATCGACGACTTCGGCACCGGCTTCTCCAGCCTGCTGCAGCTGCGGCGGCTGCCGGCCACCGAGATCAAGATCGACCGTGCCTTCGTGGTGGCGCTGGAAGACAGCGACGAGGACGTGGTGGTGGTCTCGGCCATCGTGGCGCTGGGCCACGCGCTGAACATGGAAGTCGTCGCCAAGGGCATCGAGACCTCGGGCCAGCGCACCTACGCCGAGCGCCTGGGCTGCGACCACCTGCAGGGCTACCAGCTGGGGCGCCCGGTCGGCGCCGAAAGTTTCATGCGCCTGTACGGCAGCGGCGGCTTCTGACCCCTGCAAGCGGCGGGAAGCGGTAACCGGGCGGGTGATCCGCCCTGCCGCGCATTCCGGGCTCCCATCAAGCGCCGCCAGGCCGCTGGCCTGCTTCTTGCACGGCCCGATGCCGAGCCCAGCATCCGCGCCAGGTCATGGCTGAGAACGAAGACGGCACCGAAAAAACCGAACAACCTACCGGCAAACGCCTGCGCGACGCCCGCGAGAAGGGCGACATCCCGCGTTCGCGCGAACTGGCCACCGCTGCGGTGTTCGGTACCGGCGTGATCGCCGTTACCACCCTGTCCGGCGTGATCGGCGGCAACGCGCGCGCCTGGATGCGGGACGCGCTGGCCCCCGACCCGGGCCTGCTCGAGACCCCGGACGCGCTGTTCGGCTATGCCGGGATGCTGCTGCTCCGGCTGCTGCTGGCGACCTGGCCGCTGCTGCTGGTGTGCCTGCTCGCCAGCTTCATCTCGCCGCTGCTGATGGGCGGGCTGCGGGTGTCGTCCAAGGCGCTGATGCCCGACCTGAACCGCTTGAACCCGATGAACGGGCTCAAGCGCACCTACGGCCCGCAGTCGCTGGCCGAACTGGCCAAGTCGCTGCTGCGCGTGCTGTTCGTCGGCACCGCCGCCGGCCTGTGCATCTGGCACGGCTTCGGCGCCCTGCGCGCCCTGCCGCAGATGCCGCTGGAACGGGCGGTCCTGGACGGGCTCGGCTTCACCCTGCGGCTGCTGCTGGCCACGGCCGGGGCGATGGCGCTGCTGGCGGCTCTCGATGCCCCCTACCAGTACTGGAACTGGCTGCGCAAACTGAAGATGACCCGCGAAGAGGTCAAGCGCGAGATGAAGGAAAGCGAGGGCAGCCCCGAGGTCAAGGGCCGCATACGGCAGATGCAGATGCAGCTGTCGCAGCGGCGGATGATGGAGGCCGTGCCCAGCGCCGACGTGATCGTGGTCAACCCGACCCACTACGCGGTCGCGCTCAAGTACGAGGCCGGGCGCATGAACGCGCCGACCGTGGTCGCCCGCGGTGTGGACGAACTGGCCCTGCGCATCCGCCAGGTGGCCGACGGCAACCGCGTGGCCATCGTCTCGGCGCCGCCGCTGGCACGCGCCTTGTATAGGGAAAGCCAACTCGGCAAGGAAATCCCCGTGAGACTGTATTCGGCCGTCGCCCAGATCCTGTCCTACGTCTACCAGCTGCGCGCCTGGCGCAGCGGGCCGATGCCGCAGCAGCCGGCCATCGACATCGACGAATTCGGCAAGGGAGCCCGCCCATGAGCGCCCAGCCCATGCCGGCCACCGCGCGCCGCCTGCTGGACATGATCCGCCAGGGATTCGGCGCGCCGCTGATCGTGCTGGCGCTGCTGGCGATGGTGGTGGTGCCGCTGGCCGCGCCGGTGCTCGACGCGCTGTTCACCTTCAACATCGCCATCTCGCTGATGGTGCTGCTGGCGGTGGTGTACGTGAAGCGGCCGCTGGATTTCACCATCTTCCCGATCGTGCTGCTGATCACCACCATGCTGCGGCTGGCGCTGAACGTGGCCTCCACCCGCGTCATCCTGCTCAATGGCCAGAACGGCCACGAGGCCGCCGGCAAGGTCATCGCCTCGTTCGGCGAGTTCGTGATCGGCGGCAACTACGCCGTCGGCATCGTGGTGTTCGCGATCCTGACCATCATCAACTTCGTGGTCATCACCAAGGGCGCCGGGCGCGTGTCGGAAGTGACCGCGCGCTTCATCCTCGACGCCATGCCCGGCAAGCAGATGGCGATCGACGCCGACCTCAACGCCGGCCTGCTGACCCGCGAGGAGGCCAAGGCCCGGCGCGAGGAAGTGCGCGAGGAAGCCGACTTCTACGGCGCGATGGACGGCGCCAGCAAGTTCATCCGCGGCGACGCCATCGCCGGCATCCTGATCCTGTTCATCAACCTGCTCGGCGGTCTGGCGGTGGGCGTGCTCCAGCACGGCATGCCGTTCGCCGACGCCGCCTCCACCTACACCCTGCTGTCCATCGGCGACGGCCTGGTGGCGCAGCTGCCGGCGCTGCTGGTATCCAGCGCGGTGGCGATGCTGGTGACCCGCGCCTCGCGCGCCCAGGACATGAGCCAGGCGATGATGGGCCAGGTGTTCGGCCAGTACCGCGCCCTGGCGATTGCTGCCGCCATCATCGGCCTGGTCGGCCTGGTGCCGGGCATGCCCAACCTGGCCTTCCTGATCCTGGCCTCGATCCTCGGTTTCCTGGCCTGGAAGCTGTGGAAGCGCGAACAGGCCAACGCCGAGAAGCCCGGCACCGAGGCCGGCGCCGCCGCGCCGGGCGAGATTCCCGGCCTGCACTCCTCGCAGCCGGCGCCGACCGCCGAGCTCAGCTGGGACGAGCTGCGCCCGGTCGATCCGCTGGGCCTGGAGGTCGGCTACCGGTTGATCCCGCTGGTGGACAAGACCCAGGGCGGCGAACTGATGGCGCGCATCAAGGGCGTGCGCCGCAAGCTCACCCAGGATGTCGGCTTCCTGATTCCCTCGGTGCACATCCGCGACAATCTCGAACTGTCGGCCACCACCTACCGGGTGCTGATCCACGGCGTGCCGGTGAGCAGCGCCGAGATCCACCCCGACCGCGAGCTGGCGCTGGACCCCGGCAGCGCGATGGGCCAGCTGGACGGCATTCCCGGCAAGGACCCGGCCTTCGGCCTGGACGCCACCTGGATCCAGCCGCACCAGCGCGCCCACGCCGAATCGCTGGGCTACACCGTGGTCGATCCGGCCACGGTGGTGGCCACCCACCTCTCGCACCTGATCCGCGAGCACGCGCCGGAACTGCTCGGCCACGAGGAAGTGCAGCAGCTGCTGGCGACCCTGGCCAAGAGCGCGCCCAAGCTGGTCGAGGACCTGACCCCGAAGGCGCTGCCGATCTCGGTGGTGGCGCGGGTGCTGCAGAACCTGCTGATCGAGCGCATCCCGATCCGCCAGCTGCGCAAGATCGCCGAGGCGCTGGTGGAGAACGCCCCGCTCACCCAGGATCCGGCCGCGCTGACCGCGGCGGTGCGCAACGCGCTGGGCCGTTTCATCGTGCAGGAAATCGCCGGCATGTCGCCGGAACTGCCGGTGTTCACCCTGAACCCGCAACTGGAACGGGTCTTGCAGGAATCCACGCAGGGCAACGGTGCCGCACTGGAACCCGGTCTCGCCGAGCGTCTCCACCAGAGTCTTGCCGAATGCGTCGGCAAGCAGGAGGCGCGCAACGAGCCGGCCGTGGTGCTGGTACCGGGTCCGGTCCGCGCTGCCCTCGCACGGATGGTCCGCCACAGCGTCCCCTCGCTGTCGGTGCTGGCCTACAGCGAGGTCCCGGAAGACAAGCGCCTGAAGCTGGTCGGCACGATCAGCTGAGGTCCGCCTGGAAGCCGGCGGCGTCAAAGAACGGACACCTGATCGGCCACCGCCACAAACGAAGGACGAGGAGCACGCACCGCCATGCACGACACCGCCAACGCCACTGCTCCCACGTCGCACCCGCACACGAATTCCCGGTACTCCAGCATGAAGATCAAACGTTTCGTCGCCGCCGACATGCGCACCGCCATGAACCTGGTGCGCAAGGAACATGGCCCCGATGCCGTCATCCTGTCCAATCGCCGGATCGAGGAAGGCGTCGAGATCGTGGCGGCCGCCCACTACGACGAGACCGCCGTGCAGCGCGCCCTGGAAGCCGCCCGCCCGGCGCCGCCGCCGGCACCCAGGCCGCGCAGCGCCGCCGAGGCGATCATCGCCGCGGTGACCCGCCGCAGGACTCCGGAGCCGGAACCGGTGGTGGCCACCGCCTCGGCCGTGGCCGCCCTCGCCCGCTCGGCGGTCGGCGCCACCGGCCGCTCCATCGACAGCAGCGTCGAACTGGCCCCGGGCAGCCGTTTCTCCTCGCTGCTCAAGCCGCAGCCCAGGCCTGCCGCCGAGCGCATGCCCGAGCTTCCGGAACAGATCTTCGCGACCTTCCCGGCCGCGCTGGACGACACCCCGGTGGTGCCGGCGTTCCGCCCCGAGGGCTTCGCCGTGGCCGAGCCGGCACCGGTCGCCCCGGCGCCGGTCAACCGCGCCCGCTTCCTGATCGATCCGCCGCTGGAGGAACCGGTCGCCGTGGCACCCGTGCCGGCCCCGCGGGTCGAGCCGGCAATGGCGCCCCCTGCCCTGTTTGAAATGGCCCCGCCCCGCCAGATGCCGGTCGAACCGATCGTGCCCGTCGCTCCGGCCGCTGCCGCGACCGTCAATGTTCCGGCGCCCGAGCCGGAAGCCGTTGTCGCCGCGGCCGCGCTGAGCGTGGTCGCCGCGGTGCCGCGTGACGACCGCCAGCTCGCCGAGCTGCGCCAGGAAGTGGCCGGCATGCGCCAGCTGATCGAGCGCGAGATGAACCGCTTCACCGATGAGCGCCTGCGCGGCAGCCCGGTGCGCGCCAACGCGCTGGACCTGATGGACGAGTACGGCTTCGATGCCGGCCTGGCCCGCGACGTGGCGGTGCAGATGCCGGCGGAAACCGACCCGGCGCGGGCCCGCGGACTGATGCTGGGCCTGATCTCCAGGAAGCTGCCGATCGCCCCGGTCGATCCGATCGAAGCCGGCGGCGTGATCGCCCTGGTCGGCCCGACCGGCGCCGGCAAGACCACCACCATCGCCAAGCTGGCCTCGCGCTTCGCCGAGGCCCACGCCGCCCGCGACGTCGCCCTGGTCACCACCGACACCCAGCGCATCGGCGCGCGCGAGCAGCTGTACGGCTTCGGCCGCCAGCTCGGCATCGCCGTGCACGAGGCCAGCAGCGGCACCAACCTCAACCAGCTGCTGGAGCGCCTGGCCGACTACAAGCTGGTGCTGATCGACACCGCCGGGCTGGGCCAGCGCGACCGCGCCCTGACCGCCCAGCTGCAGTGGCTGCGCGCCGCCGGCCAGATCCGCACCCTGCTGGTGCTGCCGGCCAATACCAGCTTCCAGGACATGGACGAGGTGGTCCGCCGCTTCGGTGCGGCCAACCCGCAGGGCCTGGTGCTGACCAAGCTGGACGAGACCGGCCGCTTCGGTTCGGCCCTTTCGGTGGCCGTGGATCACCGTTTGCCGATCACATGGGTGACGGACGGGCAGGATGTGCCGGAAGATCTGCACCGGGCCTCGGCGGCCAATCTCGTGCTTCGCCTTGAAGATTTGCGCCGCGCGGCCGATATGCCCTGCAACCCGGAGTTGAACCATGCCGTCGCGTGAGTACGCCAAGCTGACCAATGCCTTCCCGCTGTCGGCCACCCGCCGCCAGCCCGCAGGCCCCGTGCGCACCATCGCGGTGACCGGCGGCAAGGGCGGCGTGGGCAAGACCAACGTCTCGGCCAATCTGGCCGTGGCGCTGGCCGGCATGGGCAAGCGCACGCTGCTGCTGGACGCCGACCTGGGCCTGGCCAACATCGACGTCATCCTCGGCCTGCAGCCCAAGCACACCCTGGCCGACCTGGTCGCCGGGCGCTGCTCGCTGGAGGACGTCATCATCGAGGGCCCCGACGGCCTGCTGGTGGTGCCGGCCGCGTCCGGCCGCCGGCACATGGCCGAGCTGCAGCCGGCCGAGCACGTCGGCCTGGTCAACGTGTTCTCCGAGCTGGAACGCGACCTGGACGTGATGATCATCGACACCGCGGCCGGCATCACCGACAGCGTGCTGACCTTCTGCCAGGCCGCGCAGGACACCGTGGTGGTGGTCTGCGACGAGCCGGCTTCGATCACCGACGCCTACGCCCTGATCAAGGTGCTCTCGCGCGAGCGCGGGGTGGACCGCATCCAGGTCGTGGCCAACATGGTGCGCGACCCCAACGAAGGCCGCGTGCTGTACGAGAAGCTGGTGCGGGTGTGCGAGAAGTTCCTGGCCGACGTCTCGCTCAATTACCTGGGCTGCGTGCCGCAGGACGACTGGCTGCGCCTGTCGGTGCAGCGCCAGCAGCCGGTGGTGAAGCTGTACCCGTCGGCGCCGGCCGCGCTGGCGCTGCAGGAAATCGCCCGCCGCACCGCCCGCTGGCAGGCGCCGACCGAGCCGCGTGGCGGCGTCGAATTCTTCCTGGAGCGCATCATCCAGCGCGGGGTGGCGACATGAACCCCGCCGCCCATTACCGCGAAGTGCAACGCGCCAGCGCCAACGACTGCATCGCCCGCCATTCGGACCTGGTGCGGCGCATCGCCCACCACCTGGCGGCGCGCCTGCCGGCCAGCGTCGAGATCGACGACCTGATCCAGGCCGGCATGATGGGCCTGATCGAAGCCTCGCGCAGTTACGACGCCGAACAGGGCGCCTCGTTCGAGACCTACGCCTCGATCCGCATCCGCGGCTCGATGATCGACGAGATCCGCCGTGGCGACTGGGTGCCGCGTTCGGTGCACCGGCGCGCCCGCGACGCCGCCGCCACCATCCGCCGCATCGAGCAGACCACCGGCCGCGCCGCCAGCGCGACCGAGGTGGCCGAGGCGATGGAGATGCCGCTGCCCGAATACCTGCGGCTGATCGAGGACGCCGCGCGCGGCCAGGTGCTGAGCCTGGAGTCGCGCATCGAGGACCAGGGCGAGCTCGATACCCCGGCCACCGGCGGCCCGACCCCGCAGCAGGTGCTCGAGCGCAGCCAGTTCGGCGAGGAACTGGGCAAGGCCATCGGCCAGCTGCCCGACCGCGAACAGCTGGTGCTGTCGCTGTACTACGAGCAGGAACTGAACCTGAAGGAGATCGGCGCCGTGCTCGGGGTGAGCGAGTCGCGCGTCTGCCAGATCCACGGCCAGGCCATGCTGCGCCTGCGCGGCCGGCTGAAGATTTTCGAGGCGGCCGACGCCGGCCTCGTCGAACCATGAAGAGGAACACCTTTTGAACAAGAACATGCGGATCCTGATCGTCGACGATTTCTCGACCATGCGGCGCATCGTCAAGAACCTGCTGGGCGACCTGGGCTTCACCAACACCGCCGAGGCCGAAGACGGGCATGCCGCGCTGGCGCTGTTGAACAGCCAGCCGTTCGACTTCGTGGTCACCGACTGGAACATGCCGGTGATGACCGGCATCGAACTGCTCAAGGCGATCCGCGCCGATGCCAAACTCAAGACCCTGCCGGTGCTGATGGTCACCGCCGAGGCCAAGCGCGAGCAGATCATCGAGGCCGCGCAGAACGGCGTGAACGGCTACATCATCAAGCCGTTCACCGCGCAGACCCTGGAAGAGAAACTGGGCAAGATCTTCGAGCGGCTGGGAGCGAGCGCCTGATGGGCACGCCCGGCGAAACCCTGAGCGGGAAATCGGCCTTGGTGCAACGCCTGCAGGATGCGCTGGCGGCGCTGGAAAGCGGCGACGAGAGCGGCCTGCGCCGGGAAATCGATGCGCTGGCGGCGCTGCGCACGCAGCCGATGATGGCCGGCCTGGGCCGGCTTGCGCGCGAGCTGGGCCAGGCGCTGGGCGAACTGCCGACGGTACCCACCGAGGCCGGCGAACTGGACGACGCCTGCGCGCGCCTGGACCACGTGGTCGAGATGACCGAGAAAGCCACCCACCGCACCCTGGACCTGGCCGAGCAGTGCCGCGAGCTGGTCACCGGCCTGCGCGAGGGCAGCCTGCCGACGGTCGAACACGAACAGGCGCTGGACCGCATCCGCCACAACCTCACCGAAATCGCCCTGACCCAGAGCTACCAGGACCTGACCGGGCAGATCATCCGCCGCGTGGTCGGCATCGTGCGCCGCGTGCACGAAGGCTTCGGCGCGCTCGGCCTGCCGCCGCCGGAGGAAGAGGCGCGCAACAGCGGCCTTGCCGGTCCGGCGCTGGAAGGCATCGACCGCCACGCCGTCAGCCAGGACGACGCCGACGACCTGCTCTCCGACCTGGGGCTGTGACGCCATGAGCGCCTTCGCCGACGACATCGCCGCCGATTTCATCCTCGAGGCCCAGGAAATCCTGGATCGCCTCGGCGAACAGCTGGTCGCGCTGGAGCAGTCGCCCCGCGACAACGACCAGCTCAACGCGGTGTTCCGCGGCTTCCACACGCTCAAGGGCGGTGCCGGCTTCCTGGGCATCAACGCGATGGTCGAGCTGTGTCACGCCGCCGAGGAAACCCTGGGCATGGCGCGCTCGGGCAAGGCGGTACTGCAGGCGCACCACTTCGATGCCGCGCAGCAGTCGCTGGACTGGCTGCAGGCCATGCTCGACGCGGTGTCGGCCGGCACCGATCCGCAGCACGCGCCGCCGGCGCTGATCGCGCTGTTCGACGTCGACGTGGCGCCCGCCGCCCCGGCTCCCGTGGCCGCGGCACCGGTCGCGGCCGCCGGCGGCGACATGATCACCGAAGACGAATTCGAGGACCTGCTCGACCAGCTGCACGGCGGCGGCGTGCCCGGCGCCAAGCCGGTGGCCGCCACGGCCTCTTCCAGGGCGGCGGACGACCTCATCTCCGAGGACGAGTTCGAAGCCCTGCTCGACCAGCTGCATGGCACCGCCGCGCCCGGCGCCGCGCCTGCCGCGGCCGCGGCCAGGCCCGCTGCCGCCCGCAAGGGCGGCGACGACCTCATCACCGAGGACGAATTCGAAGCCCTGCTCGACACCCTGCACGGCGGTGCCGCGCCCGGCACGCGGGCATTGCCGGCCTCGCCGGCCGCCCCGCTCCCGGCTGCGCCCGCGCCGCGCGCGGCCACCCCGGCACCCGCTGCGGCCAAGGCCGCGGTCGAGCCCGAGCAGACCGTGCGCGTGGACACCAAGCGCCTGGACGCCATCGTCAACCTGATCGGCGAACTGGTGCTCTCGCGCAACCGGCTCAAGACCCTGCGCGCGCGCCTGAAGGACGAGGAACTCGACCGCGCCGTCTCCACCCTCGACATCGCCACCGCGCGCCTGCAGTCGGCGGTGATGCGCACCCGCATGCAGCCGGTGGGCAAGGTGTTCTCGCGCTTCCCCAAAGTCGCGCGCGATGTCGCCCGCAACCTGAAGAAGGAAGTGGACCTGGAACTGATCGGCGCCGAGACCGAGCTCGACCGCAACCTGGTCGAGGCCCTGGCCGACCCGCTGGTGCATCTGGTCCGCAACGCCATCGACCATGGCGTGGAAATGCCCGAGCTGCGCGAGGCGCAGGGCAAGCCGCGCATGGGCCGGGTACGGCTGTCGGCGCAGCAGGAAGGCGACTACGTCAGCATCGAAGTGCAGGACGACGGCGCCGGCATCGACCCCGAACGCCTGCGCGCCAAGGCCCGCGAGAAAGGCCTGCTGGACCCGGAAGCCGCCGCGCGGCTGAGCAGCGAGGAATGCCTGCACCTGGTGTTCCTGCCCGGCTTCTCGACCAAGCAGGAAGTCACCGACATCTCCGGCCGCGGCGTCGGCATGGACGTGGTGCAGTCGCGCATCCGCGAACTGAGCGGGCAGATCCAGATCCAGTCCGAGCTCGGCCGCGGCAGCCGCTTCCTGATCCGCGTGCCGCTGACCCTGGCGATCCTGCCGACCCTGCTGGTGCAGGCCGGCGAGGACATCTACGCGCTGCCGCTGGCGCGCGTGATGGAAGTGCTGCACGCCCCCCGCACCTCGCTGGGCTGGTTCGACGGCCGCGCCGTGCTCGACCGCAAGTCGCACACGCTGGCGCTGGTGGACCTGCGCCAATGGCTGGACGTGGAACCGGCGCAGTCGGCCCTGCTCACCATCGTCGTGCTGCAGATCGGCGAAGCCCGCTTCGGCCTGGTCGTGGACCAGGTGCGCGGCCGCGAGGAAGTGGTGATCAAGCCGCTGCCCAAGGCGCTGCGCGGGCTGAAGGGCTATGCCGGCGCCACCCTGATCGGCGACGGCCGCATGGCGCTGATCCTGGACGTGGACGGTCTGCGCGGCCAGGACTGATCCTTGCAAGCCCCTCGAATGCTCCTTGCGCCAGCGCAAGGAGCGGGGCGCGATGCGGGGTACGGGGAAGCCCCCCGCGATGCCTGGCCGCACGAGGCTTCGTCCGTACCCTGATCCGCCCTTTCGGGGCACCTTCTTCCGGAGGGAGAAGGAAACCATCCGTTCAAGTCCCCCCCGCAAAAGCCGATACCCGTTAAATGGACAGACTCAGCATCATCGGACTCTTCCTCGCACTGGCCTCGCTGGTGGGCGGAAGCATTCTCAAGGGCGCCGGCCTGGCTTCGCTGTGGTCGCCCGCTGCGTTCGTCATCGTCATCGTCGGCACCGTCGCCTCGATCCTTCTGCATACCTCGCCGGCGATCTTCCGCCACGCCTTCAGGATCGTCCGCTGGGTGGTGCAGCCGCCGGCCAGCGACCGCCAGGCGCTGATCCGGCAGATCGTGGACTGGAGCAACATCGCCCGCCGCCAGGGCCTGCTGGGCCTGGAACCGCAGGTGGACATGCAGGACGACCCGTTCCTGCGCAAGGGCCTGCAGCTGGTGGTGGACGGCGTCGAGCCCGAAGCGATCCGGCACATGCTGGAAATCGAACTCACCGGCCAGGAACACCGCGACCTGGCCGCGGCCAAGGTGTTCGAGGGCATGGGCATCTATGCGCCGACCCTGGGCATCATCGGCGCGGTGCTGGGCCTGATCGCGGTGATGAAGAACCTGGCCGACCCGAGCAAGCTCGGCCACGGCATCGCCGCCGCGTTCACCGCCACCATCTACGGCATCGCCTCGGCCAACCTGCTGTTCCTGCCGGTCTCGGCCAAGCTCAAGAGCGTGATCGCGCACAACAGCCGCGAGCGCGAGATGATCATCGAAGGGCTGATCGCCATCGCCCAGGGCGAGAACCCGCGCAACATCGAAACCAGCCTGGCCGGTTTCGTGGGTTGAACCATGGCCCGTCGCAAGTCCCACGAAGAACACGCCAACCATGAGGCATGGGCCATTCCCTATGCGGACCTGATGACGCTGCTGCTGGCGTTCTTCGTGGTGATGTATGCCATTTCCTCGCTCAACGAAGGCAAGTACCGGGTCATGGCCGATGCCCTGACCACCGCCTTCGGCGGCGCGCCGCGCACCATCAGCCAGGTGCAGGTCGGCAACAAGCAGTTGCAGGGCGGCGGCCACGACAGCCCGGCGGTGATCCACTCGCCCAGCCTGGCCGGCGGTGCGATGGCCGACCCGACCCGGTTGCCGTCGATGGCCTCGCAGATGACCCAGCCGGTATCGCTGCGCGACCGCGAGCAGCTGCAGCGCGCCGAGCGCCAGCTCGGGCAGATCGCCCAGAAACTGACCCAGGCACTGGCGCCACTGGTCAACCAGGGCGTGATCACCGTGCGCCGCACCGAACTGTGGATCGAAGTGGAGATCAACAGCGACATCCTGTTCCGCGCCGGTTCGGCGGCGCTGGACGCAGGTGCGCGGCAGACCCTGGGCAAGCTGGCCGACGTCCTGCAGGACGCCCCCAATGGCGTGCGCGTGGAAGGCCATACCGACAACATGCCGATTGCCACTGCGCAGTACCCGTCCAACTGGGAACTGTCGGCGGCCCGCGCCGCCAGCGTGGTGCACCTGTTCGCCGACCACGGCGTGCAGCCGCAGCGGCTGGCGATGATGGGCTACGGCGAATTCCGCCCACGCGAGAGCAATGCGCAGCTCGAAGGCCGCAACCGCAACCGGCGGGTGATGGTCATCATCCTGGCCGACTCGGCCGCCAGCGCCGATGCGCTGGCAGACGGCACGACCACGGTCGCCGCCGAACACCCCACCCCCGATGCCGCCGGCGCCGATGCGCCCATGCGCGCGTCCGGACCGGCGTTGCCGGCAGCAATTGAAGGAGTGCACTGATGCGTATCTGGGCCATTGCCAACCAGAAGGGCGGCGTCGGCAAGACCACCACCACGCTGGCATTGGGGCGCGGCCTGGCCGCGCTCGGCCACCGCGTTCTGCTGATCGACCTCGACCCGCATGCCTCGCTGACCCGCGCCTTCGGCGTGCCGCTGGACCCGCCGCCGCAGGGCGTGCTGGAACTGTTCGCCACCCCGCCAGGGGAAATCTCCACCCTCGCCCTCGGCGGCGCCATCCCCGGGCTGGACTACCTGTGCGCGCAGGCCGCGCTGGCCACCCTGGAACGGCGCAGCGCCAACCAGCCGGGGCTGGGCCTGGCGCTGCAGCACGCGCTGGCCCAGCACGGGCAGCGCCACGACTACATCCTGCTCGACTGCGCGCCGACCCTGGGCCTGCTGATGATCAACGCGCTGGCCGCCGCCGACCGCCTGATCATCCCCACCCAGGCCGAACCGCTGGCGCTGCACGGCCTGGAAGGCATGGTGCGGACCGGGCAGATGGTGGAACGCTCGCGCGGCCGTCCGCTGCCGGTGTCGATCCTGCCGACCCTGTTCGACCGCCGTACCCGTACCGGCAACGAAACCCTCAAGCTGATGCAGGACCGCTACGGCGAGCGCGTGTGGGAAGACGCGATCCCGGTCGATACACGCATCAGCAGCCCGGCCACGCTCACCGCCCCGGCCCATGACGACAACTACCCCGGCCGTGGCCTGTCGGCCTACCGGCGGGCGCTGGAGTGGCTGTGCGCCGAAGATGCCGCACAGCTGGAGCGCGCGGCATGAGCGGCGTGGACATGCTGGACGACTACCTGGGCGAACTGCTGCTCGACGCGATCCCGGTCCCAGTGGCGCCTGCACCTGCCCCTACGGTCGCCGTGACGGCACCGCCGGCCAGGCCGGTTGAAGTGGAAGCCGCTGCTGCCCCGCCGCCACCCGCAACCGTGGCAGCCGAGGTCGTCGCACCGGTCGTTCCAGCTCCCGCCCCGGCACCCGTGTCGCCGCGTCCCGTCGTCGAAGCCGCCCCGGCGGTTGCCGAGCCGGAACCCGCACACCGCGCCGCGGCTGCGCCAGCCGTACCGGCCGGCAACAATGTCTGGGCCGCGCTGCAGGCGCAGGCGCGCGAGCCGCACCAGCCCCAGCGCCGCGCCAGCGAACGCGCATCGCGCTGGCTGCGCCTGCGCTGCGGCGTGCAGGCCTATGCGCTGGAACTGCTCAAGGTGCAGGAAGTCGTGCTGCCGGTGCCGCTGCTGGGCCTGCGCGGCACTTCCGCGGCGATGCTGGGCATCATGAACCTGCGCGGCCAGGTGGTACCGGTCATCGATCTCGGCCTTCACCTGGGGTTCGCCGCGGTCGGCGAGGACAGCCTGACCCGCATCGTCGTGCTCGAGGAAAGGGGCGAAGTCCTGGGCCTGCGCGTGTCCGCGGTGGAGGACGTGGCCAACCTGACCGAGTCGCAGATCGAACCCCCCGACACCGCCCGCATCTGCCAGATCTCCAACACCCTGTTCCGCGGCGTGGCCCGCATCGGCCAGCAGCCGATGATCCTGCTCGACGCCTCCGAACTGCTGCAGTGCGAGCGCTGAAGACCGGCCTGCGCGGGTGCGGGACAACCCCCGCACCGCACTTGGCCGGCAGGTCCGGGGACGGCGCAGTCGCGGCATCCGCGCGGGTCTTCTCCCGTTCCCGGCGCTTCTCCGTCCGTCCCTGCCATTCCGCTTACCCGTTCACAGAATCGAGCGCCGTTCTTCACGTCGCTAAAGAACCCTGCGCGGTTGCCGTTAACTGGTCCAGTACCGTCTCTCCGGAGCAACGATGAGCACTGTGGCACTGGCGCAGGACCTGGGCATCGAGTCCACCAGCGAGCTGAAGCAACACCTGGCCCCGCACCTGGGCCGGAACGACGCGTTGCGCGTGGATGCCAGCCAGGTAGGCCGCGTGCATACCGCCGCCATCCAGGTGCTGTGCGCCTTCGTCCTGGCCCGCCGCCAGGCCGGCCACGCCACCGTCTTCGACGACGCTACCGATACCTTCCGCGACGCCGCGCGCCTGCTCGGCGTCCTCCAGACCCTCGGTCTGGACGCAACCCCTGACAAATCGAATTCTGTGGAGAACGTTGCATGAGCGCTCGAATCCTGGTGGTGGACGACTCGGCGTCGATGCGCCAGATGGTGGCCTTCGCCCTCACCTCGGCCGGTTATTCCGTCGAGGAAGCCGAAGACGGCGCCGTCGCCCTCGGCCGTGCCAAGGGCGCCAAGTTCAACGCGGTGGTCACCGACGTGAACATGCCGAACATGGACGGCATCTCGCTGATCCGCGAGCTGCGCCAGCTGCCGGACTACAAGTTCACCCCGATGCTGATGCTGACCACCGAGTCGGCCGCCGACAAGAAATCCGAAGGCAAGGCCGCCGGTGCCACCGGCTGGCTGGTCAAGCCGTTCAACCCGGAACAGCTGGTCGCCACCGTCCAGAAAGTCCTGGGCTGATCGCCCACCCCACTGCCCCCGAACCCTGACCGGATAGCGCGCCGATGAGCATGGACCTGCAACGTTTCCACGCCACCTTCTTCGAGGAAAGCCGCGAAGGGCTGGACGCCATGGAGGCCGGGCTACTGGCCCTGGAGGACGGGCAGCAGGATCCGGAGATCATCAACTCGGTGTTCCGCGCCGCGCATTCGATCAAGGGCGGCGCCGGCACCTTCGGCTTCGAGGCCATCGCCGGCCTGACCCACGTGCTGGAAACGCTGCTCGACGAGCTGCGCGCCGGCAAGCGGGCACTGGAGAGCGCCGCGGTCGATGCCATGCTGTCCTCGGTGGACGTGCTGCGCGCCCTGCTGCGCGAGGCCGAACACGGCCAGACCGCCGATCCGGCGGCCGTCGCCGCGGTAAAGGCGCGCCTGGAAGCGGTGCTGTCCGGCGACGCCGCCGCGCCGGTCGCGGCGAAGCAGGAAGAAGCCACGGCCGAACCGGAAGGCTGGCAGATCGGCTTCGTGCCGGCGCCGTCGCTGTTCATGAGCGGCAACGACCCGCTGCGCATCATCCGCGAGCTGGAAACCCTCGGCCCGCTGCAGGTCGACGCGCGCATGGAACGCCTGCCCGGTTTCGAGCAGATGGACCCGCTGGAAGCCTATATCGCCTGGGATCTGGGCCTGACCGGCCGCATCCCGCGCAGCAAGATCGAAGACACCTTCGCCTGGGTGGTGGACGACTGCGAGCTGGACATCCAGCCGATCATCGCGCCGCCGAGCCTGGCCACCAGCGCGCCGACGCCGGTGCAGGAAGTGGCGGCGGAAGTTGCTGCCGCCGTACGCCCCGCCGCAGCCGCGGCCAATGCGCAGGGTGGCGGCCACGAGGCCGAAAGCTCGATCCGCGTCAGCGTCGACAAGGTCGATGCGCTGATCAACCTGGTCGGCGAACTGGTCATCACCCAGGCCATGCTCAAGCAGGTTTCCGGCGGCCTGGACCCGTCCCACGCCGAACGCCTGCTGGCCGGCCTGGACCTGCTCGAACGCAATACCCGCGACCTGCAGGAAGCGGTGATCGGCGTGCGCATGCTGCCGGTGGATGCCGTGTTCCGCCGCTTCCCGCGGCTGGTGCGCGACCTGTCCTCGCGCCTGGGCAAGCAGGTGCGGCTGCGCACGATCGGCGAAGGCACCGAACTGGACAAGGGTCTGATCGAGAAGATCGCCGATCCACTGGTGCACCTGGTGCGCAACTCGATCGACCACGGCCTGGAAATGCCCGATGTGCGCAGGCAGGCCGGCAAGGACGAAATGGGCACGATCACCCTGGCCGCCTCACACCAGGGCGGGCATATCGTCATCGAGGTCAGCGACGACGGCCGCGGCCTGAACCGCGACAAGATCCTGGCCAAGGCCCATGAGCGCGGCCTGGCGGTTCCCGACAACCCGACCGACACCCAGGTCTGGGACCTGATCTTCCAGCCCGGCTTCTCCACCGCCGATGCGGTCACCGACCTGTCCGGCCGCGGCGTCGGCATGGACGTGGTCCGCCGCAACATCCAGGCCCTGGGCGGCGAAGTGCAGCTGGAAAGCCAGACCGGCGCCGGCACCCGCGTACTGATCCGGCTGCCGCTGACCCTGGCCATCCTCGACGGCATGACCGTGTCGGTCGCCGGCGAAACCCTGATCCTGCCGTTGGCCTATGTGCTGGAGGCGCTGCAGCCCAAGGCCGAGGACATCCGCACCATGGCCGGCGAAGGCCGCGTGCTGCGCGTGCGCGGCGAATACCTGCCGATCCTGGCGTTGGGGCATTACTACGGCTACCGTCAGGAAACCCATGCCGATCCGCTGGTAGTAGTGGTCGAAGGCGACGGTCAGAAGATCGCGCTGGAAGTGGACGAGCTGCTCGGCCAGCAGCAGGTCGTGGTCAAGAACATCGAGAATAATTACCGCCGCATCGGCGGCGTCTCCGGCGCCACCATCCTCGGCGACGGCCGCGTCGCCCTGATCGTCGACGTCGGCGGACTGGTCCGTTCGCTGCGCCTGCCGCAGGCGGCCTGAGTCCGCACCTTCGCCCTGCGGGGCGAAGGCCTTGCCTGCGAACCGTCGTCGGACCGCACCCGGATGTCCGCTGCGCTGCAGCGGACAGGCAGGTGCAGCCAGAGGTGTCGTAGCGCGGGGTTTCACCTCTTTGCTGCTCCATGTCCCGCCCACGCCGTGGGCGGCCCGATGCACGCGCGCCGATGGCGCGCAGACGCGCCTTCCCGCTCTGCCGACGGAGGGTTTCGCAATCCACCCCGGCCCGCGCCACCGCGTGGAGCCTCCTTCGTTCCGGGACACCCGCATGCGCCGCCTGGCTCCTCTCGCCCTGCTCACCCTCGCCGCTCCCGCCTTCGCCGGCCCCCAGGCCAGCGCATGGCCGCCGAAGCTGGCCTTCGCCGACGGCACCGAGGCCACGCTCACCGGCAATTTCGCCTGGGACGTCAATCGTTTCGCCGCCGATGGCGGTGCGTTCGACGATGACCAGGACTGGCGGCGCAAGGAGTTCGGCGTCGCCCTCAAGCGCAAGGGCCTGTACGACTTCACCGCCTCCTACGACTTCCAGTCCGACACCTGGATGGACGTGGCCCTGCGCCTGGACAGCAAGGGCCTGACCGGCCGCGACCTGGGCAAGTGGCGCGTCGGCCAGATGAAGCTGCCGCTGGGTTTCGAGGGCAACACCGCCACCCGCAACGGCGCCTTCATGGAGAACGCGCTGCCGACGCAGGCGTTCTACGAAGGCCGCCGCATCGGCGTGGACTGGGCGCTGGAACGGCCGCGTTGGCTGTTCAACGCAGGCGCCTATTCGCACGATCTGCAGGGCAACAACCGCGGCGACAGCCTTGCCGCGCGGCTGGCCTGGACGCCGCGCAAGGAAGCCGCCCACGTGCTGCACCTGGGCGTATCGGCCACCCGCGAACGCCCCGATGCCGAGACCAATGGACTGGGCGTGGAGATCGCGTCCAGCATGCGCTGGCGCGCCAAGCCGGAGGCCTCGCTGACGCCACTGCGCCTGGTCGATTCCGGCACCCTGCGCGATGTCGCACGCATCGAGCGCCGCGGCCTGGAAGCGCTGTGGATCGAAGGCCCCTGGTCGCTGCAGGGCGAGTACCTGCAGCAGACCACGCATCGCCATGGCCTGGCCGACTACCGGGGCGATGGCTGGTACCTGGCCGGCAGCTGGCTGCTCACCGGCGAATCCCGCGCCTACAGCGGCGGCAACGTCGCCAACCCGAAGCCGGCCGGCAAGCGCGGCGCCATCGAACTGCTGGCGCGCTACAGCCGCATCGACCTGGACGATGGCCTGATCCGCGGCGGCCGGGAGCACAACTGGACCCTTGGCGCCAACTGGTATGTCGGGCCGCACCTGAAATTCCAGGCCAATTACGTGCGGGCCGATGCCCGTCGCGGCGCCCTGCATGCGCAGCCGGAAGCGCTGCAGCTGCGGGCGCAGTTCCACTTCTGAGCGGAAACCCGGCGCCGCCTGCGGTGCCGGGACGGAGACATTCCGTGCACCTGCTCACGGAATCCCGCGTCGCGGCTCGACCGGCGTCAAGAAGCGGACGCCTGCGCCGATATCGCGGTAGTGCACCCCGTCGTGGGTGAGGGCCTCCCGTCGCGGCCCATTCCGGATTCATGACACTCCGCAGGAGCGCCGGGCCTGCATACCGTCGAAGCCCGCCCTTGGAGATGTCTGCGATGAAATGGTTCCAGAACCTGTCGATCACGCGCAAGCTGGTCCTCGCCTTCTGCATCACCTGCATGATCACCCTGCTGATGGGAGGCTTCTCGCTGTGGCGGATGATGCTCGCCAACACCCAGATCGAGCAGATCAACAACAACTGGATGCCCGCCGTCCAGCAGCTGGGCGAGATGCGCGCGCAGCTGGGCGAATTCCGCACCTATGAACAGTCGCAGCTGAACTACCAGGGCAATGCCGAGCAGCTGGCCGACTACGACAAGCGCCTGGCCGATACGCGCGGCCTGATCGAAGCGGCCGAGAAGGCCTACGACGACATCGAGACCGACTACACCGCCGAAGAACTGGCGATGTACGACAAACTCAAGGAACAGCGCACGGCCTACTTCGAGGCCCATGAGCGCATCGCCGCGGCCATCGCCGCCGACGACTTCGATGGCGCGCGGCGCATCTCTTCGGACGAATCGCGCAAGCTGCGCCGCGTGCTGTTCGACCAGCTCAAGCTGATGTCGCAGTACAACCAGGAACAGCTGGCCAAGGACGTGGCCGCGTCCAGGCTGGCCTACCAGCGCTCGCTGATCGCGGTGGTCGTGGGCATGGTGTTGTCGCTGGCGCTCGCCGCCCTGCTGGGCTGGGCCATCATCCGCGCGATCATGCTGCCGCTGGGCGAAGCCGTGCGCGTGGCAGACGACGTCTCCGCCGGCAAGCTCGACCGCCGCATCGACGCCTCGCGCCGCGACGAGGTCGGCAAGCTGCTGTCCTCCATGCAGCGCATGCAGGCGCAGCTGCAGGCGGTGATCGCCGCGCAGCAGGAGATGGAACGCCAGCATGGCGCCGGCATCATCAGCTACCGCATGGACCAGAACGCTTTCCCCGGCGACTACGGGGTGATGGTCGCCGGCACCAATGAACTGGTGGCGGGCCACATCAACGTAAAGATGCAGGTGATCGAACTGGCGCAGCGCTATGCCGTGGGCGACCTGACCCGCGACATGCCGCAGCTGCCCGGCGAGAAGGCCGAGATCACCGAGACCATGGCGATGATCAAGCGCAACCTCACCGCGATCAGCAGCGAGATCCGCCGCCTGAGCGGCGCCGCGGCCGCCGGCGACTTCAGCCAGCGCGGCGACGAGGAGCAGTTCCAGCACGATTTCCGACAGATGGTGCACAACCTCAACGCGATGATGGAGGCCACCGACCACAGCCTGGCCGAGACCTCCAGCCTGCTGCAGGCCATCGCCCGCGGCGACCTCACCGCACGCATGCACGGCGACTTCCACGGCGTGTTCGCCCGGATGCGTGACGACGCCAACGCCACTGTCGCCCAGCTGACCTCGATCGTCGGCCGCATCCAGAACGCGGCATCGAGCATCACCCTCGCCGCCTCGGAGATCGCCACCGGCAACAACGACCTGTCGCGCCGTACCGAGCAGCAGGCAGCCAATCTGGAAGAGACCGCCGCCTCGATGGAGGAGCTGACCTCCACCGTACGCCAGAACGCCGAACACGCCCGCCAGGCCAACCAGCTCGCCCAGGGCGCCGCCGGCGTCGCTTCGCAGGGCGGCCAGGTCGTGGGCCAGGTTGTCACCACCATGGCCGACATCGAGGCCTCGTCGAAGAAGATCGCCGACATCATCAGCGTGATCGACGGCATCGCCTTCCAGACCAACATCCTGGCGCTGAACGCGGCGGTGGAAGCCGCGCGTGCCGGTGAACAGGGCCGTGGCTTCGCGGTGGTGGCAAGCGAGGTGCGTACCCTCGCCCAGCGATCCGCGGGTGCGGCCAAGGAGATCAAGGATCTGATCGAGGATTCGGTCGACAAGGTGTCCGAAGGCTCGGCGCTGGTGCATCAGGCCGGCTCCACCATGGGCGAGATCGTCAGCTCGGTGCAGCGCGTGACCGACATCATGGCCGAGATCTCCGCCGCCTCGCAGGAGCAGAGTGCGGGCATCGAGCAGGTCAACCAGACCGTCACCCAGATGGACGAGACTACCCAGCAGAACGCCGCGCTGGTGGAGGAAGCCACCGCCGCCGCGCGTTCGATGGAAGAACAGGCGCACCAGCTGAGCGATGCGGTCTCCCAGTTCCGCCTGGCCGACACCGTCGCCTCTTCCCTGGCGCGGGTGGCCGCCGCGCCTTCGGCCCATCCGGCCGGTCGCAGCATCGGCATGGCCGGTGGCGGCATGCAGGAGTTCTGAGCACACGCCCACTCCGCCGCCGATCCGGCGACGGAGCCTCAATTCCAGGGACGCTGGCAGCCTGTAACGGCCTCCAGCGTCCCTGTTCACCAAAGTCATGTGCCGCTGTTCCGATATCGAGGGACACCCGGCCGCAGGAGGAAAGCCGTGCCCCACCCCCGTTCCAGTTCCAGCATTGTCAGCCGCCTGATGCTGGGCGTGGCCCTGATCGCACTGCTTTCCTTCGGCGTGACCGCCGCCATCAGCTACTGGAAGAGCAGCCATGCGCTGCTCGCCTCCTCGCAGGAGGGAATGCGCAACCTCGCAGGCCTCGAGGCCGAACGCATGTCCAGCGGACTGACCGAGGCCTACGACACCGCCCGCACCCTGGCCGGCACCCTGCGCCTGCAGCACGAGCAGGGCATCCTGACCCGTCCGGCGGTGTCCTCGCTGCTCAGGCAGCAACTGCTCGACCATCCGGACTGGCTGGGCGTGAGCACCCTGTGGGAAGCGGACGCCTTCGACGGCGCCGACGCCGCGCATACCGGCGATGAAGCCCACGACCAGAGCGGGCGCTTCATGAGCTACTGGGCCTGGGCCGATGGCGCGCCCTTCACCGAAGCACTGCACGGCTACGACGTGGCCGGCGACGGCGACTGGTATCTCAAGCCGCGCGAAGCCAAGCAGCCGATGCTGATGGAGCCGTTCACCTATGCGATCAACGGCAAGCAGGTACTGATGACGACCCTGGCCATGCCGATCATCGAGGACGGCCGCTTCCTGGGCGTGGTGACCGTGGACTTCGCCCTGTCCGCGCTGCAGGAGCGCCTCTCGCAGCTGTCGCCGATGGGCGAAGGCCATGTCGAACTGCTGTCGCCCGCCGGCAGCGTGCTGGCTGGCCATGATCCGGCCGAGATCGGCAAGCTGCGCGAGGACGCCGCCACCCGCGCGATGCTCGCGCGCATCGCCAAGGGCGAGGTATCCGAGACGTTCACGCCGGACGCGGACGGCAACGTGGCCGTGTACGTGCCGATCCAGGTCGGCGACACCGCGCAGCGCTTCGCCCTGGGCGTGGTCGTGCCGCAGGCGCTGCTGACCCGCCAGGCGCATGTGCTGCTGTACATCGTCGCCGCCGTCGGCCTGGTCGCCGCCCTGGTGCTGTGCGCGGCGCTGTTCGTGCTGCTGCGCCGGCAGGTGGTGCTGCCGCTGGCCACCGCCGCCGGCGTTGCCGACGACATCGCCCACGGCAAGCTGGACGGTCGCATCGAGGCCACGCGCCGTGATGAGATCGGCACCCTGCTGCGTTCGATGCAGACCATGCAGGGCAACCTGCGCGACCGTATCGAGCGCGACGCCGCCGTTGCCGCGGAAAACCTGCGCATCCGTTCCGCACTGGACGACGTCACCACCAGCGTGATGATCGCCGATGCCGACCTCAACATCATCTATGCCAACCGGCCGCTGTTCCAGATGCTGGGCAAGGCCGAGCAGGACATGCGCCGCGACCTGCCGAACTTCGACATGAAGACGCTGATCGGCAGCAACATCGACATCTTCCACAAGCATCCACCGCACCAGCGCAAACTGCTGGGCGAACTGCGCGGCACCCATCGCGCGCAGATCACCGTCGGCAACCACGTCATGCGCCAGATCATCAACCCGGTCACCGATGGCGATGGCCGGCGCCTGGGCTATGTCGTGGAATGGGACGACCGCACCGCCGAGGTGCAGGTCGAACGCGAGGTCAGCGGTATCGTCGCCGCCGCCGCCAATGGCGAGCTTTCCGGGCGCATCGCGCTGGAGGGCAAGAGCGGCTTCCTGCTGCAGCTGTCGGAACAGCTGAACAACCTGCTGGACAGCTTCGCCGCCAGTGTCGGCCAGGTTTCGACCCTGCTCGGCGCCCTGTCGCACGGCGATCTGACCACACGCATGGAAGGCGATTACCAGGGGGTGTTCGCGCGTATCCGCGACGACGCCAACGCCACCGTCGACCAATTGACCTCGATCGTCGGCCGCATCCAGGGGGCCTCGTCCGCGATCAGTACCGCCGCCGGCGAGATCGCCTCGGGCAACAACGACCTGTCGCGTCGTACCGAGCAGCAGGCGGCCAATCTGGAGGAAACCGCTGCCTCGATGGAGGAGCTGACCTCCACCGTGCGCCAGAACGCCGAACACGCCCGCCAGGCCAACCAGTTGGCGCAGGGCGCGGCCGGCGTGGCCTCGCAGGGTGGCCAGGTGGTCAGCCAGGTGGTCACCACCATGGCGGACATCGAGGCCTCGTCCAAGAAGATCGCCGACATCATCAGCGTCATCGACGGCATCGCCTTCCAGACCAACATCCTGGCGCTGAACGCGGCGGTGGAAGCCGCGCGCGCCGGCGAACAGGGCCGTGGCTTCGCCGTGGTCGCCTCGGAAGTGCGTACCCTCGCCCAGCGGTCCGCGGGTGCGGCCAAGGAGATCAAGGGGCTGATCGAGACCTCGGTCGACAAGGTGTCCGAAGGTTCGCAACTGGTCCACCAGGCAGGCACGACCATGGGCGAGATCGTCACCTCGGTGCAACGCGTGACCGACATCATGGCCGAGATTTCCGCCGCCTCGCAGGAGCAGAGCGCCGGCATCGAGCAGGTCAACCAGACCGTCACCCAGATGGACGAAGCCACCCAGCAGAACGCCGCGCTGGTGGAGGAAGCCACCGCCGCCGCGCGTTCGATGGAGGAACAGGCCAGCCTGCTGGCGGGTGCGGTGGCGGAATTCCGGACCCATGCCATGGAGGCAGCGCCAGGCACCCGCAAGCCATCTCCCCGCTCCGCGCCCCACCCCACGCCGTCGCGTCCGAAGGCACCTCTCCAGCCCCGCGAAGCGGTGACCGCCGAGGTGGGCGACTGGCAGGAATTCTGATCCGCGCTGCTCCCACCCGGGGGCGACGCTCCTGTGGCAACCGTTGTTCCCGAAGTCCGTTGTTTTTCCCAGATCGATGAAGGCAAACCCCTGAATGACCCCATGATGCCGGCCTGACCCACTCTGGTTTCAAGCGCAACCTGCCAAGGAAACCGGTGCGAAGGCCGCCATTGAAAGCAAACCCAAACCAAAGGAATGACATGGATACCTTAAGGAATCTGAAGGTTGGTTCGCGGCTGGCTATCGGCTTCGGACTGGTGTTGCTGCTCATCATCGCGATCCTGGCCGTTGTCCTGTATGGAAACAGGCTCAAGTCGGACCAGTTCCAATACCTGACCAACGTCAACATGGTGAAGATGCGCCTGTTGAACGACATGCTCGACACCAACAACGCCGTCATCAGGAATCGGCGCCTGATGCTGCTCAAACGCGGCGACGGCTTCGCGCAGGACCAGGCGGAGCTGCGCACGCTCGCCGGAAAATACGACGAGATCTGGCAGCAGTACATCAAGATCCCGCGCGATGCCGTCGGCGACCGCATGGTCGCCGAGATCGAGGAAGCCCGCCGCGTCGCTTCCGTGCCGACCAAGGCGCTGGACGGGTTCATGGAGGCCGGCGATTTCGACGCCGCGGTCCAGGTGCTGCTTGCCGAGCAGGCATCCCGCGCCCTCGCCTGGAACAACACCCTGACCGCCCTGCTCAAGCACCAGGAAGTGCTGACCCGCAAGAGCAGCGACGAATACCACGCCATCGAGAGCTGGACCGGCAAGCTGTCGCTCGGCATCGGCCTGCTGAGCATCGCGCTCGGCGTACTGCTGGCCCTGCTGATCACCCGCAGCCTGACCCGCCCGCTGGCCAGTGCGGTGGGCGTGGCCAACGGCATCGCCGGTGGACGCCTGGACAACAGCATCGACGTGTCCGGCAAGGATGAAGTCGCCGACCTGCTGCGCG
>NZ_JBFTMV010000013.1:0-63784 GCF_056397145.1 Stenotrophomonas sp. 05N423
TTCAAGCCAATTCAAGCCAAGATCGCCGCCGCTGGCGAGCAGGCCATCAGCGCTGTTGTCCAGCAGGCCGTCCACCGTCACCTGCAGCGTGGACGTGCCAGCCGCCTGCACGGTACCGCCGACATTGCGCAGCTCAGCGGCGGTGAGGTGAGTATTGCCCGCCGCGGCCAAGGTGCCCGCGGTGTTGTCGAGCACACCCGATACCGTCAGGCGCGTATCGCCACTGCCGGCCGCCTGCAGCGTGCCGGCGCGGTTGTTCACCGCGCCCGCATCCAGTTGCAGTGCGCCATTGGTGGCGACTGTGCCGCCCTGGTTGTCCAGCGTGTCGCGTACCTGCAGACGCAATGCGTCGTTGCCGGTGGCGATCAACTGTCCTTCAGCGGTGGTCAGGTCATCGGCTTCCACCGCGATCTTCCTGGCAACGGTAGTTGCATCGTGCAGGTCGATCTGGGCTCCCCGCAGATTCAGGCTTCCATTGCTGACCATGCTGCCAGCGACGCCCCGCAATGTTCCTGCATGGATATCCAGTTCACCTTCGCCTGAGTGCTCGATGCGCCCTTCCCGGTTGTCCAGCACGGCCGCCCCAAGCACCAGCCCCTTGCCTGCGGCAATAAGCCCTCCCGCACTGTTGTCGAGCAGTCCCTGCACGCCGATATCGAGGCTGGCATCCCCTGCCGCCTGCACGATGCCATCGGCGTTGTGCAGTTCGGCGGCGGTGAGATGCGTATCGCCCGCTGCCGCCAGGGTGCCGCCCATGTTGTCGAACACTCCCGATACCGTCAGACGCGTATCGCCCTTACCTGCCACCTGCACCATACCGACGCGGTTGTTCACCGTGCCTGCTTCCAGTTGCAGTGCACCGTTGGTGGCGACCGTACCGCCGTGGTTGTCCAGCGCGCCACGCACCTGCAGGCGTAATGCATCATTGCCGGTGGCGATCAGTTGGCCACCTGCGGTCGTCAGGTTGCCGGTGTCGATGATGATGCGCCGGGCGACCGTGGTGCCACCGGCCAGGTCGGTGGTCTGGCCACGGATATCCAGCGTGCCATTGCCGGCGATCGTGCCTCGATGACCATTGAGGGTGTCGGCGCGTATCGACAGCGTACCGTTGCCTGCATGTTCGATGCGGCCATCAGTATTATCCAGCGTGCGAGTCTCCACCCCCAGGTTGCCACCGCTGGCGAGCAGGCCATCGGCGCTGTTGTCCAGCAGGCCATCCACCGTCACCTGCAGCTTGGAGGTACCCACCGCCTGCACGGTGCCACCGACGTTGCGCAGACCGTTGGCACGGACAAGCGTGTTGCCTGCCGCAACCAGGGTGCCGGCACTATTGTCCAGCAGTCCCATCACCGCGAGGCGGGTATTGCCGCTTCCGGACGCCTGCAACGTGCCGGCGCGGTTGTTCAGCGTGCCAGCCTCCAGTTGCAGTGCGCCGTTGGTGGCGACTGTTCCGTCATGGTTGTCCAGCGCGCCACGTACCTGCAGGCGCAGCGCGTCATTGCCAGTGGCGATGAGCTGACCGCCCGCGGTCGTCAGGTTGCCGGTGGCGATGGCGATACGCCGGGCCACCGTCGTGCCGCCGGCCAGGTCGGTAGCCTCGCCGCGGAGGTCCAGCGTGCCGTTACCGGCGATCGTGCCTCGATGACCGTCGAGGGTGTCGACCCGGATCGACAGCATGCCGTCGCCGGCGTGTTCGATGCGACCATCGGTGTTGTCGAGCGTGGTGGCGTCCAGACTCAGATCGCCGCCGCTGGCGAGCAGGCCGTCGGCGCTGTTGTCGAGCAGGCCATCCACCGTCACCTGCAGCGTGGAGGTACCCGCCGCCTGCATGGTGCCGCCGGCGTTGTGCAGTTCGGCGGAGGTCACGACGGTATTACCCGCTGCGACCAAGATGCCATCACTGTTGTCGAGCATGCCAGTCACAGCCAGGCGCGTATCGCCACTGCCCGCCGCCTGCAGCGTACCGGCGCGGTTGTTCACCCTGCCTGCTTCCAGTTGCAGTGCACCGTTGGTGGCGACCGTGCCGCCGTGGTTGTCCAGCGTGCCGCGCACCTGCAGACGCAGCGCATCACTGCCGGTGGCGATGAGCTGACCGCCCGCGGTCGTCAGGTTGCCGGTGTCGATGGTGATGCGCTGGGCGACCGTGGTGCCGTCGGTCAGGTCGGTAGCCTCGCCGCGGATGTCCAGCGTGCCATTGCCGGCGATCGTGCCTCGATGACCGTTGAGGGTGTCGACGTGGATCGACAGCGTGCCGTCGCCGGCGTGCTCGATGCGACCATCGGTGTTGTCGAGCGTGGTGGCGTCCACGCCCAGGTCGCCACCGCTGGCGAGCAGGCCGTCGGCGCTATTGTCGAACTTGCCCTTGACATCAAAGGTACTGGACAGCTTTCCGGTTGCGATCACCGCTCCATCCCGGTTGTCGAACCGGCCGGCATTGATCTGGAAGTGATCGGTACTGAGAGTCGCGCCCCGGTGATCGACGAGGCCTGCGTTCAGGGCCATGCCGCCTGTGGTGATGATGGCACCTCGTTGGCCCTGCAGCGCACCTACCTCGATTTCCAGCCCCTGGGAGCCGGCGTGTTCCAACCGTCCTTCCCTGTTGTTGAACTGACCGCTTTCGATCCGGAAGGTTTCCGCCTTGCTGCGCAGCAGCCCTCCCTCGTTGTCGAGCGTCCCCGCGACACTCAAGGTCGTGGAAGCGTCGCCACTGTGCGTCAGACTGCCGTTGCGATTGCTGAATGTCCGTGCCTGGAGCAATAGCGCACCGGCGACTTCCAACCGTCCTCCATCGTTGATTACATCGTCCGCATTGAATGATGCCGACCCGGAAACCACCACCCGCCCTTCCCGGTTGCCCATATCACCGCCGAGCAGCGCCAGGTTCCGCACGCCGATCTGGCCGTCGTCGTTGTCCAGGCCCGCATCGATTTCCAGGTGCATCTGCCCGGCCGCGTTGATGCGTCCGCCACTGTTGTCGAGTTCACCGGCAATGCGCATTGCGCCGGTCTCCAGCACCGGCATGGGAGTACCGGGCTCTCCACCTTCGCTCCCTTCAGTAGCACTGCCGCCCTCGCTTCCGTCCCCGGGGCTGCCTCCTGCCTGCCCTTCCCCCGGCGTATCTGATGAAGCCGCAAGGCCGATGCGGCCATCGTCCCGGTTCACGACCCTGCCCGCATGCAACGACAATTGCTGGCCCCCGGTCTGTTCGATGGCGCCGCCCCGGTTGCGCAGCGACGATGCATCCACTTCGACACGCTGGGCATTGAGCGTCCCCCCGCTGTTGTCGAGATCGGCGTCCGTGCGCAGCTGCAGTTCCCGGCCCGCGCTGATCGTGCCGGCATTGGCGATGCCACCGGCTGCGGCAACGCGTGTGTCCTGCTGGGACTGCAGCGAGCCGATGTTCTCGAGCCGGCCATCGACGGTGACCACCAGTTCCCCGGCCTGCGCGCCGATCTTGCCGGCATTGCGGACGCCCACGCCATGTTCGTTGCCCAGCAGCCAGATCTTGTTGGCGTACATGCCTCCCAGCGCGCCGACATCGAGCGCGAAGACAGGCGCGGCGCCGCGGCCGGTGGTGGCCTCGACGCTGGCGTGGTCGGCACCAATCACGTTCGCACCGACGCTGGCCTGCAGCTGGTTGGCCCAGATGCCCGCATTGACCTGCAACGAACGGGTGATCAGATCGGTGTAGTCGGCCTGGGTGGCATCAAGCCCGCGACCTTCCACCCGGATGGCCCCCTGTTCGACCCGGTATCCTTCCAGCGCTCCACCGGTGACGATGGGGACGCCGGTGGTCAGCGTGACCCGGCTGGCATTGAGGAAACCCGCGCCGTCGACGAGGATGCCGGCCGGATTGGCGATCACCACTTCGGCGCGTTGCCCGGCCACTTCCAGGTAGCCGCGCAGGCGGCTGGGATCGCTGCCGTTGATCTCGTTGAGGATGACCTTCGCCGTGCCTGTGGCCAGCCACGGGTTGCCCTGGATCCATCCCCCCAGCTGGGTCTGTGCGTCGCCGCGGGCGTTGTTGAGGATCGCGCCTTCGGTGCCCACGTCGAACTGGCGGTAGACGTTGCGCGACACGCCCGAGCGCGACGGCGTGGTGATGTTGACCACCGGCACGCCGTTGGGCGCAGTGATCACGGTGGGGCGCTGCCCCCCCGGAGCGTTCGGATCGCTCACGATGCGCCCGCCATCCTGAGCCTGCTGCCCTGCCGCCGGAAGTACCCATCCCACCCAGCCCAAAGCCAGCCACACGCCGAAACTGACCGGGCGCAAGGCTCCGGCAAGGTTGCCGACGACACCTGCGCCGCCGCCGCGGGGTGCACGCGCCACTTCGGAGGCCACCTGCATCAGGCCCAGGGCACGGTTGAAAACAAGGCGATAGATCCGGTTCATGACATTGCTTCCTTCTGTTCCTTGTCAGCCCGCCTGTTCCTGGCAGGAGTCGTCCAAAAACGTTGCGGGCCGGTGGCCCGCCGGGCCTCAGAGCGAGCCGCTCAGGCTGAAGCCATAGGTGGTATGAGCAGTGGGAAAGCCACGCGGCTTGAGCACGGGGCTGCCTACGAATACGTCCCACTGGAAGCAGCCCGCACCGCCACGAATGCCGGCGGCGATGCCCGCCAGATGGTCGTCCATCTGCCAACGGGCGGACGGGCCGCCAACGTGGCCGTAGTCGGCTCCCAGATAGGCTTCCTGGCCGCCGCCTATCGACACGCCCAGTTCGTTGCGCAGCGACCAGCCGCGTTCGCCGGCGAGCGAAGTTTCGCCATCGAAACCACGCACCGTGTAGCGTCCGCCGATGGCGAACCGGTCCTGCGGCACCAGCGGCGTACGGTTCCACTGCGCGCGCCAGCTGGCGATGTAGCGCAGCGATTGCCTGCCGAGCCCGAATGGCACCGCGAACTGCGCGTCGGCGGTGATGACCGTGCTGCGCGAGGTGCCTTCGCCGAACGCCTCCTCCGGTGCGGGCAACGCATGGAAAGCACCTGTACCGCGCCGCCAGGCCAGATTTCCGTCCAGCGTCGCCTTGCCGATGAAGTGCTTGTGCGAGAGGCCCGCTTCCCACCCCGCAGTACGGCGGCGCTGCACCTCGATCTCGGTGTCGTCGATGAAATTGTCCGACTCGCGCCACCAACCACGCAGGTAGGCGCTGGTCTTCCCGGTGGCATTGCGGAACAGCATGCGCGCCAGCCGCAGTTCGGCATTGCGACTGGACCCGCTGTACACGTAGCTTTCGTAGGCGCCGGCCACCGTCTGCCGGTAGTCGTAGTCGCCGGCGTTGGCGCTTGCCAGCCAGTTGCCGAGCGGGATGCTGTAGTGGGCGCTCCAGCTGTCAGTGCGCCTGCCCGGGCCGTTGAACAGCGAGCGGCCGACGTTGACGTAGGCCAGGTCGTTCCAGCCCAGGACGTTGTCCATCGACAACGTGGCGCCGGCCTGCAGCTTGCCGGTGGCCTGGCTGCCGCCATCGTCGAGGGACAGGTGCCCACGCCACCGGGAACGCTGCCGCCAGGCGATCACCAGGTCGCTTTCGCCAGGCCGCGCATCAGCGCCTTCGGCAGGCACGAACTGGATATCGGCCGTCACCGTGGGAACGCGCTGCAGGTTCTCAAGCGTCTGTTCGACGTCGCGCAGATTCAGCACGTCGCCTGTGCGGGCGGGCAAGGCATTCTTCCAGGACGCGCGGGGCGGCGCCTCTCCGGAAAAGCGGACCGCCCGGATGCGGCCGGGTACGACGGTCAACACCAGGGTGCCGGCCTTTAGGTCCTGCGGAGCGGCCAGCACGCGGGTGGTCACGTAGCCGCGGGCAATGACCGCATTCTGGATGCGCCGCATCACCATGCCCACACCTTCGCTGCCCAGGCAGCGCCCGATGGCCACGTCGTCGCCCTCGCTGGCAGCTGCGACCGCCCACTGGAAGCGATCGCTGAGCTCGCCCTCGAGCACGATGTTGCGGATCGGGAAACAGGGGGTTTCGTCGTCGGGAAGATGGCCGGCGTCGGCGCTGCCCCCGCGCTCGAGCCGAACATCCGGCCGGCTTTCCTGCTGTTCGCGCAAGGCGCGCTCGCGTTCCTGTTGCCGCAGCAGTTCCTGCGCGGCCCGGTCCGGTTCCTGCGCCCAGACCTGGAGGAACGGTACCAATACCCCACATGCAATACCCGCCAGCCGCAGAAACGGCCAGCCCCCCTGATTCTTCACACTCTCTCCTTGTGTTCCCCCGCGTCCAGCAGAGGCTGTCGGTCCCGGCTCCGGCCGCCAGACCCCATGGCGGGCTATCGGCCGGCAACTTCCCTTGATTGACTGGTAAACGGATGGTCCGGTCGCCACGCCCGGTCCGCAATCAGGCATTGCCCTACATGGCCACTTTTCGAATGGAAATATGGGACGCCCATCAAGTTCGACGCGAGGCGTCTCACGGACCGGCGATATCCGGCCGTCGTGACCGGGCGCATATAATCGGCACTCTTTCCCACTGCGGTTTTCCGGCAATGACACAGAACACGATGCGCGCGCTGGTCAAGCGCGAGGCGGCCAAGGGCATCTGGATGGAAGAGGTGCCGGTGCCGGTGCCCGGCCCGAACGAAGTGCTGATCAAGCTGGAAAAGACCGCCATCTGCGGCACCGACCTGCACATCTACCTGTGGGACGAGTGGAGCCAGCGCACCATCAAGCCGGGCCTGACCATCGGCCACGAATTCGTCGGCCGCATCGCCGGAATCGGCCCCGGCGTGACCGGGTATGAAGTCGGCCAGCGCGTTTCCGCCGAAGGCCACATCGTCTGCGGCCATTGCCGCAACTGCCGCGGCGGCCGTCCGCACCTGTGCCCGAACACCGTCGGCATCGGCGTCAACGTCAACGGCGCCTTCGCCGAATACATGGTGATGCCAGCCAGCAACCTGTGGCCGATCCCCGACCAGATCCCGTCCGAGCTGGCGGCGTTCTTCGACCCCTACGGCAACGCCGCGCATTGCGCGCTGGAGTTCGACGTGATCGGCGAGGACGTGCTGATCACCGGCGCCGGCCCGATCGGCATCATCGCCGCCGGCATCTGCAAGCACATCGGCGCGCGCAACGTGGTGGTCACCGACGTCAACGATTTCCGCCTGAAGCTGGCCGCCGACATGGGCGCCACGCGCGTGGTCAACGTCGCCAACCAGTCGCTGAAGGACGTGATGGCCGACCTGCACATGGAAGGCTTCGACGTGGGCCTGGAAATGAGCGGCAACCCGCGCGCCTTCAACGACATGCTCGACTGCATGTACCACGGCGGCAAGATCGCCATGCTCGGCATCATGCCCAGGGGCGCCGGCTGCGACTGGGACAAGATCATCTTCAAAGGCCTGACCGTGCAGGGCATCTACGGCCGCAAGATGTACGAGACCTGGTACAAGATGACCCAGCTGGTGCTGAGCGGTTTCCCGCTCGGCAAGGTACTCACCCACCAGTTGCCGGTGGACCGCTTCCAGGAAGGTTTCGACCTGATGGAACAGGGCAAGGCCGGCAAGGTCGTGCTGAGCTGGAACTGAGGCCCGTCGGGCCTCCAGAAAAAAGGCGCCTCACGGCGCCTTTTTTCATGACGCACATCGCTGTGCATCACCCTTCGGGCGGCTTCGCCGTGAAAAACGGCTGTCCCCCCGTTTTTTCGTTACCGCATCGTCGCCGCGCTCAGCGCGCGATCTTCACCGTCAGCACCACGCGGTCGTCGGCCAGCTTGCCAAAGTTGTCGCGGCCCTTGCCGTCGGTGCCGTAGTAGCCCAGCGAGACATTGGCGATCCCGAAGCTGCGGCCGATGCCCACGCCCCAGTCGGTGTAGTCCTGCGCGACGTCGCTGTCGTTGAACACGCTGCGGCCGACATTGGCGTTCAGGCTGAAGTCGTTCGGCAGGCCCCACTCGCCGCCCACGCCGTAATACCAGCCGGTGGTGCTGCTGCCCCACACGTCGTTGGTGTAGCTGACGTTGACTTTCCAGTTCTGGGCGATGGTGGTGGTGGTGACCAGCTCGTTGTAGGCCATCTCGCTGGCACCCGGGTAGGTGTAGCGATTGAGCAGGACATCGACGTTGACCTTGTCGCTGACGTCGAAGCCGTAGCCGACGAAGTAGTCCACCTCGACGTCGGGGCTGCCTTCGCCGAAATCCACGCCCGAGGCGAAGCTGCCGACATAGAGGCCGCTCGAGGTGGTCCAGGTGACGCTGCCCTGCACCGTCGGCTTCTCGTCGGTCTGCGAGGCGCCGCGGAACAGGTAGTCCGAGACCGCGCTGACTTCCCAGCTGATGGGCGATGCTGCGTCTTCGGCACAGGCAGCGAACGGAATGGACAGCAGGGCAGCACAGGCAACGGCGGCAAGGCGCTTGCAGGGAATCATGCGGGTCTCCGGGGTGGGTGTCGGCGCCGCCACGGCGCAGAATTCACGAATTCTTAACCAAAACGCCCGACGACGCCAGAGTTTCGTGCCGGGACGCGCGGATCCGGCAATCCCCCCGCCTCCGGCTAAGCCGGGAACACCCCATGGCGCCGGGCCGCCAGCGCGACGACCTGCCCCGCCGCGTAGGCCGGCGCATCAGGCGGCAGTTCGACCTCCACGTCCACCGCGGCCGCGCGCAGGCGCGCCCGCAGCCGTGCCCGGGCGCCGCTGCGCTGCACCGACAGCACCGTGCCCACCCAGTCGCCGGCGTCGCCGACGCGCATGTCTTCCGGGCGTACATAGACTTCCAGCGCGGCCGCCTCCGGCAGGCTCGCCGGCCGCGACCAGCGCGCGCCCGCGACGTCCAGCACGTCGCCGTCGACCCGCGCCGGCAGCCGGTTGGCTTCGCCGACAAAGCCATATACGAAGGGCGACGCCGGCCGGTCGTAAACCTCGCCCGGGCTGCCGACCTGTTCGATGCGGCCGCGGTTGAGGATGGCGACGCGGTCGGCCAGTTCCAGCGCCTCCTCCTGGTCGTGGGTGACGAACACGGTGGTCAGGCCGGTGCGGTCGTGCAGCTCGCGCAGCCAGCGGCGCAGGTCGCGGCGCACCTGCGCGTCCAGCGCGCCGAACGGTTCGTCCAGCAGCAGCACGCGCGGCTCGATCGCAAGCGCGCGCGCCAGGGCCACGCGCTGGCGCTGGCCGCCGGACAACTGCGTCGGATAGCGCCCACCCAGACCGTCGAGCTGCACCAGCGCCAGCAGCTCCTCCACGCGTGCGTCGATGCGCGCCTTCGGCCAGCGTCCGGCACCGCGCCGCACTTCCAGGCCGAAGGCGATGTTGGCGCGTACGTCCATGTGCCGGAACAGCGCATAGTGCTGGAACACGAAGCCGGCGCGGCGCGCCTGCACGCTCAGCGCGGTGGCGTCTTCGCCGTCGAACAGGATGCGGCCCTGTTCGGGCTGCTCCAGCCCGGCGAGCGCGCGCAGCAGGGTGGTCTTGCCCGAACCCGATGGCCCGAGCAGGGCCAGCAGTTCGCCGCTGCGGATGTCCAGGCTGACGCCGTCGAGCGCGGGGAACGCGCCGAAGCGCTTGCCCAGTTGTTGGATGCGGATGTTCATGTCACCTCGGGCGATGCGCGGCGGCCAGCGACTGGCCATGGCGCCATTCCAGGAAAGTCTTCAGCACCAGCGTCAGCAGCGCGGTGCCGGCCAGCAGGCAGGCGCAGGCGAACGCCGCGCTGTAGGCGTATTCGTTGTAGAGGATCTCCACGTGCAGCGGCAGCGTATTGGTGCGCCCGCGGATATGCCCGGACACCACCGACACCGCGCCGAACTCGCCCATCGCCCGCGCACTGCACAACAGCACGCCGTACAGCAGGCCCCAGCGGATGTTGGGCAGGGTCACCTTCCAGAACATCTGCCAGGCATTGGCGCCCAGGGTCAGCGCCGCCAGTTCCTCGTCGCTGCCCTGCTGCTCCATCAGCGGCATCAGTTCGCGGGCGATGAACGGGAAGGTGACGAACGTGGTCGCCAGCACGATGCCGGGAATCGCGAACACGATGCGCGGCAGCTGCAGCAGCACTTCGCCGGCCACCGGCAGGTGCAGGCGCAGTCCATCCTCGATCAACGGCCACAACCAGCCATCGCGGCCGAACAGCAGGATGAACACCAGCCCGGCCACCACCGGCGACACCGAGAACGGCAGGTCGATCAGGGTCACCAGCCAGCGCTTGCCGGGGAAGCGGTGCTTGCTCACCACCCACGCCGCGGCGATGCCGAACACCAGGTTCAGCGGGATCACGATGGCGGTGACCATCAGGGTAAGACGTATGGCCGACAGCGCGTCCGCATCGCTCACCGCGCTCCAGAACGCCTGCACGCCGCCGCGCAGCGCCTCGGCGAACACCAGCAGCAGCGGCATCAGCAGGAACGACAGCAGGAAGCCGAGCGCACCGAAGATCAGCAGCGCCTGTACCCAGCCCGGCTCGGTGGTGACACTGCGCGGCGCGCGCGCCGCCGTTTCATCCACGGACTGCACCGGCAGTTCCGACACCAGCTCGTTCATCGCGCGCCCCTGCGCTGCAGACGTGCCTGCAGGGTGTTGACCAGCAGCAGCACCGCGAAGGACAACAGCAGCATTGCCGCGGCGATGGCGGTGGCACCGGCGTAGTCGAATTCCTCCAGGCGGATCGTGATCAGCAGCGGCGCGATCTCGGTGCTGTTGGGCAGATTGCCGGCGATGAAGATCACCGAGCCGTATTCGCCCACGCCGCGCGCGAACGCCAGCGCGAAGCCGGTCAGCATCGCCGGCCACAAGGCGGGCACGACCACGCGCGCGATGGTCTGCCAGCGGCTGGCGCCCAGCGTCGCCGCCGCTTCCTCCAGCTCGCGCTCGGCCTCGGCCAGCACCGGCTGCACGATGCGCACCACGAACGGCAGGCCGACGAACACCAGTGCCACCACGATGCCCAGCGGCGTGTAGGCGATCTTCAGGCCCAGCGGCTCCAGCCAGCGCCCCACCCAGCCCTGCCCGCCATACAGCGCGGTCAACGCGATGCCGGCCACCGCGGTGGGCAGGGCGAACGGCAGGTCGATCATCGCGTCGAACAGGCGCCGGCCCGGGAAGCGGTAGCGCACGAACACCCACGCCACCCAGGTGCCCATCAACGTGTTGAACGCCGCCGCGGCGAAGGCGGTGCCGAAACTCAGCCGCAGCGCCGACAGCACGCGCGGCTCGCTCCATATCCGCCAGATGCCGTCCACGCCCAGCCCGGCCGCGCGCAGGAACACGCCGGCCAGCGGAATCAGCACGATCAGCCCCAGCCAGAACACGGTGATGCCCATGCCGACGCCGAAGCCGGGAAGAACCCGACGTTGGTGCCGCGCGGCCGGCAACACCTGCACGCTGGCATTCACTTACTTGCCCGCCTGGATCTGGTCAAACACGCCGCCGTCGGCGAAATGCTCGGCCTGCGCCTTCTCCCACGAACCGAACGCTTCGCGGATGGTCACCAGCCGCACCTGCGGGAAGCGCGCCACATCGGTCGGATCGGCCAGTTCGGGATGGCGTGGGCGGTAATAATGACGCGCGGCGATGCGCTGGCCTTCGGCCGAATACAGGTACTGCAGATAGGCCTGCGCCACCTCGCGGGTGCCATGGCGGTCGGCGTTGCGGTCGACCAGCGCCACCGACGGCTCGGCCAGGATCGACAGCCGCGGCACCACGATCTCGAACTTGTCCGGACCCAGTTCCTCCTGCGCGAGGAAGGCCTCGTTTTCCCAGGCCAGCAGCACGTCGCCGATGCCGCGCTGGACGAAAGTGGTGGTGGCGCCGCGCGCGCCGGTGTCCAGCACCGGCACGTTGCGGAACAGCGCGCGCATGTAATTGAGCACGCGCGCGCGGTCGCCGTTGAAGATGTGCTCGGCATAGGCCCAGGCGGCGAGATAGTTCCAGCGCGCGCCGCCGGAGGTTTTCGGATTCGGCGTCACCACCGACACGCCAGCGCGCAGCAGGTCGGGCCAATCGCGGATGCCCTTGGGGTTGCCCTTGCGCACCAGGAACACGATGGTCGAGGTATAGGGCGCGCTGTTATCGGGCAGGCGCGATTCCCAGTTGGCCGGCAGCAGCCGCGCCTTCTGCGCGATCGCATCGACGTCGTAGGCCAGCGCCAGCGTCACCACGTCGGCCTGGATGCCGTCGATCACCGCGCGCGCCTGCTTGCCGGAACCGCCATGCGACGTCTCGATGGTGACGGTGTCGCCATGGGTTTCCTTCCAGTGGCGGGCGAAGGCGGCGTTGAAATCGCGGTACAGCTCGCGGGTGGGGTCGTAGGACACGTTGAGCAGCTGCACGTCGCGGGCGAAGGCGCCGCCGGCGACCAGGGTCAACAGGAAAGCCAGCGAGGCGAGGCCGGCGCGGGAACGGAAAGTCTGCGTCATGGGGGATGCTCCGTCAGAAGGAAACCTGCAGGCGCGAGAACACGGCTTTCTCGGCAGGCAGGGCGATGCCGCCGGAAGCGGCATCGAAGCGGCTGTGCAGGTAGTTGGTCGCCAGCTTGAGGTTGGCCGTCAGGTACCAGTTAGCGCCCAGTGTCCAGGCGCGCACGCGCGAAGCGGAGGCGGCCGGATCGGCATAGAACGGGAACGCCGCATCGTCGATATCCAGCACGCCATAGCGCGCGGTGAGTTCGAAGGCGCCCAGGCCGCCATTGCTGCCGAATGGCCGCGACGGCGTCACCCCGCGGTAGCCGGCGTCCTCGCCGGTGAGCACGTAGCTGGCCGTGGCCTGCCAGGCGCGGTGTTCCAGTTCCGCACGCCGGCCGTCGCGCGCCACCTGCTGCTGCGAGACGATGTACTCGCCCTGCAGGCCGAATCCGTCGCGGTAGAACCAACCCTGCGGCGACCAGCGGCGATGGCTGCCATCGGCCAGCACCGTGCCGCGGTAGCTGAAGAAGGTCGCCTGCCCCGGGGTGCGGTAGCGCGGCAGGAAATTGCTGCCGGCGCCGTGTTTCTCGCCGGTGCTGGCGCCCAGGCCGAAGCCCAGGCCCGCCCAGGCGCTGTCCGTCCCCTTCAGCGGCTCGAAGAACACGCGGCCGGCAACCTCGAAATCGTCGTCCGGATTGCTGGTCACCGCGTCGCGGCCATCGACCGCACCGTTGAACACGCCCAGCGCGTAGCTGAACCTCCCCCTGGCCACTTCGCCCTGCAGCTGCACGCCAAGGTCGCGGTTGGGGGCGAGTTCGCTGACCAGCGCGCGCTCGACATCGGCCAGGGCGGACGACGACTGCAGGCGCTCCAGCCCGACCGGCGAGGTGAACTTGCCCACGCGCACGGTAAGGGCCGGATCGAAGCGCAGGTCGGCATAGGCATCCACGATGCTGGCGCTGTCGCCGGCGAACTCCGGGGTGAAGCGGTAGGCCACCAGCCTGCCCAGCGAACCTTCCAGCGTCGGCCGCGCGGTGCGCAGCAGGAAGGTATCGTTCTGGCCGCTGTCGCCGAGGAACACCCGCGCGTCGCCCTGCAGCAGGCCTCGCAGTTTCAGTTCGTAGTTGCCGTCGCCGGACCGGAAGGCGGCTCCCTTCTGGTCGACTGTGAGCTTCGGCGCGGTCTTGGCGGCAGCCACGCGTTCTTCCTCCTGCAGCTCCAGGCGGCGCTCGAGGATGCGCAGGCGCTGGTCGAGATCGGCCAGACCGACACCTTCGACGGCTGCGCCGGACACGCCGGCCAGGCGTTCCAGCCGCTCCAGCCGCTGCTGCAGCTGTTCCACCGTGGGCTGCTGCGCCTGTGCCGATGCCGCCATCCCGCACAGCACCACGGCCAGGCTGAGGGGCAGCAGCTTCCTGGTCGGCACGGTGGACGGGAGGGGGAACGCGGTCATCGGCAGCTCCTTGATGCAGGCGGGGAAGGAGCGTCGATGCTGCGGGCGCACACGCCGACCGGGAAATGACTTCGGCCGCGGCGCTTATAGCCATTCCCCATGAAACCGGCGGCGATGCCGCCCGGCCGCTAGAATCGACGCTCCTTCCCGCCGCAAGACCCTGCCATGACCGCAACCGCGAACACTTCCCCGCTCACCCGGCACTATGCCGAGGAACTGGATGCCATCCGCGCGCAGGGGCTGTTCAAGTCCGAACGCATCATCACCAGCCCGCAGTCTGCCGAAATCACCCTGGACGACGGCCGCACCGTGCTGAATTTCTGCGCCAACAACTACCTGGGCCTGGCCGACCACCCCGACCTGATCCAGGCCGCCAAGGACGCGCTGGACAGCCACGGCTTCGGCATGGCCTCGGTACGTTTCATCTGCGGCACCCAGGACCTGCACAAGCAGCTGGAAGCGCAGATCGCCGGTTTCTTCGGCAAGGACGACACCATCCTCTACGCCGCCTGCTTCGACGCCAACGGCGGCCTGTTCGAGCCGCTGCTGGGCGAGAACGACGCGATCATCTCCGACGCGCTCAACCACGCCTCGATCATCGACGGCGTGCGCCTGTGCAAGGCCAAGCGCTTCCGTTATGCCAACTGCGACATGGCCGACCTGGAGGCGCAGCTTCAGGCAGCCGACGCCGCCGGCTGCCTGACCAAGCTGATCACCACCGACGGCGTGTTCTCAATGGACGGCTTCATCGCCCCGCTCGACGAGATCACCGCGCTGGCGAAGAAGTACGGCGCGCTGGTGCACATCGACGAATGCCACGCCACCGGCTTCCTCGGCGCCACCGGCCGCGGCTCGGCCGAGGTCAAGGGCGTGCTGGAGAAGATCGACATCATCACCGGCACCCTGGGCAAGGCCATGGGCGGCGCGCTGGGCGGCTTCACCTGCGCCAGCGCCGAGGTGATCGAGCTGCTGCGCCAGCGCTCGCGCCCGTACCTGTTCTCCAACTCGCTGCCGCCGCACGTGGTCGCCGCCGGCATCAAGGCCTTCGACATGCTCGACAAGGCCGGCGACCTGCGCCAGAAGCTGGCCGAAAACACCGCCTATTTCCGCGAGAAGATGACCGCCGCCGGTTTCGACGTGAAGCCGGGCGTGCATCCGATCAGCCCGGTGATGCTGTACGACGCGCCGCTGGCGCAGAAGTTCGCCCAGCGCCTGCTGGAAGAAGGCATCTACGCGATCGGCTTCTTCTTCCCGGTGGTGCCAAAGGGCCAGGCGCGCATCCGCACGCAGATGAGCGCCGCGCACAGCCGCGAACACCTGGACCGCGCCATCAATGCCTTCACCCGCATCGGCAGGGAGCTGGGCGTCATCAAGGGCTGATCCGGTACAAGCGCAAAACGGAACAGGCGCCCTCGGGCGCCTGTTCCGTTTCCGGCCGGACGCTGCATCCGACGGCCATCGCTTCTTCGTGCAGGGCTGCGGGAGCCCGCCGGCGGAAGCTAGTTCTTGGCGGCCGGCGCCGCCGCAGCGCCATCCGGCGTATTGCCGCGCGCCACGCGGATGCCGTTGGCCTTCATCCACGCGTCGAACTGGTCGGCGCTCATGTTCTTTCCTTCCTGCTGCATCAGGAAGCGGTAGTTGCCCAGCGCATCCTTCTCCGCCATCGGCGCCTCCACGGTCACCGTGACCGGCTTGCCCTCGGCGGCCGCGGCCACCGGCTTGCCGGACGACGCACAACCGACCAGAGCAGCGGCTGCCGCCACGCCCGATAAAAAAACCGCAGTGCGGATGAAAGCTGGCATGGCCGTTCGACCTCGCTGGGAACAGGCCTACAGCCTAATCATGCACTTGAAGAAATCAAGATATTTGCATGAATTACATGGATATTTTTATGAATTGACATGCGATTTCGCTGAATGGGCAGCCAGCGCCTCCAGCTCTTCAGCTGCCAGTACCCGCCACTGCCCCTTGGCCAGTTCGCCCAGCTGGACTGATCCAATCGCCACCCGCACCAGCCGCAGCACCTCGAATCCCAGCACCTGCAGCAGACGCCGGATGTGCCGGTTGCGCCCCTCGTCCAGCACGATCTCCAGCCATGCGGTGCGCTCGCCCTGGCGCAGGACGGCGACGGAATGCGCCGCCAGATGCTCGCCGGCGTCCTCGATCCCGTCATGCATGCGCGCCAGCAGCGCCGCATCGGGCACGCCATCGATCTGCACGCGATAGGTCTTCAACGGCCCGGTCGCGGGGTCGGTCAGCCGTGCCGCCCATTCCGGGTCGTTGCTGAAGAACAGCAACCCCTCGCTGGCCTTGTCCAGGCGACCGACCGGCGCCAGCCATGGCATGCCGGCACCATCGAAGCAACGGTAGACGGTATCGCGGCCCCGCTCGTCGCGGACGGTGGTGACCAGGCCGCGCGGCTTGTTCAACGCCACATACAGGCGACGCACCGCCGCGATGGGCTCGCCATCCATCGTGACGCGTTGCCGGGTCAGGACGACGGGGAATTCAGGGTCCCGGACCACACGGCCATCCACACCGACCCGGCCTGCCAGCACGCGGCGCGCGGCTTCGGTACGCGAACACACACCCGCCTTGGACAGCACGCGCGCCAGGCCATGACGCGGCGCCGGTTGCGCCGCGGCGGCCTTCTTCGCGCCGGTTCCGGGAGGCGAAACGAAATGCCCGCCCTGTCTGGCAGGGCGGGCATCCGGGGAAATCCTGCGCGACATCCGGACGGCTTGCGTTACTTGACCTCGGCCGCGGGCTTGGCTTCCGCCGCAGCTTCGGCAGCCGGTGCCGCCGCCTTGACCACGCGCACACCGCGCGCCTTCATCCAGGCGTCGAACTCATCGGCGGTCATGCGCTTGCCGTTCTGGCTCATGTCGAAGCGCCAGGGCGTGTTGTCGTACTGCGTCTGCGGCTTGTAGGCCGCCGGGTCGTTGGCGTTGATCGCAGGCCGCGCCGGCATCGCGCTGGCGACGTTGTTGCAGCTTTCCACGCGCAGGCGCATCAGCACGCGGTCGAGCGACTGGTCATCGCTGAAATTCGACGTCAGCACGCCCGCCGGCATGCCGAGCTGCCCCGGGCGGGCGTACAGCTCCACGGCGACCGGCTCGATCACCGTGGCCGGCAACGGCGGCGGCACGATGGCGCTGGCCGAGCAATCGACAGCTGCGTGGGCGGCGGGAACGAGGACCAGGGCCATGGCGCCGGCCAGTGCGATACGCAGCATCGGTATTTCCATTCGTGCAGAGAACGCCGCGAGTGTAGGCATGCCCCGCAGGGCTTTCAACCTTCGCGGCACGGTTCGCGGAAAGCGCGCTTCGCCGCGTCCACGACGGGTGGCCGATCCGCGATTGGCGCAGGCGCCATTGCTTCCCGGTGGAGAGCAAAAAAACAGGGCCCGGCTTTCGCCGGGCCCTGCTCGAATCAACCGATACGTCCGATCAGTTCTGGACGTTCAGTTCGGTGCGACGGTTCTTGGCGCGACCTTCCGGGTTGTCCGAACCATCCGGGTTGGTGTTCGGAGCAATCGGACGGCTCTCGCCGTAGCCGATCGGGCCCACCAGACGCGAAGTGGCAACGCCGTGACCGGTCAGGTAGTCGTACACAGCCTTGGCGCGACGCTCGGACAGCTTCTGGTTGTAAGCGTCGGTACCCTTCGAGTCGGTGTGACCGGCGACTTCAACGCGCAGTTCCGGGTAACGCTTCAGGATCTCGCTGGCCTCGCTCAGGATCGCGACGGCATCCGGACGCAGGGTCGACTTGTCGAAGTCGAAGTTCACGCCCTTCAGGTCGATCGAGACCGGAACCGGGCAACCGTCCGGACCGACGATCTGGCCAGCCTGCGAGTTCGGGCACTTGTCGTCGCAGTTGTTGACGCCGTCACCGTCGTCGTCCAGGTCGGCGCAGCTCGGCGCGACCGGAGCCGGCGGCGGCGGGGCAACGGCGGCAACCGGGGCCGGACCCAGCGGGATCACGACGCCGACCGAAGCCAGCACGTCGCCGAACCAGTCGTTGTCCTTGCCGGCCAGGCGCGGGTTCACGCTCTGGTCGTCGAAGTCGGCGCGGTAGGCGATTTCGGCACGCACGGCGACGCGCTTGTCGAAGGTGGTCTGCAGACCGGCGCCGACCTTGGCGGCCAGGTTGCCGTCCTTGCGGTCAGCCGGCGAGTTCGGCGAGCTGATGACGTACTCTTCCTCGGCCTTCTGGTAGCCCAGGCCGAACAGAAGGTACGGGTTCCAGCCGCGGCCTTCCTGGATGAAGTGGCGACGCAGATCCAGCGAGGCGCCGTACTGCGACCAGTTCAGATCCTGGTTCTTGTCGAAGTTCGGGTTCTGGTAGTTCAGCTCGCCGTCCAGCGACCAGTTCGGGCTGATGAACTTGCCCAGGCCCAGGGTCACGAACGGAGCATCGTTGGTGCCACGGTCCTTGTCCTGGAAATTGAAGCCGGCCGAACCGGTCAGGTACCAGCGGTCGTCGAATTCCTGGGCCGACGCGGCCTGGGCAAATGCCAGACCACCCAGCAGCGCGGCGGTAAGGATCTTCTTGTTCATGAATACAACTCCTTGTTTCGGGGGTATGAAACCGGTAATGGCATGGTCCAGCACAGCGATTTCGTTCGTCGCGTCCGAAAGATGGCCGTTTCCGCACGCCAACGCGGTGCACATTATGCGCTGGGCCGTGAAGACGACGTTAACAGCTGCGTAACAAATGACGCAGCCCCGGGCTTCGGATGACCGGTGAAGCGCCACCCTATACAGCTTGGTAAAAACGCGCAAGAGCCAAGCCTGACGGGCGTTTCAGGACTGCTGACGCCGCTGCGGGGAGACGCCGGCTTGCCGCTGCCGGATGCCCGGTTCGCATCGCCTCATGCCACCCCTGCCTGAACGGCCCCTGCGTATCATGGCTTTCTCCCCTCACCGAACGGAACTTTTCCCATGAAAGCTGCCGGCCTGAGCCGCTACCTGCCGATCGAGGATCCCCGCGCCCTGGAAGACTTCGAGCTGCCCCCGCCCGCCGCACCGCAGGGTCAGGACCTGCTGGTGGGCGTGCAGGCCGTTTCGGTCAACCCGGTGGACGCCAAGCTGCGGCGTTCGGGCAAGGGCGAGGAAACCCCGCCCCGCATCCTGGGTTTCGACGCCGCGGGCACCGTGCTGGCCGTCGGTCCCGGCGTGACCGCCTTCGAGGTGGGAGACGAGGTCTACTACGCCGGCGACGTCACCCGGCCCGGCTGCAACGCGCAGTTGCAGCTGGTGGACGAAAGGCTGGTCGGCCGCAAGCCGGCCACGCTGGACTTCGCCGAGGCCGCAGCCCTGCCGCTGACCACGCTCACGGCCTGGGAACTGCTGTTCCAGCGCATGCCCTACCAGTTGGATGGGCGGCGCAACACTGGCCGGATCCTGCTGGTCATCGGCGGCGCGGGCGGGGTCGGCTCGATGGCGATCCAGTTGGGCCGCCATGCGGGATTCACCGTGGTGGCGACCGCTTCCCGCGAAGAAACCCGCGCATGGTGCCTGCAGATGGGCGCCGAGCACGTCATCGACCACCGCCAGCCGCTGGCGCCGCAGTTGCTGGCGCTCGGCATCACGCAGGTGGACGCCGCCCTCAACCTGGCCGACACCGACCGCTATTGGCAGGCGCTGGGCGAATTGCTGGCCCCGCAGGGGCATGTCGGCCTGATCGTCGAACCCGCCGGCGAGCTGCGGATCGGCGACCCCTACAAGGCCAAGTGCATCGGCATCCACTGGGAATTCATGTTCGCGCGCGCGCGTTTCCGTACCGCCGACATGATCGAACAGCACCGCATCCTCACCCGCGCCGCCAGCCTGATCGATGCCGGCGAACTCCGCACCACCCTGGCCCGGCGCCTGGGCCCGATCAACGCGGCCAACCTGCGCGAAGCGCACCGGCTGCTGGAATCGGGCAGCACCGTCGGCAAGCTGGTGCTCGAGGGCTGGGACTGAGCGACAGACGCATGCCCGATACGTGGGGCATGGAAGGCGGCCGCCCCGCCCCTCGCCCTCCCCTGCATTCCTCTTTGTTTACTTCCCCACGCTTCCCATGCCGATGCCGTCATTTCCGTCCTTCCTGCGCCTGTCGCAGCTGCTGCTGGGACTGTTCCTGTTCGGCATCGCCTCGGCGCTGATGATCCGCGCCGGTATCGGCATCGCCCCATGGGACGTGCTGGCACAGGGCGTTTCCCTCCGCAGCGGGCTGGCCTTCGGCCTGGTCACCAACCTTGTGGGCATTGCCGTCCTGCTGGTGTGGTGGCCGCTGCGGCAGCGCCCGGGACTGGGCACGGTGCTGAACGTCCTGCTGATCGGCCCCAGCGCCCAGCTCGGGCTGCACCTCGTGCCGGCGGCGCAGGGACTGCTGTGGCAGGTACCGCTGTTCTCCGCGGGCCTGGTACTGCTGGCGGTCGCGACCGGCCTATATATAGGTGCGCGCCTGGGTCCTGGACCACGCGACGGGCTGATGACCGGGCTGCATGCGCGCAGCGGCTGGGCCATCTGGAAGGTGCGCACCCTGATCGAGGCGGCAGCGCTCGCGGTCGGGTGGTTGCTGGGCGGCAACGCCGGCATTGGCACCCTGGCCTTCGCGCTGCTGATCGGGCCGCTGTGCGGGATCACCCTGCCCCTGTTCGACCGCCGCGTTCCGGCAACATCGCCGGTCGTGGCGCCGCCGGCCGACTGAGCCACTTGCCGCAGGCGGGGTTTCGCGGCACGCTGGCGCGATCCGTACGCAAGCGTATCCATCATGACGCCAGCCACCGACACCGCCTATCCCCACCTGTTCACGCCGCTGGACCTGGGCTTCACCCGGCTCCGCAACCGCATCCTGATGGGGTCGATGCACACCGGGCTCGAAGACCATGTCCGCGATTTTCCCAAGCTGGCTGCCTACTTCGGCGAACGCGCCGCCGGTGGCGCCGCGCTGCTGGTCACCGGCGGCTTCTCGCCGAACATCGCGGGCTGGCTGGCGCCATTCGGCAGCAAGTTGTCCTGGCCCTGGGAAGTGGGCCGGCACCGGCAGGTCACCGCCGCGGTGCACGGCCACGGCGCCAGCATCTGCCTGCAGCTCCTGCACGCCGGCCGCTACGCCTATCACCCGCTGCAGGTCGCCCCGTCGAAACTGAAGGCGCCGATCAATCCGTTCACGCCGCGCGCATTGTCGGCGCGGGGCGTGGAGCGCCAGATCGCCAGCTACGCCCGGGCCGCCCGGCTGGCACGCGAGGCCGGCTATGACGGCGTCGAGGTGATGGGCTCGGAAGGCTATCTGATCAACGAGTTCATCGCCCCGCGCACCAACAAGCGCAGTGATGACTGGGGCGGCGACGCCGGCAAGCGCATGCGTTTCGCCGTGGAGATCGTGCGCCGCATCCGCGAGGCCTGCGGTCCGGACTTCATCATCATCTACCGGCTGTCGCTGCTGGACCTGGTGGAAGACGGCAGCAACTGGGAAGAAATCCTGCAGCAGGCCCGCGCCATCGAAACCGCCGGTGCGACCCTGATCAACTCCGGCATCGGCTGGCACGAGGCCCGCGTGCCGACCATCGCTACCTCGGTGCCGCGCGCGGCTTTCGCCGGCGTCACCGCCAAGCTGCGCCCGCATGTGAACGTGCCGGTGATCGCGGTCAACCGCATCAACATGCCCGACGTGGCCGAGCGGGTGCTGGCCGACGGCCAGGCCGACATGGTCTCGCTGGCGCGGCCGCTGCTGGCCGACCCGCAGTGGCCGGCCAAGGCCCGCGCCGGCAGGCCGGAAACCATCAACACCTGCATCGCCTGCAACCAGGCCTGCCTGGATCACATCTTCGTCAACAAGCGCGCCACCTGCCTGGTCAACCCGCGCGCCGCGCACGAGACCGAACTGGTCTACCACCCGACCCGTGCGCCAAAACGCGTGGCGGTGGTCGGCGCAGGCCCGGCCGGCCTGGCCTGCGCCACGGTCGCGGCCGAGCGCGGCCACGCCGTCACCCTGTTCGACGCGGCCGACGAGATCGGCGGCCAGTTCAACGTGGCCAAGCGCATCCCCGGCAAGGAGGAGTTCCACGAGACCCTGCGCTATTTCCGCCACCGTCTGGCCGATACCGGCGTGGACGTGCGCCTGGGCACCCGGGTGGACGCCCCGATGCTGGCCGGCTTCGACGAAGTCGTGGTGGCCACCGGCATCTCGCCACGCAGGGTGGACTTCCCCGGTGCCGACCACCCGATGGTGGCCAGCTACCTGGACGTGCTGCAGGGCCGTGTCGAGGCCGCGGACAAGGTGGCCATCATCGGCGCCGGCGGCATCGGCTTCGACGTCGGCGAATTCCTGGTGCAGGAAGGCCCCTCGCCGTCGCTGGATCCGGCGCGCTGGATGGCCGAATGGGGCGTGGATGCGAGCTTCGAAAGCCGCGGCGCCCTGTCCCGGCCGCAGCCGGAGGCACCGGCGCGCAAGGTATGGCTGCTGCAGCGCAGCCCCGGCAAGCCCGGCGCCCGCCTGGGCAAGACCACCGGCTGGATCCACCGCGCCACGCTCAAGGCCAAGGGCGTGCGGATGCTGGGCGGCGTCGAGTACCTGGGAGTGGACGATCGCGGCCTGCGCATCCGCGTCGATGGCGCCGAGCAGTTGCTGGACGTCGGCACCGTGGTGGTCTGCGCCGGGCAGGAGCCGATGCGCGCACTGGCCGATGCGCTGACGGCGGCAGGCGTCACCGCCCATGTCATCGGCGGTGCCGACGTCGCCGCCGAGCTGGACGCCAAGCGCGCGATCGACCAGGGCAGCCGCGTGGCAGCCGCGCTGTAACCCGATCGTTTTCCAGCCTGCGCGGCTCGCTCCCGATCCGCGCAGGGGAGGACGGACGTTCCACTGTTTCACGCCCGCGGCAAAGCCGCCCCGGATCGAGGCCTGATGGCAAGCAAACGCCTTTTTTCGTGACACAGGACACATCCCATCCCGGCTTCGGCGGCGTGCCATCGCGCCCTTTCCCGCGGATCCGGCATCTGCAACGAAGCTGAATGTCAAGAATCCGCATTCAGGATGAGTTTGGGATCAGCCCCCTACCTTGCGCCGACTTTCCGCTCACCCCCCAGTTCTGGTGAGCACGGCGCAGCCCCCACGATCCGTTGATCGGGGACTGCCCACGGGGCGGCCCCGATGCCACGGCCGCCTCCCCATGACGCCAAGCCCAGTCGTCCGGTTCTCCTCCCAAGCGAGGAACAGGCAGGTTGCGGCCCATACGGAGCAAGGAGACCTATGAAACTGGCCTGGATTCTCTGGTTGTCGCAGTTGTTGCCGCAGCCGGCCGCCGATTCGCTGTGCCTGAGTACCACCGTCTATCTGGAAGCCCGCGACCAGACCCTCCGCGGCCAGCAGGCCGTGGCCGAAGTCGCGCTGCGCCGCCTCGACAGCGGGCTGTGGGGCGACTCGATGTGCCAGGTGGTGACCGCGCGCAAGCAGTTCGCCCCGACGCTGGTGGCGCCGGACACCCAGCTGCGCAACAACGACGCCTGGGCCGAGGCCGTGGACGTGGCCTTCGCCGCCGAGCGCAACTGGGCCCTGCCGGCCGGCCAGCGCAAGGAGATCGTGCCGGGCGCCAGCCACTTCGCCGCGCACGCCATCGCCAGCCCGAGCTGGCGCAATGCCTACCAGGTGGCGACCATCGGCGGGCACACCTTCTACAAGGTGCAGTCGCTCAAGCCGCGCACGTCCTGACGCGGCGGCGGATCGCGTACCAGTCACACCGGCCGACGCGCCTGTGACGATAATGCTCGGGTCATTCCACCCCCGAGGTACCCGATGAAGCTCTACACCAAACCCGGCGCCTGCTCCCTGGCCGACCACATCGCGCTGATCTGGTCCGGCCTGCCCTTTGAAGTGCAGGTCGTGGACTACGCGACCATGAAGTCGCCGGAATTCCTGGCCATGAACCCGGCCGGTGCGGTGCCGGTGCTGGAAGACGGCGGCTGGGTGCTGACCCAGAACGCGGCCATCCTGCACTACATCTGCGACAAGGCGCCGGCCGCCGGCCTGGATGGCGGCAGCGACCCGCGCACCCGCGCCGAAGTGAACCGCTGGCTGTCCTTCGTCAACGCCGACCTGCATCCGGTGTACTACCCGATCTTCGGCTCGACCAAATACCTGGAAGACGAGGCCGTCATCGCCCGCACCCAGCAGAATTCGCGCGACAAGCTGAAGGGCCTGTACCAGCGCCTCAACGACCGCCTGGCGCAGGTGGACTGGCTGGGCGGCACGCCGCGCCCCTCCATCGCCGATGCCTACACCTACGTGACCCTGCGCTGGGCGCGCGGCCTGAAGATCGACCTGGCCGGCATGGACGCGCTGGACCGCTTCGAACAGCGCATGCAGGCCGATCCGGCCGTGCAGGCCGCGCTCAAGGCCGAGGGCCTGGAGTAAGCGCGCGCATCGCCGCATGAACGACGGGCCGCCGGTTGCAGAATCGGCGGCCCGTCGTATTTCCCCTGCCGGAAGCGGCCATCAACGCACCGCCAACGTCGCCACCAGCCGCGGCTTGTCACGATAGAGCGCCGGATACTGCCGCTTCAGCGCTTCGACCTTCGGCAGGTCGTTGATGCGGATGTACGGCGCGTCCGGATGCAGGGCGAGATAGTTCTGGTGGTATTCCTCCGCCCTGTAGAAACGTTTGCCGCCATCGACCCGGGTCACTACCCGCGCGGCGAACACGCCGCTGCGCTGCAACTGGTCGATATAGGCCAGCGTCGCCGCGCGCTGCGACACGTCGTCGACATAGATCGCCGAACGATACTGGCTGCCACGGTCCGGGCCCTGCCGATCCAGTTGCGTGGGGTCGTGCACCACCGAGAAGAACACCTGCATCAGCTGCGCGTAGCCGACCTGCGCCGGGTCGTAGGTCACCTGTACCGCTTCGGCGTGGCCGGTCGTGCCCGTACCCACGCGCGCGTAGCGGGCGTCAGCCGCGCTGCCGCCGATGTAACCGGACACCGCGCTCTCCACCCCCTTCACATGCTGGAACACGCCCTGCACGCCCCAGAAGCAGCCACCGGCGAATACCACGCGTGCATGCATCACGCCGGGCTGGCGCAGATCGGCGATGCCGACCGGCGCAGGCACGCTTACCGGCGTGGAGGCGGCGTGCACCGGCCGATCGAGGCCCAATACGGCGAGCACCAGCAGGCCGGCGATCAGGACCGCAACGCCGCCGGCAACCAGTTTGTCCATCGCGGGTTTCATCGCCGGTCTCCGTGGTTCAACCGAAGGTAAAGGCGTAAGCGCGCACGCCCGGGTCGAGGAACTCGATCTCGAAGCTGCGCTCCTTCACGGCGCCGTCCTGGCGGATCAGCTGGTACAGGCGGTTGCCGTCCACCTGCCCATCGCCATCGGCGCTTACATCGCCGCCGGCCATGGCGCCTGGCGCATGGCCGTCGATACGCACCTTGAAACGTACCGGTTTGCCGGCCACCTCCGGTGCCAGCACCAGGTGCAGGTCGCGCGCATGGAAGCGGAATGCGATGCGGCCGCCCACCTGCTGCAGCCGCGCATCCTCCTCGCCGACGAGCCAGCGGCCACCCAGCGCCCACTGATTCAGTGCCAGCCGGGGCGGCACGGTGTAGTCGAACGCCCTGCCCGGGCGCAGTCCGCCCGGCGACGCGAAGTTCTCCGCGCGTGCATGGCCGATATAGGTTTCCGGCGAACGCAGGTTGCCCATGTCCGCCTCGCGCTCGACGCCGCCACGAAGTGCGGACATGGCCGGTGCAGGCGTCGTGTCGCCAGGCAACGTGTTGCCCGCTTCGCGCAGCAGCTCGCGGATGATCCGCTCGGATTCCCCGTAGTCGCCCTCGCCGAAGTGATGGGCGCGGATGCGCCCCTGCGCATCGATGAAATAGTGCGCGGGCCAGTAGCGGTTGTCGAACCCGCGCCAGATCGCGAAATCGTTGTCGAGCGCGACCGGCCAGGCGACACCCAGATCCTCCACGGCCCGCTGTACGTTGCGCACGTCGCGCTCGAACGCGAACTCCGGCGCATGCACGCCGATCACCACCAGCCCGTGATCGCGATAGCGCTCGTACCATTGGCGCACATGCGGCAGCGCACGCAGGCAGTTGATGCAGGAGTAGGTCCAGAAATCGACCAGCACTACCTTGCCACGCAGCGCCTGCACATCCAGTGGCGGGCTGTTGAGCCAGCCGGTGGCGCCGGCCAGCGGCGGCAGCGCACCTTCGACCGGCAACGCCGGCGGCGCGGCATCGCTCGCAGCCATCATCATCATGGAACCGCCCGCCGCCGGTTCATGCGCGGGCAGCGCGTCGAGAAGCCCCTGCTCCAGGCGTGCGGTGCTCAACGTCGACAGCCGGGTCAACACGCCGGTGTCCCAGCCCATCGCGATCGAGACCACCGCCAGCAGCGCGGCCACGCCCAGTCCCCGTCGGATCCATTCGCCCGCGCCCAGGTGCCGCTTCAGCGCGGCGAACACGCGGCCGCCGATCCACACCGCCAGCGCCAGCGATGTCGCCGCTCCCAGCGCGTAGGCCAGCAGCAGGCCGCTGGTGCCGATACTGGCGCCCTGCAGCGCCGCACCGGTGAGGATCAGCCCCAGGATCGGTCCGGCGCACGGCGCCCACAGCAAGCCGGTGGCGACCCCGATCAGCAGCGAACTGCCGACGCCACCGCCGTCGCCGGCCGACGCGCCCAGCCGCCCGCCGATCCGTTGCAGGGGCGACAGCAGCCGGTCCGCCAGCGCGGGCCACAGCAAGGCCAGAGCGAAGAGCGCCATCACCACCAGCGCGATCCAGCGCCCGGCCTGGTTGGCCTGTGCCACCCAGCGGCTGCCGACCGCCGCCAGGCTGGCGACGACCGCGAACATCAGCGCCATGCCGGCCAGCAACGGCAACCCGCTGCGCAGGAACGGCCGGTCCGAACGCGCGAACACGAACGGCAGCACCGGCAGGATGCACGGACTGAGGATCGTGAGCACACCGCCGAGATAGGCCAACAGGAGCAGGAGCATGGAGAGTCCTTTGTGGAATCGGGGATGGCGGTGCTCAGGCCGCGACGAAGGTCATGGCCACGCCGTTCATGCAGTAACGCAGCCCGGTCGGGCGCGGCCCGTCGTCGAACACGTGGCCGAGGTGGCCGCCGCAGCGCCGGCAGTGCACTTCCACCCGCAGCATGCCGAAGGTCGTGTCACGGTCCTCGCCGACCGCACCGTGCAGCGGCGCCCAGAAGCTCGGCCAGCCGGTGCCGCTGTCGAACTTGGTGGCCGAGGAGAACAGCGCCAGCGCGCAGCCGGCGCAATGGAAGGTGCCACGCCGGTGCTCGTTGTCGAGCGGACTGCTGAAGGCGCGCTCGGTACCCTGCCCGCGCAGCACCGCGTACTGCGCGGGTGTCAGTTGCCGGCGCCACTGGGCATCGCTGCGCATGATTTCGAAGCCACCCCGGCTGGCCGGAGGTACCGGGGCGGCCCGGCTGCAGGCGCCGGCACCGAACAGGCCGGCCGCGGCCACCGCGCCGCCGATGCCAAGCAGCCTGCGACGGGTAAGGGACATGGCCGGTCTCCATGCAGGAACGATGCGGCCATGCTGCGCCCATGGCGATCAACGAATCCTCACGCGGAGTTAAATTTTCCGTGACACATCGGCGCCGGCTTCCACCGACAATGGAGGCCACTTCCCCGCCGGCCGGACGTGCCGATGAACCGCGCCAGACGTGTGCTGATCGTCGAAGACGATGTCCACATCGCCAACCTGCTGCGCATGCACCTGCGCGACGAAGGCTACGAGGTGACCCACGCGGCCACCGGCGACGACGGCCTGCGCCTGCTCGAGAACGACACCTGGAGCGCGCTGGTGCTGGACCTGATGCTGCCCGGCGTGGACGGCCTGGAGATCTGCCGGCGCGCACGTGCGATGACGCGTTACACGCCCATCATCATCACCAGCGCGCGCGCCAGCGAGGTACACCGCATCCTCGGCCTGGAACTGGGCGCTGACGACTACCTGGCCAAACCCTTCTCGATGCTGGAACTGGTCGCGCGGGTCAAGGCGCTGCTGCGCCGGGCCGAGGCGATGGCGCAGAATGCGCGCATCGATGCCGGCGCGATCGACGTGGCCGGCATCCGCATCGATCCGGTGGCGCGCACCGCGCAGGTCGATGGCGCCGCGCTGGAACTGACGCCGCGCGAATTCGACCTGCTGCATTTCTTCGCCCGCCATCCGGACCAGGTGTATTCGCGCATGGACCTGCTCAACCAGGTCTGGGGCCATCGCCACGACGGCTACGAACACACCGTCAACACCCACATCAACCGCCTGCGCAACAAGATCGAACGCGACCCGGCGGCGCCGCGGCGCATCCTCACCGTGTGGGGACGCGGCTACAAGCTGGCCGGCGGCGGCGGGAGCGACGCATGAGCCGGCTGACGCTCTCCCAGCGCCTGTCGCTGGTGTTCTGCGCGCTGCTGCTGGTGTGCTGCGGCGCGCTGGCCTGGATCCAGATGCGCAGCACCCGCATGCACGAACAGGAAACCGTGCAGCGCCTCTCGCGCGGGCTGGCCGAGCACATCGCGCGCAGCGGCGAACTGATGGATGGGCGCGGCCTGCGCGACGGTGAAGTGCGCGCGCTGTTCGGCAAGCTGATGGCGGTCAATCCCAGCGTCGAGGTCTACCTGCTCGACGATCAGGGCCGCATCCTCGGCCACGACGCACCGGACGGCCACCTCAGGCGCGACCGCATCGACCTGGCGCCGGTGCGGGCGCTGCTGGCCGGCGCGCCTCTGCCCATCCTTGGCGACGACCCGCGCAGCCGCGATGGGCGCAAGGTCTTCAACGCCGCGCCGCTGCGCGTACAGGGCCGGCAGGTCGGCTACATCTATGTGGTACTGGTCGGCGAACAACGCGACGCGCTGGCGGCAGACGTCGCGGCCAGCGCCAGTCTGCGCACCATGCTGTGGTCGCTGGCGATCGTGGCGGCCATCGGCCTGCTCGCCGGCATCGTCGCCTTCCGCTGGGTCACGCGGCCACTGCGCCGCCTGACGCGCGACATCCAGGCCTTCGACATCGAAGGCGGCGCGCCCGCGCTGCCGGCGCCGTCCGCGCCGCCGCGTCCGGGCGAACGCGACGAACTGGTCATCCTGCAGCACAGCTTCGCCCACATGGCGCAGCGCATCGCCGAGCAATGGCGGCAGCTGCGCCAGCAGGACCAGCAGCGGCGCGAACTGGTCGCCAATATTTCCCACGACCTGCGCACGCCGCTGTCGTCGCTGCACGGCTATCTGGAAACGCTGGCGCTGAAGGACGCCACGCTCGGCGCCGACGAGCGCCGGCGCTACCTGTCCATCGCGCTGGCGCAGAGCAGCAAAGTCGGCGGCCTGGCGCAGGCGCTGTTCGAACTGGCGCGGCTGGAACACGGCGGCGTGGTGCTGGAACCGCAGGCATTCTCGTTGCCGGACCTGGTACAGGACGTATTCCAGAAGTTCGAACTGGCGGCGCGGGCGCGGCGGCAGTCGCTGGAGGCGGACATTCCTGCGGGCCTGCCCGCCGTGCTGGCGGACCTCGGGCTGGTCGAACGCGTGCTGACCAACCTGCTCGACAACGCCATCCGCCATACGCCCGAAGGCGGCCGCATCTCGGTGGCGCTGCGCGCTGCCGGCGACGATGTCGAGGTCCGCATCGCCGATACCGGCCCGGGCATCGCCCCGGAACGGCGCGCGCAGCTGTTCAGCGTGCCGTCCGCGCTCGACAGCCGGCGCCCGGACAGCGGTGGTCTCGGCCTGCTGATCGTGCACCGGATCCTGCAGCTGCATCGGCGCCGGATAGAGCTGGCCGCGAGCGATGCCGGCGCGGTGTTCGTCTTCTCGCTGGCGGCGGCAGGCCGCAGGCCCACCCCGCCGGAATGACGGCCGACCGCGCCGGCGGACCGCTCAGCCAATCTCGCGGATCACGTTGCCATGGCCGTCGCGAAGCTGCGTCGGCACCACTTCCACCTGCAGCCTTCCGCCTGGCAATGGATAGACGCCACGCGTGGAACGGATGCTCTGCAGCATCGCCGCGAGGGTGTCGTCGGACAGCACGCAGCGCGCGCTCTCGTCGTCCAGCTGCAGGTCGTCCGCGATGCCCGGTTCGAACCGCCATTGCCGCTCCCTTCCAAGCACCACCAGCGGCCTGTCGTGCGGCAGGCGCAGCGGCAGCAGCTCCAGCACGCTGTCCACCTGCCCGGCGCCCAGCACCAGCGTGGTGCCCGTGCCGTCGGCGGACCAGTCCAGCGTGTCCACGAACAGCATGCCGGTGCCGGAACCTTCGCGCCGGCTCCCGGCCTCCACCTGCGCGGCCAAAGCCGGATCGTGCAGCAGCGATGCGCGCTCAAGCACGGTGATCCATGACGGCATCGCCGGTTCGAGCGCGGCCATGACACCCAGCGTCGACCAGCGCCTGATCGCCGCCATCTCCTCGTCGGTCACGCCTACCATCTGCAGGAAACCCAGGCGCCCGTTGGGCGTGTCGATCGCAGGCAACCGCGGGTCGGCGACGAAGGCCAGGTGGCGCAGCTGCGTGTCGGCATCCAGCGCGATCGGGCCATTGGCGTCGAGGTGATGCCCGGCCTCGAACACATTGCCGCTGCCGAACACGTAGCGCGCCACGTTCTGCATCAGGTTCAGCGGCCACAGGGGAACGTCGCCGCCCCTGCCCTCGCCGGCGGCAAGGCGGAACGTCAGTTCGAAGCCGAAGCCGCTTTCCTGCAGGTCTTCGCTCTGCTTGCCGTACAGCTCGGAGAAGCCGTAAGTGACATAGTGCCAATGCGGTCGCGGCAGTTCGCTCCAGTACACGCTGATGCCGTCCAGCGGATCGTCGCCGCCCAGCGTGTGCGATACCAGCGTGCCGTAGTGCCTCGGCTCCTGCCCCGGATACAACGCGCACAATGCCGCGTTGATGGCGTCCCATCCCGCGGTACCGGTTTCGTCGCCGTCCTGTCGATCCATGCCTGGGACTCCCTGGGTAAGAGGCCGCATGATAGTGCCGGCCGTCGGCAGGCGGTCAGGCGCACGCCGGATCGCCGCGCACCCTGACCGTCGCAGGCATCACGCCAGTACCAGCGCCCGGGTCTCTTCCAGCCAGCGGTTGGCGAATGCCGGGCTCTTGGCCTTCCCCAGGGCGGCCGCCACTTCCGGCCACAGCTGTTCCAGCCCCACCGCATTGCGGCTGCGCTCGATCCTGAGCTGGATCAGATACCCCTTCAACCCGAGGTGCCTGCGCACCGACTCGGCCATCCAGTCGCGCAACTGCTGGCAGCGCAGCGGATCGTCGCCCAGCTGCGTGGTGACCGGCACCGGTGGCGCGCGCTCGATGCTGCCACCAACCGCCTCGATCAGCCCCAGCGCCAGCAGCTGTTCCAGCACGTCCTCCGGCGCATGCAGTCCCTGCGCCATCTGCTGCAGCTCACGGCCGTCGCGCTGCCCGTCCACCAGCAGCAATACGGAACGCAGCGCCGGCGCCAGGCGCAGCCCGCGGTCTTCGATCTCGCGACGGCCAGCCGCCGTCTTGGCATGGATCAACGCCATTCCCCCTCCCGCATTTGTGCATCGCAACCACGATGCGCGCGAACGGCAACCGGAGCCCCCGCCCCGTCATGCTTGCCCGCACGCGCACCGCCCCCTGCGATCGCCGCCCCGCGGCCCGCGCTATGTCCCCAGCGCGCGGCGGATTTCCTCGAGTGCGCCCGGGTCGTCCAGTGTCGACAGATCGCCCGGGTCGCGCCGCTCCGCCAGAGCCTGCAGCGAACGCCGCAGCAGCTTACCCGAACGGGTCTTGGGAAGCGCATTGACGATATGCACATGGGCCGGGCGCGCCACCGCCCCCAGCGACGCGGTGACCTGCCGCACCATCTCCGCCGACAGCACCGCGACCTCGTCCGCGGCCGCCGCCTGCCTGAGGGTGACGAACACCAGAGGCACCTGTCCCTTCAGCTCGTCGCGCACGCCGATCACCGCCGCCTCGGCCACGCGCGGATGGCCGCAGACGGCCTCCTCGATCTCGCGCGTACCCAGCCGGTGCCCGGCCACGTTGATCACGTCGTCGGTGCGGCCGAGGATGAAGGTATAGCCGTCCTCGTCGCGGATGGCCCAGTCCAGCGAGCTGTACAGCAGCTCGTCGAAATGGCTGAAATAACTCTTGAGGAACCGTTCGTCGTCATTCCAGACCGTGCTCATACAGCCCGGTGGCAGCGGCGGCTGGATCACCAGCACGCCCTTCTTCCCGGGCGCGACTTCAGCGCCGGTCTGCTCGTCGATCACCTTCATCCGATAACCGAGATTGGGAAAGCCGGGCGAGCCGAACTTCACCGGCTTCATGTCCAGGCCCGGCAGCAGCGTCAGCGCCGGCCAGCCGGTCTCGGTCTGCCAGTAGTTGTCGATCACCGGCTTGCGCAGCGCATCGCCGATCCACTGCGCAGTGGGCTCGTCCAGCGGCTCGCCGGCGAGGAACAGGTACTTCAGGTCGGACAGGTCGTGGCGATGGATGAAATCCGCGTCGTGCTTCTTCAGCACGCGGATCGCCGTGGGCGAGGAGAACATCGTGCGCACGCCGTACTGTTCGCACAGCGCCCACCAGATGCCGGGGTCTGGATTCGTCGGCAGTCCTTCGTACAGCAGCGACGTGCAGCCGCCGATCAGCGGCCCGTACACGTTGTAGGAATGCCCCACCGCCCAGCCGACGTCGGAGGTGGAGAACATCACCTGGCCCGGCGCGCAGTCGAACACCGTGCGCATCGACTGCGCCATCGCCACCGCGTAGCCGCCGACATCGCGCTGCACGCCCTTCGGCTTGCCGGTGGTGCCGGAGGTATAGAGCAGGTAACTGGGCTCGTTGGACTCCAGCCATTCCACCGGCACTTCGACATCGCCGATCTGTCCGCGCAGCGCGGCATAGTCCTCGTCGCGCCCCGGGACCTTCGCCATGGCCGCATCCAGCCCGCGCGAGACGATCAATACCTTCGGTGGCGGGCTGGCGGCCTCGGCGCACGCCGCATCGACCATGGGCTTGTACGGAATCACCTTGCCGCCACGCATGCCCGCGTCGGCAGCGACCAGCAGCTTCGGCCTGGCGTCGTCGATGCGCAGCGCCAGGTTGTGGGCGGCGAATCCGCCGAACACCACCGAGTGCACCGCACCGATGCGCGCGCAGGCCAACATGGCGAACACCGCCTCGGCCATGTTCGGCATGTAGATCACCACGCGGTCGCCGCGGCCGACGTCCAGTTCCTTGAGTACCGCGGCGAATGCGTTCACTTCGCGATGCAGCTGGCGGTAGGTGATCTCGCGGGTCGTGTCGGTCTCGGTGGAAACGACCACCAGCGCCAGCTGGTCGGGACGCTCCTGCAGATGGCGGTCGACGGCGTTGTAGCAGAGGTTGGTCTGGCCGCCGACGAACCAGCGCCGGAACGGCGGATTGGAGTAGTCCAGGATCTGCCGGGGCGGGCGGTGCCAGTGGATCGCCCTGGCTTCCTCGGCCCAGAACGCCTCGGGTTCCTCGATGGAACGGCGATGGATCTGCTCGTACTGCACGACACCCTCCGGCACCTGCCTTGTTCGTCCGAGCATAGTCCCGCGTGGATCGCCGCTCCCTGCGACGATGGTCGTACGACGAAAGCCGAAGCCGCTAGAACGGACAGGGCGAGACGAACGCCATCGCTTCGCCGGTCAGCGGATGCACGAACGCAAGGCGGCACGCGTGCAGGTGCACGCGCGGCGCGGGCGCGGCGCCATACAGCACGTCGCCGACAATGGGGTGGCCCAGGCTGGCCATGTGCAGCCGCAGCTGGTGGCTGCGCCCGGTGACCGGTTCCAGTTCGACCCGCGTGCGGCGCGCCGCCGCGTCGCGCGCCAGCACCCGCCAGCGTGTCAGCGCCGGCTTGCCGTGCGCGTGGTCCACCTTCTGCTTCGGCCGGTTCGGCCAGTCGCAGACCAGCGGCAGGGCGATCTCGCCGCCGTCGTCCTCGATCATGCCCTCGACCACGGCCTCGTAGCGTTTGCCGACGCGGCGCTGTTCGAACTGCGTCGACAACGCCGCCTGCACTTCCCTGCCGCGCGCGTAGAGCATCAACCCGGAGGTCACCTGGTCCAGCCGGTGCACGGTCAGCACGTCCGCGTGCCTCGCCTGCAGCCGCGACACCAGGCAATCCTGGTTCTCCGGCAGCCGCCCCGGCACGGACAGCAGGCCGGCGGGCTTTTCCGCCACCAGTAGTGCGTCATCGATGTAGTGCAGCGCGATGTCGGGGTACATGCGGTACGCAGATGGAGAACAGGAGCCGGACACGGGCCGGTATCACCAAAGCAGAACGGGGAAGCCTGAGCTTCCCCGTTCGTCATGCCATCGGATCGCTGCGGTTACAGCAGATCGGCCACGCCGGCGCGCTCTTCTTCCAGCTCGGCCAGGGTGATGTCGATGTACTTCCTGGAGAAATCGTCGATCGGCAGGTCCTTGATGATGGTGTACTTGCCGTTCTCGGTGGTCACCGGGAAACCAAACACCACGCCTTCCGGAATGCCATAGGAGCCGTCGGACGGCACACCCATCGTCACCCACTTGCCGTTGCTGCCCAGCACCCAGTCATGCACATGATCGATGGCGGCATTGGCGGCCGACGCGGCCGAGGACAGGCCACGGGCGGCGATGATCGCCGCGCCGCGCTTGCCGACGGTCGGAATGAAGGTGTTGGCGTTCCATTCCTGGTCGTTGATCAGCTCGGCCACCTGGGCGCCGCCGGTGGTGGCGAAGCGGTAGTCCGGGTACATGGTCGGGCTGTGGTTGCCCCACACGGTGAACTTCTCGAAGCTGTCCACGGCCTTGCCGGTCTTGGCCGACAGCTGGCTCAGGGCGCGGTTGTGGTCCAGGCGCAGCATGGCGGTGAAGTTCTTCGGGTCCAGGTCCGGCGCCGACTTCATGGCGATGTAGGCATTGGTGTTGGCCGGATTGCCGACCACCAGCACCTTCACGTCGCGCCTGGCGACGGCATTGAGCGCCTTGCCCTGCACGGTGAAGATCTTGGCGTTCTCCAGCAGCAGGTCCTTGCGCTCCATGCCCGGGCCGCGCGGACGGGCGCCGACCAGCAGGGCCACGTCGACGTCCTTGAACGCCACCAGCGGGTCGGCGGTGGTCACCACGCCGGCCAGCAGCGGGAACGCGCAGTCTTCCAGTTCCATGACCACGCCCTTCAGCGCGGCCTGGGCCTTTTCGTTGTCGATCTCGAGCAGCTGCAGGATGACCGGCTGGTCCTTGCCCAGCATTTCGCCGGAAGCGATGCGGAACAGCAGGGCGTAGCCGATATTGCCGGCAGCGCCGGTCACGGCGACACGTACGGGTGCTTTCATGGGGGTTTCCTCTGCTAAGAAAGGTGTCTTGGGACTGCCCCGGCCTTCGCGGCCGCGGAGACGGGGCTGGAATGAGTCGGCATCACCAGAACGGCCACCTTTGCGGGTGGCCGTCGGCAGGTCAGGCGGCGAGGATCTTGTTCCACTCGGCCACGCGGTCGGCCTGGGCGGCCAGCACGGCGTCGGCATCGCCCTCGATGGTGATCTTGTTGATCTGGTCGCCCTGCTTGACCGAATCGACCACGTCCAGGCCTTCGGTCACCTTGCCGAACACGGTGTGCTTGCCATCCAGCCAATCGGTCTTGATGTGGGTGATGAAGAACTGGCTGCCGTTGGTGTTCGGGCCGGCATTGGCCATGGACAGCACGCCGCGCTCATGGCGCACGCCGTTGCTGGTCTCGTCCTCGAAACGGTAGCCCGGGCCGCCGCGGCCGGAACCTTCCGGGCAGCCACCCTGGATCATGAAATCGGCGATCACGCGGTGGAAGTTCAGGCCGTCGTAGAACCCGCGCTTGGCCAGGTTGACGAAATTGGCCACGGTCAGCGGCGCCTTGTCGGCGAACAGCTCGACCTTGATCGGGCCGCGGGAGGTGTCGAAATGGGCGGTCAGGGACATGGGAATCCTTGTGGGAGAATACGTCTATCGCAGACCGCATAGGATACACCCGCCCCGACAGACCGACCTCCCCCGCCCCCGCCCGGCCGTTGGCTGAATGCCCGTTCCGAGGCCCTTCACGGCCCCTTTTCGCAGATCGGCCACATGCCCGTATAATGTTGGACTTCTTTTCCCCATTCACGGCACCGGCTGGCCGTCTTTCGCATGTCCATCGAAAACCTTCGCAACATCGCCATCGTCGCCCACGTCGACCATGGCAAGACCACCCTCGTCGACCAGTTGCTGAAGCAGTCTGGCACCCTGTCCGAGCGCACGGTGCTGGCTGAGCGCGTGATGGACAGCAACGACCAGGAAAAGGAACGCGGCATCACCATCCTGGCCAAGAACACCGCCATCAACTGGCAGGGCAACCGCATCAACATCGTCGACACCCCCGGACACGCCGACTTCGGCGGCGAAGTGGAGCGCGTGCTGTCGATGGTCGATTCGGTGCTGCTGCTGGTCGACGCGATGGACGGCCCGATGCCGCAGACCCGCTTCGTCACCCAGAAGGCCTTCGCGATGGGCTTCAGGCCGATCGTCGTGGTCAACAAGGTGGACCGCCCGGGCGCGCGCCCGGAATGGGTGATCGACCAGGTGTTCGACCTGTTCGACAAGCTCGGCGCCACCAATGAGCAGCTGGACTTCCCGATCGTCTATGCCTCGGGCCTGAACGGCTACGCCGGCATGGAAGACACCGTGCGCGACGGCGACATGACCCCGCTGTACGAAGCGATCATGAAGTACGTTCCGGCGCCGGAAGTCGAGACCGAAGGTCCGTTCCAGATGCGCATCAGCCAGCTGGACTACAACAACTTCGTCGGCGTGATCGGCATCGGCCGCATCCAGCGCGGCAAGGTCAAGAAGAACATGCCGGTCAGCATCGTCGACCGCGAAGGCAAGAAGCGCCAGGGCAAGATCCTGCAGGTGCTGGGCTTCATGGGCCTGGAGCGCATCGAGGTCGAGGAAGCCCAGGCCGGCGACATCGTGGCCATCTCCGGCATCCAGGAACTGACCATCTCCGACACCGTCTGCGCGCTGGACACCCCGGAGGCGCTGCCGGCCCTGACCGTGGACGAGCCGACCATCTCGATGACCTTCCAGGTCAACAACTCGCCGTTCGCCGGCAACAAGGACCTGTCCGGCGGCAAGTTCCTGACCAGCCGCCAGCTGAAGGAGCGTCTGGAACGCGAGACCGTGCACAACGTGGCGCTGAAGGTCGAGCAGCTGGAAGACGCCGACAAGTTCCTGGTTTCCGGCCGCGGCGAGCTGCACCTGTCGGTGCTGATCGAAACCATGCGTCGCGAAGGCTATGAACTGGCCGTGTCGCGCCCGGAAGTCATCATCAAGGAAATCGACGGCCAGCTGATGGAGCCGATCGAACAGCTGGTGGTGGACATCGAAGAGCAGCACCAGGGCGGCGTGATGGAGAAGCTGGGCACCCGCAAGGCCCTGCTGGAAAACATGGAATCCGATGGCAAGGGCCGCGTGCGCCTTGACTTCAAGATCCCGGCGCGCGGCCTGATCGGCTTCCAGAACGAGTTCAAGACCCTGACCCAGGGTTCGGGCCTGCTGTTCCACGTGTTCGACCACTACGGCCCGAAGGAACAGGGCGCCATCGCCAAGCGCCTGAACGGCGTGATGATCGCCAACGCCCCGGGCGCCACGCCGGCCTACTCGCTGGGCCCGCTGCAGGAACGCGGCAAGCTGTTCGCCGCCGAAGGCGACAACGTGTACGAAGGCCAGCTGATCGGCATCCACTCCAAGGACAACGACCTGACCGTCAACGCGATCAAGACCAAGCCGCTGACCAACATGCGCGCTTCGGGCAAGGACGACGCGATCCAGCTGACCCCGGCCATCAAGTTCTCGCTGGAGCAGGCCCTGGACTTCATCGACGACGACGAACTGGTGGAAATCACCCCGAAGGAGATCCGCCTGCGCAAGAAGTTCCTGACCGAAAGCGATCGCAAGCGCGCCTCCCGCGCCGGCTGATCGACTTGACCGCGCGCAAGCCCTACAACCCGGATCCGCACGCGCATCCGGGACTTGCCGCCATCGCACTGCTGGAAGCGATCAAGGCCGTGCTGGCCTTCCTCGCCGCCGCGGGCCTGGAGATCTCCGGGCCCGCTCCCCTGCGCACCATCGTCAATACGCTGATCCGCCGCGTCGGTGCCGATCCCGAGCATGGGTCGTTCTCCACGCTGCTGGACATGATCACGCCCGACACCGTGCACGTCGGCGCCATCGCCCTGGTCGCCTATGGCCTGCTGCGCTCGCTGGAGGCCTGGGGCCTGTGGCGCGCCAAGGCGTGGGCTTCGTGGCTGGGCTGCATTTCCGCGGCGCTGTACCTGCCGCTGGACGTCTACGCCATCGCCCGCCATCCCGGCTGGGCCTCCTGGCTACTGCTGGCCGTCAACATCCTCGTGGTCTGGGTGCTGGCCCGGGACATCGGCAAACGCCGGCCGCCGGTCGCGCGCTGACGTTCGGCTCCCCGGGATCGCGTACGACCTCCCCTTACGCCCTACGCCCCACATCGCGCTGAACCGCGCGCAGCAGCGTGCCTGGGTCGTGGGTAGTGGCTTCGCGCCGGAGGCGTGTTTGCCAAGGCCTGCAGGGCCCGATAGCCTGCGCGGCATGCTGCCCATCCCGAAGCGTTCCCGACTGCTCCTGCCCCTGCTGGCGGCAATGTTGTGCTGCGCCTGCCAGCGGACCTCCAGCGCCCCCCCGGCCAGCGAACCGCCGTTCCCCTACCAGGAAGCCGGCATCGCCGAACTGCAGTCGCGAATGACGGCCGGCGAGCTCGACAGCGTCACCCTCACCGATGCCTACCTGCGCCGCATCGCCCTGCTGGACCGCGCAGGTCCGGCGCTGCGCTCGGTGATCGAGATCAATCCCGCCGCGCGCCGCGAAGCCGCCCAGCGCGATGCCGAGCGCCGCGCCGGCCGCATCCGCGGTCCGCTGCACGGCATGCCGGTCCTGCTCAAGGACAACATCGGCGCCACACCCATGCACAACACCGCCGGTTCACTGGCGCTGAAGACATTCCGCCCGCAGCGCGACGCCTTCCTGGTGCAGCGCCTGCGCGACGCCGGCGCGGTGATCCTGGGCAAGACCAACCTGAGCGAATGGGCCAACTTCCGCTCCACCGGCTCGACCTCGGGCTGGAGCGCGCTGGGCGGCCAGACCCGCAACCCGTATGCGCTGGACCACAACCCCTGCGGATCCAGTTCGGGCAGCGCCGTGGCCGTCGCCGCCAATCTGGCCGTGGCCGCCATCGGCACCGAAACCGACGGCAGCATCGTCTGCCCGGCAGCCGTCAACGGCATCGTCGGCCTCAAGCCGACCGTAGGCCTGGTCAGTCGCGACGGCATCATCCCCATCTCCTTCAGCCAGGACACCGCCGGACCGATGGCGCGCAGCGTTGCCGATGCCGCCTTGCTGCTTGCGGCGATGGCCGGTCGCGACGAATCCGATCCCGCCACCGCGGCGATGCCCGGACGGGCGGTATACGACTACAGCGCACGCCTGCGCCCTGACGCCTTGCGCGGCGCGCGCATCGGCGTGCTGCGCAACGCGCTTGCCGGGCGTGCGGAGATCAAGCCGCTCCTGGACCAAGCGGTGGCCGCGATGCGTGCCGCCGGCGCCACCGTCATCGACACCGCCCTGCCCAGCGAGGACAGCTGGGAAAAGGACGAGCAGACGGTTCTGCTGTACGAATTCAAGAACGGGCTGAACCGCTATTTCCAGCAATGGCACACCCCGGTCGATTCACTCGGCGCCCTGATCGCCTTCAACGATGCCCACGCCGCGCAGGAACTGCACTTCTTCGGCCAGGAACTGCTGCTGCAGGCCGAACAGGCCGGTTCGCTCAACGACCCCGCCTACATCGCCGCGCGCGGCAACGCCCGCCGCCTTGCCGGCCCCGAGGGCATCGATGCCGCACTGCGCGCCGATCGGCTCGATGTGCTGATCGCCCCCACTACCGGCGCCGCCTGGCGCACGACGCCGGGCAAGGGCGACGATTACCCGGGTGGCAGCTACGGTGCCGCGGCCGTGGCCGGCTACCCCAGCCTGAGCGTACCCATGGGCCACGCCAATGGCCTGCCGTTGGGATTGCTGTTCATGGGTCCCGCATGGAGCGAACCACGCCTGCTGGAACTGGGACACGCCTACGAACAGCTGACGAGGGCGCGCAAGCCACCGGCGTTCGCGCCTACGCTGTAGGAGCACACTTCAGTGCGCGACCGGGCTTTACCGGGAGCCCCTCATCGCGCACTGAAGTGCGCTCCTATGGGCACCGCCTATGCGTCGACAGTGCCCTGCTTGCGCACGATCGCCATGGCGATCTCCAGCGACTGCTCGTAGTTCAGGCGCGGATCGACGGTCGAACGGTAGGCCCGCTCCAGGTCCAGCTCGGTGAGCTCGCGCGCGCCGCCCGTGCACTCGGTGACGTCCTCGCCGGTCAACTCCAGATGCACGCCCCCCAGGCGCGTGCCGGCCGCCGCATGCAGGTCGAAGGACAGCTCCACCTCCCGGCGGATATTGTCGAAGCGACGGGTCTTGTAGCCGTTGCTGGTGCTCTCGGTGTTGCCATGCATCGCATCGCACACCCACAGCACGCGCCGGCCGTCGCGCTTCACCGCATCCAGCAGCGGCGGCAGCTTGTCCGCGATCTGCGTCGCGCCCATGCGATGGATGAAGCTCAACCGGCCCGGCTCGTCGTCGGGATTGAGCGCATCGATCAGGCGCAGCAGTTGATCCGGCTGCACCGATGGCCCCACCTTGATCGCGATCGGGTTGCGCACGCCACGCAGGTACTCCACGTGCGCGCCCTCCAGCGCCGCGGTGCGCATGCCGATCCAGGGATAGTGCGTGCTCAGGTTGAACCAGCCGTGCTGGCGCGGCACCTGCCGGGTCAGCGCCTGCTCATAGGGCAGCAGCAGCGCCTCGTGGGAGGTGTAGAAATCGACCCGGTTGAGGTTGTGCACCTGCGCGCCGGACAGCGTCTCCATGAAGCGCACCGCATCGCCGATGGCGCCCACCATCCTCTGGTATTCCGCCGCCAGCGGCGAACAGCCCATCCAGCTCAGGTTCCAGTACTCGGGGTGGTGCAGGTCGGCGAAGCCGCCGTCGATCAGCGCACGCACGAAATTCATCGTCAGCGCCGAACGCGAATGCGCGACGATCATCCGCTGCGGATCGGGCACACGCGCGGCTTCGGTGAACTCCGGCGCATTGATCACGTCGCCGCGGTAGCTCGGCAGGGTCACGCCGTCGCGGGTCTCGGTATCGGCCGAACGCGGCTTGGCGTACTGCCCGGCGAAGCGCCCAACCCGTATCACCGGCTTGCGCAGGCCATGCACCAGCACCAGGCTCATCTGCAGCAGCACCTTGAGCCGGTTGGAGATCGTGCCGGACTCGCAGTCGGCGAAATTCTCCGCGCAGTCGCCTCCCTGCAGCAGGAAGCGCTTGCCTTCCTGTGCCTCGGCCAGCTGCTGCTTGAGCGCGAGGATCTCCCAGGAGGTCACCAGCGGCGGCAACTGGCGCAACTGCGTCAGCGCGGCTTCCAGCGCCCGTGGATCAGGATAGGTCGGCATCTGCAGAGCCGGGCGCCCACGCCAGCTGTCCGGCGCCCAGTGCGATGCGGAGGCGGCCGGGGACAAGGACTGGGACAGGTTCATGCGATTACCGTAGCGATGCGGGGGAAGCGGAAAGAAACAACGGGTCAGAACAGGCGTGTCCTGCGCACGCGCAGGCCGGCATACAGCGCCCAGCCGGCGAGCAGCGCGAACCACACCAGGCTCCACATCGGCATGCTCAGGCCGAGGAACGTCCAGTCGATGTTGCCGCAGTCGCCGGTGCCGGTAAGCACGGTACGGAACACCTCGAACGGGCCCATGGTCTCGCTGAGGAAGCTCAACGGCGGGCCGCAGCTGCTGCCAAACTCCTTCGGCAACAACTGCACGTAGACGTGACGCCCCGCGATGCCGGCGCCCACAGCTGCGGCGATGAACCCGAGCAGGCCATAGAGACCGCGGCCGCCCCGCGACGATGGCCCGTGCAGTGCGCCCAACAGGAATACAAGGCCCAGCGCGGCGAAGGCGATGCGCTGGAAAATGCACAGCGGGCAAGGCTCCAGCCCCATCTTCAACTGCATCCAGATGGCGAACGCCAGAAGACCCGCGCAGGCAAGGAAGCCCAACAGGCACTGCGCGCGGAAACTCCACCGCAAAGGATTCATCTCGTCATTCCGGATCAATGATCCGGCAAGCGTAACAGGCCGGCAGCCGCAGGACAGCATTGCGAGGCATGACGATCCCCCATGAGCGCACCTCCCCGCCCGCCCAGTGCCATGTTGCGGAGAGGTGTCCCATGTCGGCGATAGGCGATCCCGCCGGACGCCGGCATGCGCGGCTCGTCGCCGGTCTGGCCGATGGCCTCGAGGATCTGGCAGCCACTCCAGCGGTTCGCCGCTGCTCCTGAAGAAGCTGCTCCTCCAGAAAGCAAAAAGCCCGGCCGGAGCCGGGCTTTTCGTTTCATGCGTGGTTGCTGCGGAAGGCGCGATTACTCGGCCACTTCCTCGGCAACGGCGGCCGGACGATCCACCAGTTCGACGTAGGCCATCGGCGCGTTGTCGCCAGCGCGGAAGCCGCACTTCAGCAAACGCAGGTAGCCGCCCGGACGGGTGGCGTAGCGCGGGCCCAGCACGGTGAACAGGTTGCCGACGGCTTCCTTGTCACGCAGGCGGGCGAAGGCCAGACGACGGTTGGCGACGGAGTCAACCTTGGCCAGGGTGATCAGCGGCTCGGCGACGCGGCGCAGTTCCTTGGCCTTCGGCAGGGTGGTCTTGATCAGCTCGTGCTTGAACAGCGAGGCGGCCATGTTCTTGAACATCGCTTCGCGGTGGGCGCTGGTGCGGTTGAACTTGCGGCCCGACTTCTGGTGGCGCATGGGTCTATTCCTTGGTCAATGATGGGTCGTTGGACTTCGTTGTCGCCATCCTGGCGTTGCTGCTGTGGACTGCGGATGGTCCTGGCCGCCCCTTCCCTGGACGACCGGCGCCGCGGCTTTGAAGCCGTCGGCGCGGGTGTTGCAGTTACAAAACAGAAGCGGAGCGGAAGCCGCGGCTCTCGCCACGCTTGCCCCCGCGGCCCGGCACTGCGCGCCGGGCGTTCGCGGACGCCAGCCGTTGCCCATAGGCTACGGCTGGGCGCTGTCCACTTACCCCAGCATGCCGTGGGCGGAGACGCCGGCCGGCGGCCAGTTCTCCAGCTTCATGCCGAGCGACAGGCCACGCTGGGCCAGCACTTCCTTGATCTCGGTCAGCGACTTCTTGCCGAGGTTCGGGGTCTTGAGCAGTTCGACTTCGGTCTTCTGGATCAGATCGCCGATGTAGTAGATGCTCTCGGCCTTCAGGCAGTTCGCCGAACGCACGGTCAGCTCCAGATCGTCGATCGGGCGCAGCAGCACCGGATCCACGCCGTTGTTGGCCGGCTTGGCCGCACCGCGGTCGCGGTGGGTGAAGTCACCGAACACCGACAGCTGATCGCTGAGGATGTCGGCCGCGGTGCGGACAGCTTCCTCGGCATCGATCGTGCCGTTGGTTTCGATATCGATGACCAGCTTGTCCAGGTCGGTGCGCTGCTCGACGCGGGCCGCTTCCACGGCATAGGCGACGCGGCGGACCGGCGAGAACGAGGCGTCCAGGACCAGACGGCCGATGGCACGGGTTTCCTCGTCCGGACGACGGCGCGATGCCGCCGGCTGGTAGCCGAAGCCACGCTCGACCTTCAGGCGCATGTTGATCGCCGCGTCCTTGGTCAGGTTGCAGATGATCTGCTCGCCGTTGAGGACTTCGACGTTGTGGTCGACCTTGATGTCAGCGGCAGTCACCACACCCGGACCCTGCTTGGACAGGGAAATGGTGGCGCTGTCGCCGGAATGCATGCGGATGGCCACGTCCTTCAGGTTGAGCAGGACTTCGAGCACGTCCTCCTGCAGCCCTTCGACCGTGGTGTACTCATGCAGCACGCCGTCGATCTCGACTTCCGTGATGGCGAAGCCCGGGATGGACGACAGCAGCACGCGACGCAGGGCGTTGCCCAGCGTATGCCCGTAACCCCGCTCCAAAGGCTCGATAACGACCTTGGCGCGGGTGTCGGTAAGGCGTTCGATCTGCGGACCGCGAGGACGCAGAACCTGGTTGGCGGTAACCGTCATGTTGCGGGTTCTCCTAGTGAACCCCCGGCCGTCGCCGGGGGTTCTCCAATGTGAATTACTTCGAGTACAGCTCGACGATCAGCGCTTCGTTGATGTCCGCCGGCAGGTCGGCGCGATCCGGCACGGCCTTGAACACGCCGCTGAACTTCTTCGAATCGACTTCGACCCACGACGGGCTCAGGTCATGCTGTTCGGCGATGGTCAGGGCTTCCTGCACGCGCAGCTGCTTGGCAGCCTTTTCCGACAGGGCGATCGCGTCGCCGGCCTTGACCTGGTACGAAGCCAGGTTGACCGACTTGCCGTTCACAGTGACGCCGCGGTGCGAGACCAGCTGGCGCGCAGCCGGACGGGTCACGGCGAAGCCCATGCGGTAGACGACGTTGTCCAGGCGGGTTTCCAGCAGCTGCAGCAGGTTCTCGCCGGTGTTGCCCTTCTTGGTCGAGGCCTTCTTGTAGTAATTGCGGAACTGGCGCTCCAGCAGGCCGTAGATGCGCTTGACCTTCTGCTTCTCACGCAGCTGGGTGGCGTAGTCGGACAGCTTGCCCTTGCGGGCGGTAGCGCCGTGCTGGCCGGGCTTCTGCTCCAGCTTGCACTTGGAGTCCAGCGCACGGGCCGGGCTCTTCAGCGACAGGTCGGCGCCTTCGCGACGGGCGAGCTTACAGGTAGGACCGATATAACGAGCCATTTCTTATCGCTCCCTTAGACGCGACGCTTCTTCGGCGGACGGCACCCGTTGTGCGGGATAGGCGTCACGTCGATGATGTTGGTGATCTTGTAGCCGACGTTGTTCAACGAACGCACGGCCGACTCACGGCCCGGACCCGGACCCTTGATGCGGACTTCCAGCGACTTCACGCCGTAATCCAGCGCGGCCTTGCCGGCCTTCTCGGCGGCGACCTGCGCAGCGAACGGAGTCGACTTGCGCGAACCGCGGAAGCCGGCACCACCGGAAGTCGCCCAGGACAGTGCATTGCCCTGGCGGTCGGTGATGGTCACGATGGTGTTGTTGAAAGAAGCGTGGACGTGGGCGACGCCATCGGTGATGACGCGCTTGATCTTCTTCTTGGTCTTAGCAGCAGCGGGCTTAGCCATTTTCTAGGGTCCCTTACTTCTTAAGCGCCTTGCGCGGACCCTTGCGGGTACGAGCATTGGTCTTGGTGCGCTGACCACGCAGCGGCAGGCCGCGACGGTGACGCAGGCCGCGGTAGCAGCCCAGGTCCATCAGGCGCTTGATGGCGATGCCGACTTCACGACGCAGGTCGCCTTCGACGATGTACTTGCCCACTTCGAGGCGCAGACGGTCGATTTCCGGCTCCGACAGGTCGCGGATCTTGGTGGTCGAAGTAACGGCTGCGGCTTCGCAGACCTTCTTCGAGCGGGTACGGCCGATGCCGTAAATGCTTTGCAACCCGACCCAGACATGCTTCTGGGCTGGCAGGTTGACGCCTGCAATACGCGCCATGACGCGGTTCTCCAGCTGAGTGATGGCCGAATGCGCACCGCGTGGCGCGCCATTCCGGCAGGATGGATCAAAAAAGTGAACTAGCGATTCTAACAAGGCCTCGGTTTGCTTGGAAGCCCGTGGAACACAAGGTTCCATGGACCCGGCGTGGGGAGTGTGCCCATGCTCCGGCGCCGGATGTGCCTGGCAGGGAGATTCCTCTCCGAGCCGCCCGCGCTACTCCCGCGCGGAACAACCACATCACACCCCCACCCGAGACCGCTGCGGGGGCCGCCCTTCTGTCTTGAGGACCTGCCCCGGGAACCAGGGCGGTCTTCGCGCTATGAAGCGGAAAGTATAGCGGGAGAATCAGCCGCGCGCAAAACCGCCGCGGTTGCCACCCTTCAGGTTCGCCTTCTTCAGCAGGCTTTCGTACTGGTGCGACATCAGGTGCGCCTGCACCTGGGCGATGAAGTCCATCACCACCACCACCACGATCAGCAGCGAGGTACCACCGAAGTAGAACGAGGCGTTCAGCTGCGTACGCATCAGTTCCGGCAGCAGGCAGACGATCACCAGGTACAGCGAACCGGCAGCGGTCAGACGGGTCAGCACGGCATCGATGTACTCGGCCGTAGCCTTGCCAGGGCGGATGCCCGGGATCAGCGCACCCGACTTCTTCAGGTTGTCGGCGGTTTCCTGCGAGTTGAACACCAGCGCGGTATAGAAGAACGCGAAACCGGTGATCAGCGCGGCGAACACGATCATGTGCAGCGGCTCGCCCGGACCCAGCGCATTGGCCACCTTCTGCAGCCAGGTAGCCGAACTGGCCTGGCCGGACCACATCGCCAGCGTCGCCGGGAAGGCCAGGATGCTGGAGGCGAAGATCGCCGGGATCACGCCAGCCATGTTCAGTTTCAGCGGCAGGAACGAGGTCTGATTCATGTAGGCATTACGGCCACCCTGACGGCGGGCGTAATTGACCGTGATGCGACGCTGGCCGCGCTCGACGAACACCACGAAATAGGTGAACGCCAGCACCACGATGACGATCAGCAGCAGCGAGATGAAGCTCATGTTGCCGTCGCGGTAGGCTTCCAGCGTGTGGATCACCGCAGCCGGCAGGCCGGCGACGATACCGGCGAAGATGATCAGCGAGACGCCGTTGCCGATGCCGCGCTCAGTCACCTGCTCGCCGACCCACATCAGGAAGATGGTGCCCGCGGTCAGTGCGACCACGGCGGTCAGCACGAAGCCCATGCCCGGCGCATAGACGACCGGCGCACCGCCCGGCGACAGCTGGTTCTGCAGCGCCAGGGCGATCGAACCACCCTGCACGATGGCCAGCAGCACCGCGCCGATGCGCGAATACTGGGTGATCTTGCGGCGGCCCGACTCGCCTTCCTTCTGCATCGCCTTGAGCGCAGGGAAGATATGGACCGCCAGCTGCATCACGATCGATGCCGAGATGTACGGCATCACGTTCAACGCAAAAATGCTGAAACGGTGCAGGGCGCCGCCCGAGAACATGTTGAACATGTCCACGATACCGCCGCCCTGCGCCTGCATCAGCGCAAGCATGGCATCGGGGTTGACGCCCGGCACCGGCACGTAGCAGCCGATGCGATAGACGAGCAATGCCCCGACTACGAACAGAAGACGCTGGCGAAGTTCAGTGAACTTGCCCATTCCGCCCGCGAGGTTACCGATGCCAGCTTGCGCCATGTTCCAGTTACTCCTGTACGCTGCCGCCGGCAGCTTCGATCGCAGCCTTGGCGCCGGCGGTAGCCGCCACACCCTTCAGGGTGAACGCCTTGGTCAGCTCGCCCTTCAGGACGATCTTGGCCTTCTTCGCCGTCGTCGGGACCAGCTTCGCCGCACGCAGGGCCGCGAAGTCGATCTCACCGGCTTCCAGGCGATCCAGGTGGTAGGACAGCACTTCGGCGGTGTCCTTGGCCACCTTGGAACGGAAGCCGATCTTCGGCAGACGGCGCTGCATCGGGGTCTGGCCGCCTTCGAAGCCGGCCTTGATCTTGCCGCCGCCCTTGCGAGCGAACGAACCCTTGTGGCCGCGGCCAGCGGTCTTGCCCAGGCCGGAGCCGATGCCGCGACCGACGCGGGTGCGCTCGGTACGGGCGCCCGGTGCCGGGCTCAGTTCATTGAGACGCAGAGTCATGGTCGATTACTCCTCAACCTGGACGAGGTACTGAACCTTGTTGATCAGGCCGCGCACCTGCGGGCTGTCCTTCAGTTCACGCACATCATTGAGCTTGTTCAGGCCCAGGGCACGCACCGACAGGCGGTGACGCGACTGGGTTCCACGCAGGCCGCGCACCAGGCGCACCTTCACGGTCTTGTTGGACTCATTAGCCATGGTTGAGTTCCTCCACCTTCTTGCCGCGCTTGGCCGCGATGCGCGCCGGCGACTGCATGCCAGCCAGACCCTTCACGGTGGCACGCACCAGGTTGATCGGGTTGCGCGAACCGGTGGCCTTGGCCAGCACGTTCTTCACGCCAACCGCTTCCAGCACGGCACGCATGGCGCCGCCGGCGATCACACCGGTACCTTCCGAAGCCGGCTGCATGAACACGCGGGCCGCGCCGTGGCCGTCCTTGACGGTGTGCCACAAAGTGCCGTTGTGCAGGTCCACGCTGACCAGGTTCTTGCGGGCCTGTTCCATCGACTTCTGGATGGCGACCGGCACTTCGCGCGCCTTGCCATAGCCAAAACCGACCTTGCCTTCGCCGTCGCCGACCACGGTCAGGGCGGTAAAGGTGAACTGGCGACCGCCCTTGACGGTCTTGCTGACGCGGTTGACCGCGACCAGCTTCTCGATCATGCCGTCGTCGATCTTCTCTTCGCGGTTACGGTCGCGATCGCGACCCCGCTGCTGACGCTCTTCTGCCATGTTGATTCCTTGGTTGTTGGGTATGTACGGCTCGGGGCCGCTTATGGTTGTGGAGTGATGCGTTGTTCCGGTGGACCGCTGCAGAAGAGCGGCGCCGTCCGGCCTCATTCAGGCCGGCGAACAGGCAGGCAGGAGCCCGAAGGCCCCTGCCCTTTGTGCCTTAGAACTGCAGGCCGGCCTCGCGCGCGGCATCCGCCAGGGCCTTGATGCGGCCGTGGTAGCGGTAGCCCGAACGATCGAAGGCAACCTTCTCGATGCCGGCGGCCTTGGCGCGCTCGGCAACGATGCGGCCAACCTTGGCGGCGGCGTCGGCGTTCTTGCCGTTCTTCAGGCCGTCCTTGACGTCGGCCTGGGTGGTATTGGCCGCAGCCAGCACCTTCGAGCCGTCGGCGGTGAAGACCTGCGCGTACAGGTGCTGGCCGGTGCGCAGCACCGACAGGCGCGGCACGCCCAGGGTACGGATGTGCGAACGGGTCGACTTGGCACGACGCAGGCGAGCGATGTTCTTGTTCATGATCTTTATCCTCGAAAGCTGAAAGCTTTGCTTTTCCTGAAAAGTCCGCACGGGGATGTGCGGGCTTTTGCGAAGGACTCGCGTTAGGCCTTCTTGGCTTCCTTGCGAATGATGTTCTCACCGGCGTACTTCACACCCTTGCCCTTGTAGGGCTCCGGCGGACGGTAGCCACGGATCTTGGCGGCGACTTCACCAACCACCTGCTTGTCCGCACCCTGCACGACGATTTCCGTCTGCGTCGGGGTGGCCAGGGTGATGCCCTCCGGCGCCACGAACACGACGGGGTGCGAGAAACCCAGCGACAGGTTCAGGTCCTTGCCCTGCATGGCAGCGCGGTAACCCACGCCCACCAGCTCCAGCTTCTTCTCGAAGCCTTCGGACACGCCCTTGACCATGTTGGCCAGGATCGAACGCACGGTGCCGGTCAGCGCATCGAAGGAGACGTCCTTCGGATTCAGCGTGACGACGCCATTGTCGAGGGTGATTTCAACGCCAGCGGACTTGTTCAGCGACAGGGTGCCCTTCGGGCCCTTCACGCTCACGGATTCCGGCTGGATGTTCAGTTCAACGCCCTTGGGCAGGTTGACCGGCTTCTTGGCTACGCGGGACATGTTCTACTCCTTCTCGCTTAGGCCACGAAGCACAGGACTTCACCGCCGACGCCCTGCTGGCGCGCCTGCGCATCGGTCATGATGCCCTTGGAGGTGGAAATGATGGCGATACCCAGGCCATTGAGGACCTTCGGCAGCTCGCTCTTGCCGCGGTACTGGCGCAGGCCCGAACGCGAGAAGCGCTTCAGGGTCGCGATGACCGGCTTGCCTTCGAAGTACTTCAGGACGATTTCCAACTCGGCCTTGTTGTTTTCCAGCTGGGTGACGCGCAGGTCGGCGATGTAACCCTCGTCCTTCAGGACCTGGGCGATCGCAACCTTGATCTTGGACGACGGCGCTTTCACCGTCTGCTTGCCAACCGCGGCCGCATTCTTGATGCGGACCAACAGGTCGGCGATGGGATCAGTCATGCTCATGTATATGCCTTTGAGTGCACCGATATCCGCTTTCGCGAAAATCTCGAGTTTTCCCGGAATGGGCCGGGGCCCTTTGCCAACGTCGCCCACACTTTCGAGCAGGCAAGACGCGGGAGTATACGACAAAAAGTCCGACTTGCGTCGGACTCTCTGTTTTGCCGTCAGGTCACCCTTCCGGCCCACCGGCCGGGCCTTGCGGCCCGGCACGGAGGTTTCTTACCAGCTGGCCTTGCGCAGGCCCGGCACGTCGCCACGCATGGTGGCTTCGCGCAGCTTGTTGCGGCCCAGGCCGAACTTGCGGTACACGCCACGCGGGCGGCCCGACAGTTCGCAGCGGTTGCGCTGGCGGCTCGGCGACGAGTCGCGCGGCAGCTTGGACAGCTTGGCCGCAGCCTCGATCTTCTCTTCGTAGGTCGCGTCAACGGAGGACACGATCTTCTTCAGAGCTGCACGCTTGTCGGCGTACTTCTTGGCCAGCTTTTCCCGCTTGATGTCGCGGTTGACCATGGAGGTCTTTGCCATTTCGGTTTCCTCGACGGATCAGTTACGGAACGGGAACTTGAACGCTGCCAGCAGCGCCTTCGCTTCCGCATCGGTCTTGGCGGTGGTGGTGATGGCGATATCCATGCCGCGGATCGCATCGACAGCGTCGAAGTCGATTTCCGGGAAGATGATCTGTTCCTTCACACCCATGTTGTAGTTGCCGCGACCGTCGAACGAACGACCCGACACGCCGCGGAAGTCACGCACGCGCGGCAGCGAGATGTTGATCAGGCGATCCAGGAACTCGAACATGGTGTTGCGGCGCAGGGTGACCTTGCAACCGATCGGCCAGCCATCGCGGATCTTGAACGAAGCCACCGAGACGCGCGACTTGGTGACCACCGGCTTCTGGCCGGTGATCTTGGTCATGTCGGCCACGGCATTCTCAAGCACCTTCTTGTTGGTCGCGGCTTCGCCGACGCCCATGTTGACGGTGATCTTGACCAGCTTCGGCACTTCCATCGGATTGGTGTAGCCGAACTGCTTCATCAGCACCGGCACCACTTCTTCCTTGTAGATTTTTTCGAGACGGGAAGTCATCAGCTCATTCCTCAGGCGTCAATCGCCTCACCGCTGGAGCGGAACACACGCAGTTTGCGTCCATCCTCCAGCACCTTGAAGCCAACGCGCTCGCCCTTGCCCGAAGCCGGGTTCAGGACATTGACGTTGGAGATATGGATCGAAGCTTCACGCTCGACCACGCCGCCGGCAACACCTGCCTGCGGGTTCGGCTTGGTGTGGCGCTTGACGATGTTCACGTTGGCGACGACCACACGGTCGCCGTCGACGCGGACGACTTCGCCCTGCTTGCCCTTGTCCTTGCCGGTGTTGACGACGACCTGGTCGCCCTTCTTGATACGGTTAGCCATGATTATCTCCTGTCGCTCACAGCACTTCGGGAGCGAGCGAGACGATCTTCATGAACTTCTCGGAACGAAGTTCACGGGTCACCGGCCCGAAGATGCGGGTGCCGATCGGCTCCTGCTTGTTGTTCAGCAGGACGGCGGCGTTGCCGTCGAAACGGATCAGCGAACCGTCGGCGCGACGCACACCCTTGCGGGTACGCACCACGACGGCGTCGTACACTTCGCCCTTCTTGACCTTGCCGCGCGGGATCGCGTCCTTCACGGTGACCTTGATGATGTCGCCGATGTGGGCATAACGGCGCTTCGAGCCGCCCAACACCTTGATGCACATCACTTCCTTGGCACCGGAGTTGTCAGCGACGTCGAGGTAGCTCTGCATCTGGATCATGATTCAGGCTCCTTATTTCGCTGCGCGGGTGATGACTTCCACCACCCGCCAGTTCTTGGTCTTGGACAGCGGAGCAATCTCGGTCACACGCACGAAATCACCTTCATTGCAGGTGTTCTCGGCGTCGTGAGCGTGCAGCTTGGTCGAGCGCTTGATGTACTTGCCGTACAGGGCGTGCTTGACCTGGCGCTCCACCAACACGGTGACCGTCTTGTCCATCTTGTTGCTGACGACACGGCCTTCGACCGTGCGCAGCGTCTTGCTTTCAGTATTTTCGCTCATCGCAGCCATCCTTACTTCGTGCTGCCGATCAGGTGCTTGACGCGAGCGATCTCGCGGCGCACCCGGCGGGTTTCGTGGGTCTTCGGCAGCTGGCCGGTGGCGGCCTGCATGCGGAGCGAGAACTGCTCCTTGCGCAGGTCGACCAGGTGGGCCTTCAGTTCGTCAGCCGACTTCTCGCGGAGTTGTTTGATGTCCATCAGCGCACCGTCCGGGTCACGAAAGTGGTGGTGACCGAGAGCTTGGCCGACGCCAGGCGGAACGCCTCGCGTGCGATTTCCTCGGAAACACCCTCGATTTCATAGATCATGCGGCCCGGCTGGATCTGGGCGACCCAGTACTCCACGCCACCCTTACCGGCACCCATTCGGACTTCGATGGGCTTCTTGGTGATGGGCTTGTCCGGGAAAACACGGATCCACATCTTGCCGCCACGCTTGACGTAACGGCTGATCGAACGACGGGCCGCTTCGATCTGGCGCGCGGTCAGCTGACCGTGAGCGGTGGCCTTCAGGCCGTACTCACCGAAGCTGACGGCATTGGCGCTCCAGCTCAGGCCGTCGTTGCGGCCCTTGAACATCTTGCGGTATTTGGTTCGCTTGGGTTGCAACATTGCCGTTACCTCGCTTCACGAGCCGGGCGCGACGGACGGTCGGCACGGTCGCCACGATCATTGCGATCGCTGCGCGGGCTGTCGTCCTGCTTTTCCTGGCCAACCTGGGAGAAATCGAAGACTTCGCCCTTGTAGATCCAGACCTTGATGCCGATGATGCCGTAGGTGGTGCTGGCCTCAGCGAAACCGTAGTCGATGTCGGCGCGGAGGGTGTGCAGCGGCACGCGGCCTTCGCGGTACCACTCCGAACGGGCGATTTCAGCACCGTTCAAGCGGCCAGCCACGTTGACCTTGATGCCCAGGGCACCCAGGCGCATCGCGTTGCCGACCGCACGCTTCATCGCGCGGCGGAACATGATGCGACGCTCCAGCTGCTGCGCGATCGACTCGGCGACCAGCTGCGCGTCCAGCTCCGGCTTGCGCACTTCGGTGACGTTGATGTGCGCCGGGACGCCCATCACTTCACTCACTTCCTTGCGCAGCTTCTCGATGTCCTCACCACGCTTGCCGATCACCACGCCCGGACGGGCGGTGTGGATCGTCACGCGCGCGGTCTTGGCCGGACGCTCGATCAGGATCTTGGAGATACCGGCCTGCGCCAGCTTCTTGCGAAGCATCTCGCGGACCTTCAGGTCGGCTGCCAGGTAGCTGGCGAACTCGGCCTTGTTGGCGTACCACTTGGAGTTCCAGTCCTTGGCGATGCCCAGGCGGATACCAATCGGATGTACTTTGTGACCCATCGTTATTTGCCCTCGCCCACGACCACGGTGATGTGGCTGGTGCGCTTGAGAATGCGCGTGCCGCGGCCCTTGGCGCGGGCCATGAAGCGCTTCAGGCTCGGACCTTCATCAACCATGATGGTCTTGACCTTCAGCTCATCGACGTCGGCGCCTTGGTTGTTCTCGGCGTTGGCGATAGCCGACTCCACCACCTTCTTGATGAGGGCGGCGGCCTTCTTGTCCGAGAACTTCAGCAGATTGACCGCACGCTCGGCCGGAAGGCCGCGCACCTGGTCAGCGACCAGACGGGCCTTCTGCGGGGAGATGCGCGCGGTGCGCAGGATTGCTTTCGCTTCCATCGTCATCTCTCCTTACTTGCCCGACTTCTTGTCAGCACCGTGACCCTTGAAGGTCCGGGTGATGGCGAATTCGCCGAGCTTGTGGCCAACCATGTTCTCGTTGACGAGAACCGGGACGTGGTTCTTGCCGTTATGCACGGCGATGGTGATGCCTACCATTTCCGGCAGGATCATCGAACGGCGCGACCAGGTCTTGATCGGCCTCTTGCTACCCGCAGCGGCCTCCACCTTCTTGACGAGGTGGTGATCGACGAACGGGCCCTTCTTGAGTGAACGTGCCATGGTCGATTAGCCCCTACGATCGCGGACGATGAACTGCTGGGTGCGCTTGTTATGGCGCGTCTTGTAACCCTTGGTCGGAACACCCCACGGGGTGACCGGATGCGGGTTGCCCTGGCCGGCCTTGGCCTCACCACCACCGTGCGGGTGGTCCACCGGGTTCATGGCGGCACCGCGGACGGTCGGGCGGACACCGCGCCAACGCTTGGCGCCGGCCTTGCCCAGCTTCTCCAGGTTGTGCTCGTCGTTGCCGACTTCGCCGATGGTGGCGCGGCACTCGACCGGCACCTTGCGCATTTCACCCGAGCGCAGGCGCAGGGTGGCGTAGATGCCTTCGCGGGCAACCAGCTGCACCGAAGCACCGGCGGCGCGGGCGATCTGGGCGCCCTTGCCCGGCTTCAGCTCGATGCCGTGGATGGTGGTACCGACCGGGATGTTGCGCAGCGGCAGGGTGTTGCCGGTCTTGATCGGCGCATGCGCACCGGAGATGACCTGGTCACCCGCCTTCAGGCCCTTCGGGGCGATGATGTAGCGGCGCTCACCGTCGACGTAGCACAGCAGGGCGATGTGGGCGGTGCGGTTCGGATCGTATTCGATGCGTTCCACGCGCGCCGGAATGCCTTCCTTGTTGCGCTTGAAGTCGATGATGCGGTAGTGCTGCTTGTGGCCACCACCAACGTGACGGGTGGTGATGCGGCCGTGGTGGTTGCGACCACCGGACTTGCTCTGCGACTCCACCAGCGCCGCGTGCGGTGCGCCCTTGTGCAGATCGGGCGTGACCACGCGCAGGGCCGAACGACGGCCTGCGGAGGTGGGCTTGAATTTCATCAATGGCATGGGATGTACCTCAGGCCTTGGCCGTTACATCGATGGACTGGCCATCGGCCAGGCGCACGTACGCCTTGCGCCAATCGCCGCGACGGCCAGCGCGGTTACGGAAGGACTTGCTCTTGCCCTTGACGTTGACCACGTTGACGGCCTCGACCTTGACGTCGAACAGCTGCTCTACCGCGGCCTTAACATCGGCCTTGGTTGCTTCGTTCGAGACTTCGAAGACGTACTGGTTGGAGAGTTCCTGCAGGCGCGCGGTCTTTTCGGAGACTCGCGGAGCGCGCAGCACGCTGAAGATTTTTTCGTTGCTGCTCATGCCAGCCACTCCTCGACCTTCTTGACCGCATCGGCGGTGATGACGACCGTGTCGGCACCGACCAGAGCGACCGGATCCAGACCCTGGACGTCACGCACCTGCACGTAGGGCAGATTGCGGGCCGACAGGTACAGGTGCTCGGAAGCCTCTTCGGTGACGATCAGCGGACGCTTGCCCACTTCCAGGCCAGCCAGCTTGCCGATCAGACCCTTGGTGCTGGTCGCTTCCACGTCGAAGGACTCGACGATGGTCAGGCGGCCCTGGCGGTTCAGCTCGGACAGGATGGCGCACATGGCGGCGCGATACTGCTTGCGGTTGACCTTCTGCTCGAAGCTGCGCGGCTTGGCCGCGAAGGTGACGCCACCGCCGACGAAGATCGGAGCGGTCAGGGCGCCGTGACGAGCACCGCCACCCTTCTGCTTCTTCGACTTCTTGGTGGTGCCAGCCACTTCAGAGCGCGTCTTCTGTGCCTTGGTGCCGGCGCGAGCGGCGTTGCGGTAGGCAACGACGACCTGGTGAACCAGATCTTCGCTGAAATCGCGGCCGAACACGGCTTCGGAGACCGAGACCTTGTTGTTGCTACCCGTGATAACGAGTTCCATCGTCATCTCTCCTTATGCCTTGCTCGCCGGACGCACGATCACGTCGCCACCGGCAGCGCCCGGAACGGCACCGCGGACGGCAATCAGACCACGCTCGACGTCGACCTTGACCACTTCCAGGTTCTGCGTGCTCTGCTGCACGGCACCCATGTGGCCGGCCATCTTCTTGCCCGGGAAAACGCGACCCGGGGTCTGGCGCTGGCCCAACGAACCCGGCGCGCGATGCGACAGCGAGTTACCGTGGGTGGCGTCGCCCATGGTGAAGTTGTAGCGCTTGATGGTGCCCTGGAAGCCCTTGCCCTTGGTGACACCCTGGACGTCGACGATCTGGCCGACCTCGAAGATGTCCGCCTTGACTTCGCCACCGACGGCGTAATCGCCGATCTGGGCGTCCTCGACGCGGAATTCCCACAGGCCACGACCGGCTTCGACCTTGGCCTTGGCGAAGTGGCCGGCTTCCGGCTTGTTCACCAGGGCGGCGCGACGGGCGCCAACGGTCACCTGCACGGCGCTGTAGCCGTCGGTTTCGACGGTCTTGATCTGCGCGATGCGGTTCGGGGTGGCTTCGATCAGGGTCACCGGGATGGACAGGCCATCATCGGTAAAAACGCGGCTCATGCCGGCCTTGCGGCCCACGAAGCCCAACGAATACTTCTTCGTCATGGTCGTAGTCCTCAGGTCAGCTTGATCTGAACGTCGACGCCGGCAGCCAGTTCGAGCTTCATCAGCGCGTCCACGGTCTTGTCGTTGGGGTCGACGATGTCGAGCACGCGCTTGTGCGTGCGGGTCTCGTACTGGTCACGCGCGTCCTTGTCGACGTGCGGGGAAACCAGAACGGTGTAACGCTCGATCTTGGTCGGCAGCGGGATCGGGCCACGCACTTGCGCGCCGGTCCGCTTGGCCGTTTCAACGATCTCGCTGGCCGAGCGGTCGATCAAACGATGATCGAACGCCTTCAGCCGAATCCGGATCTTTTGGTCCGCCATGACGGTGTTCCTATAGGTCTAAAGAGCGACAGGCCCGGCCTCTTGTGTACCGGACCCCATGAATGCGCGGCCATGCCACCCGGCCGTCGCGCGAATCCCTTCAAAACAGCAAGGCGGCCCGGTTTCCCGGCCCGCCCCAGACACAAACAAACGCGCAGAAAGCGCCCCGATGCCTCCGGAGCGACCCACGCGACCTGTCCTTAGTCTGGCGAATACGAAGCGCGTCCTGCCCTTCTTTTCGCTGGTTGCGGAACCCATGCAAGCATGAGTCCCGCGAGTGGTCGTGCATTCTGTCAGCATTCCCGGGGCTTTGCAAGTCCCCGGCACGCTCTCCCTCTTGCGCTTCAGCTGCCGGCCATGCCGGGACGGGCGAACGCTACCGCACGCCCGTCCCGGCACCTCATTCGGCGGCGGCACCCGCCTGCAGCAGGCTGTTGAACAGCAGCTTGAACGAGCCGTGGGTCTGCGAGCGGAAGGTAATGTCCGTCCCGAAGAAGGTCAGGCGTCCGGCGCCGACGTCGGCCTCGGCGGCCAGCACCCCGCCCTGCAGGTGCTCCTGGCCCCAGGCCCAGCCGCTGCGCAGCGGCGTGGCCGAGTCGAAACGCAGCAGCGGGCGGATGTCGCCACGGCCGGCCGGCAGGTCGAATACCGGCGCATTGTCCCAGCGGCCGTCGGAGAAGTACACGTCCAGGCGCTGCGGCAGGCCCCAGTTGAGCGGGCGCGACTTGTCCACAGCCACCTGCAGCACGCTGCCGGGGATGTAGTACTCGCGCTGGTTCAGCGCGCGGGGCTGGCCGTCCGGCCCCTTGCCCAGCAGGTGGCTGCGCAATGGCAGACCGAGCTGCAGCGCCAGCCCGCTGGAGGACCCTGTGGCGACGACATGGCCGCCGGCCTGCAGGAAGCGGCGCAGCGCGGCGACCGCCGGCTCGCCATCCAGCTCACCCAGCATCGGGCGGAACTCGGCCGGGATGGTGGCCGGGTCCGGCGAGGCCGGCACGCGCCCGGCCTTGCCTTCGATCGCAAGCTCCCGGGGCAGCGGCAACGCACCGCTGGGCAGGATCAGTACGTCGAACCGGCTGCGCAGGTCGCTGTCGAGGATCTGTCGCGGGTACACCACCTCATAGTCGAAGCCGAAGCTGTCCAGGACCAGCCGGGTCCAGCCGGAGACCATGGAACCGCCGTAGTGGTCCCACAAAGCAATCCGTGGCGCCCGCACCGGTTCGCCGCCAGCGACGCGACGGTCGGCGGCAGCCGCCCGTACGCCGGTACCGCGCAGGGCGGTGGCCAGGGCCTCGGCGGACACCGCCGGCACGAAGAAGGCACCGTCGCGGTCCGGCACGCGCCGCACCGGCACGCCCGCCTTCAGCAGCCGGTTGACGGCGATCACGCTGTTGTTGGCGCGCGCATCGAGCAGGTAGCCATTGGCCGAGGCCGGCACCGGCGCGTCGGCCAGCACCTGCAACTGCCCCGCCGGTAGCGCCTCGAAGGGGCCGTCGAAGCCTTCCAGCACACGGTCGAACGCCACGCCCATCTGGAAGGCCAGCGTCCACCCGGCCGAATCGTAGGGCGCGATCGGCGGACCACCCTCGTATTCGAAGTCATGCGGGTGATCCTGCGGCTCGAACATGTCCAGCACGTGCGGCCGGAACGCCTGGTCGGCCTTGACCACGAACGAGCCCGCCGGGTACCTGCGGCCCGCCGCCGCGAACGGCCGGGTCGCGCGCTCCACCTCGACGCCCGCCAACTGCAGCGCGTTGACGAAGGCGGTCGCGGTCGGGAAATCCGCCTGGTCGGCCGGGATGATGTAGCCGCGCGGGTCGCGCTGCTCCGGGCGCCGCAGCAGGGCGCTCACCTGCCCCGCATCCAGTTCCGCCGCCGGCTTGCCGTCCTTGCCGGCGGCGGCGCGGGCCCCGGCCAGGACGCCTGGACTGGCCGTCCAGGTATCGCGGCTGCCGCGCTCGATGGAGTTGCGGCCCATGCGGTAGATGTTCCACAGCAGCTGTTCGCGGTTGCGCGAAGCGTAGTCCAGCAGCGCCCAGTTGGCGGTCAGGCTGTAGTCGATGGACTGGCGGAAATGCCAGGTCTGCGCCGGCACCGGCGCCGGCAGGTTGCTGTCGGGCAGCTGCCGGTCCGGCAGGAACGGGATCTGCATCGGCGTCGGGTTGCCGGTGATTTCGGTCAGCACGCCGAGCATGTTGTGGAAGTACGGCATGGTGCGCAGGCCGCCGTTCCACCAGGTGGAATACACGCTGCCGCCCTTGGATACCGCACCGGGCTTGTTCTCCTGCAGGAAGCGCAGGTTCATCGTCGAGCCCAGCGATTCCAGCCCGACCGGGATCATCGCGTCGATGTTGTAGTTGTACGGGTCGCGGTACGGCGGGATCACGATGACCGTGCCCTTGGGCGAGGTCTGGTGGTGGTTGTAGACGATCTGCGGATACCAGCGCGTGTACATCGCCAGGTTGAGGTTGCGTGTCTCCTGCAGCGCAGCCATGTAGAAGTCGCGGTTGTTGTCGTGGCCGGCGTACTTCTGGTACAGGCGCGGCGGCTTGTCGAGCACGCGCCTGGCCGGCACCGGCTCGCGCATGTACCAGTCCGAGTACAGCTCCTGCCCGTCCGGGTTGGCGTGGACCAGCAGGATGATGGTGTCGTCGAGGATGCGCCGGGTCTCGGCGTCGTCGCGGCTGGCCAGCTGCCACACGGTCTCGATCAGCTGGTGCGCGCCGACGGTTTCGTTGGCGTGCAGGCCGCCATCGATCCACACCACCGCCTTGCCCTGCTCCGCCAGTTGGCGGGCGACGGCCTCGTCATCGCGCGCGCGCGCCAGGCGCTCGGAGATGCCGCGGTACTCATCCAGTTTCGCCAGGTTGGCCGGCGAGGAGGCGATCAGCATCAGCTGCGGACGCCCTTCCGAGGTCTTGCCCAGTTCGACGAGCCGGAAACGGTCGGAGCCGGCCGCGACCTTGCGGAAATACGCCTCGGTCTGGGTATAGGTGGCGAGCATGTAGTCGTCGCCGATGGTGAAACCGAAGTGCTCCTTCGGCGCCGGTGCCGCCGCCTGCGCCACCGCGGCGAACGCCGCCAGCGCCAGCGCCAGTGCCGCCCTGCGCCGCCCTTGTCCCGATCCTCGCAACATCCCGTCTTCTCCTCGCGTTTGTCCTGCCGGCCAGGCCGTCGCACGCACCTTAGGCCCATCCGCCCTGCCCTTCACGTAGCGAAGGTCATGGCGGCGGCGTTGCCGGTGCGCGCCGGCCTGTGCGGCCCATGGATACAAGAGCAGAGCGGGAGGCGTTTTCCGCCATGCGCAATGCGTTATCCGCCGGCGTGTCGATGAAGATCCGGGAGCACAGCCTGTCGGTGGGGCCCGGCGCCGCCAGAAGGCAATGGGGATGCAATGGCATCCAGCGGGCGGCAGCCCACCAGATTCCCGCAGTCGTCCGAGCCAACCGGAGCGTTTTCCACGCACCGCTCCCCTGGAAGCGCCAGAGACCGCATCGCACGGATGCCAGCGAGCGCATGCCAAGCCCCGTTGGCGAACAGGGCGACCGGCGTCGCGCGGATCCCACGCGACGCGATACCGCTTTGTCCGCCGGCCCCCTCCCACCAGCGGCGGCGATCAGTCCCAGGCCGGTGCCAGGCCTTCCGGGCTGACCTCGCGGCCATTGCGCTCCAGCGCGGCGATACGCGCCATGTCCTCGGCATCCAGCTTCAGGTCGCGGGCAAGCAGGTTGCTGGCCAGGTTCTCTCGCCTGGTCGAGGACGGAATCACCGCATAGCCGAGCTGCATCGCCCAGGCCAGGGCGACCTGCGCCACGGTGGCGTCGTGTTTGGCGGCGATTTCGGCCAGCACCGGGTCCTTGAGCACCTTGCCGTAGGCCAGGGTCATGTAGGAGGTGACGGTGATGTCCTGCTCCTTCAGGAACGCGGTGAGCCTGGCGTTCTGCAGGTAAGGGCTGAGTTCGATCTGGTTGGTGGCGATTTCGCCGGCACCGACGGCGGCGATGGCCTGCCGGGTCAACTCGATATTGAAGTTGGAGACGCCGATCTGGCGGGTCAGGCCCAGCTTCTTGGCTTCGGCCAGCGCAGCCATGTAGTCGGCCAGCTCGACACCGTTGCCGGGCGCCGGCCAGTGGATCAGGGTCAGGTCCGCATGATCGGTGCGCAGCTTGGCGAGGCTCTCGCGCAGGCTCGGGACCAGTTTGTCGGCGGCGTAGTTGTCGACCCAGATCTTGGTGGTGATGAACAGGTCCGGGCGCGGCACGCCGCTTTCGGCAATGGCCTGGCCGATATCGGCCTCATTGCCGTAGATCTGCGCGGTGTCGATGGCGCGGTATCCCAGCTCGAGTGCGGACTTCACCGAATCGATGACGGCCTGGCCGGCAAGACGGAAGGTGCCGAGGCCGAAGGAAGGAATGCTCATGGAAAGACTCCTGTGAGGGGGATTGGAAAGGAGGGTTTGGAATCTCAGGGACCGCCATCCCGCGATCCATGGGGGACGCAGTCTGCCCACTTCATATTTGCGGATTGAGCCCCGTATCCCTGAAATTCTTTTGATTTGAACTCAACAACTGATGCCGGACAAGGACGTTGCTCAGGCGTCCTGCACCACGCGGCGACGCCCGGTATTGCCCAGCCAGACCAGGCCCAGACCGCCCGCGGCCAGCGCGGCGCCCGCCAGCGGCACGGCGGCATAACCCAGTCCCTGGCCGATGACGGCGCCACCGAGGGCGGCGCCGACCGCGTTGCCGAGGTTGAACGCACCGACATTGACCGACGAAGCCAGACCCGGCGCCTGGGCCGCGGCCTGCATGACCCGCATCTGCACCGGCGGCACGATGCCGAAGGCGGCCGCGCCCCAGACCACCAGGCCGATGGCCGCGCCGACATGGGTCGTCATCACGAACGGCAGCACCGCCATGACCACTGCGAGCGCGCCGAGGATCAGCCTGGTCGCGCCGTCCAGCGACCAGTCGGCCAGGCGGCCGCCGATGCTGTTGCCCAGCGTGAAGCCGATACCGATCAGCACCAGCGCGAAGGCCACGAAGCCCGGGCTGGCATGGGTGATCTCGGCCAGCACCGGCGCCACGTAGGTATAGAGTGCGAACATCGCGCCTGCGCCCAGCACCGTGGTCCCCATGGCCAGCAACACCTCGGGGCGGGCCAGTACCTTCAGTTCACGGCGAACGTCCGGGCGCGTGCCCGGCTCACCCTTGGGCAGTGCCAGCCACAGGGCGGCGATGGTGACCAGGCCGAGCACGGCGGTACCGCCAAAGGCCAGCCGCCAGCCCACCTGCTGGCCGATCCAGGTCGCGGCCGGCACGCCGCCGATGTTGGCGATGGTCAGGCCCATGAACATCGTGGCGATGGCGCTGGCCTGCCTGTCCTTCGGCACGACACTGGCGGCAACCACGGCGCCGATGCCGAAGAAGGCGCCGTGGTTGAGGCTGGTGACCAGGCGCGACAGCAACAGGGTCGTGTACCCCGGCGCGAACGCCGACAACAGGTTGCCGACGGTGAACAGGACCATCAGCCACATCAGCGCCGCACGCTTGCCGAAGCGGCTGAACAGCAGGGTCATCACCGGCGCACCGGCCATGACGCCAACCGCATAGGCGGAGACCAGCATGCCGGCGCTGGGGATGCTGACCTGCACGCCGTCGGCGATCACGGGCAGCAGTCCCATCGGGGTGAATTCGGTGGTGCCGATGGCGAAGGCACCGATGGCGAGGGCGAGCAGGGCGTTGGAAGATTTCATGGCGCGCAGTGTGCCCGGCTAATATTTGCGGATTAAGCCCCATATCAACCAAATTCATTTGATTCAGGATCAACAATGAAAACCACGCTCGATGAACTCCAAGCATTCGTGGCCGTGGTGGATGCCGGGTCGATCACTGCCGCCTCGGAACTGCTGGGACTGACGATCTCAGCCACCAGCCGCACGCTCGGACGGCTGGAGGAAAAGCTGCAGACCACCCTGTTGCGGCGCACGACGCGGCGGCTGGAACTGACCGAGGAAGGCGCCACCTTCCTGCAGCACGCACGCGCCATCCTCGCGTCGGTGGACGAGGCCGAAGAGCAGATGGCGGCACGGCGCATGCGTCCGGTCGGGCGGCTACGGGTCGACGCGGCCACGCCTTTCATGCTGCACGTGCTGGTACCACTGGTCTCCGGCTTCCGCGAGCGCTATCCCGGGGTCGAACTGGAACTGAACTCGAACGAAGGCATCGTCGACCTGATCGAAAAGCGCACCGACGTGGCGTTCCGCATCGGCGCGCTGAAGGACTCCACCCTGCATGCCCGCCCGGTGGGCGGCAGCCATGTACGGGTGCTGGCCAGCCCGGCCTACCTCGAACGCCATGGCATACCGGCCGAGCCGGGCGACCTGGCACGGCATGCCCTGCTGGGCTTCACCCAACCCGAATCACTCAACGACTGGCCGCTGCGCGACGTGGCCGGCAACGTCCTGCGCATCCAGCCGACCATCGCCTCTTCCAGCGGCGAGACGCTGCGCCACCTGGCCCTGGCCGGCGAGGGCATCGTCTGCCTGTCCGACTTCATGACCCGCGCGGACCGCCATGCGGGCCGGCTGGTACCGCTGTTCCCCGCGCAGACGCTGGACGCACGCCAGCCGATCAACGCGGTCTACTACCGCAACACCGCGCTGGCGGCGCGGATCACCTGCTTCGTCGACCACGTGATCGAAACGCTGGGCGCGCATCCGTTCGACGGCTGATGCTTCCCGGCCGGCTCCGGCAAGCGGGTCCCGGATACCCCTCAAGAAAGCGCTGAAAAGGTGCCGCCGGACGCCGTTGCCAGCGTCCGCATGCCGATGATCCGGGAGGTCGCTCTACAGGGAAGGCGGCAATAAAAAAGGGCGGCCCGGAGGCCGCCCTTCTTCCACGCTCCCCGCGGACGGGGAAGACGCGCTTACTTGGTGATCTTGGCGACCACGCCGGCGCCGACGGTACGGCCGCCTTCGCGGATCGCGAAGCGCAGGCCTTCGTCCATCGCCACCGGGTTGATCAGCGTGACCGACATCTTCACGTTGTCGCCCGGCATCACCATCTCGACGCCTTCCGGCAGCTGCACGGCGCCGGTGATGTCGGTGG
>NZ_JBFTMV010000014.1:0-28480 GCF_056397145.1 Stenotrophomonas sp. 05N423
CATCCACTACGCATCCACTACGCGGGGGGCGCATAAACCAGAACGGCGCCGATTGGCGCCGTTGTCGTTTTCCGCGCCCTCAACATCAGCGCTGGTGCGGGCGTTGCCCCGCCGCAGCCGCCCAGCGCGCGGCCAGATTGGGCGCGGTGATGCACACCGCATCGTCCGTCACCGTCGTCACCGCACGCTCCAGCAACTGGATGTCAGCCTCGTGCTGACGCGCTACGTGCGGGTCCTCGAAGAAAATTGCGCGTTGGCAACGCCCCTCCAGGACGCGGTCGGCTATCTGTGCATCCCCGCCCAACGGGCCGCTCTGGAAGCGCTGGATCCATTCCTGATTGCGTGGCCAGCCGCGGCTCCAGGCCAGCTCGTTCAATCGCTGCCCCGTCGTGCCCGTGCCAATGCGCTGACCGAACCGCGACAACACGTCGAAATGCTCGGCAGCAAAGGCCAGCATCTGCGGCTTGCGGGCGTCGTGCGCAATCAGCGCCAGGGTCTGGTTGCCGAAGTCATGCAGGTCGTCCGCGCCTGGATCGGCAGGCAGGCCGGCGTGGATGCGTTCCATCTCGACCCAGTCGCGGGCGCTGGCCACCGTGGAGATGAAGGGCTTGCCGTGGATCACGCACTGCCGCTTCAGCGCGATGGCTTCGGGGAATACCGACGATGGATCCACCGGGTCGATCAGATAGATCGCGCCGTCGAGCGTGCGTTCGGGCGAGCCCATGCCCACGATCTCCGCCACCAGCTTCATCAACCCGCCTTCGCGACCGTTGGGATAACGCCTCAGGCCGGGCAGGCTGCCGGGCGCCAGGGCGGCGGCGATGGCGTCATGGGTGCGGCCGACAGCATGCAGCTCCACGCCGAGCTCGCGGATGCCGTTGGCGCTTGCACGCAGCCAGCGGAACAGGGCGGCGTCGGCGCGTTCGTGGTGCAGGCGGTTGGCGGCCAGGCCGATGCGCATGGGAATCTCGCTGGAATTGGGAAGTTGTGAGTGTAGGTCCTGGGGATGACACACGGCGCTGGAGAGCGCCAGGATCGATGCGGCGCGGCGTCGCAGGGATTTGCACACTTCCCCTGCCTGTTCCAGCGGGTGCTCGACGGCACGCGCTTGCCGCGTGCAGCCCGCGCCGCCCGGGTGAGGCTCCATTCCATCTGGCGTCCCAACATGCACCGGCAGCGCGCATATGCAAGGCGAATCAACGAACGGTTAGACGGTGGTCAGTGCAGCAACAGCTTGATGATGCTGCCGGCGGCGTCGCGACCTTCAGCCACCGCGGTGACCACCAGATCCGCGCCGCGCACCGCATCGCCACCGGCAAATAGTTTGGAGTTGCGCGTCTGGTAGGGCAGGCGGTCGGAACCACCGGCGACGATGCGGCCGTTGCCCGTTGCCTCCACCCCCTGCGAAGCCAGCCATTCCGGCAGCGTCGGCGAGAAGCCGAAGGCGATGATCACCACGTCCGCTTCCAGCAGCGATTCGCTGCCTTCGATCGGTTCCGCGTTGCGGCGGCCGTTGGCGTCGGGTTCGCCCAGGCGCGTCTCCACCACGGTCACGCCGATGACTTCATCGTCGGCGCCGGCTTCGAGGGTCAGCGGCTGCCGATTGAACAGGAAGCGCACGCCTTCCTCGCGGGCATTGGCCACCTCGCGCGCGGAGCCGGGCATGTTGGCCTCGTCGCGACGGTAGGCGCAGGTCACGCGTGCTGCGCCCAGGCGGATCGCGCTGCGCACGCAGTCCATGCCGGTATCGCCGCCGCCCAGCACCACCACGCGCTTGCCATTGAGGTCGGGCAGGGCGATCTGGTCTTCCCAGCCGGCGATGGGCCGGCCTTGTGGATCGTGGCCGCCAACGATGCGGCTGTTCTGCACCAGGAACGGCAAAGCCGGCAGCACGTTCTTCAGGTCCTGGCCGATCAGGCCGCCATCGGTATAACGATAGGCGCCGGTACCCAGGAACACGGCATCGTAGTCCGCCTGCAGCTGCTCGATGGTGATGTCGCGGCCGATCTCGACACCGAGGCGGAACTGCACGCCCATGCCTTCGAGGATTTCGCGGCGACGTTCGATGACGCTCTTGTCCAGCTTGAAACTGGGAATGCCGAACTGCAGCAGGCCACCGATCCGTTCGTAGCGATCGAAGACCACCGCCTGGATGCCGGCATGTGCGAGGCGATCCGCACAGGCCAGTCCGGCGGGGCCGGCGCCGACGATGGCCACGCGCTTGCCGGTCGCCTGCACGGCATGCAGGTCCGGCTTCCAGCCAGTGGCCAGCGCGGTATCGACGATGTATTTCTCGACCGCGCCGATGGTCACCGCGCCGAACTCTTCCAGCGTGCAGCTGCCTTCGCACAGACGATCCTGCGGGCAGACGCGGCCGCAGACTTCCGGCAGCGGATTGGTCGAATGGCACAGCGTCGCCGCTTCGTGGATGCGATCCTCCTGCACCAGCTGCAGCCACTGCGGGATGGCGTTGTGCACCGGGCACTTCCAGCTGCAGTACGGGTTGCCGCAATCCAGGCAGCGGCCGGCCTGGTACTGCGCATCGGCCTTGTCGAACTTTCCGTACAGCTCGCCCCAGTCGCCGGATGTGCGCAGTTCCACTGGAATGCGCTGCGGCATGGTGCGGGGCAGGTCGAGGAACTGGAAGGCTTGCTTGCGGCTCATGGGGAATCTCGGCTGGGGCATCCGGCAGGTGGATGCCTGGGTCTGGCTTTTCGCAGGAGCGGCTTCAACTGCCGGGAACACATCGCGGCTGAAGCCGCTCCTGCGGGGTCAGGTACGGCGGTCAGGCGGCGTTGCGCAGCGCGGCGGCCAGCGATTCGATGCTGGCGGCCTTGGGTTTCACCAGCCAGAACTTGCCGACGTAGTCGCGGAACTCGTCCAGGATCTGCTGCGCCCAGATGCTGCCGGTCAGTTCGCGGTGACGGCCGATCAGGGTGTGCAGGTGCTGGCGGTAGTTCTCGAAACCCTCGGCCGAGATGCGGTGGATGTCGATCAGCTCGTGGTTGTAGCGGTCCACGAAATCGCGGTCGATATCCAGCACATAGGCCAGGCCGCCGGTGAAGCCGGCACCGAAGTTCAGGCCGACCTTGCCGAGTACGGCGACGATGCCGTCGGTCATGTACTCGCAGCAATGGTCGCCGGCACCTTCGATCACCGCCAGCGCGCCGGAGTTGCGCACGCCGAAGCGTTCGCCGGCGCGGCCCGCCGCGAACAGTTCGCCGCCGGTGGCGCCGTACAGACAGGTGTTGCCGACGATGGCGGTGCTGCGTGCCTCGAAGCGCGCGCCACGCGGCGGCCGTACTACCAGCCGGCCGCCGGCCATGCCCTTGCCGACGTAGTCGTTGGCTTCGCCTTCCACTTCCAGGTTCAGGCCGCCGACGTTGAACGCGCCGAAGCTCTGGCCGGCGGTGCCACGGAATCGCAGGTTCAATGGCGCATCGCTCATGCCGTGGTTGCCATGCGCGCGGGCGATGGTGCCGGCCAGGCGCGTCCCCACCGAGCGGTCGGTGTTGTGGACCAGGAAGCGATGGTCGCCGCCGCGCTTGTGCGTGATGGCGTCGGCCAGCAGGTCGTCCATCTGCGTGACCAGGCTGTCCGGCGACTGGTACAGGCGCTGCGCGGCGCAGTGCGAACCCTCGTAGCGGGCGGGCGCAAGCAGGCGCGACAGGTCGACCCTGACGCCTTCGCGCGGCGAGACATCCAGCTGCTCCAGCAGATCGGTGCGGCCGACGATCTCGTCCAGCGAACGCGCGCCCAGGTACGACAACCACCCGCGCACTTCCTCGGCCAGCAGGCGGAAGAAGTTCTCCACGCGCTCGGGCAGGCCGGTGAAATAGCCTTCGCGCAGGCGCTCGTCCTGGGTGGCCACGCCGGTGGCGCAGTTGTTGAGATGGCAGATGCGCAGGTACTTGCAGCCCAGCACGATCATCGGACCGGTGCCGAAGCCGAAGCTGTCCGCACCCAGCAGAGCCGCCTTGACCACGTCCAGCCCGGTCTTCAGGCCGCCGTCGGTCTGCAGGAGGGTGCGGCCGCGCAGGTCGTTGCCGACCAGCGCCTGGTGCGATTCGGCCACGCCCAGTTCCCACGGCACGCCGGCGTAGCGGATCGAACTGATCGGCGAGGCGCCGGTGCCGCCGTCGTGGCCGGACACGGTGATCAGGTCGGCGCCGGCCTTGACCACGCCGGCGGCGATGGTGCCGACGCCCGCGTGCGACACCAGCTTCACCGATACCAGCGCGTCCGGGTTGACCTGCTTGAGGTCATGGATCAGCTGCGCCAGGTCCTCGATGGAATAGATGTCGTGGTGCGGCGGGGGCGAAATCAGGCCGATGCCTGGTTTGGCGTAGCGCAGGCGCGCGATCAGTTCGTTGACCTTGTGGCCGGGCAGCTGGCCGCCCTCGCCGGGCTTGGCGCCCTGGGCGACCTTGATCTGCAGCACTTCGGCATTGACCAGGTATTCGGCGGTGACGCCGAAGCGGCCGGACGCGACCTGCTTGATCTTGGAGCGCTTTTCAGTGCCGTAACGCACCGGGTCTTCGCCGCCTTCGCCGGAGTTGGAGCGGCCGCCAAGGCGGTTCATCGCAATCGCCAGCGCTTCATGCGCCTCCGGCGACAGTGCGCCGAGCGAGATGGCGGCGGTGTCGAAACGCTTGAACAGCGCTTCGGCGGGTTCCACCTCGTCCAGCGGCACCGGCGTGGTGGCCGGCCTGAGCTGCAGCAGGTCGCGCAGCGCCGAGACCGGCCGCGAATGCACCGCGTCCATGTATGCGCGCCAGTCCTCGGCCTTGCCGGTGCGCGCGGCGCGCTGCAGGGTCAGCACCACGTCCGGGTTGTACATGTGGTACTCGCCATCGTGCACGTACTTGAGGAGCCCGCCGACTTCGGCAGGCGCCAGCTCGTTCCAGGCGCGCGCGGCGAGTTCGCGCGCCTCGGTGTCCAGACGCGGCAGATCGACGCCGCCGATGCGCGCGGTGGCATCGGGGAAGCACAGTTGCACCACGTCCGGGTCCAGCCCGATGATCTCGAACAGCTGCGCGCCGCGGTAGCTGGCCACGGTGCAGATGCCCATCTTGGAGATGATCTTGCTCAGGCCCTTGTAGATGCCCTTGCGGTAGCTGCGACCGATCTGCGAGACCTCGCCGCCCTTCTTCAGCAGCAGGATGCCGCGCCGGCCCATGTCGAACAGCGTCTGGTACGCCAGGTATGGATACACGGCGGTGGCGCCAAAGCCGAGCAGACAGGCCATGTGGTGCGCGTCGCGCGCGGTGCCGGTCTCGATGATCAGATTGACGTCGCAGCGCAGGCCCAGCGCCGACAGGTGGTGGTGCACCGCGCTGGTGGCCAGCAGCGCATGCACCATCGGGCGATCGGGCACCGGGTAGCGGTCGGACAGCAGCAGCATCACCACGCCATCGCGCGCGGCCTGCTCGCATTGCGCGCAGATGCGCTCGATGCCGGCCTTCAGCCCTTCCTCGACGCTGTAGGACAGGTCGATGAGCCGGTTGCGCTCGACGTACTGTTCCATCTTCAGCAACTGGCGCAGCTTGCGCTGGCTGAGCACCGGCGAATTGAGGATGACGTGGTTCACCGTCTCCGGGCCGGCATGGAAGATGTTGGTCTCCTTGCCGAGCTGGGTGGTCAGCGACATCGCGCAGTCTTCGCGCAGTGGGTCGATCGGCGGGTTGGTGACCTGCGCGAACGCCTGGCGGAAATAGTCGTACAGCGGGCGCGTCTGGCGGCTGAGCACGGCGATGGGCGTGTCGTCGCCCATCGAACCGGTGGCTTCCTGCCCGGTCTCGGCCAGCGGCCGCAGTACCTGCTCCACTTCCTCGGAGGTGAGCTGGAACAGCTTGTGGTAGCTGCGCAGCGTGGCTTCGTCGAAAGGTTCCTCAGCCAGCGAAGGGTCGATCAGCTCGGTCTGCAGATAGGTCACGCCCTGGTGCAGCCACTGCTTGTACGGCGCGCGTGCGCGGTTGATGCGGTCGATGGCGTCGGAATCGAGCAGGTCGCCGCGCTTGAGGTCGATGGCCATCATCTGGCCCGGCCCCAGCTTGCCCTTCTGCACGACGCGCTCGGTGGGTACTTCCCACACGCCGGCCTCGGAGGCGACGAGGAAGTGGCGGTCGGAGGTCAGCATCCAGCGGGCCGGGCGCAGGCCGTTGCGGTCCAGCGTACAGGCAGCGAAGCGGCCATCGCAGGCGACGATGCCGGCCGGACCGTCCCACGGCTCGCTGTTCAGGCCATGGAACTCATAGAATGCGGCGAGGTCGGCGTCCTTGAATTCCAGCGACTGCGTCGCCGGCGGCACCAGGATGCGCAGCGCCTGGATCAGCTCCATGCCGCCGGCCACCATCAGCTCGAGCATGTTGTCCATGCTCTGCGAATCCGAGCCGTGCATCGAGATCACCGGATCGAACTCGGCGATGTCGAACCTCGGCGTCTTCCATACCTTGCTGCGCGCCTGCGCCCAATGGCGGTTGCCTTCGATGGTGTTGATCTCGCCGTTGTGGGCGAGCAGCCGGAACGGATGCGCCAGCGGCCAGCGCGGCATCGTGTTGGTGGAGAAGCGCTGGTGGAACACCACCACGCTGGAAGCCAGTTCGTGGCGTTGCAGATCCGGGTAGAACGTCGAAAGCTTGTCCGGCAGCACCATGCCCTTGTAGCTGATGGCATCGGCGCTGAGTGTGGTGACGTAGTAGTCGGCGACATCGCGCAGGGCCTGTTCGCTGCGGCGGCGCGCCAGGAACAGCGCCAGCGCGAACTGCCCGGCGTCCTGGCCGGCGTCGGCGTCGACGAACACCTGTTCGATCCGCGGCAGCGTGGCGCGCGCCAGTTCGCCGCAGACGCCCGCGTCGGTGGGCACCACGCGCCAGCCGCGCGGCTGGCAGCCGGCGTCGCGCAGTCGCGCATCGAGTTCGTCGCGACAGCGCTGCGCGGCATCGGCGTCGTGCGGCAGGAACACCACGCCAGCGGCGAAGTTGGGACCGATGCGGATGCCGGCCTCTTCGGCCAGCCGGCGCAGGAACACGGTGGGCCGCCGCAGCAGCAGGCCGCAGCCATCGCCGGTGAGGCCGTCGGCAGCGACGCCGCCGCGGTGGGTCATGCGCGAGAGCGCGGCGATGGCGGTGTCGACGAGAAGGCGGGAGGGCTGGTCGTCCAGCTGCGCGACCATGCCGAAACCACAGGCGTCGCGTTCGTCTTGCGGGTCGTAGAGCCCCTGGCGATTGCGGAGGGTCATCTGTGCCTCGTTGTGCGCGGGTGAGCGGCGACACCTCTCCCTCGTCCACCGCGTCACACCATGCACGGCCGTGTTCCCGACGCGTGCACGGCATGCCCGTCACTGGAGCGCAGCGTTGAGGCCACCGGATGCGCTCGACTAGATCACAGATGTTGCGGTGCCGCAACGCATGGTTGCGGCAGCAACCAAAGCCTTGCGGCGCAAGGCTTTTGGCAGGTTTCAATCAGCCGCAGCGGACGCCGCTGACGAGGTTCTTGTCGTCCACTTCGATGTTCAGGCGCTCACCCAGGAACTCCATGGTGATGGGCTGGTTGGGCTTGAGCATGCGCACCTTGGCGGCGCCGGCATCCTGTCTGGCCTGCTCGGCCAGTTCCTCGGTATACGGCTGGCCGATCAGTCCTTCGACCTGGCTGGCGTCGCAGGTGCCCACCGGCGGCGGCGTGGTGGCGACTTCCTGGTCCGGCGTGGCGGCGGCATCGGCGGCCTGCTTGGCCTGGTCCAGGGCCTGGTCCTGTTCTTCCGGGGCCGGACCCTTGCAGGCACCCAGCGCGAGCACGAGCGAAAGGGTGGCGATCAGGGCGGTGGGGCGGCGCAGGGCGCGCGGCATCGTCGGGATTCGCATCGGAACTCCAGTGCATTGAGAGACGCCGCAAGCATATCGCCTGGTTTCCGGTGTGTATCGTCGCAGCGCGTCATCCCGGCCGTGCTGCGTCAGCGCGGTTTCAGCCGCAGCGCAGCGCGGTGATGCCGTTGTTGCGGCCGACCTCGATGGTGAGGCGGTCGCCACCGGACGTGGCGTTCGCCGGCGTGACCGGCATGGGCGCATCGCCGCGGAGCGTCTGCACGTGCAGGCTGTCGCTGTCCACGCGCGCGCGTTCGATCGTGCCCGGCGACGCGGCCAGGCCGGCCGCGCCGATCACCTTGTCGGTATGGCATTGGCCGGAGATGACGCCGTCGATGGGCTGGACGCTGGCGACGGGCGCGCTGTTGCAGGCGGTGGCGGCCAGCAGGACGGCGCCGGCGAGGATCAGGTTGCGATACATGGCGGACTCCACGACGGGACGACGCGCCGAGCCTGCCCCCGCGGCCGTGTGCGGGCGATGAAAGCCGGCCGCGACGGCAATGGCGATGCCCGCCGATAATGCGCTATCGCCGCGTGCGGAGTGGATCGATGTCGCAACAGGAATACTGCAGGATCGTGGTGCTGGGCGGCTACGGACATTTCGGCGCGCGCATCGTGCGCGCGCTGGCCGCGACGCCGGGCATCGCCGTCATCGCCGCCGGGCGCCATCCGCAGCGGGCGGCGGCGAACCTGTCCGGCGTGGACATGGCGCGGGTCGAATGCCGGCGCCTGGACGTGGACGATCCGGATTTTGCCCGCGACCTGCGCGATACCCGTGCCGATCTTGTCATCCACACCGCCGGCCCGTTCCAGGGGCAGGGCTATGACGTCGCGCGCGTTTGCCTGCAGGTGGGCATGCACTACATCGACCTGGCCGACGGCCGCGATTTCGTGCGCGACTTCCCCGCGCAACTGGATGCCGTTGCGCGGCAATACGGGCGCAGCGCGATCAGCGGTGCCAGCACCCTGCCGGCGCTCTCCAGTGCGGTGGTCGATGCGCTGCGCGGCCGCTTCGACGTGCTGCAGTCCATCGACATCGTGATCGCACCGGCGCAGGCCACGCCGCTGGGCATGGCCACGGTGCGCGCGGTGTTGTCGTACTGCGGCCAGCCGTTCGAATGCTGGATCGACGGGCGCTGGCAACGCGCCGTCGGCTGGGCCGATCCGCAACCGGTGACCTTCGCGCGCATCGCGCCACGCCTGGCATCGCCCTGCGACGTGCCCGATCATGACCTGCTGGTGCAGCGCTACCCGGGCGTGTCGACGGTGCGCTTCCGCGCCGCGCTGGAACTGCCGCTGTTGTCGCGCTGCCTGGCCGGCATGGCTTGGTTGCGTCGCAGCGGCCTGCCGTTGCCGATGGCGAAGCTGGCCGGTGCCTTCACCCATGCCGGGCGCTGGTTCGACCGCTTCGGCACCGACCTGGGCGGCATGCGCGTGACCCTGCGCGGCCAGCGCGAGGGTCTCGCCCATCGCGTGCATTGGGATCTCACTGCGCCGATGCTGCACGGACCGGAGATTCCGACCTTCGCCGCGGTGCTGCTGGCGCGGCGCCTGGCGCGCGGCGAACCGCTGCCGGTGGGCGCGCATGCGTGCATGGGCCTGCTGGACCTGGCTGCGTTCGAGGACGAATTTGCCCGCTGGCAGATCGACAGCCAGGTGTCCTGAACCCGGTATTGGAACCTGAAGCGTTCAGGTTGGCGAAGGTTGGTATGCCCTTCGGGCTATTGACTACAAATGTAGTCACCCACTACCGTGGCGACAAATGTAGTCACGGAGTCGACCATGCGCCGCAAGACCATCGGGGACCAGGAGCTGGCCCTGCTGCAGTACATCGGGGAGAACGAGCCGGCCAGCGTCGGCGAAGTAGCCGCCGGCTTCGGCGAAACGCGCGGGCTGGCCCGTTCCACCGTGCTGACCATGATGGAGCGCCTGCGCACCAAGGGATACCTGCGGCGCCAGCAGCACGAGGGCGTGTACCGCTACCAGTCCACCGCCGAACAGCAGGACGTGGTGAACAGTGCGGTTGGCAGCTTCGTCGAGAAGACCCTGCAGGGCTCGATCTCGCCGTTCGTGGCGTGGATGTCGGAAAAGGCCGAGGTCAGCGACAACGAACTGGCCGAACTGGAAGCGCTGGTCAGCAGGCTGCAATCGCAGCGCCGGGAGGACTGAACCATGGATACCGTTCTCGAACTGCTCGGCAACCGCCTGCTCGCCACCAGCGTGCAGACCCTGCTGCTGACGGCGCTGGTGTGGCTGCTGTGCCGTTGCGTGCGCCGCCTGCCGGCCGCGACCCAGTGTGGCCTGTGGTGGCTGGTGGCGTTGCAGGCGGTGCTGGGCCTGCTGTGGGCCTCGCCGCTGGAACTGCCGGTGCTGCCGTCGGCCGAAGCGCTGCAGGTGGTGCCGCAGGCCGCCGCGGCCACGCAGGCCGCCGCGCCGCTGGTGGTGATGACGCCGCTGCCGCTGGAAAGCGGCTGGTCGTGGCTGCACGTGGCGATGGCGCTGTGGCTGGCCGGCGTGCTGGTGATGGCGCTGCGCACCGCGTCGGCGTGGCGTGCCAGCCGCGCGCTGCTGCGTGCGGCGCGCCCCTGCGACGACCGGCGCCTGGATGCCGCGCTGCAGCTGGCGGCCGAAGCGCACGGCCTGCGCCGCGCACCGCGGCTGATGCTCAGCGCGGCCATCGACTCGCCGCAGCTGGTCGGCCCGTGGCGCCCGGTGCTGCTGCTGCCGGCGCGCAACCTGCGCCGCATGGGCGACGACGACCTGGACATGGCCCTGACCCACGAACTGGTGCACCTGCAGCGCCGCGACCTGTGGTGGGGCCTGCTGCCGGCACTGGCCCAGCACCTGTTCTTCTTCCATCCCCTGGTGCACCTGGCGGCGCGCGAATACGCGATTGCACGCGAAGCAGCGGTCGATGCCGCCGTCGTCGCCGGCGACCGTCATTGCCGCCAGCACTACGGACGCCTGCTGCTGCAGCTGGGCGTCGCTCCCCGGCCCGGCGCCGGCCTCGCCAGCGCCTCGCCCACCTTCCTCAGCCTCAAGCGGAGACTGCTCATGCTGCAGAACACGTCCTCCTTCCCGCGCGTGGGCGCGGGCCTGATCATCGCCGCAGTGGCTCTGGTCGGCGTACTGCCGATGCGGCTGGTCGCCATGCCTGCGCCGCCGGCCCCGCCCGCGCCGCCGCCGGTGCCAGCGGCACCCGTCGTGCCCGCTCCGCCGGCCGCGCCGCCGGCCGACCACTCGGTGGTGCGCACCGTGATCTCGGCCAAGGGCGCCGCACCGGCCCTGCCGGCTCCGCCCGCCCCGCCGCCGCCGGCCGCTCACGCCGCGCCAGCGGCCCCGCCAGCGCCTCCCGCGCCGCCGGTCTCGACCAAGGGCGTGATCCGTCTTTCGCAGAGCCCGAGCAGCAACGGCTATGTACTGCTGAAGAACGACCGCAACGTCATGAACGGTTCCATCGCCGACCTGCAGCAGGCGCGCCGCCTGGACGACGGCAACGGCGTGCTGCTGCTGCGCCGCGACGGTCGCGCCTATGTGGTGCGTGATGCCGGCCTGCTGTCGCGCTTCGAACAGGCGTTTGCCGAAACCACGCGCCTGGGCGAGGAACAGGGCCGGATCGGCGAACACCAGGGCAAGCTGGGCGAGCGCCAGGGCGAGATCGGCGAGCGCATGGGGGAAATCGGTGCCCGCATCGGCGAGCTGGCCGCGCGCCAGGCCGAACTCGCACTGGCCGCTCGCACCCAGGGCAACGACGCGCTGATGCGCGAACAGATCGAGACCGCGCGCCGCGAGGCCGAGAAGGTCCGGGCCGAGATGGACAGGCCGGCCGTGCGCGAGGAAATGCGGGAACTGGCGCGCCAGCAGGCGGAACTGGGCAGGCAGCAGGCCGAGCTGGGCCGCCAGCAGGCTGATGCCAGCGTACGCGCCCAGCGCGAGGCCGAGCGCCTGATCCAGCAGGCCATCCGCGACGGTCTGGCGCAGCCGGTCCGCGGGTGATGGTCCGTCGCCGGTGAGGGCTTCGCTCTCGCCGGCGCTTCATCGGCAATGCGCATGCGGGGCAGGCCCCGCATCTACATCCCGCAGGTGCCGGGCTTGCCCGGCATGGGGCTTTCCCGGTAATGCGCTGCGGGTCGAGCCCCGCATCTACGGCGCCAGGGGTGACGCCCGCTCGTCGGCCTCGGCCTGTACCAGGCGCAGGAACAGCTGCGCCAGCGTGACCACGTCCTGGTGGTTGTGCTCGCCGACACGGCGCAGGTTGCGCGCGCTGCCGCCGCGCAGGTAGTCCAGCCAGGCGCTCGGCGCTTCGGAGCCGGGCAGGTCGTCCTCGCGCTGGATGCGCAGCAGCTGGCGTTCGATGGTCGCCAGCCGGCAGTTCTCCCAGGTGCCGCGGTAGCGGCGGCGCGTCGGGAACAGCAGGTCCACGTGGTCCAGCGCGGAAACCGGATCGCCGCGCCGCGCCAGCCGGTAGCGTGTTTTCAGCAGCGGCGCGTCGTAGCAGCGGCCGTTGTAGCTGGACAGCACCGTGGTCGGCGCCAGCCAGGCGGCGAAGGCGTCGAGCATCGCGCTCTCCGCGCCCATCGTGGACATCAGCAGCTGGCGCACGCGCAGCCCTTCGCCGCGCGCGGCGTCGCAATGCCAGTCGGCCGCGCCGATCATGAAGGCGCGGGTGCCGGTGCCGCCGGCCAGGCCGGTGGTCTCGGTGTCGAAGAACAGCAGGTCATGCGGCTGCACCGCTTCGTCCGGGCGCCTGCTGAAAGCCAGCGACAGCGGCTGCGCGGGGATGGGCTGCGGCAGGAAGGCTTCGATCAGGTGCAGGCCGGGCGCGATCTCGGTGCCCGGCAGATCGCGGTCGACCGGGCCGTTGCGGTCGTTGCGCGATGTCGGCGTGATCGCGCGGTTGCGGGTGGCGAGCAGGCGGCGCAGGGCATCGACACTGCGCGGCTGCAAGGTGCCGTCGGCACCCCCGTGGTTGGTGGCGGTCGGTGCGGCAGCGCCGGTCGGCCTGGACCGCGCATCGCGCTCCACCCAGTCCAGCACCGAGCTTTCGTGTGCGGCAGGCCGAGGTTGCCGCGCGTCATCGCGTGCGGCGGCGGGAGGTGCCGGGTGTGGCTGCCGGCTGGTGCCGGCATGCGGCAGGCGCTCGATCCAGTCCAGCACCGAGCGCTCCGGAACGACCGCCGCTTCGGCCGGCGGCGGCGTGAAGTGCGCCGGTTCGTTCCTGCCACCGATGCCGGTGCGGGAAGGAGATGCGGCCGTATCCGTGCCCGATGCCGGCACGGTGACGACCGGCGGCGTTGCTGCGACCGGCTGCCCGGCCTGGCGCCGCAGCGCCTTCAGCTTGTCCAGGCTGATGCTCATGGCAGCAGGTCGAGCGCCTCGTCGGCCGGTACGGCGCTTGGCACCTGGTGGCAGCGCGCGTCGGACAGCAGCGACAGCACCCGCAGCGCCAGCGAACGCGGCGTTCCGCCTTGGCCTTCCTCCTGCGCGGCCAGTACCGGGCCGACGCAGGCCGGGCAGCCGGCGCTGCAGTCGCAGCGTTCCACCAGTTCCAGCGCGCGCTGCACCAGTTCGCCCTGGCGCAGCCACAGCGGCTCGCTCAGGCCCACGCCGCCGGGGAAGTTGTCGTACAGGTAGACGGTGGGCACGAAGCTCTGCATCAGTTCCACCGCGCCTTCGCCGCCCTCGTTGCCGCGCAGCTGGCCACGGCCGGTCTGGTCGGCGACCGCGAACCACGCGCCGTCGCCGTTGCCCACCGCCTTCTGCAGGTCGCGAGCGTCGGCCATCACCGCCACGGTGGCGACGATGTGCAGCGCATAGGCAGCACCAAGGAAGCCGTCCAGCGCGTCCTGCTTCTGTGCGAACGCGCGCAGCAGGGTGGCCTGCGGCAGCTGCCACCACACTGCGGTTGTGTGCAGTTCCTGGTCGGGCAGGTTGACCGGGCCGTAGCCGATGTTCTCGTGCGTGTAGTAGCGGATCTTCTTGTAGCCGGCCACGCGCCGCACCACGTGCACTTCGCCGTGGTGCGAGTCGCCGCGCCCGGCGCCGTTGCCATCGAAGCGGTCCAGCACCTTGAGCTTGGTGAAGTCGATGCTGTCGGTGTAGTAGTCCACGTGGGTGCGGGTGACGTAGGCCTTGCGCCCGTCCCAGTCCAGCCGCTCCACCTGGTACGGCGTGCTCTGCACCATGTGGATCGCGCCTTCGTACAGGGTCAGCGCGGCGGTGGAGTAGTCCACCTCGGCGATGATCTGCTGCTTGCCGTCGCTGCGGTCCACCACCACGAAGTTGCCGTCGGCCACCGCGCGCAGGCTCACCGCGTTGGCCGGGTAGCTGTCGGCGATCCACTCCCAGCGGTCGCCTTCCTGGTGAATGACCTCGGTCTCGGCCAACGCCTGCAGGAACACCAGCGGGTCGATCGGGCCGAACGGCTCGCCGCTCATGAAAGGCAGCTCGAACGCCGCGCAGCGGATGTGGTCGAACAGGATCAGCGGCTGGTCCGGGGCGATGCGCGCGTGCTCGGGCGTGGCATTGGCGAAGAAATCCGGGTGCCGCACCACGTACTGGTCCAGCGGCTGGCTGCTGGCGACCATCACGCCCAGCGCGGCCTGCTGGCGGCGGCCGGCGCGGCCGAAGCGCTGCCAGGTCGCCGCGACGCTGCCGGGGTAGCCGTTGAGCACCACCACGTCGAGCGCGCCGATGTCCACGCCCAGTTCCAGCGCCGAGGTGCTGACGATGCCGTCGATGGCGCCGGCGCGCATCGCGCGCTCTACCTCGCGGCGCTCGGTGGGCAGGTAGCCGCCGCGGTAGGCGCGGATGCGCGCCGGCTTGCGCGGGTCGTTGTCGAAGATGTCCTTCAGGTACTTGGTCAGCACCTCCACCATCAGCCGCGTCTGTGCGAACACCAGTGTCTTCAGGCCGGACTTGATCGCGATGCGGGCGATGCGGTTGGCCTGCGAGCGCGCCGAGGCGCGCAGGCCAAGGTCGGGGTTGATGACCGGCGGGTTCCACAGCAGCACGTGCTTGGGTCCGGTGGGCGCGCCGGATTCGGTGATCGCATGCACCTGCTCCTCCACCAGCGCCTCGGCATGCGCGTGCGGGTTGCCGATGGTCGCCGAGCACAGGATGAACTGCGGTTGCACGCCGTAGAACGCGCAGATGCGCTTGAGCCGGCGGATCACGTTGGTGACATGGCTGCCGAACACGCCGCGGTAGGTGTGGATCTCGTCGATCACCACATAGCGCAGGTTCTCGAAGAACTGCGCCCACTTGGTGTGGTGCGGCAGGATCGCCTGGTGGAGCATGTCCGGGTTGCTGACCACGATGTCGCCGTGCAGGCGGATTGCCTGGCGCGCGTCGCCGGGCGTGTCGCCGTCGAAGGTGAAGGCCTTCACGCCGAGCTCGCCGGCACGGTTGAGCTCCAGCAGCTCGGCCACCTGGTCCTGCGCCAGCGCCTTGGTCGGGAACAGGTACAGCGCCTTGGCATTGCCCTGCATGGCCGCGCTCACCACCGGCAGTGTGTAGCACAGCGACTTGCCCGAGGCGGTGGGGGTGACGATGGCCACGTGCTCGCCGCGCTGGGTGGCGTTCCAGGCCTCGGCCTGGTGCGAGTACAGCTGCTCGATGCCGCGCGCCTTGAGCGCGGCCTTCAGCGCGTCGGGCACGTCGTCGGGGATCGGCGCGTAGCTGCCCTCGCGGCCGGGAATCGTGAAGCTGCCGGTGACGCGGTCGCCGTAGCGCCGGGCCAGCCGCTGGCCGAGCAGCGCGCCGTCGCGCGAGGGCAGGCCGTCGGTGGTCGCCAGCGCCCGTTCGCTGGCTTCGGTGCGGGGAGCGAGGGAAAACGCCATGCCGGTATTGCCGATCAAAGGACGGCATGGAAGCACACCATCGTCTCAGCCTGTGAGACCCGCGCAAGCTGAACGTCCGCCACGCCCGCGAACGGAATCTGAAGGTGGCATCCGTATGCTGCCGCCTTCGCAAGCCGGCAGGGACATGAACGGTGGCAAGGCGTTGGTGGTTCGGAACGATGCTGGCGGGCATGGCGCTGGCGGGTACGGCGCAGGCGCAGCAGGCCGCGCCCGCCGTGGACGCCGCACCGCAACCCGCCGAAGGGGTGAAAACCCTGGAGGAAGTGCGCGCGATCAAGCCCGAGGACGACCAGCCGCTGGACCTGTACCGCTTCCGCAATCCGGTGAAGACCGAGTCCAACCGCTTCAGCCGTTCATGGAGCGAACCGCCCACGCCCGAGGAGGTCAGCCTGAGCGGCGGTTACCTGATGATGGGCATCAACTACGGGCTGATGGCCGCGGCCAAGGGCCTGCACAAACTGACCGGCGGCCGCGACCAGATCCAGTCCGCCATCGCCCGCCCGCCACCAGAACTGAGCGAGGAGCAGCGGCGTCGCGCGCTGCGGTTCTGCGCGCAGCAGGAAGGCTGCGTGGCGCCGCCCGGCGACTGAAGGAGTGGCCGGAGCGACGGCCTCTTCCGCACGGATGATCGCGTGCCTGGATGCCCCGGATCGGCACGTCCTGCCGCACTGCGATCGCCTACCATGGCGCATCTCCGATGAGCCTGCCGCAGTGACCGATCTCCTTCCCCTGAAACCAGCGACGCCGCCGTCGCGCATCGCCGCCTGGGTGCTGATGCTGCTGGGCATGTGGGCGGTGCTGCAGCTTGGGCTGGTGGTGACCCTGCTGTCCGGCCTGCTGGTGTTCCATCTCAGCCACGTGCTGGCCTCGACCGTAGAAGGCAGGCTGCCGCCGGGCCGCGCGCGGGCGATCGCGGTGGTCGTGCTGTCGGTGGCGGTGGTCGGCCTGCTGAGCCTGGCGATCGTCGCGGTGGCCTCGTTCTTCCGCAACGAAACGGGCGGTCCGGACGCGCTGCTGGCGCGGCTGATGGAGATCCTCAACACCTCCCGCCACCAGGTGCCGGCGCTGCTGCAGCCCTATATCCCGGAGGACATGCAGGCGCTGCGTGCTGGGGTGAACGAATGGGTGGCCGAGCATCGCCGCCAGCTCGGCGTCGCCGGTACTTCGGCGGTGCAGATCAGCGTGCGCGTGCTGATCGGCATGGTGCTGGGCGCGATGATCGCGTTGTACGACGAACTGCCGCTGCCGCGGATGGGGCCGCTGGCGCGGGAACTGGTCGGCCGCACCAGCCGCCTGGCCACCGCGTTCCGCCAGGTGGTGTTCGCCCAGCTCAAGATCTCGCTGCTCAATACCCTGTTCACGGCGATCTTCCTGCTCGGCGTGCTGCCGCTGCTGGGCATGCACCTGCCGCTGGCCAAGACCCTGGTGCTGATCACCTTCATCGCCGGCTTGTTGCCCGTGGTGGGCAACGTCATCTCCAACACCGTGATCACCATCGTCGCGCTGTCGGTGTCGTTCTACGTCGCCGTGGCCGCGCTGCTGTTCCTGGTCGTGATCCACAAGCTGGAGTACTTCCTCAACGCGCGCATCGTCGGCGGCGAAATACGCGCCCATGCCTGGGAACTGCTGCTGGCGATGCTGGTGATGGAAGCGGCGTTCGGCCTGTCGGGCCTGGTCGCCGCGCCGGTGTTCTACGCCTACGTCAAGCGCGAGCTGGTGGACCAAGGCTGGGTCTGAGGCGCGACCTGCCGCTCAGGACGACATGCCCGCCAGCGCCGCGTAGATCACCACGAACAGCACCAGCCAGAAGTAGATGCTGCCGATGAACAGGTAGCGCGGCAGGGTGACCCACCAGCGGCCGCCATACACGCGCTGCTGCATCCACAGCAGATACACCGGCACCGACACCCACAGCAGCACGAGCGTGAGGTTGCCCAGCGCATTGACCACCAGGTTTCCCGCTGCATGGGTGATGCCCATCGCCAGGAAGGTGGACAGCAGTACCAGCATCAGCCACGCATGGCTGTACAGCGCCACCACCAGGTGTTCCAGGTAACCGATGCCCCGGCCCAGGTAGGCCATTCGCAGCACCAGCGCGAAGATCGGCATCAGGAAGAACAGCGCACCGGGCAGCGCGGTGAGGATGGCCTGTACGTACAGGTCGGTCTTGCGGCCCATGCGCTGGACATTGGCCTGGCCGTTGGCCAGGCGCCGGTTGAGCCAGTTGTTGAAGAACTGCGGCATGCTGGAGAACACCACCGGGTTGGTGTCCGGGTCCCAGGGTTTGCCATTGATGTCGTGGGCGAAGAAGGTGCCATACCCGTCCCCGCTGGCACGGCCCGCCGCCTGCGCGGCGCGGTTCATGGTGGCGCTGGTGGTGCTCTGCGCCTGCTGCTCCAGTTCGGTCGTGCGCTGTGCGGCGGCAGTGTTGACCGCAGCCATCGCCATCGCGAAGGCCGCGGCGCCGGTCGGCGAGCCACTTTGCTGTGCTTCGATCTCGGCCACCTGCGCGGCGCGCGCCGTCTCCACTTCCTGCACGGTCTTGGCGCTGGCGAACAACGCGTTGTCGCCGCCGCTCATGCGCATGTCATCGGCATGCACGGTCAGCTTGCCGACGAAGAAGGTGAACAGGGTGAGGATCACGAACAGCCGCAGCGGCTGCACATAGCCCACGCGGTGGCCCTTGAGGAAGTTGACCGCCACCCGGCCGGGTACCAGCAGGTCGCGCAGGGTGCGGAAGATGCGCCCGTCCAGGTGCCAGAACGACTCGAACACTTCCTCGATCGCATGGCCCACGTGCTTGAGCGGGTTGTGTGCCGACTGCCCGCAGGCATGGCAGTAGTGGCCATGCAGGGCGGTACTGCAGTTCTCGCAGGTGCCATGCGCATGCGGGGCTTGATCAACAGCAGCCTGTTGCTCGGTAACGGGCGAAACGTTGGTCTGGCTCATGTGGCTGAAGGTGGCGGCTCACGGAAGCCGCATACGATAGCGGTGTTTGCTGACGTCGTTCAGCACGGATTTAGGCGTGGCGCGCCGAACTGCGATGCCCCGCTTGGTATGGATGAGGAAGAGAGAGGGAGCTGGACGGAGCGGACTGGCTCAGCTGCGCGGTCGCGGCTTCCGGTGCCAGAGCGCATTGACGATCACCCAGCGGCCGTCGAAGCGGCCCATCTGCAGGTGATCGATGAACCACGGGCTTTCCAGCCGCACCGTGGCGATGTCCTCGTCCACCTGCAGTACCGTCACCGTGCGCTGCCATTGGTCGCGCGGGGTCTTCAGCGCGCCCTCGCGGGTGAAGCGGATCAGCTCGTCCGAGGTCATCCGCCCCAGTCCGAGGGTCTCGTCGGGGTTGGCGACGATGTTGCGCTTGGCCAGGTCCGGGTGCAGCGCCCGCTTCACGCGCGCCGGGTCGCCCTCCAGTTGTCCGTCCATGTAGTCGTAGGCGGTGGCTTCGATGGCCTGCAGCGTGGCCGCATCCGGCGGCGCCGCGCCGGCGCTGCCGGCGACCCACAGCATTCCCAGTGCGCACCAGCGCATTGCGGTTGACAACATTGCAGGCTCCCGTTGGTGATCGGGCCCAGTGTGCCGGCTGTCGCGTCGGTGGCCATGGGCCGGTAGTCACCGGCCGCAGGGGGCACCGACACTGGGACGGGGTGGGTGTGCCGGACGGGTTCGGCTAAAGTACCGCGATGACGAAAGAGCACATTCCCGGCGGCCTGTTGATCGCCATCGAGGGCATCGACGGTGCCGGCAAGTCCACGCTGGCGCGGGGGCTGGCCGATGCGCTGGAGCAGGCGGGCGCCGAGGTGGTGCTGAGCAAGGAGCCGACCAACGGGCCGTGGGGCACGCAGCTGCGGGCGTCGGCGGCGACCGGCCGGCTGAGTCCGCAGGAAGAGGTGGACCTGCTGCTGCGCGACCGCCGCCAGCATGTCGAGGAACTCGTGGTGCCGGCGCTGGCGCGCGGCGCGGTGGTCATCCTCGACCGCTATTTCCCGTCGATGGTGGCCTACCAGGGCGCGGCCGGGTTGCCGGTGGACGAACTGCTGCATCTCAACGATTTCGCCCCGCGCCCGCACCTGCTGCTGCTGCTGGACCTGCCGCCGGCCACCGGGCTGGCGCGCATCCGCGCCCGCGGCGACGTACCCAACCATTTCGAGACGGCGCAGAACCTGGAGCGCTGCCGGGCGATCTTCCAGCAGCTGGACCTCCCCGGCAAACAGGTGATCGACGCCAGCCGCAACGAGGCCGACGTACAGCGCGATGCGCATGCAGCCATCGCCGCCGCGCTGGCCCTGCGCTCCGACGGGAAGGATGGGCTGCTGCGGCGCTTCCAGATGCAGGACGGGGCGCCGGCCACGGGCCGCTGACTCCCGCATCCGCCATGCCGACGCCTTCGCACCCGGCAACGCGGCGCCCCGCCTCGGCGGCCGCTGGCCTGCATCCGCGCAACCGCCATCAGGGCCGGTACGACATGGCGCGGCTGGTGGCGGTCAATCCGGCGTTGCGCGCGTACCTGCGCGGTACACCGGATGGCGGGCAGAGCATCGATTTCAGCGATCCTGCAGCGGTGCGCGAACTCAACCGCGCGCTGCTCGCCAGCGATTACGGCATCGCGCACTGGACCCTTCCCGACGGTTACCTGTGCCCGCCGGTACCAGGCCGCGCGGATTACCTGCACGGGCTGGCCGACCTGCTGGCGGCGGACAACAACGGTGCGATTCCACGAGGGCCGGACGTGCGCGTCCTGGATATCGGCGTCGGCGCCAACTGCATCTATCCGTTGCTGGGGAATGCGGAGTACGGCTGGCGTTTTGTCGGCAGCGATATCGAACCGGCCGCCCTGCAGTGCGCCGGCGCCAATATCCGCGCCAATGGCCTGGAACAGGTAATCGAACTGCGCCAGCAGCACGCGCGCGGCTGCCTGTTCGCCGGCCTGGTGCAAGCGCAGGACCGCTTCCACCTGACCCTGTGCAACCCGCCGTTCCACGCCTCGGCCAAGGAGGCCGCGCAGGGCAGCCAGCGCAAGCTGCGCAACCTTGGCGGCAACACCGCTGCGCCGCGCGGCAAGCCGCCGCCGTTGAACTTCGGCGGGCAGGCCAACGAACTGTGGTGCACCGGCGGCGAGGCCTCGTTCCTGCGCCGCATGATCCGCGAGAGCGTAGCCGTGCAGGCGCAGGTGCTGTGGTTCAGCTCGCTGGTCGCCAAGCGCGAACACCTGCCCGATCTGCACAGGCAACTCGCCAAGGTCGGTGTCGCCGAGGTGCGCGAGGTGCCGATGGCGCAGGGCAACAAGCAGAGCCGGTTTCTGGCGTGGAGCTTTCATGCGCCCGCCATGCGTGCGGTATGGCTGCGCGGATGAGCCGGGGCCGGCCGGAGAGCATGCCTTCAACAGCAGAACGACGGGTCGAAATCATCGCTGCGCGCGGCAGGCGGACGTCATTGCTCCGCGGCCTGTAACCTGACTCCGTTACTCCGCTCGCCATCCGGGCGATCAGGACCAATGAGAGCAAAGATGACCGGAAAGCCCTTCAGAATCGTCTCCTATGCTGCCCTTGTCAGCGCGCTCATATTCTCCGTGGTGGGGGCCATGGCGCCGGGAAATTGCGGCCAGGGCATGGCATGCGTGGGAGCGGGCCTGGGAAACGCCCTGTGGTGGCTGCTCACATCGGCGGCGGCATTCCTGATCGCGCCCCTGATCAATCTGGTCGGGTTCCTGATGGCCCCATCACCGCGCTCGTTGGGCAGGAAGATCGAACTGGCGTTGTTCTGGGCGCCGCTGGCGCTGATGGGAATCGGGCTGGTCTTGTTGTTGAACCGATGATGCCAGCGGAGAGCCTGGAATCGGCAGGAAGCAATCCGTCGGATGCCTGGTAGCCATCGGCCATCGCGGCGATCGACCGGAACGCCCTGCGCACGTGGCTGATGGCCCGGCGCCGTTGAAGTGGGCGGCATACCGGAAGGCGTGGTGATCCATCCGGGGGATGCGCGGGAAAGGTGTCCCGATGGACTGTGGGGACCGCCGCGCCATGCGGCGCGGCGATCGGGATCAGCCGGCGATCTGGCCGAAGCGGCCGTTGCGGAAATCGTCCATCGCCTGGGCGAGCTCTTCCTGGGTGTTCATCACGAACGGGCCGTAGCCGGCGATGGGCTCGTCGATGGGTTCGCCGGCCAGCACCAGCACGGTGGCGTCGGCGTTGGCTTCCAGCTCGACCTGGCCGGCGCTGCGATCGAACAGCACCATCTGGCCTTCGCGCGCCACCTGGCCGCCGTTGAACAGCACGGTGCCGTGCAGCACCACCATCGCCACGGTGTGGCCTTCGGCGAAATCCAGCGTGGCATGGCGGTCGCGGCCCAGGCGCAGGTCCCATACGTCCATCGGCGTGTGGGTGCGGGCCGGGCCGCGCTGGCCGCCGAATTCACCGGCGATCACGCGCACCGTGCCGGCTTCATCGGCCAGCGGCACCACCGGGATGTCGGCATTGCCGATGTTCTGGTAGCCAGGGGCGGCCATCTTGTCGCTGGCCGGCAGGTTGACCCACAGCTGCACCATTTCCAGCCGGCCGCCGCGAAGGGTGAAGGCTTCGGAGTGGAACTCCTCGTGCAGGATGCCGGACGCGGCGGTCATCCACTGCACGTCGCCCGGGCCGATCTCGCCGCCGGCGCCGGTGGAGTCGCGGTGCGCGACCTCGCCGTCGTAGACGATGGTGACGGTCTCGAAACCGCGGTGCGGGTGCTGGCCGACGCCGCGCGGGTTGTCGGTCGGCTCGAACTCGGCCGGACCGGCATGATCCAGCAGCAGGAACGGACTGAGCTGGCGGCCGTGGGTGTTGTAGGAGAACAACGAACGGACCGGGAAGCCGTCGCCGACCCAGTGCGGGCGGGGGGCGCTGTAGAGGCCGCTGATCTTCTTCATGTCTCTGCTCCGTTGGCGGCGCGGGTTGCGCTGCGGTGGAGAGAGGATGGATCCGGGACGATATCGCCGGTAGTCGGTGAAAAATGGTCTCATGGTCCTGTCTGGTGAACGATGGATTCCCCCCGATGCAGGACCTGAACGACCTGTACTACTTCGCCAAGGTGGTCGAGTACGGCGGTTTCGCCCCGGCCGGGCGCGCGCTGGGCCAGCCCAAGTCCAAGCTGAGCCGGCGCATCGCGCTGCTGGAGGAACGGCTGGGCGTGCGCCTGATCCAGCGCTCCACGCGCCGCTTCTCGGTGACCGAGGTGGGACAGACCTTCCACGCCCACTGCCGGGCGATGCTGGTGGAAGCCGAGGCGGCCGCCGAATCCATCGAGATGACCCGTTCCTCGCCGCGCGGCATCGTGCGCCTGAGTTGCCCGACGATGCTGCTGGAGTTCCGCGTCGCGGCGATGGTGGCCGGCTTCATGGCCGAATGCCCCGATGTGCAGGTGCACCTGGAAGCGACCGACCGGCGCGTGGACGTGATCGCCGAAGGCTTCGACCTGGCCATCCGCGTGCGGCCGCCGCCGCTGGAAGACAGCGACCTGGTGCTGAAGGTGCTGGCCGAGCGCACGCAATGCCTGGTGGCGGCGCCGGCGCTGCTGGAGCGCCACGGTCCGGTGCAGGGGCCGGCCGACCTGCACCTGCTGCCGAGCATGGCGCTGGGCGTGCCGCAGGGCGAACACGCCTGGCACCTGCTCGGCCCGGACGGCGCGGTGGCCGACGTGGCGCATGCGCCGCGGCTGGTCACCCGCGGCATGGCCGCGCTGCGCGAGGCCGCGCTGGCGGGCGTGGGCGTGGCGCAGCTGCCGGCGATGGTGGTGCGCGATGCGCTGCAGGACGGACGGCTGCTGCAGGTGGCGCCGGGTTGGGCGCCGCCGAAGGAGATCGTGCACGCGGTGTTCCCGTCGCGGCGTGGCCTGCTGCCCTCGGTACGCCTGTTCATCGACCATCTCGCGGCGCGCTTCGCGGCGCTGGACGAAGCCTGAGGCGAGCCGGTCACGGGGCCTGAACGCGCCATCGCCGACAGTGCGGCTCCCTCCCGAGGAGCTGCTGCATGCGCAAGAAGACCCTGTCGCTGGCCTGCCTGACCCTGCTGGCGTCGGCGTGCAGCCCGCCATCGCCGCCGGCATCCACGCAGCAGGAGTCGGCGGCGCCGGCAGCCGGGGCAACCGCGGCGAAGCAGGATGACGCGGCATCGGCCGGTGCGGGTTACGAGTTCCCGGCGATCCCGCCGATCATGGTGCCGAGCATCGTCGGCAGCGGTCCGGCGCAGAAGCAGCTGGAAGCCTCGATGCAGGCGCTGATCGACCCGGTGGCCGGCATCAGTGTGCGCCCGGCCAACTGCGCCACCGACGGCGCCCTGGTCAACGAAAGTGGCTTCACCAACGTCGATGGCGCCGGCAACCTGCGCCGCATCGGCAACGAGGGCGTGTTCGAGGTCGCCGCCGACGGCAGCGGCCTGGCGGTGACCGGCGACGACGTGGTGCGGGTCAATCCCGACGGCAGCGGCAGCATCGTCAACGATGCCGGCACCTTTGACGTGAAGGCCGACGGCTCGGGCACCTATGTCGGCGAGTACGGCCACATCGAGCTGGACGGCAAGGGCGGCGGTACCTGGGTGGGCGACTTCGGCAACATCGAGAACCACGGCGACGGCTCGGGCCTCTGGGTCGGCGAGGAAGGCAGCATCGAGGTGCGCGCCGATGGTTCCGGGCGCTGGATCGGCGGGCCGGAAGGCATCGCCGAAAACCGCGGCGATGGCACCGGCACCGTGGGCGCCATCGCGCGCGAGGTGCGCATGGCGCCGCTGCCGCCGTTGCCGCCGGCCGGGCGTTTCCCGCTGCTGGACAAATTCAGACCTTCCGGCGCGCCGTGCGGCTTCGTCGTCACCCTCAACGACAAGGTGCTGTTCGACTTCGACAAGGCGCAGGTGCGCGCCGACGCCGCCAAGGTGCTGGACGCGCTGGCCGCCGCGCTGGAGGAGGTGCCTTCCCGTGCGATGGAGATCCGCGGCCATACCGACGCCAAGGGCAGCGACGCCTACAACCAGGACCTGTCCGGACGCCGCGCGCAGGCGGTGGTGGCGGCGCTGCGCCAGCGCGGCGTGGCGCACGACGCCAGCGCGCGCGGCTACGGCGAATCGCAGCCGGTGGCGCCCAACGAGGTGGACGGCAAGGACAACCCCGGCGGCCGCCAGCTCAACCGCCGCGTGGAGATTTTCGTGCGGACCTGAGGCCGATGCCCATGCCTAACGGCCCGTGCCACGCCGCGGGTCCTGCCGCATGATGCCGCTCTCCGACAACTGAGAGGTCTGCCGATGCATGTAATCCGCCCCGCCATGCTGGGACTGGCGCTGATGGCCGCCATGGGCCTGGCGCATGCCGCTCCCGACGTGCCGAATACCGATGCGCGCGGCGTCGCCATCAGTGAAGCGGCCTACCCGGGCACGATCATGCTGGACGTGGATGCCACCGACCTCGGCCAGCGGGTGTTCAAGGTGCGCCAGACCGTGCCGGTGCAGGCCGGCCTGCAGCGTTTCCACTATCCGGCATGGCTGCCCGGCAACCATGCCGCCAGCGGCGCGATCGAGAAGCTGGCCGGGCTGGTCGTCACCGGCAACGGCCAGCGGCTGGAATGGACGCGCGATCCGCTCGACGTCTTCACCTTCAACGTGCAGGTGCCCGAAGGCGTGAGCGAACTGCGCATGGAGTACCAGTTCCTCAGTCCCACCGATGCATCGCAGGGACGCACGGTAATGACACCGAACATGCTCAACCTGCAGTGGATCGCGATGGTGCTGTATCCGGCCGGCCACGCCGCGCATGCGATCACCTACCGCGCCAGCGCCCGCTACCCGCAGGGCTGGGAAGCGGCCAGCGCGCTGGAAGTGGAGCGCCGTGACGGCGACACCGTGCACTACGCACCGACCAACCTCGAGATCCTGGTCGATTCGCCGGTGTTCGCCGGCCGCTACCACCGCACCATCGACCTGGCGCCGGCCGGCACCCGCCCGGTGCGCCTGAACGTGTTCGCCGACCGCGCCAAGGACCTGGAGGCCAAGCCCGAGCATATCGAGCAGCATCGCGCGCTGGTGGCGCAGGCACGCAGGCTGTATGGCGCCGAGCACTACAACCACTACGACTTCCTGTTCGCGGTGACCAGCCAGCTCGGCGGCATCGGCCTGGAGCACCAGCGCTCCAGCGAGAACAGCGAGGACCGCGACTACTTCAGCGGCTGGGATGCCAAGGTCGGCAGCAGCGACCTGCTCGGCCACGAGTACACCCATTCGTGGGACGGCAAGTACCGGCGCCCGGCCGACCTGGCCACGCTGCACTACAACGTGCCCATGCAGGGCAGCCTGCTGTGGGTGTACGAGGGCCAGACCCAGTACTGGGGCAATGTGCTGACCGCGCGTTCCGGCATCCGCCCGATGGACGCCTCGCGCGACGCGCTGGCGCAGGTCGCGGCCACCTATGCCGACAACCGCCCCGGTCTGGAATGGCGCTCGCTCGGCGACACCACCAACGACCCGGTGATCGCGCGCCGCAAGCCCAAGCCCTATCGCGGTTACCAGATGAGCGAGGACTACTACCAGGGCGGGCAGATGCTGTGGCTGGAAGCGGACGTGCGCATCCGCAGCCTCAGCAAGGGCAAGCGCAGCCTGGACGATTTCGCCCGGGCCTTCTTCGGCATCAACGACGGCCAGTGGGAACGCCCGGACACCTATACCTTCGAGGACGTCGCCGCGACCCTGGAACAGGTGCAGCCCACCGGCGACTGGACGAAGTTCCTGCGCGACCGCGTCGAGCACCGTGCCAGCCTCACCGGCGGCATCGAGGCGTCCGGCTGGAAGCTGATCTACACCGAAAAGCCCAGCGCCTATTACAAGTCGATGATGAAGGGCCGCGGCGCCAGCTTCATCTATTCGCTGGGCATGTCGGTGGACAGCGGCGGCCGCATCGGCGAAGTGCGCTGGGACAGCCCTGCCTTCAACGCCGGCTTCGGCAGCGGCATGCAGGTACTGGCGGTCAACGACCTGCAATACAGCGCCGACGAGCTGGAGGAAGCGGTGCGCGCGGCCAAGGATGGCAAGCAGCCGATCCGCCTGCTGGTCAAGGACATGGACGTGTACCGCACCCTGAGCATCGACTACCACGGCGGCCTGCGCTACCCGTCGCTGCAGCGCATCGAAGGCACCACCGACTACCTGACGCCGATCTTCAGCGCCCGCAGGTAGTGCGATGGGTTTACGCAGGAGCGGCCATGGCCGCTCCTGCGCGGAGACAAGTGTTCCGCCGTCTCAGAAGCCGACCATCAGCGCCACGCGGAAGCGGTTGAGCCAATCGCCCGGATCGGCGCTGCCGGCGTACTGCGCCGACAGCGGCCGGTAGCGATACCACAGCGCGCTGAGCGTGGTCTTCGGCCACGGCACGTAGTCCAGGCCGAGGGCGTGCATGCGGTAATTGCTGCCCAGGCCGATGTTGTCGTGCGAGAACGCGGTGAGCACCGCGTCCACTTCCGCCATCGTATGACCGTAGCTGACGCGCCAGTCGCCTGGCTGTTGTGCGCGGCCGAGCAGCAGTTCGAGGCTGTAGCCGCTGTCGGCATGGGTACGCGCGGCACTGTTCTTCACGTAGTCGCCGACGATGCGCAGCGGCCAGCGCTCGCCCCAGCCGGACCAGCTGGCGCCGACGATGACGTCGTTGAGGTGGAAGCCGGACAGATAGCTGCCGTCGGGCCGCAGCAGGTTGCTGCGCCAATCGGTGGCGGTGGCGCCGATGGTGCTGCCAATGCTGTAGCGGTAATGCGCGGCCGAGGCATCCAGGCGCCAATTGCCCAGCGCCGGCGTGTCGTAGCCCACCTGCGCGCCGACCATGGTGCTGTCCGCACCCGTGGCCTGTTCGTCGACGACGAAGAACAGGCCGTTGGCGCGCACCGCGCCGCCACCGCCCAACGCGTGCTTCCAGTTGGCCGACAGGCCCTGCGGATTGACGTCGCCGTCCCATACCAGTTCGGTGCGGGTGAACAGCTGCGGGATCTTGCCGGCATGCAGGTCGAGTTCGCCGAAAGCGAGCTTCAGCCATGCCTGGTCCAGGCTCACTTCCAGGTCGTTGTCCCAGTTGGACAACTGCACGTCGGTGCTGCGCGGATCGTCCGGATTGCCGGTGACCAGGCGTGCGCCGATGCTGATGCGGTCGTTCACCGCGAACGCGGCGGCCAGGCGGCCGCGCACCTGGCCGCTGGTGCGGTCGCGCGCGTTGCCGTTGGCGTTGTCGAGCTGCGAGCGCACGCGCAGGTCGCCACTGATCTTCAGCCGCGACAGGGTGTCGGGAGCCGGCGCGGCCTGCGCCGCAGGTGGCGGGAGGGCGGCGAGCGCGGCCGGCGTCGTCCCCGCGGGTGCGGCGGGTGCGCCGAGGCGGGCTTCCAGCGCACGCAGCGCGGCCTCGTTGTCCTGCTGCATCCGCGCCAGCTGCATCTGCTGCGCGCGCAGCTGCGCGACCTGCTCCAGCAGTGCGGCATGGTCGCCGTCCTGTTGCGCGTAGGCGGGGGCGATGCCGGTGGCAAGCAGCGCCAGCAGGAGCAGGGAGCGCGCAGGGCGTGCCGGCCGGGTCGTTGGATTCATTGGGTTTCCTTCGCGGGTGTCGATGACGGGGGAACGCTCAGCATTCGATGACATTGACGGCCAGCCCACCGCGGCTGGTTTCCTTGTACTTGTCCTGCATGTCGCGGCCGGTGTCGCGCATGGTCTTGATGACCTTGTCCAGGCTGACCTTGTGCTTGCCGTCGCCGCGCATGGC
>NZ_JBFTMV010000015.1:0-16603 GCF_056397145.1 Stenotrophomonas sp. 05N423
TCGGCGTGGCCCGGGCAGTCAACGTGGGCGTAGTGACGGCTCTCGGATTCGTATTCGACGTGCGCGGTCGAGATCGTGATGCCGCGCGCCTTCTCTTCCGGCGCGGCGTCGATCGAGGAGTAGTCCTTGAACTCGCCACCGAAACGCTCAGCACCGATCTTGGTCAGCGCGGCGGTCAGCGTGGTCTTGCCATGGTCGACGTGGCCGATGGTGCCGACGTTGACGTGCGGCTTGGTACGTTCGAACTTACCCTTGGACATTTTGAGATTCCTTGATTAGCTGAAAGTTGTGTGGAGAACCTGAGCCCCGTGGGCTCAGGCCTTCTTGATGACGGTTTCGGCGATGTTGTTCGGCGCCGGCTCGTAGTGGTCGAATTCCATCGAGAACGTGGCGCGACCCTGGGTCATCGAACGCAGCTGGGTGGCGTAACCGAACATTTCGCCCAGCGGGATCATCGCATTGATGACAACGCCCGAGATGTTGGTATCGGAACCCTGCAGCACGCCGCGACGACGGCTCACGTCGCCCATCACGTCGCCCTGGTAATCCTCCGGGGTCACGATCTCGACCTTCATGATCGGCTCCAGCAGCACCGGCTTGGCTTTGGCGAAGCCCTGCTTGAAGGCCATCGACGAAGCCAGCTTGAACGCCATTTCCGAGGAGTCGACGTCGTGGTATGAACCGAACACCAGCTTCACCTTGACGTCCACGACCGGGAAGCCGGCCAGCGGACCGCTGGTGATGGTTTCGCGCAGGCCCTTCTCGACCGACGGAATGAATTCCTTCGGGATCACGCCGCCGGTGATGTCGTTGATGAACAGGAAGTCGTCCTTGATGTCGGCGCCGTGCTTCTCGCGGTCAGCGGCAGTGATCGGGGACAGCTCGATCACGACGTGACCGTACTGGCCCTTACCACCGGACTGCTTGGCGTGCTTGTAGTCCGACTTCACGTCCGCGGCCTGGATGGTCTCGCGGTACGCGACCTGCGGCTTGCCGACGTTGGCTTCGACGTTGAACTCGCGCTTCAGGCGGTCGACGATGATGTCCAGGTGCAGCTCGCCCATGCCCGAGATGATCGTCTGGCCCGACTCTTCGTCGGTCTTGACGCGGAACGACGGATCTTCCTGCGCCAGACGGCCCAGGGCCATGCCCATCTTTTCCTGGTCGGACTTGGTCTTCGGCTCGACGGCCATCGAGATCACCGGCTCCGGGAACGCCATGCGCTCCAGGACGATCGGGGCGTCGAGGGCGCACAGGGTGTCACCGGTGGTGACGTCCTTCAGGCCCACCGCCGCGGCGATGTCGCCGGCCAGCACTTCCTTGATTTCCTCGCGCTGGTTCGAGTGCATCTGCAGCACGCGACCGATGCGCTCCTTCTTGTTGCGCACCGAGTTCAGCACCTGGTCGCCGGCATTCAGCACGCCCGAGTAGACGCGGAAGAAGGTCAGCGAACCCACGAACGGGTCGGTCATGATCTTGAACGCCAGCGCCGAGAACGGGGCCTTGTCGCTGGACTCGCGCGACATTTCCTTGGTCTCGTCGTCCATGTCGGTGCCCTTGACCGCCGGCACGTCGACCGGCGACGGCAGCAGCTTGACCACGCCGTCGAGCATGGCCTGCACGCCCTTGTTCTTGAACGCCGAACCGCAGAACATCGGGACGATCTCGGTCGCCAGCGTACGGATACGCAGGGCGTTGTAGATCTCGTCCTCGGTCAGCTCCTCGCCGCCCAGGTACTTTTCCATCAGCTCTTCGCTGGCTTCGGCAGCCGACTCGACCATGTAGGCGCGGGCTTCTTCAGCCTGGGCCTGCAGCTCGGCAGGAATGTCGTGCAGTTCGAAGCTCAGGCCCTGGCTGGCGGTATCCCAGTGGATCGCCTTCATCTTCACCAGATCGACCACGCCTTCGAAGTTGTCCTCGGCACCCACCGGGATCTGCATCGGCACCGGCACCGCGCCCAGGCGGGCCTTCAGCTGGTCACGGACCTTGAAGAAGTTGGCGCCGGTACGGTCCATCTTGTTGACGAACGCGATGCGCGGCACGTGGTACTTGTTGGCCTGGCGCCACACGGTCTCGGACTGCGGCTGCACGCCGCCGACGGCGCACAGCACGAACACCGCACCGTCGAGCACGCGCAGCGAGCGCTCCACTTCGATGGTGAAGTCGACGTGCCCGGGGGTGTCGATGATGTTGAAGCGGTGCTCCGGCATGGACTTGTCCATGCCCTTCCAGAACGCGGTGGTGGCAGCGGACTGGATCGTGATGCCACGCTCCTGCTCCTGCTCCATCCAGTCCATGGTGGCGGCGCCATCGTGCACCTCACCCAGCTTGTGGCTCTTGCCGGTATAGAACAGGATGCGCTCGGACGTGGTGGTCTTGCCGGCATCGATGTGGGCCATGATGCCGAAGTTGCGGTAACGCTCGATGGGAGTGGAACGGGCCACGGGGAGCCTCTCAGATTTTTCGGATTTCGGAATGGCCGAATGCCGCCTTTCGGCGGCCTTCGGGTTGACGCGGCGATTCTGTCGCCGCGAGGTGACACCCAGATGGTGTCACCGGCCTGTGTTCACAAGGCCTTCAAACTCACCAGCGGTAGTGCGCGAACGCCTTGTTCGCTTCCGCCATGCGGTGGGTTTCTTCACGCTTCTTGATGGCGCCACCACGGTTTTCCGAGGCGTCCAGCAGCTCGGCGGCCAGCTTGCGCGGCATCGAGTTCTCGCCACGCTTGCGGGCGGATTCGATCAGCCAGCGCATCGCCAGGGCCATCTTGCGCGAGGCGCGCACTTCGACCGGCACCTGGTAGGTGGCGCCGCCGACGCGGCGGGACTTCACTTCGACGGCCGGAGCCACGTTGTCCAGTGCCTTCTGCACCAGCTCGACGGCGTTCGGATTCTTTTCGCCGATCACGTCCATGGCGCCGTAGACGATCTTTTCAGCGATCGACTTCTTGCCGCTCAGCATCACCATGTTGATGAAGCGGGCGATGGTTTCGCTTCCGTGCTTCGGATCGGGCAGGACGGAACGCTGCGGGGTATTACCTTTACGCGACATAGTGCTCTCTCCTTAGGCCTTCGGACGCTTGGCGCCGTACTTGGAACGGGCCTGGCGACGCTTGGCGACGCCGGCGGCGTCGAGCGAGCCACGAACGGTGTGGTAACGCACACCCGGCAGGTCCTTGACGCGACCGCCGCGGATCAGGACCACGGAGTGCTCCTGCAGGTTGTGGCCTTCACCACCGATGTAGGAAATCACTTCTTCCTGGTTGGTCAGGCGGACCTTGGCAACCTTGCGCAGAGCCGAGTTCGGCTTCTTCGGAGTGGTGGTGTAGACACGGGTGCAGACGCCACGGCGCTGCGGGCACTTGTCGAGCGCCGGCGAGGCACTCTTGTAGGTGGTCGCTTGCCGCGGCTTGCGGACCAGCTGGTTGATCGTCGCCATCAGTAGGTTCTTCTGATTGGGGCCGTAAAAACGGCCAAGGATGCGGAAAATGTAAAGCAGGCCCAAAATTCAGGCCTGCCGAGACAGACGATTGTAGCAACCCCTCCAGAACGCGGTCAAATGCGTCCTGTCAAGGCCAGCCCTGATCCCGGGCCGTTACAGGGGGGCCTCCATGTACCCCGTTCAGGTTGAACCGCCGGCCCGCGGACGGACCGGCAATTCTTCAAAGCGCCCGGCCAGACGATGGCCGGACCTACCTCATTCCTCGCCGCCTGCAGCCTGTTCAGCTTCAGTCGACGCGACCTCCGACTCGACCACCGCGGCCGTACCGGCCAGGGTCTCGATCTCCGACTCGGTCAGGCCGGAGGCGCCGCGACGGCGCTTGGTATGGTACGCAAGGCCGGTACCCGCCGGAATCAGGCGGCCGACGATCACGTTTTCCTTCAGGCCGCGCAGGTTGTCGGCAGTGCCGCGCACGGCCGCCTCGGTCAGCACGCGGGTGGTTTCCTGGAACGACGCGGCCGAGATGAACGACTCGGTCGCCAGCGAGGCCTTGGTGATGCCCAGCAGCACCGGCTCGAAGCGGGCCGGCAGCTCGTTGCGGGACGCCAGCCTGGCGTTTTCCTCGATCACGCGCTGGCGCTCGGCCTGCTCGCCATTGAGGAACTTGCTGCCGCCTTGGTCGATGATCTCTACCTTGCGCAGCATCTGGCGCGAGATCACTTCGATGTGCTTGTCGTTGATCTTCACGCCCTGCAGGCGGTACACGTCCTGGATTTCCTTGACCAGGTAGCGCGCCAGCTCTTCCACGCCCTTCAGGCGCAGGATGTCCTGCGGGCTCGGCTCGCCGTCCACCACGGTTTCACCGCGGGTCACGTGTTCGCCTTCGAACACGATGATCTGGCGGTACTTCGGAATCAGCTCTTCGTGCTCGGAACCATCGGTGTCCTTGATGATCAGGCGCTGCTTGCCCTTGGTGTCCTTGCCGAAGCTGATGATGCCCGAACGCTCGGCCAGGATCGCCGGATCCTTCGGCTTGCGCGCTTCGAACAGGTCGGCCACGCGCGGCAGACCGCCGGTGATGTCGCGGGTCTTCGACGCTTCCTGCGGGATCTTGGCGACCACGTCGCCCACGCCCACCGGGGCGCCGTCCTGCAGGTTGACGATCGAACGCGGCGGCAGCAGGTACTGCGCCGGCAGGTCGGTACCCGGGATGGTCAGGTCGTTGCCCTTGCCATCAACGATGCGGACCAGCGGACGCAGATCCTTGGCCTGCGAGCCGCGACGCTTCGGATCGGTGATTTCGCGCGAAGCCAGGCCGGTCAGTTCGTCGGTCTTCTCGATGACGGTGATGCCGTCGACGAAGTCGATGAAGCGGATGAAACCGGCCACTTCCGACACGATCGGGTGGTTATGCGGATCCCAGTTGGCCACGGTCTGGCCAGCCTTGATCTCGGCGCCGTCCTTGACGGTGATGGTGGCACCGTACGGCAGCTTGTAGCGCTCGCGCTCGCGGCCGTGGGCGTCGAGCACCGACACTTCGCCCGAACGCGACACCGCCACCAGCGAACCATTGGCGTGGTCGACGTGCTTGAGGTTGTTGAACTTGACCGAACCGGTGGTCTTGACGGTGATGTTGTCCACCGCCGCCGCACGCGACGCCGCGCCACCGATGTGGAACGTACGCATGGTCAGCTGGGTACCCGGCTCGCCGATCGACTGCGCGGCGATGACGCCGACCGCTTCGCCGATGTTGACGATGTGGCCACGGGCCAGGTCGCGGCCGTAGCAGCGGCCGCAGACGCCGAAGGCCGATTCGCAGGTGATCGTCGAGCGCACCTTGATCGACTGCACGCCAGCTTCTTCCAGCTTGTTCACCCACTGCTCGTCCAGCAGCGTGTTGCGGGTGACGATCGGATCCTCGTCGTTGCCCGGCAGGAACACGTCCTCGGCCACGACGCGGCCCAGCACGCGGTCCTTCAGCGGCTCGACCACGTCGCCGCCTTCCACGATCGGGATCATGGTCAGGCCTTCGCCGGTGCCGCAATCGACCTCGGTGATCACGACGTCCTGCGCCACGTCGACCAGGCGGCGGGTCAGGTAACCGGAGTTCGCGGTCTTCAGCGCGGTATCGGCCAGACCCTTGCGGGCACCGTGGGTGGAGTTGAAGTACTCCTGCACGTTCAGGCCTTCGCGGAAGTTCGCCTTGATGGGCGTCTCGATGATCGAGCCATCCGGGCGGGCCATCAGGCCGCGCATGCCGGCCAGCTGGCGGATCTGCGCCTGCGAACCACGGGCGCCGGAGTCGGCCATGATGTACAGCGAGTTCATCGACTTCTGGTCGACGGTCTTGCCCTCGGCGTCCTCGACCTTCTCGGTACCGATGGTTTCCATCATCGCCTTGGCGATGCGCTCGTTGGTGCGCGACCAGATGTCGACCACCTTGTTGTAGCGCTCGCCGGCGGTGACCAGGCCCGACTGGTACTGCTCCTGGATCTCCAGCACTTCCTGCTCGGCTTCGCCCAGGATGCCCTTCTTCTCGTCCGGGATCAGCATGTCGTCGATGCCGATCGACACGCCGGCGCGGGTCGCGTAGGCATAGCCGGTGTACATCAGCTTGTCGGCGAACACCACCGTGTCCTTCAGGCCAAGCAGACGGTAGCTCTGGTTGATCAGGCGCGAGATGTTCTTCTTGGTCATCTCGGTGTTGCACAGCTCGAACGGCAGGCCCTCGGGCATGATCTCGCTCAGCAGCGCACGGCCGACGGTCGTGTCCTGGATCGAGGCCTTGCTGACCTTGTTGCCCTGTTCGTCGCGCTCGACCTGGGTGATGCGCACCTTGACCTTGGCATGCAGCTCGACCACGCGGTTGTCGTAGGCGCGCTTCACTTCATTGGTGTTGGCGAACACCATGCCCTCGCCCTTCTTGTTGATCAGGGCGCGGCTGAGGTAGTACAGGCCCAACACCACGTCCTGCGACGGCACGATGATCGGCTCGCCGTTGGCCGGCGACAGGATGTTGTTGGTGGACATCATCAGCGCACGCGCTTCCAGCTGGGCTTCCAGCGAGAGCGGCACGTGGACGGCCATCTGGTCACCGTCGAAGTCGGCGTTGAACGCGGTGCAGACCAGCGGGTGCAGCTGGATGGCCTTGCCTTCGATCAGCAGCGGTTCGAACGCCTGGATGCCGAGGCGGTGCAGGGTCGGTGCGCGGTTCAGCAGCACCGGATGCTCGCGGATGACTTCTTCCAGGATGTCCCAGACCTCGCCTTCCTCGCGCTCGACCAGCTTCTTGGCGGCCTTGATGGTGGTGGCCAGGCCACGACGCTGCAGCTTGGCGAACACGAACGGCTTGAACAGCTCCAGCGCCATCTTCTTCGGCAGGCCGCACTGGTGCAGCTTCAGGTACGGACCGACGGTGATCACCGAACGGCCGGAGTAGTCCACGCGCTTGCCGAGCAGGTTCTGGCGGAAGCGGCCCTGCTTGCCCTTGATCATGTCGGCCAGCGACTTGAGCGGGCGCTTGTTGGTGCCGGTGATGGCACGGCCGCGGCGGCCGTTGTCCAGCAGGGCGTCGACCGATTCCTGCAGCATGCGCTTTTCGTTGCGCACGATGATGTCCGGAGCGTTGAGCTCCAGCAGGCGGCGCAGGCGGTTGTTGCGGTTGATGACGCGGCGGTACAGGTCGTTCAGGTCGGAGGTCGCGAAGCGGCCGCCGTCCAGCGGCACCAGCGGACGCAGGTCCGGCGGCAGCACCGGCAGCACGGTCATGACCATCCACTCCGGGCGGTTGCCCGATTCCAGGAAGGCTTCGACCAGCTTGATGCGCTTGGTCAGGCGCTTGAGCTTGGTTTCCGAACCGGTGGAGGCGATTTCCTCGCGCAGCTTCACCATTTCGGCCTGCAGGTCGATGGTGCGCAGCAGCTCGTACACGGCCTCGGCGCCCATGGCGGCGTCGAAGTCATCACCGTGCTCCTGGCGGGCCTGCAGGTACTGTTCTTCGGTCAGCAGCTGGCGGCGCTCCAGGGCGGTCAGGCCCGGCTCGGTCACCACGTAGGCTTCGAAGTACAGCACGCGCTCGATGTCGCGCAGGGTCATGTCCAGCATCAGGCCGATGCGCGAGGGCAGCGACTTGAGGAACCAGATGTGGGCGACCGGCGAGGCCAGGTCGATGTGGCCCATGCGCTCGCGGCGAACCTTGGCCAGGGTCACTTCGGTGCCGCACTTCTCGCACACGACGCCGCGGTGCTTCATGCGCTTGTACTTGCCGCACAGGCACTCGTAGTCCTTCACCGGCCCGAAGATGGCGGCGCAGAACAGGCCGTCGCGTTCCGGCTTGAAGGTGCGGTAATTGATGGTTTCCGGCTTCTTCACCTCGCCGAAGGACCAGGAACGGATCAGGTCCGGCGAAGCCAGGCCGATCTTGATCGCGTCGAAGTCCAGCGTCTGGCGCTGCTGGTTGAAGAGATTGAGCAGGTCTTTCATGGTGTTCTCCGAAAGGAGGAATGCTGTGTCGATGGGCTGTCAGGGCGCTGCCGGCGGCGCCGCCGCATCACTGCGGCGGCGCCTGCGCGATCAGTTGTCTTCCAGTTCCATGTTGATGGCCAGGGAGCGGATTTCCTTCACCAGCACGTTGAAGGATTCCGGCATGCCCGCGACCATCTCGTGCTCGCCGTCGACGATGTTCTTGTACATCTGGTTGCGGCCCTGCACGTCGTCGGACTTCACCGTCAGCATTTCCTGCAGGGTGTAGGCCGCGCCGTAGGCTTCCAGCGCCCAGACTTCCATTTCACCGAAGCGCTGGCCGCCGAACTGCGCCTTGCCGCCCAGCGGCTGCTGGGTGACGAGCGAGTACGGGCCGGTCGAACGGGCGTGCATCTTGTCGTCGACCAGGTGGTTCAGCTTCAGGTAGTGCATGTAGCCGACGGTGGTCTTGCGGTCGAACGCCTCGCCGGTGCGGCCGTCGTACAGCTGCATCTGCGTCTTGCTGCCATTGAAGCCCAGCTGCTCGGTGTCCTTGTCGCCGTCCGGGTACGCCAGGTTCAGCATCTCGCGGATCTCGTCCTCGTGCGCACCGTCGAACACCGGGGTGGCCATCGGCACGCCGTCGGTCAGGTTCCTGGCCAGCGCCACCAGTTCGGCGTCGCTGAACTGCGACAGGTCGACGCGATCGCCGGCCAGCTTGGTGTCGTGGTTGTAGATCTTGCCGAGGAACTCGCGCAGCTCGCTCACCGCACGCTGCTGCTCCAGCATCTTCTGGATGCGCTTGCCCAGGCCCTTGGCGGCCCAGCCCAGGTGCACCTCGAGGATCTGGCCGATGTTCATGCGCGACGGCACGCCCAGCGGATTCAGGCAGATGTCCACCGAGGTACCGTCGGCCATGTACGGCATGTCCTCGACCGGCACCACGTTGGAGACGACGCCCTTGTTGCCGTGACGACCGGCCATCTTGTCGCCCGGCTGGATGCGGCGCTTCACGGCCAGGAACACCTTGACCATCTTCAGCACGCCCGGGGCCAGATCGTCGCCCTGGGTGATCTTGCCGCGCTTGTCGGCGAAGCGGCGCTCGAATTCCTTCTCGTGCGCCTGGATCTGCTTCTGCGCGCGCTCGATGGCTTCCGAGGCGTCCTCGTCCTTCATGCGCAGGGTGAACCAGTCGGCCTTCTTCAGGCCGTCCAGGAAGGCGTCGGTGATGGTGTCGCCCTTCTTCAGGCCGGCACCGCCGTTGGCCACCTTGCCGACGATCTGCGAGCGCAGGCGCGCGTAGATCGCCGCTTCCAGGATGCGGAACTGGTCATCGAAGTCCTTCTTGACGCGCTTGATCTCGTTCTCTTCGATCTGGCGCGCGCGCTTGTCCTTCTCGATGCCGTCGCGGGTGAAGACCTGCACGTCGATGACGGTGCCGTCCATGCCCGGCGGAACGCGCAGCGAGCTGTCCTTAACGTCCGAGGCCTTCTCGCCGAAGATCGCACGCAGCAGCTTCTCTTCCGGGGTCAGCTGGCTTTCGCCCTTCGGCGTGACCTTGCCGACCATGATGTCGCCGGCGCGGACTTCCGCACCGATGTACACCACGCCGCTCTCGTCCAGGCGGTTCAGCGCCTGCTCGGAGACGTTCGGGATATCGGCCGAGATCTCCTCCGGCCCCAGCTTGGTGTCGCGCGCGACGCAGGTCAGCTCTTCGATGTGGATCGTGGTGTAGCGATCCTCTTCCACCACGCGCTCGGAGAGCAGGATGGAGTCTTCGAAGTTGTAGCCGTTCCACGGCATGAACGCGATCAGCATGTTCTGGCCCAGGGCCAGCTCGCCGATGTCGGTGGACGGGCCGTCGGCCAGCACGTCGCCACGCGCGATCACGTCACCCACGTTCACCAGCGGACGCTGGTTGATGCAGGTGTTCTGGTTCGAACGGGTGTACTTGATCAGGTTGTAGATGTCGACGCCGGCATCGGCGGCATCGGTGATCTCGTTCTCGTTGACCTTGACCACGATGCGGCCAGCGTCGATCTGCACGATGTCACCGCCACGACGGGCGTTCACAGTCACGCCCGAGTCGCGCGCCACGGCGCGCTCGATGCCCGTACCCACCAGCGGCTTCTGCGCGCGCAGGGTCGGCACGGCCTGGCGCTGCATGTTCGCGCCCATCAGTGCGCGGTTGGCGTCGTCGTGCTCCAGGAACGGCACCAGCGCCGCGGCGACCGACACGGTCTGCATCGGCGAGACGTCCATGAAGTGCACTTCCGCCGGCGGCTTCAGCAGCGATTCGCCCTGGTAGCGGCACGGCACGAACTGCTCGGTGAGCATGTTCTTGGCATCGGTCAGGGCGTTGGCCTGGGCGATGACGTACTCGTTCTCTTCGATCGCCGACAGGTACTCGACGTCGTCGGTGACCTTGCCGTCCACGACCTTGCGGTACGGGGTCTCGAGGAAACCGTACTGGTTGGTGCGGGCGAACACGGCCAGCGAGTTGATCAGGCCGATGTTCGGGCCTTCCGGCGTTTCGATGGTGCAGACGCGGCCGTAGTGGGTCGGGTGCACGTCGCGCACTTCGAAGCCGGCGCGCTCGCGGGTCAGGCCGCCCGGGCCCAGTGCCGAGACGCGACGCTTGTGCGTCACTTCCGACAGCGGGTTGTTCTGGTCCATGAACTGCGACAGCTGCGAGGAACCGAAGAATTCCTTGATGGCGGCCGCGACCGGCTTGGCGTTGATCAGCTCCTGCGGGGTCAGGCCTTCGGACTCGGCCATCGACAGGCGCTCCTTGACCGCGCGCTCGACGCGGACCAGGCCCACGCGGAACACGTTCTCGGCCATTTCGCCGACCGACCGCACGCGGCGGTTGCCGAGGTGGTCGATGTCGTCCACCACGCCACGGCCGTTGCGGATCTCGGTCAGCACCTTGATCACGTCGAGGATGTCCGAACCCTCGCCATGCGCGGCGACCAGGCGCTTGGACTCTTCGTCATTGCGCTCGCCGAAATACTTCTGGTCGTACAGCACGGCTTCGCCGGTGACTTCCTTGCGGCCGACACGGCGGTTGAACTTCATGCGGCCGACCGTGGACAGGTCGTAGCGCTCGAAGGTGAAGAACAGGTTGTGGAACAGGTTCTGCGCGGCGTCCTTGGTCGGCGGCTCGCCCGGACGCATCATGCGGTAGATCTCGACCAGGGCCTCGAGCTGGGTCTTGGTCGGATCGATGCGCAGGGTGTTGGACAGGTACGGACCGCGGTCCAGATCGTTCACCCACAAGGTGCCGATCGCGTCCACGCCGGCCTTGCGGAAGCTCTGCAGCTGTTCGTCGGTGATTTCGTCGTTGGCCTGGGCCAGCAGTTCGCCGGTGTTGGCATCGACCACGTCGTGCGACAGGATGCGGCCGACCAGGTAGTCGTCCGGCACGGCCAGCGCGGCGATGCCCGAGGCCTGCAGTTGCTTGACGTGGCGCGCGGTGATGCGCTTGCCGGCCTCCACGATGACCTTGTCGCCATCGGCCAGGTCGAAGCCCAGGGTTTCACCGCGCAGGCGTTCGGCCACCAACTCCAGCTGCACGCCCTCGCCTTCCGGCAGGATGTGGAAGGTGTTGATGTCGAAGAACTCGTTGAGCATTTCTTCGTTGTTGTAGCCGAGAGCGCGCAGCAGGATCGACACCGGCAGCTTGCGGCGGCGGTCGATACGGGTGAACAGCGCATCCTTCGGGTCGAACTCGAAGTCCAGCCAGGAGCCGCGGTAGGGAATGATGCGGGCGCTGTACAGCAGCTTGCCCGAGCTGTGGGTCTTGCCGCGGTCGTGGTCGAAGAACACGCCCGGCGAACGGTGCAGCTGCGACACGATGACGCGCTCGGTACCGTTGACGATGAAAGTGCCGTTGTCGGTCATCAGCGGGATCTCGCCGAGGTAGACCTCCTGCTCCTTCACGTACTTGATCGCCTTGGTGGACGATTCCTTGTCGTAGATGACCAGACGCACGGTCACGCGCAGCGGCGCGCCGTAGCTCATGCCGCGCTGGCGGCACTCACGCTCGTCGAACACCGGCTCACCCAGCTTGTAGCCCACGTATTCGAGGGCGGCGTTGCCGCTGTAGCTGGAAATCGGGAACACCGACTTCAGCGCGGCGTGCAGGCCATGGTCGGAGCGCTTGCCCGGATCAGTGTTTTCCTGCAGGAACTCGCGGTACGAGTCGACCTGGATGGCGAGCAGGAACGGCACCTCGAGGATCGAGCGCTGCTTGCCGAAATCCTTGCGGATGCGCTTTTTTTCGGTGTACGAATAGGACGTCATGGGATCTTCCACCTTGTTGTGCGGGCCGTGCGTCCACGACCCGGAAGGGAACTTTTAAATTGTCAGTTGGAAGTCGCTGGTATTGCCGGCACCAGCACGCCTTCTCCCGCTACTTCCAACTGCCAACTCGTCTGCCTGCCCCCTGCCCACCGCGCGATGCGCCGGCCGGCCAGGGTTGGAACGCAGCCCGTGCTGGGCTTTTCACCGCACCGGGCATGCCCGGCTCTACAACGACCAAAGGCCGGGGGCTTTAGGCCCCCAGCCTTGGCTGCATCGCCGTGAATCGATGGCGACGCAAGGGAACTGCTTACTTCAGCTCGACGGTGGCGCCGGCGGCTTCCAGTTCCTTCTTGAACTTCTCGGCGTCTTCCTTCGAAGCGCCTTCCTTCACGACGCCACCGGCCTCGGCCAGATCCTTCGCTTCCTTCAGGCCCAGGCCGGTGATGGCGCGGACGGCCTTGATCACTTCGACCTTCTTGGCGCCGGCATCCTTCAGGATGACGTTGAACTCGGTCTGCTCTTCGACGGCAGCGGCCGGGCCGGCAGCAGCAGCGACCATGACCGGGGCAGCGGCGGAAACGCCGAACTTGTCTTCGATGGCCTTGACCAGCTCCATCACTTCCATCAGGGACTTCTCGGCGATGGCGTCGACGATCTGTTCGTTGGTAAGGGACATTTTGATTACCTTTGGAAAATATTCTGGGTTGAGGTTCTATTCAGAACCACGGAAACGTCGAACTCAGGCGGTTTCAGCGACCGGCTCGGCAGCTTCGACAGCCGCACCACCGTTCTGCTTCTCACCAACAGCCTTGACGGCGCGCGCGAACATGGTGACCGGCTCGGTCAGGACGCGGGCCAGCATGGCCAGGGCCTGATCACGGGTCGGCAGCGATGCCAGCACTTCGACGTGGCTCGGCGGGTAGACTTCGCCACCCACGGCCACGATCTTCGCCTGCAGCTTGTCATTGCCCTTGGCGGCATCCTTGATCAGGCGACCGGCGGCGCCGGGCTCCTCGAGCGAAAACGCATACAGCAGCGGACCGACCATCTGGTCCTTAGCGACTGCGAAATCGGTGCCTTCGACGGCGCGCGCGGCCAGCGTGTTCTTGACAACCTTCAAGAAAACACCGGTTTCGCGGGCCTGCTTGCGCATCGCGGTCATCTGGGCGACCGTGGTGCCAGCGTATTCGGCTGCGATCAAGGAGTGGGCCTTGGCGGCGACGTCTGCCAGTTCGGCGACTACTTCTTGCTTCTGGGACAGATTGAGAGCCATTGCACTCCTCCAATTGAACTCCGCTTACGGCTCCTGCCGTTTGCGGTCCTGTGCGGCATCCATCCTGGACGCCGGGAGCATCGGGGTGACGCTCCGGTGGTGGCCATTCCAGACCTGGAGTGTGCTGGCCCGGAAAATCCCAGACCTGCGTGAACCAGAAAAACTCCAGAAGGGCGGCACCATCTACGCAGGGTGATTCCCGGGGAATCGATTAAGCGATCCCGCTATGCCGGCGGCGACTCCTTGCCAGATCGAGCTTCCGTGCCCGTCGCCGGTATGCGCTGACCGCGCCTGCGGTCTTTGACGGCTACCGGGCCGGACGAGCCGGCTCGGCGCCTTCAAAATGACGGACACGGCACCAGGGTGCCGCGCCCGCTTGAAACGATTACTTCAGGGTCAGCGACGACTGGTCGACGGTGACACCCGGGCCCATCGTCGAGCTGACCGAAACCTTCTGCAGGTAGGTGCCCTTCGAGGTGGCCGGCTTGGCCTTGATCAGGTCCAGCAGCAGCGCCTGCAGGTTCGACTGCAGCGCGGCGTTGTCGAAGCTGGCCTTGCCGATGGTGCAGTGGATGATGCCGGCCTTGTCGGTGCGGTAGCGCACCTGACCCGACTTGGCATTCTTCACGGCTTCGCCCGGGTTCGGGGAAACGGTGCCGACCTTCGGGTTCGGCATCAGGCCGCGCGGGCCCAGCACGGTGCCCAGCTTGCCGACGACGCGCATGGCGTCCGGGGTCGCGATGACGACGTCGTAGTTCAGGTCGCCGGCCTGCATCTTCTCGGCCAGGTCGTCCATGCCGACGGCTTCGGCGCCAGCGGCCAGGGCTTCGTCAGCCTTGGCACCGGCCGGGGCGAACACGGCGACGCGGACCGACTTGCCGGTACCGGCCGGCAGCACGGTCGAACCGCGCACCTGCTGGTCGGACTTCTTCGCATCCACGCCCAGGCGCACGGCAACGTCGATCGACTCGACGAACTTGGCTTTGGCAACGGTCTTCAGGATGTTGATCGCGTCCTCGAAGGCATAGGTCTTGCCCGGGACGACGGCGGCCTTGATGGCCTTCTCACGCTTGGTCTGTGCCATCAGATTAACCCTCCACCACAAGGCCCATGGAACGGGCCGAGCCCGCGATCGTACGCACGGCGGCGTCCAGGTCGGCAGCCGTCAGATCCGGCTCCTTCGCCTTGCAGATTTCTTCCAGCTGCTTGCGGGTGACCTTGCCCACCTTGTCGGTGTTCGGGCGCTTGGAGCCCGAGGTGATGCCCGCCGCCTTCTTGAGCAGCACGGTGGCCGGGGTGCTCTTGGTGATGAAGGTGAAGGTACGGTCCGAATAGGCCGTGATGATCACCGGCACCGGGATACCCGGCTCCTGCTTCTGCGTGGCAGCATTGAACGCCTTGCAGAATTCCATGATGTTCAGGCCGCGCTGACCCAGCGCAGGACCGACCGGCGGCGAGGGGTTGGCCTGACCGGCCTTCACCTGCAGCTTGATGTAACCGACAACTTTCTTTGCCATTTGAGTGCTCTCCGGGTGCTAGCGCCTTGCGACAACAGGCTCCCCATCGGACCGGGAATCACGCGTCCCGGCATCGCGTTTTGAAATCTTGGAATCGCACCAAAGGCCACCTCTCGGCAGCCTTTGGTTTCAGCCCCCTTGCAGGGAGCCGGCAATTCTAGCAGTTTTTCCAGCGCCAACCTGAACGGGCTGGCGACAAAAATCAGACCGCCTTCTCGACCTGACCGAACTCGAGCTCGACCGGAGTAGCGCGACCGAAGATCAGCACCGACACGCGCAGACGGCTCTTTTCGTAGTTGACTTCCTCGACCACGCCGTTGAAGTCGTTGAACGGGCCATCGATGACGCGGACCATCTGGCCCGGCTCGAACAGCACCTTCGGACGCGGCTTCTCGACACCCTCCTGGACGCGATCCAAGATCGCGGAGGCTTCGTCGTCGCGGATCGGCAGGGGACGGTCGGCGGTGCCGCCGATGAAACCCATCACCTTCGGGGTTTCCTTGACCAGGTGCCAGCTTTCGTTGTCGATGCGCGGAATGCCGGCTTCTTCGTGGGTCTCGATCTGGACCAGCACGTAACCCGGAAAGAACTTGCGCTCGGAACGGCGCTTCTGGCCGGAACGCATTTCCACCACTTCCTCGGTCGGAACCAGGACGTCGCCGAAACGCTCCTCCATGCCCTCGCGGGCGATGCGGTCACGCAGGGCCTGGGCGACCGACTTCTCGAAGCCCGAATAGGCGTGGACGACGTACCAACGTTTCACTGTTATCTCCTCAACGCCCCAGGAACCACTGGGTCAACTTCTGGATCGCGAAGTCGAAACCACCCAGCAACAGGCTCAGCACGATCACCACCACGATCACCACCCAGGTCATGCGGATGGCCTCCTGACGGGTCGGCCACACGACCTTGCGCAGTTCGAAACGGGATTCGGAAAGGAATTCGCGGACCTGATGGCCCTTGGCGGTGAACATGAACAATGCGCCGCCGGCAACCAGGCCAACGACCACGGCCAGTGCACGCAACTGACCCGCCCACGTACCCAGCTGGGCCGAACGCGCCGGAGTGGAGAACCAGAACCAGACGAACAAGCCCGCCAGCACCAGCAAAGCGGCGCCAACGTACTTGACCATATCGCCACCGGAGGCGGCGCTCTTGGAATGCTCGATCTTGCTGTTCATCCGACTCTTGTTGCGGGCGCGACCAAGGTCACTGGATAGAGTGTGGCAAGTGGCACGCCAGGAGGGACTCGAACCCCCAACCTGCGGTTTTGGAGACCGCTGCTCTGCCAATTGAGCTACTGGCGTATGACTTGGCTTGTTTCACGTCCCTTAGACGGCGAAGGCGGACCGAGGTTCCCGGCCCGCCATTCGCGTACCAGCGGCAGACTCAACTACCGCCGGATACTGCAGGCTTACTTGGTGATCTTGGCGACCACGCCGGCGCCGACGGTACGACCGCCTTCGCGGATCGCGAAGCGCAGGCCTTCGTCCATCGCCACCGGGTTGATCAGCGTGACCGACATCTTCACGTTGTCGCCCGGCATCACCATCTCGACGCCTTCCGGCAGCTGCACGGCGCCGGTGATGTCGGTGGTGCGGAAGTA
>NZ_JBFTMV010000016.1:0-6222 GCF_056397145.1 Stenotrophomonas sp. 05N423
TGCCCAAGCTCGGCCAGTTCCTCATCGGCAGCACCTTCGTCGAACGCTTCCTCAACAAGGGGCCCATGACCAAGGCGCTGCAGCGCATCCCCGTGAAGCTGGTCGAGCACGGGCAACTGGGCGTCATCGGCGCGGCCAGTTGGTATCTGGAAAAGTTGGCCAAGTAAGCCTCGCAGCATAAGCAACAGATGCACCAGCAAGACCAGAAGTAAAGCGGCACACCAGTGCCTTTCATTTACGATGTTGAGGAGAGACAACATGCATCGCAAGACCCTGCTTTCGGCAGCCATCGTCAGCTGCCTTGCCTTCAGCGCACACGCGCAGGAAGCGCAGCCCAAGGCGACCGACCTGGATACCATCACCGTCACCGGCATCCGCGGCTCGATGGAAAAGTCGCTGGACACCAAGCGTGAAGCCAATAGCCGCCTTGAAGTCGTCACCGCCGAGGACATCGGCAAGCTGCCGGCGCATAACGTCGCTGACACCCTGCAGCGCCTGCCGGGCGTGAACATCAGCTCGTCCTCCGCCAGCGAAGGCGGTTTCGACGAAGCCGACCGCGTCAGCCTGCGCGGCACCAGCCCGAGCCTGACCCAGACCCTGATCAACGGCCACAGCGTCGGCTCGGCCGACTGGTTCGTGCTCAGCCAGGGCAGCAATGTCGGTCGCAGCGTCAGCTACACCCTGCTGCCGTCCGAACTCGTGCGTTCGGTGGAAGTGAGCAAGTCCTCGCAGGCCAAGCTGCAGGACGGCGGCACCACCGGTACCGTCAACATCATCACCCGCAAGCCGCTCGAGTTCGCCAAGCCGATCACCGCCGAAGCCTCGATCGGTGCGGTCCGCGCGGACCAGGCCAAGGCAACCGACCCGCAGCTGTCGGGCCTGTTCAACTACAAGAACGACGATGGCACCTTCGGCGTGATGGTGCAGGCGTTCAAGCAGAAGCGTCACCTGCGCCGCGAAGCGGAAGAACTGCCCTCCGGCTTCTTCCAGCTCGGCCGCAACGCCGATGGCACGGTCAACGCGCTCGGCCAGTCCCACCCCGACCTGGTCGATGTCTGGGCCCCCACCCTGCTGGGTTCGACCCTGTTCGAGCAGGTCCGTGACCGCAAGGGCGGCCTGGTGTCGCTGCAGTTCAAGCCGGCCGACAACCTGACGCTGGGCCTGGAAGGCTTCACCTCGAAGATGCAGGCCAACAACTACAACCGCAACTTCATGCTGTGGGGCGGCAATTTCGCCAACAGCCAGGCGCCCGATGCCGGCTACACCGTCAAGGACGGCGTGCTGACCGACGCCAAGTACGCCGGCAAGGCCGGCACCGACTACGCGGTCTACGACATGATCTACCGCGAAGCCACCGCCAAGAGCAGCTACGTCACCCTGGACGCCGACTGGCAGGTCAACGAGAACCTGAGCGCCAAGTTCCAGGCCGGCTCGACCAAGGGCACCGGCTCGACCCCGCGCCAGTTCATCGCCGAAGTGACTCTGGCCAATGGCGGCGGCGCCAGCTGGAATACCCATGGCATCGGCTCGCCGGTGGACTGGAGCGTCGGCGGCGACATCACGCCGGCGGGCGTGACCAGCTTCGGCACCTGGGGCAACCAGCAGGTGACCGCCGAAGACAAGGAGAAGTGGTTCACCGCCGACTTCAGCCAGTACTTCAATGACGGCACCCTGAGCTCGATCGACTTCGGCGCCCGTTATGCCGACCACAAGCGCGAAGCCCTGTCGCCTGAAGGCGCCTCGCCGGGCGACATCTGGAGCGCGCTCAAGAGCGGCGCCACCGCCAACTATCCGGGCGGCTTCGCCAGCGGCATCGGTGGCAACTTCCCGCGCAACCTGTGGTACTTCACCCCGGGCGCGCTGCAGGACGCCATCCTCGCCAACTCCACCTGGCTGTCGAACAACGATGGCCCGACCGGCCGCCACAACTATGGCGGCGAATGGAAGGTGCAGGAGAAGAACTTCGGCGCCTACGTCCAGGCCAACTTCGTCGGTGATCGCTGGAGCGCCAACGTCGGCCTGCGTTACGTCAACGTCGACCAGGACATCAACACCTACCTGGCGGTCTCCGATCCGGCCAACATCGACGTCAGCAGCCTGTTCGGGTCCTGGAAGGCACTGTCGTACAACAACAAGCACAGCCGTCTGCTGCCGAGCGCCAACCTGAAGTTCGACCTGGCCGACGACCTGGTATTCCGCTTCGCCGCCTCGCAGACCCAGACCCTGCCGGACTACTCGGCACTGGGCGCCTCGTCGTGGGGTTCGGACCTGAGCCGCACCGGTGGCGGCGGCAACCCGCGTCTGAAGCCGGTGCTGTCCAGCAACTTCGACGCCAACCTGGAGTGGTACTTCATGCCGCGCGGCCTGCTGTCCGTCGGCGTGTTCGCGATGAACCTGAAGGACTACGTGGGCTTCGACACCGAAACCCAGATGCTGTTCAGCGAACTGACCAACAAGCTGGAAGCCTACAAGGTGGCGATGCCGATCAATGTCGACGGCAAGGTCAGCGGCATGGAAGTGGCATACGAACAGCCGATCGGCGACAACTTCGGCGTCAATGCCAACTACACCTATGTGGACGGCAAGTCTTCGTTCACCTGGGCCGACGGCACCAACAGCCTGCAGGGCACCTCGAAGAACACCTACAACGTGGGCGCCTACTTCGAGAACGACACCTTCGGTGCGCGCCTGAGCTACACCTACCGCTCGTCGTTCCTGATCGGCCTGCAGGGTGCGGTTCCGTACTACCAGGATGATTTCGGCACCCTGTCGGCCTCGCTGAGCTACAAGGCGACCGACTGGCTGAGCATCAGCCTGGACGCGCTGAATCTCAACAACCCGACGTTCAAGTACTACCAGAGCTCCTCCATTCCGACCGCGTTCTACGAGAATGGCCGCCAGTACTACATCAACTTCCACGTGAAGTACTGATACCCCGGCACGCAACATCGCCGGACAGCGTGACGCGCCGGGCCTGGATCATTCCGGGCCCGGCGTTTTTTGTAAGTACCATCCGAAAAACACAGGAGCTCCGCCCATGACGAAGTCCCTCCGCATGCGCCGTCGCGCAACCTGGCTCGGCAGCTGCCTGCTGCTGGGCATTTCCGCCCTGCACGCGCAGGCGGCGGAAAACGCCCACGCCCCCTCGCTTGTTCCCCTGCCCGCCAGCTACCAGGCCACGGGCGGCAAGGACTTCGTGCTGGCGCATGCCGCCCGTGCCGGCGGCAACGACGAGGCGGCACGCCGCGCCGCCACCCAGTTCGTATGGCTGCTGGCGCAGAACGGCGGGCCGACCCTGGCCGTGGCCGAAAACGCCGCCAAGGCGCAGATCCGTTTCCGTCTCGACCCTTCGGCCACCAATACCGCCGAGGGCTACCGGCTCAAGGTTTCCAATACCGGCATCGACGTGAGCGCCGGCGACGACGTGGGCCTGTTCTATGGTGCGGTCACCGCCGCGCAGCTGCTTACCGACGACATGCCCGGCCGCGTCGCGGCCGCGGACATCGACGACACGCCGCGCTTCCGCTGGCGCGGGCTGATGCTGGATTCGGCGCGCCATTTCCAGAGCATGGACGAGATCAGGAAGCTGCTCGACGCCATGGCCCAGCACAAGCTCAACACCTTCCACTGGCACCTGACCGACGACCAGGGCTGGCGCATGGAGATCAAACGCTACCCGAAGCTTACCGGAGTGGGCAGCTGCCGCGTGCCGCTGGGCGACGCCGGCCGCGATCCGGCCACCGGCAAGGCGCGCAGCTACTGCGGCTACTACACGCAGGAACAGATCCGCGAGATCGTCGCCTACGCGGCCGAGCGCCACATCCAGGTGATTCCGGAAATCGACGTGCCGGGGCATGCGACCGCCGCCATCGTCGCCTATCCGGAACTGGGCGCCACCGACAGGCCGCTCGTCATCGACAACCAGTGGGGCGTGTTCCCCAACCTGTTCAACACCGAGGAAAGCACCCTGCAGTTCCTCGAGAACGTACTGCTGGAAGTGATCGACATGTTCCCGGCGCGCTACGTGCACGTCGGCGGCGACGAGGCGGTCAAGGACCAGTGGATCGCCTCGGCCCGCGTGCAGGCGCACATGCGCGAGGTGGGCGCCAAGGACGAGATGGAAATGCAGAGCCACATCATCAAGCGCCTGGAGACCTTCCTCGAGCAGCACGACCGGCGCCTGATCGGCTGGGACGAGATCCTGGAAGGCGGACTGCCGCCGGAAGCCACGGTGATGTCCTGGCGCGGCACCGAGGGTGGCCTGAAGGCCGCCAGCGAAGGCCACGACGTGGTGATGACGCCGGTTACCCACATGTACATGGACTACCTGCAGACCCGCTCGCCGAACGAACCGCCGGGCCGCCCGACCACCATCGAGCTGAAGAAGGCCTACGAATTCGAGCCGGTGCCCGCGGAACTGGCCGTCGACAAACGCCAGCACATCCTCGGCCTGCAGGCCAACATGTTCACCGAGCACACCCGCAACGACCGCAACCTGGAGCACAACCTGTTCCCGCGCCTGGCCGCCGTCGCCGAGACCGGCTGGAGCCCGCAGGAAAAGCGCGGTTTCGACGGCTTCCTGCAGCGCCTGCCGCGCCAGCTGCAGCGCTACCGTGCGATGGGCATCCAGTACGCGCAGACGCCGTTCCGGGTGGACATGCATGACAAGGGCGACCGCGCCGCCGGCACCGCCACCGTCGCGCTCGACAACCCGCTCGGCTACGCCGTGCACTACACGCTGGATGGCAGCGAGGCGACCGCCGCGTCGCCGCGCTACACGCAGCCGCTGCAGGTCAACCTGCCGACCGACATCCATGCCGCGGCGTTCTTCGACGGCAGGCCGCTGGCCGCGACGAGCCACTTCGCCGTCACCGCCGATTCGCTGCTCGTCCGCGACGACACCCGGCTCGATCTCTGTCCCGGCGACGGCAAGCTGCTGCTGCGCCTGGAAGACGACGGCCCGGCAGACGGCGACCGCGCGATCTTCAACGTCAACATCTTCAGCCCGTGCTGGCTGTGGCAGGACGCCGACCTGGCCGGCGTGCGTGCGGTGAAGGTCCGCGCCGGGCGCATTCCCTACAACTTCCAGCTGGCCCACGACGAGTCCAGCCGCAAGTTCGCTCCCGCGCGCACCGCACATGGCGAACTGGAGATCCTGGCCGACTGCAAGGGCACGCCGCTGGTCTCGCTGCCGCTGCCCGCCGCGCCCGGTGCCGATGGCTTCGTCGAACTCGAAGCCCCGCTCCCCGCCACGGCGGCGCGTGCCGACCTCTGCATCCGCTTCACCGGCGACACCCGGCCGGACCTGTGGACGCTGGACTGGATAAAACTGGAAACCGCTCACTGAGCACCACAGCGAGGCCACCGGAAACGGTGGCCTCTTCATTCATGGGCATCGCTCCCTGCATACGCGATACCCCCGGAGGTCAACCCGGGACGGCTCCATCGCCCTCCAAGGGAATGCGAAAAAATTTCACGAATCTTCAAACTCGACTCGGAATGCTCCCACACTCTCGCGACAAGTTTCTTTTGAAATAAATTTTTCCATTGCAATCATTGGGTTATTTTTTATTTCAGCATGGATTGCCATCTGAAAATTTTTTGCAAAGCAACTTGACATCGTTGTCACGCACCCCCGAAACTCCGGACACCGCAGCTCCCAGGGGATCTGCAGACATCCGGGGGAAATCGCGTGGTCGCCAGCTTCAGTCCCGCCCATGACCTGAGCGTCGCCGCGTCGGCCGTGCCGCTGATCGCGGCCGATGTCGGCGGCACCCATGTGCGGGTGGGGCTGGTCCGTGCCATCGCCGGTCCGGCGCCGGACATCGATGTGCTCGCCTATCGCAGGTATCGCTGCGCCGACCACGCCGGCCTTGGCCAGATCCTCGCCGACTTCCGCACCCATGCTCCGGGCGCGCGCGAGTGCGTCATCGCCACCGCCGGCTATGCGCTGGCCGACGGCACCGTGATCTCCGCCAACCTGCCCTGGCCGCTGTCGGCCAACCGCATCCGCGACGACCTCGGCTTCCACGCCGTGCACCTGGTCAACGATTTCGAGGCCGTCGCCCACGCCGCCGCCCACATCGACGGCAGCCAGGTCCTCCAGCTCACCGGCCCGGCCGAAGCGCCGCGCGGCCCCACCCTCATCGTCGGGCCCGGCACCGGCCTGGGCGCCGCCGTCTGGATTCCCGTCGGCGACCGCTCCGTCGTGCTCGCCACCGA
>NZ_JBFTMV010000017.1:0-5957 GCF_056397145.1 Stenotrophomonas sp. 05N423
CGGTACGCTGCATGCAGATGTCGTTGTCAGGTCTGGATCGTCGCGTTGATTACCTCAACACGCACGGCACCTCGACGCCGTTGGGAGACATTACGGAGCTGGGTGCGGTGCGCGAGGTATTCGGTGATGAGTTGCCGCCGATCTCCTCGACCAAGGCGCTGTCCGGCCATTCGCTGGGTGCGGCGAGCGTGCACGAAGCGATCTTCTGCCTGCTGATGATGCGGGACGGTTTCATGGCCGGCTCGGCCAACATCGAGACGCTGGACGCGCGCGCGGAGGGCTTCCCGATCCTTCGTCGGACGCAGGAAGCGCGGCTGGAGACGGTGATGTCCAACAGCTTCGGCTTTGGGGGCACGAACGCCACTCTGGTATTCGGCCGGGTGTGATCTTCGCGTTCTGCCGGTAGTGGTGGAAGCAACGGCGCCTTTTGGCGCCGTTGTCGTATGTGCGGCGGGCACCGATCTGCTTAAGGCTGCACCTGCTCCACGCCTTCGCTTGCGAGGATCCGTTCCGGCCCGGCGGCCAGGCGCGCGTGGGTCCGGCCTTTCTCTCTGTCCCGCGCCTGCGGGACGGCCGTCGCAGTGCTCTCCTGCAGGTTCGAGGACCCGCACGTAGCGCGCCAGCACGAGGCTGACATCCAGTTGCTGGAGCGTGCGGTGACGACGGTGACGGGCGAGGCGGTGTGCATCACCGCGCCCAATCTGGCCGCGCGCTGGGCGGCTGCGGCGGGGCAACGCCCGCACCAGCGCTGATGTTGAGGGCGCGGAAAACGACAACGGCGCCAATCGGCGCCGTTCTGGTTTATGCGCCCCCCGCGTAGTGGATGCGTGCACTTGGGTCTATCGACATGTCATGTCGGCCAAGGCAACTTGAGGTTATATGGTCAAGCCACACGGATCATTAGTATCAGTTAGCTCAACGCGTTGCCGCGCTTACACACCTGACCTATCAACCACGTAGTCTACATGGTTCCTTCAGGGGGCTTGTGCCCCGGGAAGTCTCATCTTGAGGCGCGCTTCCCGCTTAGATGCTTTCAGCGGTTATCGCTTCCGAACATAGCTACCCGGCAATGCCACTGGCGTGACAACCGGAACACCAGAGGTTCGTCCACTCCGGTCCTCTCGTACTAGGAGCAGCCCCTCTCAAACTTCCAACGCCCATGGCAGATAGGGACCGAACTGTCTCACGACGTTCTGAACCCAGCTCGCGTACCACTTTAAATGGCGAACAGCCATACCCTTGGGACCGACTACAGCCCCAGGATGTGATGAGCCGACATCGAGGTGCCAAACACCGCCGTCGATATGAACTCTTGGGCGGTATCAGCCTGTTATCCCCGGAGTACCTTTTATCCGTTGAGCGATGGCCCTTCCATACAGAACCACCGGATCACTAAGTCCTAGTTTCCTACCTGCTTGATCCGTCGATCTTGCAGTCAAGCACGCTTATGCCTTTGCACACAGTGCGCGATGTCCGACCGCGCTGAGCGTACCTTCGAGCTCCTCCGTTACTCTTTAGGAGGAGACCGCCCCAGTCAAACTACCCACCATACACGGTCCCCGACCCGGATAACGGGCCTAGGTTAGAACGTCAAGCACGACAGGGTGGTATTTCAAGGATGGCTCCACTGCAGCTAGCGCCACAGTTTCATAGCCTCCCACCTATCCTACACAGACGAACTCAACGTTCAGTGTAAAGCTATAGTAAAGGTTCACGGGGTCTTTCCGTCTTGCCACGGGAACGCTGCATCTTCACAGCGATTTCAATTTCACTGAGTCTCGGGTGGAGACAGCGCCGCTGTCGTTACGCCATTCGTGCAGGTCGGAACTTACCCGACAAGGAATTTCGCTACCTTAGGACCGTTATAGTTACGGCCGCCGTTTACTGGGGCTTCGATCAAGAGCTTCGCCTTGCGGCTGACCCCATCAATTAACCTTCCAGCACCGGGCAGGCGTCACACCCTATACGTCCACTTTCGTGTTTGCAGAGTGCTGTGTTTTTGATAAACAGTCGCAGCGGCCTGGTCACTTCGACCATCACCAGCTATAGCCCGCATGGGCCACCGGCAATGGTGCACCTTCTCCCGAAGTTACGGTGCCATGTTGCCTAGTTCCTTCACCCGAGTTCTCTCAAGCGCCTGAGAATTCTCATCCTACCCACCTGTGTCGGTTTACGGTACGGTCTGCGTAAGCTGAAGCTTAGGAGCTTTTCCTGGAAGCGTGGTATCAGTGACTTCGTCTTAAAGACTCGTCTCGGTGCTCGGTCTTAAAGGATCCCGGATTTGCCAAAGATCCAAACCTACCGCCTTTCCCCAGGACAACCAACGCCTGGTACACCTAACCTTCTCCGTCCCTCCATCGCACTTACGCGAGGTGCAGGAATATTAACCTGCTTCCCATCGACTACGCATTTCTGCCTCGCCTTAGGGGCCGACTCACCCTGCGCCGATTAACGTTGCGCAAGGAAACCTTGGGCTTTCGGCGTGCGGGTTTTTCACCCGCATTATCGTTACTCATGTCAGCATTCGCACTTCCGATACCTCCAGCAGACTTCTCAATCCACCTTCGCAGGCTTACGGAACGCTCCTCTACCGCGCATAACAAAGTTATGCACCCCAAGCTTCGGTTCTGTGCTTAGCCCCGTTAAATCTTCCCCGCAGACCGACTCGACCAGTGAGCTATTACGCTTTCTTTAAAGGGTGGCTGCTTCTAAGCCAACCTCCTGGCTGTCTGTGCCTTTCCACATGGTTTTCCACTTAGCACAAAATTTGGGACCTTAGCTGTGGGTCTGGGTTGTTTCCCTTTTCACGACGGACGTTAGCACCCGCCGTGTGTCTCCCATACAGTCCGTCTCGGTATTCGGAGTTTGCAATGGTTTGGTAAGTCGCGATGACCCCCTAGCCATAACAGTGCTCTACCCCCGAGAGGATACATATGAGGCGCTACCTAAATAGCTTTCGAGGAGAACCAGCTATCTCCGGGTTCGATTAGCTTTTCACTCCTAATCACACCTCATCCCCTACCTTTGCAACGGGAGTGGGTTCGGGCCTCCAGTGCGTGTTACCGCACCTTCACCCTGGGCATGACTAGATCACCCGGTTTCGGGTCTACTGCCCGCGACTATGCGCCCTTATCAGACTCGGTTTCCCTTCGCCTCCCCTATACGGTTAAGCTTGCCACGAACAGTAAGTCGCTGACCCATTATACAAAAGGTACGCAGTCACTCTTTCGAGCTCCTACTGCTTGTACGCACACGGTTTCAGGTTCTATTTCACTCCCCTCTCCGGGGTTCTTTTCGCCTTTCCCTCACGGTACTGGTTCACTATCGGTCGGTCAGTAGTATTTAGCCTTGGAGGATGGTCCCCCCATGTTCAGACAGGGTTTCACGTGCCCCGCCCTACTCGTCTTCACTGGAATGGCCCTTTCAAATACAGGGCTATCACCTTCTATGGCCGGCCTTTCCAGACCGTTTTTCTAGAACCATACCAGCTTAAGGGCTGTTCCCCGTTCGCTCGTCGCTACTCAGGGAATCTCGGTTGATTTCTTTTCCTCTGGTTACTTAGATATTTCAGTTCACCAGGTTCGCTTCCAGCAGCTATGTATTCACTGCAGGATACCGCCGAAGCGGTGGGTTTCCCCATTCGGACATTACCGGATCAAAGCTTGTTGCCAGCTCCCCGATACTTTTCGCAGGCTGCCACGTCCTTCATCGCCTCTGACCGCCAAGGCATCCACCGTGTGCGCTTATTCGCTTGACCATATAACCGCAAGTTGCCTTGGATTATCTGATGTCCAGGGGTACAAAGCCCGGACACGAATATAACGACTCAATTAATAAAGAGACTTGCGTCTCTCGCCTTAGCCTCACGACACGTCAAGATAGACATCTCAAACGCTCGCTACGTCACAAGTTTTAAAAGAACAGGACACGGCCACAATGCCGTACCTATCAATTCTTTCGTATGCGCCAATCATTCAGAGTGGTGGGTCTGGGAGGACTCGAACCACCGACCTCACCCTTATCAGGGGTGCGCTCTAACCACCTGAGCTACAGACCCAATGTTCTGTCAAAGCTTAGTGGTGGAGCCTGTCGGGATCGAACCGACGACCCCCTGCTTGCAAAGCAGGTGCTCTCCCAGCTGAGCTAAGGCCCCAAAATGGGACTTCTCCACACCGGCTGCCGGTGCAGAACTCTGAATGCAGGTCTCTTGTGAGGGCGCCTGACAGGCGATGCTGTCATGCTCAAAAGGAGGTGATCCAGCCGCACCTTCCGATACGGCTACCTTGTTACGACTTCACCCCAGTCATCGGCCACACCGTGGCAAGCGCCCTCCCGAAGGTTAAGCTACCTGCTTCTGGTGCAACAAACTCCCATGGTGTGACGGGCGGTGTGTACAAGGCCCGGGAACGTATTCACCGCAGCAATGCTGATCTGCGATTACTAGCGATTCCGACTTCATGGAGTCGAGTTGCAGACTCCAATCCGGACTGAGATAGGGTTTCTGGGATTGGCTCACCGTCGCCGGCTTGCAGCCCTCTGTCCCTACCATTGTAGTACGTGTGTAGCCCTGGCCGTAAGGGCCATGATGACTTGACGTCATCCCCACCTTCCTCCGGTTTGTCACCGGCGGTCTCCTTAGAGTTCCCACCATTACGTGCTGGCAACTAAGGACAAGGGTTGCGCTCGTTGCGGGACTTAACCCAACATCTCACGACACGAGCTGACGACAGCCATGCAGCACCTGTGTCACGGTTCCCGAAGGCACCAATCCATCTCTGGAAAGTTCCGTGCATGTCAAGGCCAGGTAAGGTTCTTCGCGTTGCATCGAATTAAACCACATACTCCACCGCTTGTGCGGGCCCCCGTCAATTCCTTTGAGTTTCAGTCTTGCGACCGTACTCCCCAGGCGGCGAACTTAACGCGTTAGCTTCGATACTGCGTGCCAAATTGCACCCAACATCCAGTTCGCATCGTTTAGGGCGTGGACTACCAGGGTATCTAATCCTGTTTGCTCCCCACGCTTTCGTGCCTCAGTGTCAGTGTTGGCCCAGGCAGTCGCCTTCGCCACGGATGTTCCTCCTGATCTCTACGCATTTCACTGCTACACCAGGAATTCCACTACCCTCTGCCACACTCTAGTCAACCAGTTTCCATCGCCATTCCCAGGTTGAGCCCAGGGCTTTCACGACAGACTTAATCAACCACCTACGCACGCTTTACGCCCAGTAATTCCGAGTAACGCTTGCACCCTTCGTATTACCGCGGCTGCTGGCACGAAGTTAGCCGGTGCTTATTCTTTGGGTACCGTCAGAACAATCGGGTATTAACCGACTGCTTTTCTTTCCCAACAAAAGGGCTTTACAACCCGAAGGCCTTCTTCACCCACGCGGTATGGCTGGATCAGGCTTGCGCCCATTGTCCAATATTCCCCACTGCTGCCTCCCGTAGGAGTCTGGACCGTGTCTCAGTTCCAGTGTGGCTGATCATCCTCTCAGACCAGCTACCGATCGTCGCCTTGGTGGGCTCTTACCCCGCCAACTAGCTAATCGGGCATCGGCTCATTCTTTCGCGCCAGGCCCGAAGGTCCCCGGCTTTCACCCGTAGGTCGTATGCGGTATTAGCGTAAGTTTCCCTACGTTATCCCCCACGAAAGAGTAGATTCCGATGCATTCCTCACCCGTCCGCCACTCGCCACCCAGAGAGCAAGCTCTCCTGTGCTGCCGTTCGACTTGCATGTGTTAGGCCTACCGCCAGCGTTCACTCTGAGCCAGGATCAAACTCTTCACTTAAAACTACATGCCCGAAGGCAAATACTCTTAGCTGCAGATGTTCAACCACTGGCAACGTTTCGCTTGCTTTACAAACTACTCATTGCTTGATCAAACGTCTGCAAGATGGACAGTCATCCACTCCTGCAGGCGCCTTCACAAGATACCTGCGCATACTTTCAAAGAACT
>NZ_JBFTMV010000018.1:0-5100 GCF_056397145.1 Stenotrophomonas sp. 05N423
GCGTCCCTGTTCACCGGCACGCGCGGCTTCCACCGCCGCGTTCAGGGCCAGGATGTTGGTCTGGAAGGCGATGCCGTCGATGACGCTGATGATGTCGGCGATCTTCTTCGACGAGGCCTCGATGGCCGACATGGTGGTGACCACCTGGCCGACCACTTCTCCGCCCTGCGAGGCGACGCCGGCCGCGCCCTGGGCCAGCTGGTTGGCCTGGCGGGCGTGTTCGGCGTTCTGGCGCACGGTGGAGGTCAGTTCCTCCATCGAGGCGGCGGTCTCCTCCAGATTGGCGGCCTGCTGTTCGGTACGGCGCGACAGGTCGTTGTTGCCCGAGGCGATCTCGCCGGCGGCGGAGTTGATCGCGGCGGTGGACTGCTTGATGCGGCCGACGATGGTAGTCAGCTGCTCGGTGGTGGCGTTGGCGTCATCGCGCATCCGGGCGAACACGCCCTGGAAATCGCCCTGCATGCGCACGGTCAGGTCGCCCTGCGACAGTGCCGACAGCAGGCCGGAGATCTGCTCCAGGCTGGTGGCGTTGGCGTCGAGCAGGCTGTTGAGCTGGCGCGCCAGTTCCAGGAAGAAGCCGTCCTTGCCGTCGGTGCCGATGCGGCCGCTCAGGTCACCCGCGGCGGCGGCGTCGATCACGCGCGCGACTTCGCGCTCCACCATGGCCTCGGTGGTGCGGTCGCGCCATTCGACGACATGGCCGACGACGCTGCCGGCCTCGTCGCGGATGGCCGAGATGGTCTGCGCGAACTGGGCGTCGCCATAGCGCATCTCGCGTGCGGCCACGCCGTCGCGCTGCAGCGCATCGAGCACGCTGCGGTCCATCTCGCCGCGGAACTCCAGCGAGGTCACCGGCTGGCCGACCAGCGGACGCGAGGCGTCGTAATGGTCGAGCGCGCCGTTGATGTCGTCGGCATAGCGTTCCAGCGTATGCGCCAGTGCCCGGTTGGCATAGACGATCTGCAGGTCGGGGTTGGTCAGGTAGACGCCGGTGGAGGAGTAGTCCAGCGCGGTGCGGATGCGCAGGTTCTCGGCGGCGACGGCCTGGTCGCGCTCGATGCGCTCGCGCAGGTCGCGCTGCATGCGCTGCATGGAACGCAGCAGTTCGCCGACCTCGTCGGCGCGGCGGGTGTCGATGGTGCCGTCGAGCTTGCCGCCGGCGATCTCGTTGGCCACGTCCACGGCACCGCGCATCGAACCGACCAGCGAGCGGGCGAACAGCCAGGCCAGCAGCAGGCCGGCGCCGGCGCCGACCAGTACCGTGATCACGGTGATGGCCACGGAGGCGGAATAGGTGTCTGCGGCCTGGTCGCTGGCGGCCTGGGCGCGGGTGTTCTCGTCGTTCGACAGCGCTTCCAGCGAAGCGGTGGCCTTGCGGTGCAGGGTGCGGGTCTCACCGACGAAGGTGTCGATGGCGTCGTCGGGCAGATCCAGTTCCAGCAGCTCGGTGACCGAGTCGTAGGATTTCTTGGTGGCATCCCAGTCGGCGACGAAGGTGTCGAACAGCTTGCGCTGCTGCGGATTGTCGATCAGCTTGGAATACTTCTCGATGGATTCGTCGATATGGGTGCGCAGTTCGCCGGCGCGGCTCTTGGCCTCGGCCTTCACGTCGGCGCTGGCACGGATCAGCCCCTGGTAGGAGGCGTTGCGGTACTCGCTGACCATGCTGGCCAGTTCGCCGCTGGTACGCAGGCCGGCCATGCGCTTGTCGGCGATCTCGGTGGTCACGCTGTCCAGCGAGTGCAGGCCGCGATAGGCCACGATGCCCTGGATCAGCATCACGAACAGGACGATGCCGAAGGTGAGCATCAGCTTCGGCATCAGGTTGAGGTTCTTGATCCACTGCATGGTTGTGCTGTCTCCTGCTGCATTCCCGGGCGCAGCCGCGGGACCGCGCCGGCGGGAGCCGGCACGGCGACGACGGGATGGATTACTTGATGTTGGCCAGCTTCAGGTTCGCCGGCGCGGTGACTTCGATTTCCGCGCGCGAGGCATCGCGCTGGATCTTGCCGATCGCACACACGGTCTTGCCTTCCAGCGTCATCAGGTCGAAGCTGAAGTTGCCGCGCGCCGAGCCGGGGATGCGCGCCGAGAAGGTATGGCGCGGGAACGCGCCGCCCATGTGCAGGAAGGTCGGCTGGCCTTCGGAACCTTCGGCGTAGCGGGCCTTCTCGACCTTGCCGCAGACCATGCCGTCCTTGCCGGCGAAACGGGCCGCGTTCTCGGGCGGAATCATCTCGTCGGCGGCGGCGACCAGGGACACGCTTGCCAGCAGGGCCGCGGACATCAGCGAAATGAAGGGCTTGGACATCTTTTTCTCCGGATTGGGTTTTCACCGGCAAACGGCCGGCCATGCGCTCGGTATCGGCAGGCAGGGCCGATGATTGATACGCCGCGCATGAAAATGTGACGGATTGCGCGCTTTGTCAGGCCGCGGCTTCTTCCGCGACCGCGGCCTGGCCCAGGTCGGCGGTATCGAGCAGGGTCTCGATGTCCAGCAGGATCAGCATGCGCTCGTCCTGGGTGCCGATGCCGGAGATGAAGCGGGTATCCACGGCGGCGCCGAATTCCGGCTTCGGGCGGATCTGCTCGGCGTTGAGCGGGATCACGTCGGAGACGCTGTCCACGACGATGCCGACCACGCGGTCTTCCACGTTGAGCACGATCATCACGGTGAAGGCGTCGTAGCGGGCCTCGTCCAGGCGCAGCTTCAGGCGCAGGTCGATGACCGGGACGATGGTGCCGCGCAGGTTGATCACGCCCTTGATGTAGTCCGGCGCGTCGGGAACGCGGGTGACCGCGTCGTAGCCGCGGATCTCCTGTACTTTGAGGATGTCCACCCCGTAGTGCTCGTTGCCGAGCGTGAAGCTGAGGTACTCGCCGCCGGAAGTGGCAGCGTGGGCGCTGGTGTCGTTCATCTGGGTTCCTGGTCCTGGCGGCATGCGGTGCGGAGAGGCGTCACCAACGTGTATCGGCACCGGCCGCCGGGACTTTAGGTGGACCCCTAGGGGCCGCCGTTCTTGCGCACCTTGCGCTCGCGGTCGACCCGGAAGATGTAGCGCTGGATGGCTGCGTCGGCCCCGCGTGGCAGGTCTTCGAAGCGCAGGCCCACGCGCTGCTGCTCGACGCCGTTGGCCTGCTTGCGCACCAGTTGGCTGCAGACCACCAGGGTGACCGGGATGGGGGCGGAGTCGGGAAGCTGCAGTTCGCAACCGGCAAGCCGCTGCTGCAGGCGCAGCAGGTTCAGGTCGGGCGACAGGAGTACGGCCAGGCCGCCGGCGCTGATGTCCACCACGCGCCAGCGCAGCGGGTCTCCGCCCTGGGGATCGGGGAAGACGCACCAGGGCGAATCACCGACCGGCGTTTCCAGCCGGTACAGCTCGCGGCGCTGCAGGTGGTAGGCCTCTTCCGGGAAGGCGACGCGGAACGCCGTGTGTCCATCCTCGACCAGCACCTGCGGGTGCTCCAGGCGGAAGCGCACCATGACCTTGTCCACCTGCGCGAAGCACAGCAGGTGGGAAGCTTCGCCGACGCTGCGGTTGACCGCCGGCATCGGGCTGCCATCGAGCAGCAGGGTGTCCTCGTCCAGTTCCAGCACGGCGCTGGGATAGGACTGCTCGCGTCCATCGGGATGGACCGCGATCGTGGCGCGCTGGTCGATCATCGCCTGCAGCAGCAGGCGGATCTGGCGCGGATTGCGGACCATGTACTTCTCGTCGGCATACAGGTTGCCGTCGAAGGAGGGAAGGGCGGATTCCGTCGGTTCGCGCTCTGACATGATCTCTGGAACAGGGAGGGCGGAGGCCTGGGGCAACAGCATACCGGCAGGGCTTCATGGAGTATCGGCCCCGTTCCACGGCTCTTTAGCACCGGCGCGATGGCGCCGGTGCCATACGGCCGGGTCCGCCGCTCAGAACTCCTGCCAGTCGCCGCCATCGGTTGGAAGCGTGGCCGTGGGAGCGGGGCGCGGTGGCGTGCCCGGCGCCGGCTGCGGTTTCACTGCTGGCGGCACGACCTTGAGCACCGGACGGGCAGCAGGTGCGTTACGGGTCGTCGTGGTGCGGAACATCGACACCGCCGTGGCCAGGTCGTTGGCCTGTTCCTCCATCGTGCGTGCGGCGGCGGTGGCTTCCTCCACCAGCGCGGCGTTCTGCTGGGTGGTCTCGTCCATCTGGGTGACGGTCTGGTTGACCTGCTCGATGCCCGCACTCTGTTCCTGCGAGGCGGCGGAGATCTCGGCCATGATGTCGGTCACGCGCTGCACCGAGCTGACGATCTCGCCCATGGTGGCGCCGGCCTGGTGCACCAGTTGCGAGCCTTCGGAGACCTTGCCGACCGAGTTTTCGATCAGCTCCTTGATCTCCTTGGCCGCACCCGCGGACCGCTGTGCGAGGGTACGCACTTCCGAAGCGACCACGGCGAAACCGCGGCCCTGTTCGCCGGCGCGCGCGGCTTCCACCGCCGCGTTCAGGGCCAGGATGTTGGTCTGGAAGGCGATACCGTCGATGACGCTGATGATGTCGGCGATCTTGCGCGAGGCCGCTTCGATGTCGGCCATGGTGGTGACCACCTGGCCAACGACCTGGCCGCCCTGGGAGGCCACGCCATGCGCGCCCTGGGCCAACTGGTTGGCCTGGCGGGCATGTTCGGCGTTCTGGCGCACGGTGGAGGTCAGTTCCTCCATCGAGGCGGCGGTTTCCTCCAGATTGGCGGCCTGCTGCTCGGTGCGGCGCGACAGGTCGTTGTTGCCGGTGGCGATTTCCGCCGCCGCGCGGTGGATGCTGGACGCCGCGGTCTGGATGCGATCGATGATGCCGGTGAGCTGGATGACGGTGGCGTTGGCATCGTCGCGCATGTCGGCGAACGTGCCGCGGTAGTCGCCCTCCATCTGCACGGTGAGGTCGCCCTGCGAGAGCGCGCGAAGCACGTTGGAGACCTGCTCGACGCTGCTGCCGATGGCCGCCAGCAGGCCATTGAGCTGCTCGGAGATCTGCAGCAGGAAGCCACTCTTGTCTTCCAGCCGGATACGGCCGGACAGGTCGCCGCGCGAGGCGGCGACGATGATGTCGCTGACTTCCTTCTCCACCTGCACCTCGAGGG
>NZ_JBFTMV010000019.1:0-4883 GCF_056397145.1 Stenotrophomonas sp. 05N423
GCGGTGAGGTCGCGGCCGGCGGCGATCTGCACGCTCTCGCCGCTGAGCGTGGTGCCGACAGCCAGGCTTTCGTGCCACTCGTCATGGGTGGTGGTGGTCTTGCTGGAGAACAGCCCCTTCTTCTTGCGCTGCTCGTCGATGGTCAGGTCATGCTGCTCCTGCGCGGCCAGCAGGTTGACGTCGCGGCCGGCGCTGAGGGCGATGCCGCCGTCCTCGCCGTACACGCCAGCGGCGGTGAGCGTGGCATCGCGTCCGGCCACCAGGGCGATGTCGCCACCGGCCTGCAGCACCGTGCCATGGACGGTTTCGTCGCGGCTCTCGGTCTGCTTGCTGTAGCGCTTGCCCTTGACCTCGATGAGGCTGGTATCGACGGTGGTCACCGTGGTGAGGTTCAGGTCGCGGCCGGCGACCAGCGCCATCGCATCGCCCGCACGCACATCGGCGGCCTGCAGGGTGAGGTCCTGCCCGGCCTGCAGGGCCAGGTTGCCGCCGGCCTGCAGGCTGCTGTTCTGCAGGGTCTCGTGGGTGCTGACGTTGCGCCCACCGCCCATGGTCTGCTGCGTGGTCAGTGCGGTGACGTCGAGGTTGCGCCCGGCGCTGACAACCAGATCGCCGCCGGCCTGCACCTGGCTGGCGTCGATGTGCAGGTCGTTGCCGGCTCCCAGCAGCAGGTTGCCGCCGGATGCCACCGTAGTCTGCTGCAGGCTGAGGTCGCGGCCGGCGACCACCGCCACGCCCTCCGCGCCGGCCAGGCTGCCGCTGGCCGTCTGCACGAAATCGCGGCCGGCGTTGATCGCCACGGAGCCGGCCTCGATGCTGCCCCGGTTGACGGTGTCGCCTGCGGTGGCGATGGACAACTGCGCACCGGCATTGAGCGCGCCATCGTTGATCAGCGTGTCGGCGCCCAGCCACATGCCCTGGCTGGCGCTCAGCGTGCCGTTGTTGCTCAGCGTGGCAGAGGACTGGATGCCCACCGACTCGCCCGCGATCAGCGCGCCGCCCGCGCGCAGTTGCTCGGCGGTGGCGCGCGACAGGTAGACCACCGGCACCAGCACCTTCTGCCCGTCGATTTCCTGTTCCACCAGCCACACGATGTCGCGGTCCAGTGCGCCGATCTGGGCACTGGTCAGCGGCGCCCCCAGCTTCAGGCCCAGCGCATCGGCCACCTGCGCTGCGTTGTCCATCAAGGTGCGGTATTGCTCCAGCCCGCCCTGGGGGCTGTTGCGGCCGGTCAGTTGCAGCAACTGCTCCTGCACCAGCCGCTGTTCGTAGTAGGCATCGCCCAGGCGCTTGTGATCGGCATCACCTCGCGACAATTGCCCCAGCAGATGCTCCGAACCAACGACCTCGCCCGGCACGAAGCGTGGCGCCGTGGTCACCAGGAACGGCGAATCCGGATCGGCATTGCGACGGAACATGCCGTTGTCCGCCGGGACCAGCCCCGGCAGCGGCGCCTCCGCCGTGCCCACCAGCTGGGGAGCAGCACCATCGGGGCCGGCACTGCCCTGCACGCCACCACCGGCGACTCCGTGGACGCTGGCAATGACGCCAGGCCGCACACTGCCATCCACGGCCGCGGGGCCTTGGCCCGACTGCGCCTGCCCACCGTCGACGGTGTCCACCCCGCTGCCGGCAAGGACCCTGTCGGCGGCGCTTGCCGCTGGCCCGGCCATGCCATCGATGGAGTCCGTCTGATGTGTGGATACGCCATCACGGCCATCTACCCTTGCGTGGGTATAGGTACCCGCATCCTGCCCGGCCTGCACACCATGCCCCTGCGCGGCCTGCACTGGACCGCCGATGGACGCGGACTGGCCCGCCGCCGTGCCCACTGCGCCAGCCGTGCCGGCCTGCCCCTGCACGGCGCTCCCCAGGCCGGTGCCGCCGGTATTGCCCAACGGACCGGCGGCGATGCCGCCTGTACCCCCCGATGCCTGCACCACGGTGTTGTTGATGGCGCCGCCGACGATGCTCAGGCCGCCACCGGCGGTGATGCTGGCCGCGCCTTCGGCCAGTACGTAGTCCTTGCGTACCGTGCTGCTGCCGAGGTTGATGTACTCATAGCGCGGCTCGAATTCGCACGTCATGCCTCGCGCACAGGTCTGGTAATTGAGCTCCGCGAAAGACTCACGCTGGATGATCTTGTAGCCGGCAAGAGCAACGTTGTTGATCACCCCTCCCCATTGCGAGGGGTCGCTGCCATCGCCTGCGGCGCGGCCGTTTATGGTCAGACTGCCGCCCGCAGAAATGGTGGAGTACAGGTTGTCCAGTCTCCCCAGATTCAGGCGCATCCCTCCGCCGGACAGCAACTGCCCCGCAGCACTCGCGGCAACCAGGCGGGTTCCCTCGAGCACTCGATTTTCATTGATGACATAGCCTTGGAAGTAGGTGCAGGTGGTGCGGAGGCCATCATCGCAGTACTGCTTCCGCAATTCGGCCGGGATGTCGCCCCCGGACAAAGTGCCGCCGTCCGGATCGTCAAACTGCTCCTGTCCCACGTATTGCCGCTGCTCGGTCTGCAGCACGCGCCGCTGGTTCAGCACCGAATCCGCATCCAGCCACAATCCGCCATCGGCCTGGATACGCCCGGAATTGTTGTCCACCCGCTGGACGCGGCTGCCAGCGGCACGGCCGGTGATCACCAGGTCGCCGCCACTGAAGATTTCGCCATCCAGGTTGGAGAGTTGCTGCGCGATGCGCAGCTCCATGTAGCCTGCGGCGCCGATGAAGCCTTCGCCGTAGTCCCGCGAAGCCAGCATCTGGCCCAGGTCACGCCCATTGGTCAACGTGCTGGCATCGACCTGGACGACGTTGCCGGTGATGTCGCCGGTGTTGATCACGCTGTTCGCGGACAGGTACAGATGGTCCGCCTCGATGCTGGCGCCGCGACGGTTGTCCAACGTGCCGCTGGCGGTGATGGTGGCTACGCCGGTGCCGGCCCCGTTGCTGGCCAGGATCGCGCCCTGGTTGACGACGTCCGTGGCGATGACGTTCAGCTCACCGGCGCTCTTGAGCGTCCCCTGGTTGGTGAACCGACCGGATATCCGGAGGTCCAGCCGGCCGTCGCTTGCCAGCTCCTGCGAGGTATAGGTGAAGTCGCCGTCATAGCGGGCGTCCAGCCACTGAGCGGCATACAGGCGGCCGCCATTGCCACTCAGGCCATTCAAGGTAACGTGCAGTGCATCGGCAACGATATCGCCATGGTTGCCGATGGCAGGCGTTTCCAGCCAGAGCGTGCCTGCCTGGATGCGCCCACCGGCGCCGTTGGCGATCTGCGCCAGTTCCAGCCAGGCGGTGCCGCCCGCGCCAAAGCGGCCGTCGCCATTGTCGAGCCGGCCGGCAGCATTCTGGTAGCGCAGGTCGCCGCCGGCATAGAGCGTGCCGCCATTGTTGTTCACCACGCCGGTGTGCAGGTTGATATTCCGTTGTGCCACCAGAGTGCCGCCGCTGTTGTCCAGCGATGCGGCCTGGACCGACACATCGCCACCGCGACTGCCGATCTGGCCCAGACGGTTGTCCAACGCACCCGTGACATCCAATGACAAACCCGCGTCCGTCGCCCCTGTCTTGCCGGCGAGCATGCTTCCGCCACGGTTGGCAATGCTTGCAGCGGATACGGAAAGCGCGCCGGCAGCGTCGATCCGCCCATCCGCGTTGTCGAGCATGCCGCCGCCGGCGAGCACGATGCCCGCATCGCTCTGCAACAAACCGTTGCCATTGTCCATCACGCCGGTGACCGTGATGCCGAGGCCGCGCTGTGCCGTGATCACGCCTTCGCGGTTGGACAACCCCGCTGCCATCAGGTGGGCCTCTCCCTCCGCACCGATCAGTCCATGCGCATTGCCAATGGCGCTGGTCACGTCGAGCGCAAGCCCCCCTGCACCTCCACGCTGGACAAGCCGGCCTCGGGTGTTGTCCAGTTCCGCCACGACGACGGATACCATGCCGCTGCCATCGAGCGTGCCATCCACGTTGAGCAGTCGCTGCCCGGTAACTTCCAGTCCCTGGGCCGCCCCCATCCGTCCGCCGCGGTTGTCCAGAAGGTCGGCGCGCAGCACCACATGTGCACCCGACACCAACCCGGAAGCGCCATTGACCAGGGTACCGGCATCGACGGAAAGGCCTGCCCCAGCCAGCAATGACCCACCACTGTTGTCCAGCAGGCCGCCGATGCTGGTGTCGATCGAGCGCTGTGTCTCGATCACGCCGGCTTGATTGTCCAGAGACGCCGCCTGCACGGTGACGTCGCCATTGCCGGTGATGCTGCCGCTGCGGTTGGCCAACGCCCCCCGCACATTCAGCCGCATTCCGGCCTGCGTCGTGGAAAGCAGCCTGCCGTTGCTGTTGTCGAGGTCTGCGGCGTTCACTGCCATCGCGCCTGCGGAGGCCAGCTCACCTTGGCGGTTGTCGAACACGCCCGTCACCGCCACGCGCGTGTTGCCCCTGCCGGCCGCCTGCAGCGTGCCGGCGCGGTTGTTCACCGTGCCGGCGTCCAGCTGCAGCGCGCCGTTGGTGGCGACCGTACCGCCGTGGTTGTCCAGCGTGCCACGCACCTGCAGGCGCAGGTCATCCGTGCCGGCCGCGATCAGCTGTCCGCCGGCGGTGGTCAGGTTGCCGGTGGTGACGGCAATGCGCTGGGCGACCGTCGTACCGTTGGTCAGATCCGTCGTTTCGCCACGAAGGTCCAATGCGCCATTGCTGGCGATCGTGCCGCGCCGGCCGTTGAGGGTGTCGGCACGGATCGACAATGCGCCGTCGCCGGCGTGTTCGATGCGGCCGTCCGTATTCCCAAGCGTACGGGCATTCAAGCCAAGATCGCCGCCGCTGGCGAGCAGGCCATCAGCGCTGTTGTCCAGCAGGCCGTCCACCGTCACCTGCAGCGT
>NZ_JBFTMV010000020.1:0-4577 GCF_056397145.1 Stenotrophomonas sp. 05N423
CCATCGACGACCATCGACGAGCAGCGCAAGAAGAAGGGGCTGTTCTCCAGCAAGACCACCACCACCCATGACGAGTGGCACGAAAGCCTGGCTGTCGGCACCACGCTCAGCGGCGAGAGCGTGCAGATCGCCGCCGGCCGCGACCTCACCGCGCAGGGCACGCAGATCGCCGGCACCGGCGACGTGCTGCTGGCCGCCGGCCGCGACCTGACGCTGACGACGGCAGAGAACACCTACTCCGAATCGCACGACAAGACGGTCAAGAAGTCGGGGTTGTTCTCTGGCGGTGGCATTGGTTTCACCATCGGCAAGCAGCAGACCGATACCGAAAGCGACATCACCGGTGTGACCCATGCCGGCAGCACGGTCGGCAGCCTCGAAGGCGATGTCACTCTGGTAGCCGGCAACAAGTTGTCCATCACCGGCAGCGACGTGTTGGCCCTGGAAGGCGACATCATCGGCAAGGCCAAGTCGATCGAGATCGCCGAGGTGCACGACACGAGCACGGCCGAGCAGCAGACGCGGTTCAAGCAGAGCGGTTTGACGGTTGCTGTGAGCGCTCCTGTGTTGAGCGTGTTGCAGACGGCGGATGATCTGAACAAGGCCTCCAAACAGTCCGGCGGCGATGGTCGCATGCAGGCGTTGGCTGCCGGCGCTGCCGCCCTCAATGCCTACAACTCAGCCGGTGCGCTGAGTGAACTTGGCCAAGGGCTGGCCAGCGGCAACGCAACCGACATGGCCAAGGGGGCCAACCTGAGCATCTCGGCCACCATCGGCGGCAGCAAGAGCGAGAGCCAGAGCACGCAAAGCAGCAGTACGGCAAAGGGCTCCACCCTGCAGGCAGGCGGGGACGTCACTCTGATCGCTACCGGCGGCGGACAGGACAGCAACATCGTGGTGCGTGGCAGTGACATCAGTGCAGGCAATGATCTGCTGTTGTTGGCCGACAATGCCATTACCCTTGAGTCGGCGCAGGACACCGCCGGGCAGCACAGCAGCAGCAAGAGCAGTAGTGCGGCCATCGGCGTGGCAGCCACCATCGGCAGCGGCGGCACTTCCTTCGGTGTTACTGCCAGTGCCAGCGCTGCCCGTGGCAATGCAGACGGCGAAGACCTCATTCAGCGCAACACCCATGTCAGCGCCGGCAACACCGCCACGGTCATCAGCGGGGGCGACACCACGCTCAAGGGCGCGCAGCTCTCCGCCGAGCGGGTGCTGGCCGATATCGGTGGCGACCTGAACATCGAGAGCCTACAGGACACCAGCACCTACGACAGCAAGAACAAGAGCATGGGCGGCAGCGTGACGGTGGGTGCCGGTTTCAGTGGCAGCGCCAGTTACAGCAGCAGCAAGGTCAGCGGCGACTACGCCAGCGTGACCGAGCAGAGTGGCATCTTTGCCGGCGGTGGCGGCTTTGATATCCGAGTGGAAGGCAACACCGACCTGAAGGGCGCGCTTATCGCCAGCACGCAGGAAGCGGTGGATGCCGGAGTGAACCGCCTGCAGACGGGCACGATCACCGCCTCGGACATCGAGAACCACAGCGACTACAGCGCCAAAGGCGTGAGCCTGTCCGGTGGTTACAGCGCGGGTGGGAAAAAGGACGGCGATACCGGCGCACCCAGCACCACCGACAAGGGCAGCGACTGGTCCTGGCAGAACTTCAACACGGGGGCGCAGGGTGCGGCGGCTGGCTACGGCAGCAAGAGTGGCAGCGACGGCTCCACCACCATCAGCGGCATCAGCGGTGGCGTGGTGGTCATCACCGACGTGGAGGGCCAGCAGGCCCGGACCGGGCAGAGTGCGGAAGAAATCTTGGCCGGCCTGAACCGCGAGGTGCTCAGTACCGACGACGTCAACGGCCTGATCAGAACCTGGGATGGGGAGAAGCTGCAGCAGCAGGTGGAAGCGCAGGCGCAGATCACGGCCATGTTCGGGCAGCAGGCCAGCAAGGCGGTGGGGGATTATGCAAGCAGGAAGGCGCTTGAGCTTCGCCTGCAGGGCAATGAAGAAGAGGCTGCCAAGTGGGACGAAGGTGGTGCGTATCGCGTGGCAGCTCATGCAGTCATGGGCGCACTCGGGGGTGGCCTGGAGGGAGCACTGGGTTCGGGCTCTGCGGCAGCCGCAGCGCCGTACCTTACCGAGTTAACGAGTCAGCTGCCGGATGGGGTGAAGGAAGCGATTGGTGCGGGACTCGCCGCAGGACTGGGCGCGGCGCTGGGAGGCGGTGCCGGAGCTTCGATGGCGTTCAACGAAGACGCCAACAACCGCATGCTGCACCCCGAAGCGGTGAAGTGGATTCGTGAGCATGCAAGCGAGTTTGCCGAGCAGCAAGGTATCTCCGAGCAGGAGGCTTACCGGATTTTGCTGGTTGAAGGTGCGGCCTATGTGGATCAGGGGGTTCAGGACAAGCTGGCCCAGTTGGGTAGTTACGACAACGAGGCAGCGATCGAATTCCTTATGAAGAATCAGGATGTCTATGGGAACCTTGCGGCATTCGATGGTGATCATCGAAACATATCGATGTTTGACAACGAATTGGGACGTAGTACTCAGGAGTTCATTGATGTATTCAATGCGCTTGCCGCAACGGTGGGTACCAAAGGTGACTGGCACATGACTTTGGCTCCGGCAAACAATGCCTTTGCCGATGCTTCGGCCTCGCAATGGGGAGTGGCTAAATTACAAGCAGCTAGTGCAGGGGTAGGTGTTTTGGCTGCGGCGGGAGTGGTTTTTTATCCGATGCTCCCGGAGTGGGCTGCAGCTGGAACAAAAGGAGCCGGCATTAGCTCTTCAATTTATGTTGGTACCGTGGCAGGGAAAGCCACCTCCGAAACATGGAAGGGAGGAAGTTTTCTTGAAGCCTATGGAGATAATTTCTCTTGGGCAAGATTCGGAATTTCGGCGACTACCGGTGCGGTTGGGGGTATGTATACTCAGCAAATGCTAATGTGGTCAGGCGTGCCAGTTGGATTCTTTCCAAGTATTAAGACGGCTGGTGGTCTTGTTATAAGAGTAAATAGCATGCTGAAAAGTGCTGCTGTTTCAAAGGCGGCGAATGCTGTTGTTGATCAGCATGAGAAGAATGTCAGTGAGGGGGGCAAGTAATGGATTTTATTTCTCAGTTAATCGCGGCATTGATAAATCCAATTGAAGGTGGATTTTTTAGAAAAACAGGATATCTAAAGCTTGTTATTTTCGGGGGTTTTGTCGGAGTTTTAATTTCCGCAATAATTAACACCTGTGGATTTTTTTTCATGAGAGGTTCGGGGAGGGATTTGTTGTCTTACTATGCGTCATTTAATGGAATTTTTTCTATTTTGGTTTTTCCATTGGGAGGGGGCGTGTTTTTCCCTGTAATTAAATGGTTCAGTCTCCAGTGTCAGGAGCAAAGTGGGTGGAGTGGTCGTTATAAGAAGTAAGTGGTTGGGGTGATTTGAAGAATAGAAGAATAACGGTTCCTTCGGAATGGCGGTTCCGGAATAACGGTTCTAGGCTCACTTATCTGTTTTGAGGTTTGCCTGAAGCCAAGGTAATCGCACGCGCTTTCAAAATTCAGGAAAAACCAGGTCGCCGGCAGCAACGTGCTGAGCCAGGCGGGCATCGGCATCGTGGGCCAGAACGTGACCATCGAAGCGGCGCAGGACAGCAGCCACGCCGTCGAGACGCAGAAGTTCCGGCAGTCGGGCATCAACGTCAGCCTGAAGGGCGGAGCGCTGGACACCGCCATGGCGGTGAAGAACAGCGTGGACCGTGCCGGACAGGTGCAGGACGACCGGTTGGCGGCACTGCATCTGGCGCAGGCCGGGCAGACGCTGCTCTCGGGTGGGCAAGCGGGCCTGAACAGCCTCAAGGGTGCCGGCGGCCAGTTTGGCGACCTTGCCAACACCGGCAAGACCACCAAGGCCACGGGCAACAACGGCCTGAGCCTGCGTATCGGCATCGGCGCCAGCAAGAGCAGCGGCTCGGTGGAATACAGCGCCACCACCGCCGCCGGCAGCCGCATCGCCAGCGAGGGCGACGTAGCGATCCACGCTACTGGTGATGGCATGGGTAACGGTGGCGACCTCACCGTCACCGGCAGCCGCATCGAAGGCGACAACGTGACGCTGGCGGCGGCCAACGATCTGGTGCTCAAGGCCCTGCAGGAAACGCGCGAGCAGGTCGAGCGCAACAAGGCCAGCAGCGGCGAGGTCGGCGTGACCATCGGCAGCGAGGCGGGCATTGGCGTCTATGTCAGCGCCAGCGCGGCCAAGGGCAAGGGCGACGGCCGCGGCACCACCCACGCCGAAACCACGGTGGAAGCGGCCAATACCCTCACCCTGGTCAGCGGCCGCGACACCACGCTGGAAGGAGCGCAGGCCAAGGGCGAAACCGTCATCGCGGACATCGGCCGCAACCTGACGCTGACCAGCCAGCAGGACACGAACGACTACACGCGCAAGGACCAGAGCGCGGGGATCGATGCGGCCGTCGGCACCGGCGGCGGGCAGATCAGCGCCAACTACAACCAGAGCAGGATCGACAGCACCTATACCAGCGTGAAGGAGCAGGCCGGCATCCAGGCCGGGGAAGGC
>NZ_JBFTMV010000021.1:0-3306 GCF_056397145.1 Stenotrophomonas sp. 05N423
AGCATGGCCTTGCCGCCCCAGCCGTTGCCGCCGTCGCGGGTGGTGGAGGCCGAGGCCTCGAAGGCGGCGCCGAAGGCATCCAGGTCGGGCTTGCGGGTCAGGGTGCGGACGGTGCCGCCCATGGAGCCTTCGCCGAACAGGGTGCCCTGCGGCCCCTTGAGGATCTCCACCCGGTCGATGTCCCAGGAACGGACCTCCGGGTACCAGGGCACGGTGACGCCGGTGAAGGGAATGTCGTCCAGGTAGTAGCCGTTGTCGTTGCCGCCCAGCGAACTGGACACACCGCGGATCTGCACCTGGGTGAAGCCGCCGCCGTTGTCGACCGAGCCGGCGCCGGGAGTCATGGCGATGATCTCGGCGACCTTGGTGATGCCCATGGCGTCGATCTGCTCGCCGGTGATGGCGGTCATCGCGATCGGCACGTCGATCTGCCGCTCGTCGCGCTTGCGGGCGGTGACCTTCACCGCTCCCAGGTTGGTGGCTTCGCCCTGCTGGGGCGAGGTGCTGGATTCGTCGGCGAGCGCCGGGACGGCGATCAGCGTGGCCAGGCACAGCAGGATGCCCTGGCTCAGGCGGGTGCGGGGGGCGGGTGTCCTGACTCTGGCGTGCGGAAGGGAATTCACGGTTGCAGTCCTCGTTTTCGTCATCGGGATGGCACAGGACGGTCATTGCCCTGTAACTTCCTCTACGAACGAGGAGACGCTTCCGGAAATGTTTCTCTTGCAATCTTCCCGCGTTGCGATGGCATTTCAGTTTTGCCCTCCTGCTTCGTATAAGCAGATATGGACGGCCACAAACATTCCCTGACGGGCGAACCGCACGACTCCCGGACCGACGCAGCGCCGACGGGGGCCGAAGCGCTGGTACGCAATTTCAACAAGGCGTTGATACGCTCGCTGCAGCAGCGGCTGGGGTCGTACGAAGATGCCCGCGACATCGCCCAGGAGGCCTATGCGCGGCTGCTCAACCTTGGGCAGGAGCAGACCGCCAGCTACCACCGCGCGCTGCTGTTCAAGATCGCGCAGAACCTGGCCACCGACATGCTGCGGCGCCGGGCGTATACCGAACTGCCGGAGCCGGACGACCTGGGGCTGTGGCCGGATCCGGCATCGGATCCGGAGCGCTCGTTGCGCGCGACGCGGATACTGGAGCAGTTGCCGGCGTTGCTGGCGGAACTGCCGCCCAATTGCGCCGAAGCCTTCCGCCTGGTGCGTTTCCGGCAATACAGTTTCAGGGAGGCTGCCGAACGCCTCGGGGTCACCGAGCGCATGGTGAGGATCTATCTGGCCAAGGCATTGGCCCTGTGCCAGTCGAGGCTGGACGGGATCGGGGAGGAAGGACGATGAACAACCAGGATGGGTTTTCCCGCCAGCGGATCGTCGAGCAGGCCGCCGACTGGGTCGTGCGGCTGCAGGACGAGGATCTTTCCTATGAGCAGATCGAGCAGTGGAACCAGTGGATGGAAGCATCCGCCGAGCATGCCCGCGCCTTCGACGACGTCAGCCTGATGTGGCAGGCCGCTGCGCGATTGCCGGAAGACCTGCTGCCGCCATCGCGGCTGTCGCGTGGCGAGGGGGCGACTGTCGTGCAGGAGCGTGCGCGGCCATCTCCCGCGCAACGCACGGGGCGGTGGCGATGGGTGCGGTGGGCCGCAGCGGCTGCGGTCGCCTGCATGGGCATCGGACTGGGTGCGATGCAGGTGCTCGACCGCGTTGGCGTCGCTGCCGATGCGGTCCAGGTCTATGCCACCGCCAGGGGCGAGCGGGGGCATTACGTCCTGGAGGATCGTTCGCAGGTCGACCTGGGACCCGGAAGCCAGCTGCGCGTGCAGATCGGCCCGGCGCGGCGGCAGCTCGAACTGGTCGCCGGACAGGCGTATTTCTCCGTCGCCAGGGATGCCGCGCGTCCCTTCGAGGTCCGTGCCGGCGGGCTGATCGCGCAGGCACTGGGAACACGCTTCGCGGTCGAACAGCGGGCCTCGGGCGTCGCCGTCACGGTGACCGAAGGACATGTGCAGGTCAACGATGTCTCCCCCGACATGGCCGGACGCAAGACGGTACAGCTCGTCGCCGGGCAACAGACCGCGCTGGGTACCGCGGGCGGCCTGAGTGCGCCGCATGCCGTCGATGCGCGCGATGCCCTGGCCTGGATGGACGGCAACGTGGTGTATGCCGGCGAACCGCTGGGCAACGTCGTCGCCGATCTGAACCGCTACTCGGCCATACCGGTGACCCTGGGCGATGGTTCGCTGGCGGACCGTCCGGTGACGGGGCGCTGGTCGACCCGCGATGTCGATGCCTGGCTGGAGGGAATGGCCAGGGCCTTCTCGCTGGACGTCGTGCGGTCCACGGACGGCATCGTGCTGGAACCGCGCGCGGACGAGGTCGAACGATGACGCGGCATCCGCACCACGAGTAGGAGGCACGGCATCGGCCGCTGGACCGGACAACGGGAGACGGTGATGGCGTGGCGCCGGAGGCTTCTGGCGTCGCTGGGCGCGTGCGGCTGCGGCATGGCGCTTGCCGCGCCGGGGGAACTGTCCGGAGCGGTGGAGTTCGATATCGCGGGGCCGACACTGGACGCGGCCCTCATCGATTTTTCCAGACAGTCGCGGATACAGGTGTTCTCCAGTTGCGTGGGACGGCAGAAGGTCCCGGTGGTGCGCGGATACCTGGAGCCGCGGCAGGCGCTGGAGCGGCTGTTGGCCGGCTCGGGATGCGGTTACAGCGTGCTGGGCGCCGATGCGGTCAGCATCCAGCCGCAGCCAGCCCGGTCGGAGGCGGTTGCGCCTGCGGCGGTGCAACGGACCGCCGACATGCCGACGGTGCTGAGCATGGTCGGCATGCGGGTCACCGCCCGCAAGCGCGACGAGCGGCAGATCGACGTGCCGATCGCGATGACCGCCATCACCGGCGAGCAGATCGACGCCATGGGCATCACCAAGGTCGCCGAGATCATCGCCATGACCCCCGGCGCCGGCTCGGTCGACAACGGCATGGGTTTCACCCAGGTGCAGATCCGCGGCGTGTCCAGTTCGCTGGGCGGCAACGACAACGGCTACTACCTGGATGACATTCCCTTCACCGGGGTCACCGTGCCCTGGTACCCGGAGGTCCGTTCCTGGGACATCGACCGGGTGGAGATCCTCAAGGGGCCACAGGGCACCCTGTTCGGCGAAGGCTCCATGGGCGGCACCGTCCGCACCCTGACCCGCAAGCCCGACCTGGATGCCTTCGGCGCCGCCTTCGAGGCCTCGGCCTCCACCACCCGCGACGGCGGCAACGGCTGGGGCGGCAAGGCCATGCT
>NZ_JBFTMV010000022.1:0-2807 GCF_056397145.1 Stenotrophomonas sp. 05N423
GCGGTGAGGTCGCGGCCGGCGGCGATCTGCACGCTCTCGCCGCTGAGCGTGGTGCCGACAGCCAGGCTTTCGTGCCACTCGTCATGGGTGGTGGTGGTCTTGCTGGAGAACAGCCCCTTCTTCTTGCGCTGCTCGTCGATGGTCAGGTCGTGCTGCTCCTGCGCGGCCAGCAGGTTGACGTCGCGGCCTGCGCTGAGCGCAATGCCGCCGTCTTCGCTGTACACACCGGCGGCGGTGAGCGTGGCATCGCGCCCGGCCACCAGGGCGATGTCACCACCGGCCTGCAGCACCGTGCCATGGACGGTTTCTCGGTGAAGGTCGAGTCCACCGAAGCGAGTGGTGTCTGACGCCGGTTTGGCACCTGCCTATTCCGCTCGAATTTTGAAAGAGCGAGCAACCGCCTCACTGCGTGCCACCCTCAAGCCAGTCGATCTAACCCAGGGCTTAACTGAACTTTGAAACGTTATTTGCTCGCTGGCGATCTGATCTCGCTTGAATTTTTAAAGAGCGTGCAATCGAATTATTGCAATGAAATCTCTAGACAACCAGGCAAACCCGGAACCACCGCCCTGTGATTGACGCAACCCATTCGACCATTAATTACTTTATCAACTCACCCCATGGCAAAAAATCAAACTCTCCCGGTTGCCGCAACAAAACATGCGCGCAATATCTATCAATCGCCTCTTCCGGATTATGCAACACCCGAACACCCTCAACATCACCCTGATGGATGTGATAAACAATCTGATCGCGTTTCTGGTCAAACACAAAAAACTGATCCCCAACCGGACCACCAAGATCCACTGGACGCGTATCCAAAAAACAACGCATTGAAGTCCAGTGATATGGACTCCCGTCATGTGGATTATGCTTCGTTACCACCGCATCAGGAAATCGCTCTAAAATACTCGACATCATTTTTTTCCATCCGCGCCGATCATAGCTTTTGAGCATTTGATCAATAGGCAGCCACCCACCATTCGGGTGCCCGATCAATCGTCGATTGACCAAAGGCCCCTGAAATGCGTCACTTGGAACACGCCACCCCCCTGTACGCCACAACCACGACTTAGACAACGCACTTGGCAAGCTCGGCAAAGTTCCAGCACAGTCATTACCTCCCTCATAGGTGGACTGAGCAGGCATAGCCTCTATTTCGATCATGCGCCCACAAGCATCGAGGAATAGCACTGGTTTAATCAGGGGGGAATTTTCCGGCCTCAACAGATCATCAATCAAAACAATACCAAGCAACAAGGGACCCACAGCACTTTCAAATGCCTCGAATGAATGGGGCTGCAAATCTCGCAGGGGCTCAATAAGCCACGCTTTCCCTTTAGCCAACAACCCGGGATAGTCATAATCTCTCTTGACCCCCCTATATCCCGGCATCAGTGCGCAGCGATATTCCTCCGGCACATCTTCGTAGCACTTATAAATACCACCATCCATACGCGCACAATACTGCTCACGGGAGACACTCATTTCCTCCAAGAACCGGCTCATATCCTTTCTTTGATCTTTCACTCAGCCTCCGGAATTTTTATAAGCATCAATAGCATCCTGGATCTTGCTCCTAAATTCGGCCTGCGCATCATCCAAGTATTTTTTATATTTCGCACTAATTGGCTGCCCATTCCACGCCTTCCAGCCACCATCAATCCATTCAACCTTGCACCCCTTGGAGCAATTAGCAGACTTGATAAGCGGCTGCAAATTCATTGGATCATCCAGCAACTGTTGCTGCATAGCCTTGGGCAACGACTTAAATTCCGGAATCAATGTGGCAATATAATTCTGCGGAAGTATATGATCTACATGCACTTTAGCAGCATCCGGAACCAGCTCTTTCAATCCGGTCAGCGGGTTCATCCATGTAAGTTCGCCCTTTGTATTCACCCATGCAGCGTCAATCACCTTTCCATTAAGCCAATATGTTCCATCTGCCGCAATAGCTAGTGGCCGCAGAACCTTGCCTACACCCCAAGGAAGTGCAGCAATGGCGGCGTCAAGCGCCCCTCCCTCAAGATCGCCCTGCACCACCTTTCTAGCAATGCCAAGCACCATGCCGACATCACCGGTGAATGTCTCCAGCATATCGACGCCATCCTTACCTCGGGCCGAGTCCGCAAGACTGGACAATACATCCCGGTAAGCGGCCTGCAGATATTCGCGGGAAGCACCTCCCTGGGCCAACGCCGCGGTCAAATCATCAAACGCCGCCCTATCTGAATGGAGCAAATCCTTGAAATAACTGTTGTCATTAAATTGATCACGAGTGACCGCAAAACCCTCTCCCCAGCTGAATTTCACGGGGTTATTGTTTATGAATGCTTCCGCCAGCGAGTCATATTCATACTTTGAACTAGCGATACCATCCACGCGAGCATAGGCTTCACGGATCAAGCGACCCTTTGCATCTGCAATTTGCTCATCTGAACATTGATCGGCACAACCATAGATAATGTCTGCGAATTCCTCCGCCTTGTCTGCCAGATAGTGCAGCTCTTCCGGATGCAACTGCCGATTGAACTGCTCCCCAGCCAACGCAGACGCCGCGCCACTTCCTCCGCCGACGACAGCGCCTACCGCCACGCTGCCCAACTCCATCAGGGCCTTGCCAGTCGGTGAATCGGGGTCAATCCCTTCGTTCTTCAGGTAGTCCTGCATCGCCTTTGACGCCAATTGGTTGGCCGCCGCACCGGCCAGGCCCGACAACGCATCGCTACCGCCCAGTGCGGCAATGGCCGCGCCCACAATGCCGTGCAGGATCACCTTCTCCTTGCTGCCTTCTTCCCATCCCA
>NZ_JBFTMV010000023.1:0-2624 GCF_056397145.1 Stenotrophomonas sp. 05N423
GCGTGCGTCCCTGTTCACCGGCACGCGCGGCTTCCACCGCCGCGTTCAGGGCCAGGATGTTGGTCTGGAAGGCGATGCCGTCGATGACGCTGATGATGTCGGCGATCTTCTTCGACGAGGCCTCGATGGCCGACATGGTGGTGACCACCTGGCTGACCACCTGGCCCCCCTGCGAGGCCACGCCGGCGGCGCCCTGGGCGAGCTGGTTGGCCTGGCGGGCGTGCTCGGCGTTCTGGCGCACGGTGGAGGTCAGTTCCTCCATCGAGGCGGCGGTCTCTTCCAGATTGGCCGCCTGCTGCTCGGTGCGGCGCGACAGGTCATTGTTGCCGGTGGCGATCTCCGACGCGGCCAGGTTGATGCTGCCGGCCGACTGCTGGATGCGGCCGACGATCGAGGTCAGCTGGGCCACCGTGGCATTGGCATCATCGCGCATCCGGGCGAACACGCCGTGGAAATCGCCGTGCATGCGCGCGGTGAGGTCGCCGCGGGCGATGGCCTGCAGCAGGGCGGAGACTTCGGACAGATTGCCGTCAGTGGTTTCCATCAGGCGGTTGAGGCCGGCCACCATGTCGCGGAAGTCGTGCTCAAAGCGGCCTTCGTCGCCACGCAGGGTGAAATCGCCCGCCGCCGCGGCGCCGGCCAGGCGCTTGATCTCGGCATTGATCGCCGAAAGGCTGGCCTTGGTTTCGTCCATGGCGCGGGTGATGGCGGCCTTTTCGCCGGGCAGGCGGTCCATGTCCACCGACAGGTCGCCGCGCGCGTAGCGCTGCATCACTTCGACGATGCGCTGGGTCACGTCCAGATGGCTGGACACCAGCTGGTTGGTGCCGGCGACCATTACCCCGTAGTCGCCGGGGAAGCGGGAGGCGTCGATGCGGTGGCTGATGTTGCCCTCGTCGTGGCGCGCAGCCATTTCGCCCTGGGCGTGGATGACCGTCCTGATCTGCTCGCGCATGTGCGACTGCGCACGCAGCAGCTGGCCCAGTTCGTCGTTCCGGCGCTCGGGGATGGCGGTATCCAGCCGGCCTTGGGCGACGTCGCCGGAAACGCGTACGGCGTCGCCCAGCGGGCGCAGCACCATCGCGCGCAGCAGCAGCCACAGGCCAGCGCAGAGCGAGGCGGCGGCCAGCAGGCCGACCAGCGCCACCAGGCTGAGCAGCGAGCGTGCCTGCGCGGTGAGCAGGTCGCGCGGCACCATCACGCCCAGCGCGAAGCGGCGGTTGCTCTTGCCCACGCGCAGCGGCGCATAGACCTCCACCATGCCGCCTTCGTCGGCCTTGAAGTCGCTGTAGAGCTTGTCCTCGGCGACGGCGGCCAGGATCGCCTTGGCGGTGGCGTCGTCGCGGGTCTTGCCGACGTTGGCCGCGTCCGGCGAGGCCACGACCATGCCCATCGGCGACAGCAGCTCGGCGCGGCCTTCACCCATCGGGCGCAGCTGGGCGATGCGTTCCTGCAGGGCCGAAAGCTCGAAGTCGGAGGTGACCACGCCCAGTACCTTGTCGCCGTCCATGATCGGAATGGCGATGGTGGTCAGCATCAGGGTCTTGCCACCGACCTCGTAGGGATACGGCTCGATGATGACCGGCTTCTTCAGCGTCCTGGGGGTGACGTACCAGGCGCCGAGTTTGGGGTCTTCGTAGTCGCGCAACGGCTCGGTGACCAGTTCGCCGCCAACCCGAGCCCAATAGCTCATGGCGCGTCCGGTGGCGTCATGCTCTGGAGCGTCGATGAACTGCGCGTCCTTGCCGTCGAATGCGTCCGGCTCCCACAGGACGCACATGCCGGCACGCTCGGGGTGCAGTTCCATCTGCTGCCTGAACGTCTGTGAGACGGTGGCACGGCTGATCTGCCCGCGCTGGGTAACCAGGTTTTCGGCCAGGGTCTGCACCGTGTCGTAGGTCTGGCTCATCTCGGCGGCCAGGTTCTGGGCTTCGAGACGGGCCAGGTTCTCCAGCGTGGCCTGCGAGGAGGCCAGCAGGGCACGGCTGCTTTTCCAGTAGCTGATGGCGGCGGTGAGGCCGAATGCGGCCAGGGCGATCAGGGCGATGCCCAGCATCAGGCGGGTGGCGACGCTGCTCTTGCGTTCGCTGGACGAGGAACGGTGTGACGAAGCGGACATGGATGGACCGATGAGGACGGAATCCCCTGCTTCATCGGTCGGTGGCGGCGGTTCTTGAGGGCCGGCCCTACCGTCCGTCGGGAAGTTCCTGTCAGGCCGCCGGCCCTGATCGGGGCCGGCGGCGGCTTTTCACGCGATCGTGCCTAGAACTCCTGCCAGTCGCCGGCATCGGCGACCATCGCCGATTCGATCGGGCGCGGGGCCGGCGCCAGCTTCGGGGCCGGGGCGCGGGGCGTGGCGACAGGGCGGGGCAGGGGGCGATTGGCTGGGCGGCTGGCGGCGCTGGCATTGCCGGTGCGGAACACCGATACCGCCTCGGCCAGCTGGGTGGCCTGTTCCTCCATCGCGCGCGCGGCGGCAGTGGCTTCCTCCACCAGTGCGGCGTTCTGCTGGGTGGCTTCGTCCATCTGCACCACGGTCTGGTTGACCTGCTCGATGCCGGCGCTCTGTTCCTGCGAGGCGGACGAGATCTCGGCCATGATGTCGGTCACGCGCTGCACCGAGC
>NZ_JBFTMV010000024.1:0-2163 GCF_056397145.1 Stenotrophomonas sp. 05N423
GCCTCGTCGAAGAAGATCGCCGACATCATCAGCGTCATCGACGGCATCGCCTTCCAGACCAACATCCTGGCCCTGAACGCGGCGGTGGAAGCCGCGCGTGCCGGTGAACAGGGACGCGGCTTCGCGGTGGTGGCAAGCGAGGTGCGTACGCTGGCCCAGCGCTCGGCCGGTGCCGCCAAGGAGATCAAGGGGCTGATCGAGACCTCGGTCGACAAGGTGTCCGAAGGTTCGCAACTGGTGCACCAGGCCGGCACCACCATGGGCGAGATCGTGACATCGGTGCAGCGCGTGACCGACATCATGGCCGAGATCTCCGCCGCCTCGCAGGAACAGAGTGCCGGCATCGAGCAGGTCAACCAGACCGTGATGCAGATGGACGAGACCACCCAGCAGAACGCCGCGCTGGTGGAGGAAGCCACCGCTGCGGCGCGTTCGATGGAGGAGCAGGCCAATCACCTGGCAGCGGCGGTCGCCCTGTTCCGCATCGACGACGTGGCAATCCCCGCCTCCCCCGCCCCGGCTCCCGTCGCCGCGCAGCCGGCGCCCCGGCGCGACGATGCCCGGACTCCCCCCGCACCCCGGCGCCCGGCGCCTGTCGCCCCGCGCAAGGTCGATGCTGCGCTGGCCGACGGCGGCGACTGGCAGGAGTTCTGATCCAGCACCGACGGGTCCTGGCCGGCAGGACCCGTCGGTGGATGCAGCGGCAACGCAGGCCGGAGCTGTCGCCGGAAGCGCGCCACCCCGTCGGAGTCCCGTGCCGTGATGCCGATCCAGCTGCAATCCAGCATCCCGTCATGGAAACGGCATGCCCCGGCCGCGGCCCCTGCAGCCGGGCGAAGCAGCGCCGATAACGCGGGAAGACAGCTGACCGTTTCGTGGTCCAAGGACGCAGGGCCAACCCTTCCATGCATGGTGACGGAAAAGGAAAAAACCGTATGAACACCCACTCAGCCCTGCGGTTCTTCAGCGATCTGCCGCTGCGCCGGAAATTCATGCTGATGCTCGCCATCCTGGCGACCGGCATCGTCGCCCTGTGCCTGGTCACCGCCCGGCGCAACCACGACGAGCTGGTCCAGAACGAGCGCAACGCCCTGCATACCCGGGTGGAAGCGGCGCTGGCGCTGGCCAACCGCTACGCCGACCGCGCCGCCGCCGGCGAGCTGAGCGACGAGGAAGCCCGGCAGCAGGCACTGGCGGCCATCGAATCGCTGCGCAGCGCCAACGGCAGCGACTACCTGTGGGTGAACGACGAACACCCCACCATGCTGATGCATCCCTACCAGACCGCGTTGAACGGCAAGGATCTCAGCGACACCACCAGCGCCGACGGCAAGAAGATCTTCGTCGAGATGGTCAGGCTCGGGCAGCAGGATGGCGGCGGCTTCCTCGACTACACCTGGCCCAAGCCCGGCGTCGACGGCGCGGTGCAGAAGATCTCCTACGTCGGCCTGCACAAGCGCTGGGGCTGGATCATCGGCAGCGGCGAGTACACCGACGACATCGCCGCGCGCGCCTGGAGCTTCAGCAAGGTACTGATCCTGGCCGGCGTGCTGGTGCTGCTGTCGGCACTGCTGCCGTGCTGGCTGATCGCCCGCTCCATCCTGCGCCCGCTCTCCGGCGCGCTGGGCGCGATCCAGGCGGTCTCGCACGGCGAACTGGACGTGCGTGTGGACCATCATTCGCGCGACGAGATCGGGCAGATGTACACCGCCATCGGCGAGATGGTCGGCCAGCTCCGCACCCGCGCCGAACAGGACCGGGCGCGCGCCGCCGAGGACCTGCGCATCCGCACCGCGCTGGACGACGTCACCACCAGCGTGATGATCGCCGACGCCGACCTCAACATCATCTACACCAACCGTCCGCTGATGGAGATGCTGGGCAAGGCCGAACAGGACCTGCGCCGCGACCTGCCGAACTTCGATATGAAGACGCTGATCGGCAGCAACATCGACATCTTCCACAAGCATCCGCCGCACCAGCGCAAGCTGCTGGGCGAACTGCGCGGCACCCACCGCGCGCAGATCAGCGTCGGCGGGCACGTGATGCGGCAGATCATCAATCCGGTGGCCGATGCCGACGGCAAGCGCATCGGCTACGTGGTCGAGTGGGACGACCGTACCCTCGAGGTGCAGGTGGAGAAGGAAGTCAGCGACATCATCG
>NZ_JBFTMV010000025.1:0-1422 GCF_056397145.1 Stenotrophomonas sp. 05N423
TGTTGTCGAAGCCGCCTTCCCCGGCCTGGATGCCGGCCTGCTCCTTCACGCTGGTATAGGTGCTGTCGATCCTGCTCTGGTTGTAGTTGGCGCTGATCTGCCCGCCGCCGGTGCCGACGGCCGCATCGATCCCCGCGCTCTGGTCCTTGCGCCTGTAGTCGTTCGTGTCCTGCTGGCTGGTCAGCGTCAGGTTGCGGCCGATGTCCGCTATGACGGTTTCGCCCTTGGCCTGCGCTCCTTCCAGCGTGGTGTCGCGGCCGCTGACCAGGGTGAGGGTGTTGGCCGCTTCCACCGTGGTTTCGGCGTGGGTGGTGCCGCTGCCGTCGCCCTTGCCCTTGGCCGCGCTGGCGCTGACGTAGACGCCGATGCCCGCCTCGCTGCCGAGGGTCACGCCGACCTCGCCACTGCTGGCCTTGTTGCGCTCGACCTGCTCGCGCGTTTCCTGCTGGGCCTTCAGCACCAGGTCGTTGGCCGCCGCCAGCGTCACGTTGTCGCCTTCGATGCGGCTGCCGGTGACGGTGAGGTCGCCGCCGTTACCCTTGCCATCACCGGTAGCGTGGATCGCTATGTCGCCTTCGCTGGCGATGCGGCTGCCAGCGGCGGTGGTGGCGTTGTATTCCACCGAGCTTGAGCTCTTGCTGGCGCCGATGCCGATACGCAGGCTCAGGCCGTTGTTGCCCGTGGCTTTGGTGTCGGTGGTGTTGGCAAGGGCATCGAACTGGTCGCCGGCGCCCTTGAGGCTGTTCAGGCCCGCTTGCCCGCCCGAGAGCAGCGTCTGCCCAGCCTGCGCCAGGTGCAGTGCCGCCAACCGGTCGTCCTGCACCTGTCCGGCACGGTCCACGCTGTTCTTTACCGCCATGGCGGTGTCCACCGCTCCGCCCTTCAGGCTGACGTTGATGCCCGACTGCCGGAACTTCTGCGTCTCGACGGTGTGGCTGCTGTCCTGCGCCGCTTCGATCGTCACGTTCTGGCCCACGATGCCGATGCCCGCCTGGCTCAGCACGTCGCTGCCGGTGATGCCCACGTCGCGTCCGGCCACGATGTCCATGCGGCCGGAGGTCGAGCCCACCAGCGTGCCGGTGTGGGTGATGTCGGTGATGTCGGCCGTGGTATCGGCCCGCTGCTTGCCGATGGTGAAACCAATGCCACCGCCAGAGAACAACCCCGACTTCTTGACCGTCTTGTCGTGCGATTCGGAGTAGGTGTTCTCGGCCGTCGTCAGCGTCAGGTCGCGGCCGGCGGCCAACAGTACGTCGCCGGTGCCGGCGATCTGCGCGCCCTGCGCGGTGAGGTCGCGGCCGGCGGCGATCTGCACGCTCTCGCCGCTGAGCGTGGTGCCGACAGCCAGGCTTTCGTGCCACTCGTCATGGGTGGTGGTGGTCTTGCTGGAGAACAGCCCCTTCTTCTTGCGCTGCTCGTCGA
>NZ_JBFTMV010000026.1:0-1063 GCF_056397145.1 Stenotrophomonas sp. 05N423
ACTACGCGCGCGGCGACCTGTCGGTGGACATGGACCGCCTGCCCGGCGAGAAGGCCGCCATCACCCAGGCCATGGACGAAACCAAGGCCAGCCTGTCGGCGATCAATGCCGAGATCAAGCGCCTGGCTACCGCCGCGGCGGCGGGCGATTTCAGCCTGCGCGGCGACGAAGGCCGCTTCGAGCACGACTTCCGCGACATGGTGGCCGGCCTCAACCGCCTGATGGAAACCACCGACGGCAATCTCTCCGAAGTCTCCGCCCTGCTGCACGCCATCGCCGAGGGCGACCTGACCGTGCGCATGCATGGCGACTTCCACGGCGTGTTCGCCAAGATGCGCGACGACGCCAACGCCACCGTCGGCCAGCTGACCTCGATCATCGGCCGCATCCAGCAGGCGGCGTCCAGCATCAACCTGGCCGCCTCTGAGATCGCCACCGGCAACAACGACCTGTCGCGTCGTACCGAGCAGCAGGCGGCCAATCTGGAGGAGACCGCCGCCTCGATGGAGGAACTGACCTCCACCGTGCGCCAGAACGCCGAGCACGCCCGCCAGGCCAACCAGTTGGCACAGGGCGCGGCCGGTGTCGCTTCGCAGGGCGGCGACGTGGTCAGCCAGGTGGTCACCACCATGTCGGCCATCGAAGCCTCGTCCAAGAAGATCGCCGACATCATCAGCGTCATCGATGGCATCGCCTTCCAGACCAACATCCTGGCCCTGAACGCGGCAGTGGAAGCCGCGCGTGCCGGCGAGCAGGGCCGTGGCTTCGCCGTGGTCGCTTCGGAGGTGCGTACGCTGGCCCAGCGCTCGGCCGGTGCCGCCAAGGAGATCAAGGACCTGATCGGGGATTCGGTCGGCAAGGTGTCCGAAGGCTCTGCGCTGGTGCACCAGGCCGGCGCCACCATGGGCGAGATCGTCAGCTCGGTGCAGCGCGTGACCGACATCATGGCCGAGATCTCGTCCGCCTCGCAGGAACAGAGCGCCGGCATCGAGCAGGTCAACCAGACCGTGGTGCAGATGGACGAAGCCACCCAGCAGAACGCCGCACTGGTGGAGGAAGCCAC
>NZ_JBFTMV010000027.1:0-752 GCF_056397145.1 Stenotrophomonas sp. 05N423
ACTGTCCGTCGTCGTCGCCGACACCGGCGATTACGACGCCATCAAGCGCCTGCGCCCCGTCGACTGCACCACCAACCCGACGCTGGTGAAGAAGGCGCTCGACCTGCCGGTCTACGCCGGGCTGATCGAGCGCGAGCTGGAATGGGGCCGCGYCCAGGCCGGCGACCGCGCCGAGGTCGCCAAGGCCGTGGTCGACCGCCTGACCATCGGCGTGGGCACSATGCTGGCCGARCTGGTGCCRGGCCGCGTCTCCACCGAGGTCGATGCCGACCAGGCCCACGACACCGMMGCSACCATCGCCAAGGCSCGCCAGTTCATCGCCATGTACGAAGCGGCCGGCGTGCCGCGCRGCAAGGTGCTGATCAAGATCGCCGCCACCTGGGCCGGCGTGGAAGCCACGCGCGTGCTGCAGGCCGAAGGCATCGACTGCAACCTGACCCTGATCTTCAACCCGACCCAGGCGCTGGCCTGCTCGGAAGCCGGCGCRTTCCTGATCTCGCCGTTCGTTGGCCGCATCCTSGACTGGTACGTGGCCAACGGCCAGACCCCGGCCACCATCGAYGAAGACCCGGGCGTGCAGTTCGTGCGCGGCGTGTATGCCGAGTTCAAGCGCCGCGGCTCGTCCACCGTGGTGATGGGCGCCTCGTTCCGCTCGACCGCACAGATCGAGGCGCTGGCCGGCTGCGACCGCCTGACCATCTCGCCGGACCTGCTGGAAAAGCTCGACGCCGACATGGGCGAGCTGCCGCGCA
>NZ_JBFTMV010000028.1:0-701 GCF_056397145.1 Stenotrophomonas sp. 05N423
GCGCCCCTCCGTGTTGTCGAGCGTGGYSRCKTCCAGACTCAGRTCGCCGCCGCTGGCGAGCAGGCCATCAGCGCTGTTGTCCAGCAGGCCGTCCACCGTCACCTGCAGCGTGGACGTGCCGGCCGCCTGCACGGCACCGCCGACATTGCGCAGCTCAGCGGCGGTGAGGTGGGTATTGCCCGCCGCGGCCACGGTGCCCGCAGTGTTGTCGAGCACACCCGACACGCTCAGGCGCGTATCGCCGCTGCCGGCCGCCTGCAGCGTGCCGGCGCGGTTGTTCACCGTGCCGGCGTCCAGCTGCAGCGYGCCGTTGGTGGCAATGATGCCGTCGGCATTGTCCAACGCGTTGCGCACCTGCACGCGCAGGTCATCCGTGCCGGCTGCGATCAGCTGTCCGCCGGCGGTGGTCAGGTTGCCGGTGGTGACGGCGATGCGCTGGGCGACCGTCGTACCGTTGGTCAGATCCGTCGTTTCGCCGCGAAGGTCCAATGCGCCATTGCTGGCGATCGTGCCACGCCGGCCGTTGAGGGTGTCGGCACGGATCGACAATGCGCCGTCGCCGGCGTGCTCGATGCGCCCCTCCGTGTTGTCGAGCGTGGYSRCKTCCAGACTCAGRTCGCCGCCGCTGGCGAGCAGGCCATCAGCGCTGTTGTCCAGCAGGCCGTCCACCGTCACCTGCAGCGTGGACGTGCCGGCCGCCT
>NZ_JBFTMV010000029.1:0-665 GCF_056397145.1 Stenotrophomonas sp. 05N423
ACGCTGCAGGTGACGGTGGACGGCCTGCTGGACAACAGCGCTGATGGCCTGCTCGCCAGCGGCGGCGATCTTGGCTTGAATGCCCGTACGCTTGGGAATACGGACGGCCGCATCGAACACGCCGGCGACGGCGCATTGTCGATCCGTGCTGACACCCTCAACGGCCGGCGCGGCACGATCGCCAGCAATGGCGCATTGGATCTTCGCGGCGAAACGACGGATCTGACCAACGGTACGACGGTCGCCCAGCGCATCGCCGTCGCCACCGGCAACCTGACCACCGCCGGCGGACAGCTGATCGCGGCCGGCACGGATGACCTGCGCCTGCAGGTGCGTGGCACGCTGGACAACCACGGCGGTACGGTCGCCACCAACGGCGCACTGCAACTGGATGCGGGCGCGGTCAACAACCGCGCCGGCACGCTGCAGGCGGCTGGCAGCGGCGATACGCGCCTGAGCGTGTCGGGTGTGCTCGACAACACTGCGGGCACCCTGGCCGCGGCGGGCAATACTCACCTCACCGCCGCTGAGCTGCGCAATGTCGGCGGTACCGTGCAGGCGGCCGGCACGTCCACGCTGCAGGTGACGGTGGACGGCCTGCTGGACAACAGCGCTGATGGCCTGCTCGCCAGCGGCGGCGACCTGAGTCTGGACGTCACCACGCT
>NZ_JBFTMV010000030.1:0-624 GCF_056397145.1 Stenotrophomonas sp. 05N423
GCCGCCCACATCGACGGCAGCCAGGTCCTCCAGCTCACCGGCCCGGCCGAAGCGCCGCGCGGCCCCACCCTCATCGTCGGGCCCGGCACCGGCCTGGGCGCCGCCGTCTGGATTCCCGTCGGCGACCGCTCCGTCGTGCTCGCCACCGAAGCCGGACAGGCCTCGCTGGCCGCCAGCACCGARCTGGAAATGGCCGTGCTGCAGCAGATGCTGCGCAACCGCAGCCATGTCTCCATCGAACATGGCGCGCTGTCCGGCCCCGGCCTGCTCAACCTCTACAACGCCCTGTGCGCCGTGCGCGGCACCGCGCCCGTCCACGCCACCCCCGATGCCGTCAGCGCCGCCGCCTGCGACGCCAGCGACCCGCTCGCGGTCGAAACACTGCAGCTGTTCTGCGGAATCCTCGGTTCCACCATCGGCGACATGGCCCTGCTCTACGGCGTGCAGGGCGGCATCTACCTGGCCGGCGGCATCCTGCCCAAGCTCGGCCAGTTCCTCATCGGCAGCACCTTCGTCGAACGCTTCCTCAACAAGGGGCCCATGACCAAGGCGCTGCAGCGCATCCCCGTGAAGCTGGTCGAGCACGGGCAACTGGGCGTCATCGGCGCGGCCAGTTGGTATCTG
>NZ_JBFTMV010000031.1:0-605 GCF_056397145.1 Stenotrophomonas sp. 05N423
GCGGCCATTCCGGCCGGAACCCACGCCGGAATGGCCGCCCCTCCATCCGGCGCGCGCCGGCTTCCGCGTTCCTGCCGTCGCACTCGGCTCGATCGATGCCTGCGGAAGCACACGCCACACCCTTACGGTTGCACCATTGCAGGGCATCGACTGATAGGACGTCAGCCCTTGCTCCATGCACTTGAACACCTGCGTTTCGGCAGGCGCTGGTACGCCGGCCGCAAGCAGAAGAAAAAGAGAGAGAACCTTCACCATCCGAGGCCACCTTGCTCCATTCCGTGACGTCCAAGCCTGGAGGAAGCGAGTGACCAGAACCATCGGTGAAGCCAGTGCAAGCCTGCCGGAAAATGCCATGCATCCATGTCCGTAGAGGGCCCAGCAGGCATGTGAAGATTTTTTTTCACAAATGGYTTGCTCGGCCCGAAAAGCCGGGCTATCATTTCTTTCTCGGCAACAACGGGGCCATAGCTCAGCTGGGAGAGCGCCTGCATGGCATGCAGGAGGTCAGCGGTTCGATCCCGCTTGGCTCCACCAAATCCGGACATTAGGCCGTCCGGATAGCCGAAAAAAACTTGATGAAGTTACGCGTCCCCATCGTCTAGAGG
>NZ_JBFTMV010000032.1:0-539 GCF_056397145.1 Stenotrophomonas sp. 05N423
GTGGTCTTCTGGGTCGGACGGATACCGACGATTTCGATTTCTTCGCCGACCTTGATCACGCCGCGCTCGATACGACCGGTCACCACGGTGCCGCGGCCCGAGATCGAGAACACGTCTTCCACCGGCATCAGGAACGGCTTGTCGACGTCRCGCTCCGGGGTCGGGATCCAGCTGTCCAGCGCCTCGACCAGCTTCAGGATCGCCGGCACGCCGATRTCGCTCTGGTCGCCTTCCAGCGCCAGACGGGCCGAACCGTGCACGATCGGGGTGTCGTCGCCCGGGAAGTCGTACTTGCTCAGCAGCTCGCGCACTTCCATTTCCACCAGCTCGAGCAGCTCGGCGTCGTCCACCATGTCGGCCTTGTTCAGGAACACGACGATGTACGGCACGCCGACCTGACGCGACAGCAGGATGTGCTCGCGGGTCTGCGGCATCGGGCCGTCAGCGGCCGAGCACACCAGGATCGCGCCATCCATCTGCGCCGCACCGGTGATCATGTTCTTGACGTAGTCGGCGTGGCCCGGGCAGTCAACGTGGGC
>NZ_JBFTMV010000033.1:0-527 GCF_056397145.1 Stenotrophomonas sp. 05N423
CCGCCTTCGCGGATCGCGAAGCGCAGGCCTTCGTCCATCGCCACCGGGTTGATCAGCGTGACCGACATCTTCACGTTGTCGCCCGGCATCACCATCTCGACGCCTTCCGGCAGCTGCACGGCGCCGGTGATGTCGGTGGTGCGGAAGTAGAACTGCGGACGGTAGCCCTTGAAGAACGGGGTGTGACGGCCACCTTCGTCCTTCGACAGCACGTACACCTCGGCTTCGAACTCGGTGTGCGGGGTGATCGAACCCGGCTTGGCCAGAACCTGGCCGCGCTCCACGTCGTCACGCTTGGTGCCGCGCAGCAGCAGGCCCGCGTTGTCGCCCGCCTGGCCCTGGTCCAGCAGCTTGCGGAACATTTCCACGCCGGTCACGGTGGTCTTCTGGGTCGGACGGATACCGACGATTTCGATTTCTTCGCCGACCTTGATCACGCCGCGCTCGATACGACCGGTCACCACGGTGCCGCGGCCCGAGATCGAGAACACGTCTTCCACCGGCATCAGGAACGGCTTGTCGACGTC
>NZ_JBFTMV010000034.1:0-492 GCF_056397145.1 Stenotrophomonas sp. 05N423
ATCGCCCGCCGCCGCGGCGGTAGCCAGGCGCTTGATCTCGGCATTGATCGCCGACAGGCTGGCCTTGGTTTCGTCCATGGCCTGGGTGATGGCGGCCTTCTCGCCGGGCAGGCGGTCCATGTCCACCGACAGGTCGCCGCGCGCGTAGTGCCTCATCACGTCGATGATCCGCAGTTTCACGCCGATGTGCTGGCCCACCAGCGCATTGCTTTCCTCGATCATGCGCCGGTAGTCGCCGGCAAAAGACGATGCATCGATGCGGTAGCTGATGGTGCCGGCATCATGCTGCCGGGCCATCTCGCCCTGCGCGGCGATGACCGATTGCACCTGGCGCTGCATGTGCTGCATGGCGCGCAGCAGGTCGGCGACTTCATCCTTGCCGGACACGTCGATGCTGTTGTCCAGGCGTCCACCGGCGATGCCGTTGGCCACGCCCACCGCACTGGCCAGCGGGCGGGTCAGGCTGCGGGTGATCAGCAGGGCCAGCAGTAC
>NZ_JBFTMV010000035.1:0-492 GCF_056397145.1 Stenotrophomonas sp. 05N423
ATCGCCCGCCGCCGCGGCGGTAGCCAGGCGCTTGATCTCGGCATTGATCGCCGACAGGCTGGCCTTGGTTTCGTCCATGGCCTGGGTGATGGCGGCCTTCTCGCCGGGCAGGCGGTCCATGTCCACCGACAGGTCGCCGCGCGCGTAGTACTTCATCACCTCGATCAGGCGTTGCTGTACCTGCACGTGCGAGCCGACCAGTGCATTGGTCTCCCTCACCATACGGCCGTAGTCGCCGGCAAAGCCGGACGCATCGATGCGGTAGTTGAGGCTGCCTTCATCATGGCGCAGCGCCATCTCGCCCTGCGCGGCGATGACCGACTGCACCTGGCGCTGCATGTGTTGCATGGCGCGCAGCAGGTCGGCGACTTCATCCTTGCCGGACACGTCGATGCTGTTGTCCAGGCGTCCACCGGCGATGCCGTTGGCCACGCCCACCGCACTGGCCAGCGGGCGGGTCAGGCTGCGGGTGATCAGCAGGGCCAGCAGTAC
>NZ_JBFTMV010000036.1:0-458 GCF_056397145.1 Stenotrophomonas sp. 05N423
AAGGACCAGAGCGCGGGGATCGATGCGGCCGTCGGCACCGGCGGCGGGCAGATCAGCGCCAACTACAACCAGAGCAGGATCGACAGCACCTATACCAGCGTGAAGGAGCAGGCCGGCATCCAGGCCGGGGAAGGCGGCTTCGACATCCGCGTGGGCGGGCACACGCAGCTGGATGGCGCGGCGATTGCCTCAACGGCGGACCCGTCACGCAACCGGCTGGAAACCGGCAGCCTGGGCTGGAGCGACCTGCACAACGAAGCCGAGTACACGGCCAGCAGCGTTGGCGGAAGCGTCAGCGGCGGCACGGGGGGCGGCAGCGTCAGCCCGAACATCAGCGTGCCGCAGCACGAGAAGTCCGGCAGCACCACGCAGGCCGGCATTGCCGATGGCACCTTGATCGTGCATGACGGCAGCGGCGAGGGCATCGCCCGTGGCGTGACCGAACTGCAGCAGGATGG
>NZ_JBFTMV010000037.1:0-458 GCF_056397145.1 Stenotrophomonas sp. 05N423
CCACCATCCTGCTGCAGTTCGGTCACGCCACGGGCGATGCCCTCGCCGCTGCCGTCATGCACGATCAAGGTGCCATCGGCAATGCCGGCCTGCGTGGTGCTGCCGGACTTCTCGTGCTGCGGCACGCTGATGTTCGGGCTGACGCTGCCGCCACCGGTGCCGCCGCTGACGCTTCCGCCAACGCTGCTGGCCGTGTACTCGGCTTCGTTGTGCAGGTCGCTCCAGCCCAGGCTGCCGGTTTCCAGGCGGTTGAGTGAGGCGTCTGCCGTCGAGGCGATGGCCGCGCCATCCAGCTGCGTGTGCCCACCCACCCGGATGTCGAAGCCGCCTTCCCCGGCCTGGATGCCGGCCTGCTCCTTCACGCTGGTATAGGTGCTGTCGATCCTGCTCTGGTTGTAGTTGGCGCTGATCTGCCCGCCGCCGGTGCCGACGGCCGCATCGATCCCCGCGCTCTGGTC
>NZ_JBFTMV010000038.1:0-454 GCF_056397145.1 Stenotrophomonas sp. 05N423
GCCCTCATGGGCCCGCTGGTCTCCTTGGCAGGCGCTACCGCCATCGCCATGGGCACCGCCATGCTGGCCACGACTTCCCTGATGGCCATCACCTACTACCTCGCAGTTCTCAGAAGCAGCCGCTTCCAGTAGTGCACGTACATGGCGGGCCAGGCACGGCGCTTTCAAGGCGACGCGGGCGCCCTCGCCGGCAATCACGTAGTCATAGCCCTGGGCACGAGCGGGCCGCACGTCCTGGCCGCACACTTGCGCCGGGGTTCCTCTGCAAACGTCGGGGACACAGTGCACATCGGGCAGCGGATCGGGCAGTGCAGATTGTGCACGTTCGCTGAGCCCCTGAAGGCGCAGCACTGGCGCTCCGAATGACCTCCCGGCAGGAAACGCAAAAACGGTGGCCGCCCGGCCAACGGAGTCCCGTCGGCTGGCGGCCACCGTCCCTGCGATGGCTGGTTTC
>NZ_JBFTMV010000039.1:0-440 GCF_056397145.1 Stenotrophomonas sp. 05N423
GTCTAAGGATGTAGGGCGAACGGTAGGCAAATCCGCCGTTCATGATGCCTGAGACCCGATGGGACCCCCGTATGGGGGGATTTGGTGATCCTATGCTGCCGAGAAAAGCATCGACGCGAGGTTTTAGCCGCCCGTACCCCAAACCGACACAGGTGATCAGGTAGAGAATACTAAGGCGATCGAGAGAATTATGGTTAAGGAACTCGGCAAAATGCCCCCGTAACTTCGGGAGAAGGGGGGCCCCCATCGTGATGGACACTTGCTGTCCGGAGCGTGCAGGGGCCGCAGAGACCAGGGGGAAGCGACTGTTTACTAAAAACACAGGTCCGTGCGAAGTCGCAAGACGATGTATACGGACTGACTCCTGCCCGGTGCTGGAAGGTTAAGAGGACCGGTTAGCCGCAAGGCGAAGCTGAGAATTTAAGCCCCAGTAAACGGCG
>NZ_JBFTMV010000040.1:0-436 GCF_056397145.1 Stenotrophomonas sp. 05N423
GATCCCGCTTGGCTCCACCAAATCCGGACATTAGGCCGTCCGGATAGCCGAAAAAAACTTGATGAAGTTACGCGTCCCCATCGTCTAGAGGCCTAGGACATCACCCTTTCACGGTGGCGACCGGGGTTCGAATCCCCGTGGGGACGCCATTCATCGAAAACAAAGACCCGGATTGTCGAGGGTCTTTTTTGTTGGAGAAGCTGCCTGCCCAACAGGCAATGAGGAAGAAGAAAAAGCTTCCACTCCAACAAAGAGTCCGGTATCATTCCGCGCTCGAAAATTTGGATACGGGGCCATAGCTCAGCTGGGAGAGCGCCTGCATGGCATGCAGGAGGTCAGCGGTTCGATCCCGCTTGGCTCCACCAAATCCGGACATTAGGCCGTCCGGATAGCCGAAAAAAACTTGATGAAGTTACGCGTCCCCATCGTCTAGAGG
>NZ_JBFTMV010000041.1:0-433 GCF_056397145.1 Stenotrophomonas sp. 05N423
AAATACTCTTAGCTGCAGATGTTCAACCACTGGCAACGTTTCGCTTGCTTTACAAACTACTCATTGCTTGATCAAACGTCTGCAAGATGGACAGTCATCCACTCCTGCAGGCGCCTTCACAAGATACCTGCGCATACTTTCAAAGAACTCGGAAAGTGGCCTCAGCGCCAATTCCCAGTGCCCGACGTTTCCGTCCGAGCGAGCCGCCCATTATAGCCGGCCTTTCCGCTTCGTCAACACCTCGTTTCGAAGTGGACTCCGCTGCCTCAATCCCAAACCCGAAGGCCTTTCGTCGAAGCGAGCCGCCTATTATGGCAGCCTTTTCGTTGCCGTCAACACCTCGATGAGGGTGACTCCAACTTCTTCCTTCGCTGCCAACCGGGGCCGGCTGCGAAGGAGCGGAACTATACGGCGTGATTCAAATTTTGGGAAG
>NZ_JBFTMV010000042.1:0-425 GCF_056397145.1 Stenotrophomonas sp. 05N423
GCCCACGTTGACTGCCCGGGCCACGCCGACTACGTCAAGAACATGATCACCGGTGCGGCGCAGATGGACGGCGCGATCCTGGTGTGCTCGGCCGCTGACGGCCCGATGCCGCAGACCCGCGAGCACATCCTGCTGTCGCGTCAGGTCGGTGTGCCGTACATCGTCGTGTTCCTGAACAAGGCCGACATGGTGGACGATGCCGAGCTGCTCGAGCTGGTGGAAATGGAAGTGCGCGAGCTGCTGAGCAAGTACGACTTCCCGGGCGACGACACCCCGATCGTGCATGGTTCGGCCCGTCTGGCGCTGGAAGGCGACCAGAGCGACATCGGCGTGCCGGCGATCCTGAAGCTGGTCGAGGCGCTGGACAGCTGGATCCCGACCCCGGAGCGCGACGTCGACAAGCCGTTCCTGATGCCGGTGGAAGA
>NZ_JBFTMV010000043.1:0-421 GCF_056397145.1 Stenotrophomonas sp. 05N423
ACCGTGCCGGCGTCCAGCTGCAGCGCGCCGTTGGTGGCAATGATGCCGTCGGCATTGTCCAACGCGTTGCGCACCTGCACGCGCAGGTCATCCGTGCCGGCTGCGATCAGCTGTCCGCCGGCGGTGGTCAGGTTGCCGGTGGTGACGGCGATGCGCTGGGCGACCGCCGTACCGTTGGTCAGATCCGTCGTTTCGCCGCGAAGATCCAATGCGCCATTGCTGGCGATCGTGCCGCGATAACCATTAAGAGTGCCGGCCTGGATCGACAGCATGCCGTCGCCGGCGTGCTCGATGCGCCCCTCCGTGTTGTCGAGCGTGGTGACGTCCAGACTCAGGTCGCCGCCGCTGGCGAGCAGGCCATCAGCGCTGTTGTCCAGCAGGCCGTCCACCGTCACCTGCAGCGTGGACGTGCCGGCCGCCT
>NZ_JBFTMV010000044.1:0-410 GCF_056397145.1 Stenotrophomonas sp. 05N423
GCCGTCACCAGCCGTCACCACCGGCAACCTGACCACCGCCGGCGGACAGCTGATCGCAGCCGGCACGGATGACCTGCGCGTGCAGGTGCGCAACGCGTTGGACAATGCCGACGGCATCATTGCCACCAACGGCGCGCTGCAGCTGGACGCCGGCACGGTCAACAACCGCGCCGGCACGCTGCAGGCGGCCGGCAGCGGCGATACGCGCCTGAGCGTGTCGGGTGTGCTCGACAACACTGCGGGCACCGTGGCCGCGGCGGGCAACACCCATCTCACCGCCGCTGAGCTGCGCAATGTCGGCGGTACCGTGCAGGCGGCCGGCACGTCCACGCTGCAGGTGACGGTGGACGGCCTGCTGGACAACAGCGCTGATGGCCTGCTCGCCAGCGGCGGCGATCTGAGTCTGGACG
>NZ_JBFTMV010000045.1:0-402 GCF_056397145.1 Stenotrophomonas sp. 05N423
GGCGGCAGCGTCAGCCCGAACATCAGCGTGCCGCAGCACGAGAAGTCCGGCAGCACCACGCAGGCCGGCATTGCCGATGGCACCTTGATCGTGCATGACGGCAGCGGCGAGGGCATCGCCCGTGGCGTGACCGAACTGCAGCAGGATGGCCTCAAGGACATCTTCGATCAGCAGAAGGTGGCTGAGCGGATGGAGATGGGACAGGTGGCCGGGCAGGTGGGGATGCGGGCCGCCGGTGACCTGGCTCAAAAGATGGGATGGGAAGAAGGCAGCAAGGAGAAGGTGATCCTGCACGGCATTGTGGGCGCGGCCATTGCCGCACTGGGCGGTAGCGATGCGTTGTCGGGCCTGGCCGGTGCGGCGGCCAACCAATTGGCGTCAAAGGCGATGCAGGACTACCTG
>NZ_JBFTMV010000046.1:0-398 GCF_056397145.1 Stenotrophomonas sp. 05N423
GCCGTCACCACCGGCAACCTGACCACCGCCGGCGGACAGCTGATCGCAGCCGGCACGGATGACCTGCGCGTGCAGGTGCGCAACGCGTTGGACAATGCCGACGGCATCATTGCCACCAACGGCGCGCTGCAGCTGGACGCCGGCACGGTGAACAACCGCGCCGGCATGCTGCAGGCGGCCGGCAGTAGCAATACGCGCCTGACGGTATCGGGTGTGCTCGACAACACCGCGGGCACCTTGGCCGCGGCAGGCAATACTCACCTCACCGCCGCTGAGCTGCGCAATGTCGGCGGTACCGTGCAGGCGGCTGGCACGTCCACGCTGCAGGTGACGGTGGACGGCCTGCTGGACAACAGCGCTGATGGCCTGCTCGCCAGCGGCGGCGATCTTGGCTTGAA
>NZ_JBFTMV010000047.1:0-376 GCF_056397145.1 Stenotrophomonas sp. 05N423
GAGTCCGGCCGAGGCCGCGCAGCTGACGGAGCTGCGGCGCGCGGATGCCGCCGCGCCGGGCCCGGAGCCTGCCGAAGGGACGCTCCCCACGTCAGGCGCCCAACCTGTTCCGGGGCGAGCGCACCGAGACGAAGGCTCCCCACCGCTCGCGCCCGATCCGCCGACGATGTACCGTCTCGCTGACGGATCCGGCGTGATCGTCGGTGGAACGGGACGGAGTCGGCCGTTCGGGACAGCTCGTGAACGGGTAGTCGCCTGGTTCGCCACCAGCCGCGGGAAGCGCCCTCGCTACCTCATCGGCACAGCGGCGGCGTTGATCCTCGTCGGTCTGCTGATCGGCTGGGCCATCCCGCGTCCGCCCACGCAGCGTTACACG
>NZ_JBFTMV010000048.1:0-350 GCF_056397145.1 Stenotrophomonas sp. 05N423
GTGGTCTGTGGTCTTCTGGGTCGGACGGATACCGACGATTTCGATTTCTTCGCCGACCTTGATCACGCCGCGCTCGATACGACCGGTCACCACGGTGCCGCGGCCCGAGATCGAGAACACGTCTTCCACCGGCATCAGGAACGGCTTGTCGACGTCACGCTCCGGGGTCGGGATCCAGCTGTCCAGCGCCTCGACCAGCTTCAGGATCGCCGGCACGCCGATATCGCTCTGGTCGCCTTCCAGCGCCAGACGGGCCGAACCGTGCACGATCGGGGTGTCGTCGCCCGGGAAGTCGTACTTGCTCAGCAGCTCGCGCACTTCCATTTCCACCAGCTCGAGCAGCTCGGCAT